>CAJXRF010000027.1 GCA_913058575.1 uncultured Bermanella sp.
TAGAGTGGTCAGTTTTTTAAGTAGGCTATTGTTAATAAATGGATGGGTTTAGGAGAGTGTGTATGCGAATTTGGGGGTTGATGTTGACTGCGTTGGCAGTCATTAGTTTGCAAGGCTGTGGTAACGGCGGCGAAGAGCTAAATAGTATTAAGGCCACTGTGGTGCAGTTGGCGGATGTGAAGTCTAAATCAGGAGAGCAGGTCTATACCTTTCCTGCCAAGGTGGCACCTAAAAGTACCGTTAATTTATCTTTTCGAGTGGGCGGGCGCCTTCAGAAAGTAAACCTTCCTGAGGGTCGTTATGTTAAAAAAGGGGATTTATTAGCGCAGCTTGATCAAGAACCCTTTAAACGTGCAGTTTCTATTGCCGAAGTTCGTTTGAAGCAATCTAAATTAGAATTAAAGCGAGTGAGAGCCATTGCCACTAAAGGCATTGGCTCAGAGAAATCGGTTGATAATGCATTGGTGGCTTTCGAATTAGCCACCCTTGAATTGGAAAATGCTAAATCAAATTTAAACTACAGCCGATTAAGAGCGCCATTTAATGCCTTGGTGGCAAAGCGTTTAATTGAAAATGAAGATTACATTCAGGCTGGTACTCCAGTGGCGCATTTACAGGATTTCTCGCGCATACACTTTGAATTTGATGTGTCTGAGCGCTTGGTAAGTAATTATCGACGTAAGCAAGTGAATAATGCCAGTGTTCAAATGGGTGGCTCAATAGATAACAGCTACCCCATCCAATATGTGGAACACAGTACCGAGCCTGACCCAGTGACTCAAACCTATCAAATTGTTTACGCCATGGATTTACCAAAAGGGGCCGATATTACCCCAGGCATTCGCGCCACGGTGACCATAAAAGGTGACAACCAAGGCACCATGAGTGTGGTGGGGGTGCCAATTAATTCAGTGGTCACACACAGCGATAACAGCCTATATGTTTGGCTATATAATCCGCAATCGCAAACGGTTCACAAACAAATGGTGACCGTCGGTCCCATGGCAAATGGCTGGATCGCTATTTTGTCTGGTCTTGAAGACGGCCAAAAAGTGGTGGCAGCGGGTGCTTCTAAAATGCAAGAAGGGATGCTTGTGCGCCCTTATGTAATGCAATAAAAGGGGCGAACATGGATATTGCAAAAGCGTCGATAAACACCCCGGTTAACACCTGGCTACTGATTATAATTTGTTTTATTGGTGGTTTGATAGGCTTGGGGGATATAGGCCGTCTAGAGGATCCCGCTTTTACCATTAAGCAGTCTCAGGTAGTGACAGCCTTTCCCGGAGCCAGTGCTGAACAAGTGGAACGAGAGGTGACAGAACCTTTAGAAACCGCCATGCAGCAAATGCCGCAAGTGCTGCGAGTTACTTCCATCTCTAAACCGGGTTTGTCTGAAATTTCGGTGGAAATGAAATCTAAATACGATGGCACCGAATTACCACAAATTTGGGATGAACTTCGCAAGCGTATGAGCGATGCACAAAACAGTTTGCCCACCGGGGTAAGACCCATTCAGGTATTTGATGACTTTGGCGATGTGTACGGTTTGTATTATGCGCTCACCGCACCGGACTTCACCCCTTATCAGTTACGAGAGTTTTCTCGAATTATTCGCCGTGACTTATTAACGGTGCCCAATGTTTCTAAAGTGTCGGTGAAGGGGGTTTTAAAAGAACAAATTACCGCCACCATTAATACCAGCCAATTAGCCAATTTAGGTTTATCCCTGCCAGACGTTAAGCAAGCTCTAAATTTTAGTTTGCGCCCCTATAGCAGCGGCCGACTCATTATGGATGGGCAGCGCATTCGAATTCCAGTGGAAAGTGCCGGATCTAAAATTGACGCCATTGATAGCATTACCATTGGTATTCCAGGTGCCACCTCGCAAATTCGAATTACCGATATTGCCGACGTATCGCTAGACGTTGTGGATATTCCGCAGTTTTTAGTGCGTCATAATGGTCAGCCAGCCATTACCTTAGCCATTGCCGCCAACAAAGAAGCCAATGTGGTGGAAGTGGGTAAAGCGGTAAGAGCACGTATTGAGAAAATATTACATGAATTACCTGCCGGTATTTCACTGGCGCCTATTTACGATCAAGCTCAAGTGGTTGATGAATCGGTAAGTGGTTTTATTTTAAACTTGGTCATGTCGGTAGCGGTAGTCATTGCCACTCTATGTATTTTCATGGGTTGGCGCGCCGGTGTGGTAGTTGGAGGAGTATTACTGCTAACGGTGCTGGGCACTATTTTGGTCATGTGGCTTTATGGTTTGAACCTGCAACGAATCTCTTTAGGTGCGTTAGTGATTGCCATGGGGATGCTGGTAGATAATGCCATCGTAGTGGCCGAGGGCATGATGCTGCGCATGCAAAAAGGCATCAGTGCGCTGGAAGCTTCTAGCCATGTGGTGAAGCAAACTCAGTGGCCGTTATTGGGTGCTACGTTAATAGGCATCGCCGCGTTTTCGGGCATTGGTTTATCTAATGACAGTACCGGTGAATTTCTATTCTCTTTATTTGCGGTAATTGCCATTTCCTTATTTTTAAGTTGGGTGTTGGCCGTAACCGTTGCGCCTTTATTTGGTTCGTACTTTTTCAAGGTAGGCGCTACCAGTGAGGCCGCAGACTTTAATAGTGTGTTCCATACTCGTTATCAAAGTGTATTGATGAAGGCATTAAGAAGCCCAGGTAAAACGGTATTGTTATTGGTGGGCATTACTTTATTGAGCTACTTCTCTTTTGGTTTTGTGAAGCAAGGTTTTTTCCCACCATCAAATACGCCCATGTTTTATGTGCATTATTGGGGGCCACAAACGCGAGACATTCGGGTGACGACCGAGTTTTTGAAAAAGGCTGAAGCCTTAGCCATGAAGCACGAAGAAGTGGCGTCACTGACCACGTTTGTAGGCAAAGGGGGAGAGCGATATACCCTGACTTATAACCCCCAGCAGTCTAATGAAAGTTATGGGGAGTTAGTGATACGTACCCATAGCCGTGATCAAATTCCTGGTTTAATTGCCCAGCTTAATGAAGAGCTCACGGCACTTGACCCAGATGCGCAAATTTATATGGAGCGCATTGTATTTGGTCCTGGCAGTGGTGCGAAATTAGAGGCACGTTTTTCGGGCCCTGATAAAGCCATTATTCGTGAGTTAGGCACTCAGGCTGAAAATATTCTTAAATTAGATGGCCAGGTGATTGATGTTCGTCATAACTGGCGTGAAAAAGAATTGGTATTGATTCCTGAATACGATGACTACAACGCAGGCATTGCGGGTATTACCCGTGCTGATTTCTCCGACGCCATTCAGTTTGCCAGTAATGGTTTAAAATTAGGCAAATTACGAGACGGTGACTTTAGCTACGATATCATTGCAAAAGCAGATACCACCAATCAGGTGGATGATATGCAAAAGTTAAATGACGCCTTGGTCTGGAGCCCCTATCAGCGCAGTTATGTGCCGCTTCGTCAAATTAGCGCCAACTTAAATGTGGTGTCAGAAGGGGTCTTAATTCATCGACGTGATCGGCTTCGTACTATTACCGTTATGGCTGAACCCGGTTTAAACGAAACAGCCGGGCAAGCATTAAAGCGCTTAAAACCTCAAATAGAAGCCATTAAGTTACCCGAAGGTTATAGCCTAGAATGGGGTGGTGAATTTGAAAGTGCTCGTAAAGCGCAGGAGTCTTTGGGTGGTGGTTTACCATTAGGGTTCTTGGTGATGATTTTAATAACCATTTTCTTATTTGGCCGTGTGAAGGAGCCATTAATTATTTGGTTAATCGTGCCCATGGCGGTGTGCGGTGTGGTGGCAGGTTTATTGATTGCCGACTTACCTTTTGGCTTCATGTCGTTACTGGGGTTCTTAAGTTTGTTTGGCATGCTGATTAAAAATGCCATTGTATTGTTAGAAGAAATTGACATACAAATTGAGGACGGGTTAGAGCCCCCTAAAGCAGTGGTAGAGGCCAGCTTAAGTCGTTTACGCCCAGTGGCATTGGCTGCGATTACCACAATACTGGGCATGTGCCCATTATTGTTTGATGCTTTTTTTGCTGATATGGCCGTGACCATCATGGGAGGCTTAGCGTTTGCTACAGTACTCACCATGATTGCTGTACCTGTGTTGTATAGCCTTTTTTATGGCATTAAACAGCCGAGTAAATGAGCTAGTATAAATGATGCCTCTATCGCCCTGAGTGATTAGAGCACAAAGGTGCAATTTAAAAAGCTTCAGCCGTTAAACGCTGAAGCTTTTTTGTTTTCAATGAACTCACTTTAATGACGTTTATTCATTAGCCAATAACCCATTACACACTAAAATTAACAAGTATTGAAAGGGAGTTAAAAATGCAGCAATTGGCTGACAGCAATAATATCATGCTTGATTTAGAAACCATGGGAACAGGTTCTGACGCTGCCATCATTGCCATTGGCGCGGTACGCTTTGATACCTCAGTGAAAGACAGCTTTTATAAAGTGGTGGATTTACAATCAAGCTTAGATTGCGGGTTAAGCATGAGCAGCGATGCGATTCTATGGTGGCTTAAGCAAGAAGATAAAGCCCGGCAAGCCATAACAGCTGAAGGCGTCCCGTTGCGTAATGCATTGTTAGATTTTTCGAAATGGGTGGGTGAAGATGCCTTAATTTGGGGAAACGGCGCTACCTTTGACAATGTGATTTTAGCCAATGCTTATGAAAAATCTGCTATTGAACGCCCCTGGCATTACAGTGCAAACCGATGTTATCGAACGCTAAAATCGTTTTACCCTAATGTCGCCTTTGAACATGTGGGAGTGGCTCATAATGCATTGGATGATGCGCAGAGCCAGGCCATTCACCTTATAAAAATATTGAAATGCATGTGGGGTAGTTAGCTTTATTTAAGGGATTTAAAAAAACAGTTAGTATTGGCTTTTAAATTGATAACGAGCAACCATTTTGATTAACAATTATTTAAAATTAATAGCCATTATTTTTTGTGGTTTGATGATGCAGGCTTGCGGTGATGCTAAATTAACCGCTATTCCCCACAACGCTACCATTTTGGCCTATGGTGATAGTCTCACCTATGGAAAAGGCGTGGAGGAAGAACAAAGCTACCCCAGCGTATTGGCAGACTTATCCAGTCGCGAAGTAATTAATGCAGGTATATCAGGAGAAACCACCAAACAAGGGCTGGCTCGTTTAGCCAGTGTTTTAGAGGAAAATGAGCCTCATTTAATGATACTGCTTGAAGGTGGTAATGATATTTTACGCAATCAGAACTTGAGCCAAACGAAACAAAACTTAGCTAGCATGATTGAGATGGCTCAGTCCCAAGGTGTTCAGGTGCTGTTAATTGGCGTACCAGAAAAGAAATTATTTTCAAACAGCGCGAAAATATTTCCTGAGTTAGCAGAACAATATGAATTGGTATTTGAAGGAAAATTAATTGCCTCTTTACTGCGCAGTCCAGAATATAAGTCTGATAGTGTTCATTTTAATAAGTTGGGTTATGAAAAATTGGCACAATCGATTTACCAATTACTGCAAGACCAAGAAGCGCTATAAGCTAATAGTTGCTATTGTTTTATAAGCTGATTTTAGTGTTTTAAAAGTAAGGCGAAACCTCGCCTTACTTCACCTCTTTTTATTTAATAAACGACACGATTCTTTGCAAAATCTCAGCTGACTTTAAAATCTTTCTATGACCAAGGTTGTTGGTTAAAAATAATTGCCCATTTTTTAAAACCGATGCCAATCGTTTGGATTCACTGGCGGGCACTTCTACATCTTGTTCGTCATGAATGATTAGTGTCGGAATGGTGGAATCTTTAAGCAATATCTGAGTGTCTAGCTCTTGTGGGGTTGAGCCCACAAACTTTGAAATGAAGGTCACAAATTTATTAGCCCCATTTTTATTTAAACCAATGAAACCGGCAAAGCGCCTTAATACGTTCTCGATGGAAGAGGGGCCTGAAATCAGCACCATCTTTTTTGTACTCACGCCTCGCCCAACCGCAATGGCGGTGGCACCGGCTCCCATGGAATGCCCTACGATGGCTTCAAATTCTCCTAGCTGTTGCTGAGCCAATTGAATGGTTTGCGCAAACATATGGGGGTTAGAGGTATGCCCATTAGAGTGACCGTGGGCAGGCATATCGATGGCGACCACATCGAACCCAGTGGTTAAAAGTTGCTGAGCCACCCCGTACATTTGTGTGGCACGGCTTTCCCAGCCGTGCACTAATAATATTTGTTTTGGGTTGGTCTTTTCATCTTGCTGGTGGCTGCGCCAGCGAATGGCACTGATGTTTTCGTTAATATTAAAACGCTGGCCATTTTTTTCGGCCTGAACTTCCCAGTTTTTAATGTCGTAGCGCTTAGGGGTTAGAAATAATGTACCGGCTTTTTTAACAGTACGCTCAGGGGTAAATATGCTGCCTAGTTGATTACCCAAACGAAATGCGGCCAATGGAAAATTCATCATGCTCTCCTGTATTGAGCTACCTGACGTAAGGTAGGTTTGTTGGGTAAAATTTTTACCCATTAATGTTTAAGTAGGTACTCAGTTAAAACCTTCATGCTGCCTTCAAATGAATGAGGATTTTTTGTGATGCGACTGGTGAGCAGGGCCCCTTGGATATTGTCTATGACCCACTGCGCTAAAGCTTCAGAGGTTTGTCCGTGACTATCAAACTCGCCACTTTCAAGGCCTGTGTTAATGATGTGCTGAACCCCTTTAAGTTGAAGATTAATGAGCTTGCCTACCTCACGCTGTACTGGTTCATTAAGCTTGTCCCATACCCCTGCGAAGGCGCCTCCTGGGCATATTTTTTCGCATTGCCCCATGAATGACCTAAATATTCCAATAAAATAATGGAGTTGCGCACTGGCAGTTTTGCTGTGGCCTCTCTGTAAAGCCTGAGACATGTCCTCACTGGCCCGCTCTAAGATGGCAATAGACAAATCGTCTTTGCTCTTAAAGTGGTAATACATGCTGCCTTTTTTAATGCCTATGCGATCCGCTAAGTCCTGGAAGCTGACGCCACTTATGGACTGGCGTTGCAGTATGTCTTGGGCGGTATCGAGTATCTGGCTGCGAGTGTCATTAATTGAGTTCATGCAACCTACCTTATGTCAGGTAGGTTGGTACTGTCAATGGTCAGACTTGTTTTGACTCATACGTAAATGCTCTAAGTATGCAGTTTTTAAAGCAAAAGTGAGCAGCAGTGGCAAGTAGACATATGGCAAGGATGCCCGGCACCTTAATAATCGATATTTTAGCAGGAGACTGTTTTGCTCTCTGACTTGATAATGAATATTCCCCTGACATGGCGAAGGTTGCTTCAATAGGGGCAGGCTAAATGTTTACCCTCATTGTTCACTTATTTTAAAGTGTACCTGCAATATAAGAATTACTTTAATTTTTTTAAAAACCTAAAAACCTAAAAACCTAAAAACCTAAAAACAAATACTACTTGTTCACAAATTTAATTTATTCGGCGATTTATCCTCATTGTTTACACAATTCCCAAATAACTAAGGGCTAGAATCGAACTGACTAAAATCCAATATTCAGTTAACCGCTCTTATATCGAGTGAGGCTTCTAGATAATGATAAAAAATATAAAAAGTGTTTATTCTGATTTGAATTTTCAAAATAGGATGTTGGTAAATCAGTTAATTCGATGGCGCCCATTACCAATGGTGTTATCAATATGCTGCGCACTAAGTCTCACTGCGTGTGTGGGAGGTAGTTCAAGTAGTGATGATACGGTATCTGAAGAAGCAAATAGTAGTGAGTTGAGTGATATTGACGTTAATATGTCTGATCTACCTGATTATATTCAATTGAGTGATGACGGAAAGCAATTGTTACGAGGGAAAGTTATTCCAGATGATTTCTATGAAATGTCCAGTGTACAAAATTTTTATATTTATTTTGAATCGGACGATTGGTTTAGTGAAGTAGAAACCGCCACCGATGCTGACGAGTATATTTTAGCAACGGTTACTTACGATGATGAAATATTTGAAAGTGTGGGGATACAATTTAAAGGCAATACTTCTTACAGAAATACAGATGAGCGAAAATCATTTGGCGTCAAATTAGATTACCTAATAGATGGGCAAGATATCGATGGCTATAACACACTGAACTTTAATAATTCAGCAGACGATGCCACTTACATGCGCGAAGTCTTTTATGTGAATCAAAGCCGTAAACATATGCCCGTCGCTAATGGTAATTTCATTAATGTTTATGTTAATGATGAGTTTTGGGGGATTTATCCTAATATTCAGCAATTAAATAAAGATCACTTAAAGCAATGGTACTTAAGTGACGAAGGGAGCAATTGGCGTGCATCTTCATCGGTGAGCAGTTCTGATGATGGGGATGCGACTCGCCCTACTAATAGCGCAGGACAAGGCGGAGCTGCAGGGGGGATGAATTTTAATGATGGTACTACGGCTTTGAATTATCTCGGAGATGACTCAAATGATTATGAAACCGCATATGAATTAAAGTCAAGTACCTCAGATACGCCTTATGATTACCTTGTCGTGGCGACCCAAGCACTGGATAGCATTACGGCTGAAAACATTGAAGAAGTGAGTACCACCTTTGATGTTGACGGAGCACTTTGGTTAATTGCCCATGAAATTATTTTTGGTGATGACGATGGGTACATTAGCAAAGGGGCCATGGATTATTATGTTTATTATGATATAGCCACAGGGAAACTGGTGCCGGTTGAAAGTGATGGTAACTCTGTCATGAATGCCAATAATGCCTATGATGTATTTTACCGAATTGATGAAGATATATTTCCGGTTGCCCATAAACTGCTGAATATTCCAGAATTACACCAGCGTTATTTAGCGCACTTTAGAACTATTTTAAGCGAGTCTTTTGACCCAAGCCTAAGTGATCCCATATTGGATAATTACAAAAGCCTCATTGAGGATGGTGTGGCAGCGGATCCGCACCCGCATGATGGAATAAGTTATGCTGGTTTTGATGATGCCATTGAGACCGTTAAAGACTTTGTTGCTAGCCGTTATGCTTTATTGGTGAACCATGAAGAAGTTTCATTACAAGGGCCCAGCATTAGCGATGTTTCTCATAAAGTAAATGGTGAGGTTGTAGAAAACCCTTCATCAGGCCAGTCTCCAACGATCAATGCTTTAGTGGAGCATTCCGAGGGTGTTAAAGCTGTTTATGCTTATTACGGTATAGGTGTGATGGGAACGTTCACAAAAGTTGAATTATTTGACGACGGTGCCCACGATGATGGCGCAGCCAACGATGGTGTTTTTGCCAATAGTATCCCCGCGCAAGCATCGGGTACCTATGTACGTTATTACATTGAGGCCGTTGCTAATGATGATGCTCAAAATTATGGTAGCGTGAGTTTCTTACCGGTTGGAGCTGAACATGATGTATTTATTTACCGTGTTGCGTTAGAGGTAGTGGATCAAACTGATCTGGTTATCAATGAATTTATGGCATCCAATAATAGTACTGCGAGCGACGAAAGTGGTGAATTCGATGACTGGGTTGAAATTTATAATAATTCCAGCGAAGCCATTAACTTACTTGGCTATTATCTTTCCGATGACTCTAGCAATTTAAGTAAGTGGGCGTTTCCTGAGACCACCCTCGGTGCGGGTGAATACCTAACACTTTGGCTTGATGAAGATACAGAGCAGGGTGAAAACCATGTGAGCTTTAAATTATCATCAAGTGGGGAAGATTTACTGCTTTCTAATTCGCAACTGTCGATCATTAATATGGTGACCTTTGGCCAACAGATAAGTGACATGAGTTTTGGCCGCAGCCCTAATGGAACGGGCGATTTTCAGACCCTCACTCCCAGTGTTGGTGAATCAAACCCTTAGTCCTTACGTTGAAAGTTGACCATTTACTTATATTTGGGAAGTAAATGGTCAACTGAGTTTAATATATCTGAAATGCCTGCTTTGAACTCTATTCATTTACGGTGGAATTACCGTACGACTATCAATGTCACTTTTTGATTTTTAGGCTGGTGGCGTATAAACCACGTAGTTATTGCGCCCCTGTTGTTTTGCTTGGTACATGGCTCGGTCAGCAAAGGTGATGAGTTCATCTGGGTCGGTACTGTGTTGGGGGAAATAGGAAATACCAATGCTGCAACTAATGGAAATACTCTTGCCTTGTAATGAAAAGATTTCGCTTAAAGCTTGAACGAACTTCTGTGCTAATAATTGACTGTTTTGCAGGCTAATAAGTGGGTTAAGTAGCACAATAAATTCATCCCCCCCAAGACGCGCCACAGTACCGTTTTCAGGTAGTAAATTACTCATACGTTTGGCGCACATTTTAAGTAATTCATCTCCTGTATTGTGGCCATAGGTGTCATTAACAGGTTTGAAATCATCTAGGTCAATAAACAAAATGGCCATTTCAATTTGGTTGTTTTTTGAAGATTCAATGGCCCCATTTAATAGCTCATAAAAGTAGTGGCGATTGGCAAGGGAGGTTAAATGATCGTGGCAAACTTGCTGTCTGAGAGTTTCCTCTAAGCGATTTCGTTCTTGAACGATTAGGGTTTGCTCAAGAAACTCGCTAATGGACAATAAAAAAGTTTCGTCATTGAGTCTATATTGAGAATCTAATTGAAAGCTTTGGGCAATGACAAAACCGTGCAAGGCACCTTGTAAATATATGGCTGTAATGTAAAGGGAATTGGGTCTTTTATCAGGGTTTATCATTTTCATGAGTACTTGACCCCCTTCAAGGCGATTACCATTTTTAATATCCAAAACGCCATTGAGTTTTAGCCCCTTGATAAGACTAAATGCATCCTCAATATCTAGTTTTGCTCCGCCTTGATGGGTGTGTGTTGTTTTTATTAGGCTGTCTATGCAAATGTAAGCATCCTTTGAGTCATTTAACAGCCAAACACTGGCATGATTGACCAAGCAACCGTGCAATACAAACTCCGTAATTTTTCTGGCCGCTAAGGTAACATCACCTTGTATTAAACAAGGCTCTTTGGCTAGATTAATGAGTAGCTCATTTTGAATGCGTTGGTGCTCTTGGTGATGTTGCAGTTGTAAATAAAATCGCTCTAAGCCGGCCAGCATTTGATTAATAGCCTTAGCTACAAGGGTTATTTCATCATTTCCTTGCACGTCAACTAATTTGCCACTGTAACTATTATTACCAATATCGGCTAAATTATTACTTAAATTAAGTAAGCGCTTTAACAGTACCCATCGTAAAACCCACAGAACAATGGCAGCAAAAAATACTCCAGCAAGAGCCAGCAAATAGGTGAAATGTTTCAATGTGTGTAAACCTTGATTAAATACCTGGCGCTTTGAGGTGACTTTAAAATAGCCAAAGGGCTTATTTAATAAGTCTTTTAATACGCTGATGCCGATAACCTGATTTTCTCCCGAGTACTTAAGCCAATGATGGTCATTAATAAGCGTCATATAGTCCCTAAAGGCTTGCTCATGATTGTCTTTAAAGGGGGTATATTTAATGGACAGTAATGTTTGATTCGATAGTTTTTCAATAATTTTCAAATCAAACCGTTTGAGCATGGCCAGATAGCCAAGCGGTGAACCACTGCCATCACTTTTAACTATTTTATTTGAGCTTAAAAGGTAATGGCTGTTATTAAGCTTCGCGATGCCAGAAAGTCTATTTGAAACTGATTGATGGTAATGCTCAAGAATACGTAGTGACGCGCTAGACATTTCAGTGGCCTGCTGATTTTCTAAGTCAAATCCAAACTGCTTTTTAGCTTTTCCATCGTTACTTAAATAGATAATGGCTGAGATGTCTAAATCGCTAAAAGTAGAATCTACAATGTTTGATTGCTCATACTTAATGGTAGGGGTGTGCATATATTGATAAGTATCATCCCACTCGGCCCAATCGGTCACGATAATTTGAAGCTGATCAAGTTCTCTTTTTAAAGCAGAATCTAAGCGGGTTAAATCGGCACTCATCTGTTGTTGTTCTAGGGCTTCAAAACTGTCCAGTAACAGTACTCGCGTGCCCCAGTAAACCGCCAGTAATAGGGCGATGAGGGAGGTCAGGGTGATCAGAGCAGTTTTGTAATAAATGTTAATGGCAAGAGCCTGCTTGGTGGGTCTCTATCCATTTAGTCTAGCAGCAAAAATGCCATAGTAGAGGGTAAGCAGCCCCTAAAAAGGGGCTATTTACCCTAGCTACCGGTGTGGCCTGGGGTGTTTTACAAGGAAGCAGCCAGCTCTGAGGCTAGCTTGATCGCACGCTTGGCATCCAGTTCACCGGCAAATTCAGCCCCACCCACAAGGTGTAAACCGAAGTTATGTTCTGAGTTTCCTTGAAGATCTTTGTACAGTTCGCTGACGCTAATTTGCCCTGCGCACAGTACGATATGATCCACTTCTAGAATACGCTCTTCTAATACATCGCCATCTTTATTACTGATGGTTATGTGCAGACCTTGGTCATCAATTTTGGTGTAACCCACCCCGCCAATCATTTCCACTTGCTTCATTTTAAGCACGGCTCTGTGCACCCAGCCCGATGTTTTATTCAAGCCTTTGCCTAAAGAGGTGGTCTTACGTTGTAATAAGAAAAGTTTACGAGGTGACGCTTCAATTTCCATGGGTTTTAAGCCACCACTTGTGGAGTTTTCAATGTCTACGCCCCATTCATCAAACCAAGCTTCTTTGTTTAAGCTTAATGATGGCCCTTGATGACTTAAGTATTCACCCACATCAAAGCCAATGCCCCCAGCGCCCATGATGGCCACAGAGCCACCTAATGTGAGTTCTTTGCCTAAAAGATCTTGATAAGACACGACTTTTTCGTGGTCAATGCCCGGCATATTAGGTACACGTGGGGCCACACCTGTGGATACCACTATTTCGTCAAAGCCGGCTTCTTTTAGCTCATGTGCTTTCACCCAGGTATTAAGTTTTAATTCAATGTTGTGCACTTCTATCATTTTTTTGTAATAGCGCACGGTTTCTGAAAATTCTTCCTTACCAGGGATTTTACTGGCAAAGGTAAATTGTCCACCAATGTCATCACGGGCTTCAAACAAGGTTACACTGTGGCCTCGTTGAGCGGCCACAGTGGCGCATGCTAAACCAGCAGGACCAGCGCCTACCACGGCAATTTTTTTGGCTTTGTGGGTTGGAGTGTAAAGCAGCTCAGTTTCGTGACATGCCCTTGGGTTCACTAAGCAGCTGGCACGCTTGGCTTGGAAAGTGTGGTCAAGACAAGCTTGGTTACAGGCGATACAAGTATTAATTTCATCGGTACGTCCTTGTGCGGCTTTGTTTACCCATTCACTGTCGGCTAAGAAAGGTCGAGCCATGGACACCATATCCGCTTTGCCATGGGCGAGAATCTCTTCGGCGGTATCGGGCATATTGATACGGTTTGAGGCAATAACAGGAATATTCACCACTTCTTTTACTTTGGCGCACGGGTCTACAAAGGCACCTCTAGGTACAGATGTGACAATGGTGGGCACACGGGCTTCATGCCAACCGATGCCCGAATTTAAAATGGTAACCCCTGCTTTCTCAAGTTCTTTGGCCAGTATCAGCACTTCCTCCATGCTGGAGCCGCCTTCCACCAGATCAATCATGGATAAGCGGAAAATGATAATGAAGTTCTCGCCCACTTCTTTGCGGATAGTGCGCACAATCTCTAAAGGCAGGCGCATGCGGTTTTCATAACTGCGGCCAAATTCGTCGTCACGTTGATTGGTGCGCTCATTTAAGAATTGGGTAATGAAATACCCCTCAGAGCCCATGACTTCAACGCCGTCGTACCCTGATTTTTGCGCCAATTTGGCACAACGTCCATATTGACCAATGGTTTTATAGACGCCTTTAGTGCTTAACGCCTTGGGTTTAAACGGCGTAATAGGAGATTTAATAGCAGAAGGGGCCACGCTATAAGGGGTATAACCATAACGGCCCGCATGGAGAATTTGCATGCATATTTTGCCGCCGGCGTCATGTACCGCAGAGGTCACTTTTTTATGCATGGGAATTTGTAGGGTGTTGCTTAAGCGAGAACCAAGAGGCAGTAACTCACCACGGCGGTTAGGAGCAAAGCCGCCAGTCACAATCAGGCCAACGCCCCCTCGGGCTCTTTCTGCAAAATACTCAGCCAGTTGTTTGAAATGCCAAGGGCGATCTTCAAGGCCAGTATGCATGGACCCCATTAACACGCGGTTTTTTAGGGTGGTAAACCCTAAGTCGAGAGGGGCAAGTAGATTCGGATACTGGCTCATGATGGCTCCTTTATTTTGTAGGCGGCAATATAGTGGTCATTATTTTTCAGGTAAATGACCTAACCTAGCAAATCAGAGATCGAAATGTGTGATTTGGCCAATAAATAAGCATACTGCTTAAAAATCGCATTAGAACTTTAAGCTTAGCGCCATTTCATTCTTTATCATGAAGAATCTAATGAGGTTATGCTTGGGCGATAATGGTCATAATGTTGTTTTGGAGAGGGTATGAATGTCACCAATAACCTAGGATCGTCTCGCGCATTAGAGAATGCCCAGCAAACCCAACAAACTCAGTCAGAACGTATTAGCAGTGCTAAGCGTATTAACAGTGCCAAGGATGATGCCGCAGGCTTAGTGATCAGTACAGGATTAGATACACAAAGCCGATCGTTAACCGCTGCTCTTAAAAACACTGGCGATGGCATCTCTCGTATTCAAGTGGAGGATGGCGCACTGTCCAGCGTTGGTGAGGACTTACAAAGAATTCGTGAATTAAATGTGCAGCAGCAAAATGGCACCTTAAATGAAAGTGACCAGCAAGCTTTGCAGTCGGAAATAGATCAGCGAATTGAATCCATTAACTCGACCCTTAAAGATACACAGTTTAATGACAGGGCCGTGTTTGAAGAAGGGTCGTTAAGCATTCAATCAGGCGCTGATGCGGGGCAGAATATTGAAATAAACCAGCAAGATTTGGCCAGTCAATTTTCAGAATTAGGATTAACCACCGAGGGAGGCGATTTGGATTTAGATGCAATTGATTCGGCATTGAATCAAGTATCACAACGGCGCAGTGATTTGGGGGCCACGCAAAGCCGTTTGGAAAGTAATGCAGAGTTTTTAGAATTAAAAAATGTACAAAACCAAAGTACCAACAGCCGCATTAGCGATACTGATTTTGCTAAAGCCACTGCTGAAAAAAGCAAAGCGGATATACAAAGCAGCGTTATCATTGGTGTTCAGGCGCAGGCCAATCAAAATCAAGAAAACGTATTACGTCTATTAAATGGTTAAAGGGTGAAAGCAATTAATAGAGGTGCCCTTAATACTCTAATTAGCGCTTTTGCTAAGCTAAGCCTTTGTTATACTTAGAAATGCTAAATATCGTTGGTCAATAGGACTCTGCATGGGCAAGGCTCGCCCCCTTATTAAAAAATCGCCCCATATTCGTAATTCTTACATATTGCGCACCACGTCCTGTTTGGTGGTTTTATCTTTGCACCTAGCTATCTTTTGGGAAGATGACACGGTTGGATTTTGGCAGTGGGCCATCGTTGCAAGTCATACTTTACTTTATCCGCATCTCGCTTATTTTTTCTCCCCCCAAGACAAGCAAATGCCGGTTATTCTTTTTGATTCCTTCATGTACGCCTTCTCTTTAGGGTTGTGGGGCTTTAACCCATTATTAATGGCGCTTTTTATTAGCAGCACCAATATGACCAATCTTTCAGTGGGGGGATTTCGGGGTTTTAGTCAGGGGCTGGTGTGTCAGCTGCTTGGGTTAATTGCAGGAGGCATATTTACAGGTTTTGACTATCGAGCCGAAATTTCCAGTACGGCTATGTTGTTTGCAGCGATTGGGTTAGTGGCTTTTACCACTAATTTAGGCTGGGTGGTGTTTAAGATTACCAGTAGTTTAAGGCGTAATAAGCAAAGTTTAAGCGCTCGTCAGCAAGACTTGCTGCTCATGAATGAGCTGGCGGTTACCGTTAATAGTAACCTTGATTTAGACACGGTGATGAAAGGCGTGATGCATACCTTTGAGAAAATTTATCCTTTTGAGTCTTTATATGTGGTGGCCTATAACGAGGATCGCAGCAGTTTAAGTATCATTGGCGCTTACGGCAGTGCGGTTAGTGACTACGAAGAAAATGCTTTTAAAGAACTGAATATGGACCCATTGAAAGACAAAACCAGTATTTTTGTCAGTGGCCTTGAAGATAACCGCATTATTAATATTAGCCAGCTGACACCCGAATGGGTTTCACAAGGGGCAGAATTAGATAAACAGCTTTATGCTATTAAACCCAGTTGTTCTATTGCTTACTTTCCTGTGTATGTACAAAACGAAGTGGTGGCAGGGGTAGGATTTATTAATTATCACCACACCTTTGAACTGAATAAAGCAGATTTAAAACGCATTGGTGAATATTTAGTGCAAGTGGGTACCGCCCTTAAAAATGTCAATATGTACCACAATGCTCATAAGGCTCGTCAACAAGCGGAGCAAAGCGAACAGGCGAAGAGTTTATTTTTAGCGAACATGAGCCATGAAATTAGAACGCCCATGACCGCGATATTGGGTTACAGCGAAGCATTATTAGATAAAACTCTGGGCGAAAAACAAAGAAGTGATTTCTTACATACCATTATGCGCAGCGGTAAACATTTACTAACGGTTATTAACGATATTTTGGATATTTCAAAGATAGAATCCAGCAACATTGATGTGGAAAGCATAGAAGTAGAGTTAGTGTCTATATTAAGTGACTTAGAAGATTACGCCATTTTAAATAGCAAAGAAAAATCACTCAACTTTAAACTGGATATTCAATACCCCATACCTCATGTGATTCAAACGGATCCTACTCGTTTAAAGCAAGTGCTGTTTAATTTAAGCAACAACGCCATTAAATTCACAAGAGAAGGGTGGGTGAAAATTGAAGTGTATTATCGTGATGAGCAACTTGTATTTAATGTGATTGATACGGGTATTGGACTTGATGAATACGAAAAAAGCCGAATCTTTGATGCCTTCATTCAGGCCGACAGTTCTACGACCCGCTTGTTTGGTGGAACTGGTCTTGGTTTATCCATTTCTAAGAGCCTTGCCCATTTAATGGGGGGGGACTTAACTTTGAAAAGTGAAAAAGGTAAAGGCAGTTGCTTTACCCTAAGCGTGAATATTGGGCAAATTAATGGGCCTCACCTTATTAGTAGTCCAGCTGCCTTTGATGAATTAACGCAAGTTTACAAACGCTGCGCTCAGGATAAATTAATACCAAAATACAAAGGCCAAGTACTGGTTGCTGAAGATAACCCTGAAAACCAAGTGCTCATTGAGAGATTATTAGCACAAGTGGGTTTGAATGTCGTACTGGTGGAAAACGGAGAGCAAGCGGTTGAGTTGTGTAAAAGCCATGCTTTTGACTTGGTTTTTTTAGACATTCAAATGCCCATAATGGGCGGCAAGGAAGCCTCGATAATCATTTCCAAATTATTGCCAAATACACCTCTTATTGCGTTCACTGCCAATATTATGAAGCACCAAAAAGATGAATATATGAGCATGGGCTTTTCATCTGTGGTGGCTAAACCCATCGAGCAGGACAATTTGTACGCCGTTTTGCAGCGTTTTTTAAAACAAAAAATGCGAGCCGGAAAAGTGTTAATAGTGGAAGACAATTTAGTTAATCAAAAGGTGCTGAGGCAATTTGTATTTAAAGCCCATGATGGATTGGAAATTGTTATTGCTAATCATGGTGAAGAGGCTTTAGAGTTAGCAAAAGAGTACGCCTTTGATTTAATTTTAATGGATATGGAAATGCCCATTATGGGAGGTTTACAGGCCACTCAAGCATTAAGAGACACTGGGTTTAATGGCCCCATTTATATGGTGAGCGGAAATATAGATAATGAACACAAACGCCAATGTGAGGCCGCAGGGGCCAATGGCCATTTGAATAAGCCCATCGATAAAAGTGCTCTAACTGATTTAATTAGTACTATTTTTTCTTCTTAGTACCTTGTCTATAGCGCTAGCTGCTCAAAAAAATAATAAATCAATCATAATGGACACAAATGGCATAGTCTGCGGTGAGCAGTGGCAGTATGCTGTCCAGATAGCTGCATGAATTGATTGTCATAACAAAAATAAAGGAGCAAGAATGGATATTCAAAATAAAATTGCCATTATCACCGGTGGTGCGTCTGGGTTAGGCCTAGGTGCTTGTGAAGAGTTAGTAATAAAAGGCGCTAAGGTTTGTATTTTTGATTTAAATGAAGAAGCAGCACAACAGGCTGTTGAGGCTTTGGGGCCTGAGAATGCCACTTACGCTAAAGTAAATGTGACGGATGAAGCGTCGGTTGAAGCGGGTATTGAGCACTGTCTAAACGTATATGGTGAACTGCATATTGTTTTAAACTGTGCAGGCATTGGTCCTCCAGAGAAAGTCATTCATCGCGACGGCGCGCCATTGCCATTAGAAAATTTTAAAAAAATTGTCGATATCAATCTATTTGGCAGTTTCAATGTACTGAGTAAGGCCGCCGCGAAAATGGCCACCATGAAACCGCTTAATGAAGACAATTCTCGCGGTGTGATTATCAATGTGGCCTCTGTTGCTGCCTTTGATGGACAAATTGGTCAGCCAGCCTATGCAGCCAGTAAGGCCGGTATTGTGGGAATGGCTTTGCCAATTGCAAGAGAGCTAGCTCGCTATGGCATTAGGGTAAACACCATTGCTCCTGGCCTATTTAAAACGCCCTTGGCCATGAGCCTTCCTGATAATGTGGTAGAAGCCCTTGGCAACAGTGTTGATTACCCAAAACGTTTGGGAAGTCCAACTGAGTTTGGCAAGCTTGTGGTTCATATGGCAGAAAATGATTATTTAAATGGCGAGGTGATTCGCCTAGACGGCGCCATACGAATGGCTGCTAAGTAAGTGTACAAATGAGATAGAAAAGGGGGGCCGCTTCCCCGTTCAATTTCCGGCCCCCTAGTTTACCGTTATTTATTTCCTTACCAATTTTTATAATCCAATTAGTCTTTGTTAATGCATATCTGGGCCGCATAGCACATTGAGCGATGATTTTAATATGCTAAAGTTCAATGCTTAATCTATTTATGTTTTTTAAAGAGAGTGAGAGAAATGAAAAAAATTCTATTTGTTTCAAGCCTGTTGTTGGGTTTAGTAGGTTTCCCTGTATGGGCCGAAAGCAACTCGGTAGAAGGGGTTTGGACTACTTTTGATGATGAAACCGGTAAAGCTGATAGCTTGGTTGAGATTTGGATTGATGACGGTGAACTTAAAGGTAAAGTTATCAAACTCATTGAGCCAGATGAAGAAAACCCTAAATGCAAAGATTGTGATGGAGAGTTTAAAGATCAGCCTATTTTAGGAATGCAATTTATTTGGGGACTCACAGAAGACGATGGGGTTTGGGATGATGGTAATATTCTAGATCCAGGTAACGGCAGTGTTTATAGCTCTAAAATTACCGTCATTGAAAATGGCGCTAAACTAGATGTAAGGGGCTATATTGGTTTTGCTTTTGCGGGTCGCTCTACTGTTTGGAGTCGAGCTGAAGCTGAAATGAAAAAATATTAGAGTGAACTCATTATTTGTAAGTCGATTATAAAGGCCCGAAAGGGTCTTTTTTGTGTTTATAGAATGTGTTTTTTTGGTGCTAAAAGGAGCGGATGGGTTTGATTAACTTGTCAACGGAATCTGGTTTGCTGAATAAAAAACCTTGAATATAGTCACAGCCTATGTCTTTTAGAAAATGATATTGCCCTTGGGTTTCGACGCCTTCGGCAATGGTTTTTAAATCTAGGTGCTTGGCTAAATCTACAATGGCCCGCACGATGTTTTTGTCATCATTATCACTTTCTAAATGTCGGACAAAGGCTTGATCGACTTTCAATGTATCAATGGGAAATTGCTTTAAGTAACTTAAGGATGAATATCCGGTACCAAAATCATCAATGGCCAATGCAAAGCCCATATTTTTTAATTTCTTCATGATTTCAATGCTGTGATCGGCATTTTCCATAATAAGGCTTTCAGTGATTTCCAATTCAATTTTACTGGGGTCGGCTTGGCTTTTCTCTAAGGTTTCTTGTAATTGAGTTAAGAAGTGTCGGTGTTGAAATTGGCGCGCTGAAATATTGATGGCCAATTGAATATCTTGCTTGTTATCTAAAAAGCGTTTGGCCTGACTAAAGCCTTCCTCAATGACCCATTGGCCTATTTTAATAATGAGTCCTGTTTGTTCGGCCACGGGTATAAACATACCAGGGCTAATCATTTTACCATCTTCTGCCACCCAACGAATCAGGGCCTCTGCACCTTTAACTTTTGTGCTGCCGGCATCGACCTTTGCTTGATAGTGCAAAAGAAATTGGTGGTGAGTTAAAGCGTTACGCAAGCCTTCCTCTATGGGGAGCCAGCTTTGTTCCGCTGCATGTAAATCTGGGTTATAGGTATGCCAGCTGTCACCCACGCGAGTGGCATAATTTAAAGCAGCATTTCCATTGGTGATTAGGCTTCGAGCTGTTTGGCCATCATGTGGGTAGTGACAGGTGCCTATGCTGAGATTTAAATAATACCTGTGTTTGTCAACACTCAAGGGGGCATCCATGGAGCCTTGAATGGCCGCGATTAAATCAGTGATATTATTCTCTTCACTTTCATCCAGTAAAATACAAAAAATCTCACCTTCAAGGCGAAAGGTTTGAATATGTTTTTGTAGGTTGCCGCAAAATGTTTGCAGCCTTTTTCCCATATGCTCAATGATTCGGTCACCAATGTCATAACCTTGGCTGGAGGTGATAAATTTAAATCGGTCAATGCTAATAAATAACGTGTAAAAGGGCCTATTAAATTCAATTTTTTCATTCAGTGTATTTTCAAATTTTCGACGATTTGGCAAGCCGGTGTGAATGTCATGAAACGCTTGGTATTTAAGTTGCTCTTGGGCCTTTTTACGCTCGGTGATGTCTTCTATGTAAACATGACAGCTTTCTAAGTCAGGCAATAATGACAAACTGTAATGAAGATGATATTGAGCAATTTTATCTTCAAAATTGATGATGGTTTTATGTTCGCGTTGCCAGTTTCGCAACTTATTAATGAAATCATTGGGTAATAGCTGGGAAAGGTTTGGCTTGCCCCCTTGAATTTTAATTAACAAATCTTCATAAGCGGGGTTACTGAATAGAATTTCCCCTTGCCAATTTAGGTTTAAAATAGGATTTGGGTTTCGCTCTGGAAACTTTGCCAAGGCGCGACGTTTAGCAGTTTTGCGAATGTTTGCCTGTGTATAAAACCCCACGAACATGGCCGCTAAAATAATAAAGGCGGTAAAAATAATCACCAAACGGATGATGTTATCAATTTGTAGTTGAGTGTCTATTGCCCCTTGTTGGGCTTCATTTTGAATTTTTTGGGTGAGCATGAACAGAATGTTTTCTGCTTGTTGCCCGGTCTCTGTGAGTTTGGCTAATTCAAGGCGGGCCTGGTCCCAATCTACAGATTGCATGGCAAGATTTTTATCCAGGGTATGACTGATAGAGGTGATTTCCGATTGAAGCCTAGGCAAGTACATAATATCACCGGCAAAACTTTCGCTGATGCTGCTTAGATACTTTTGAAATTCTTGCTCTTGTTTGAGGACTTTTGGCCAAATTATTTGGCGGTTTGTGGTGCTGTAATACTCATATAACAGTCTTTCATGTTCGGTTAATGACGCTCTAAAGCTTTTTATTAGGGCCAGTTTGGGCAGTTGAACAGTGACCAAATGACGCGTGGTGTCACCCACTTGCTTGCCTGACAGACTAATGACATAAGATAAAATGACGCCAGCTGTTAAGACTGTGACAAAGCTAATCCAGATGCGCGTAGACAGGGTAAGCAAGGTAGGCTCTCAATTTTTACTTTACATGCTTTTAGCATAGCCAATAAATAGCAGGCCATAACCGGAAATAGACTTAAATCAAGGTGGGTTAGCTTGGTACCCAGCTTGGCTTCCGGCTGATTATCTGGCGAGCTATACTTGAATTGGCCAAGTAGATTCAGGAAGAAACACGTGCAACGACTAATAGCAGCTCTTAACGGCTTTTTTGAACAGGCGCCAGCTCGGCTTTTGCCTTGGCGGTATTGGGTGTTAGTGGTGTTTTTGTGCTCAACTGGTTATATGACCCACTTGATGATGACCCGCTTTCAGATGGATATGTCTCTTGAAAGTTGGTTTCAAAGCGATGACCCTGCAAAGGTGAGTTTAGATCGCTTTAGGAAAACCTTTGGCAGTGATGATGGTGTATACCTTGTATACGAGGCTCATGATAAAGACGTATTCTCAGAGACATCCATTAATACCCTTAAAACCCTCATAACAGAGTTAGAGCAAGCACGCTCTAACCCCCTTGATTCCCATTCACCTAAAGCATCTCAAAGCCAGCTTAGCCGTATTCAACGTATCGATAGCCTCTACAATGCGCGTTATCAATTAGCTACGGGAGACACGCTCATATCTCGAAAACTGCTCAGTGATGACTTTCCTAATACATCTAAGGAGCGAGAAGCTCGGCGTGAAATTGCCCTTTCACAAGACAGTTTTAAGTTGGCTTATTTCTCAAAGGACTATCGTTTTGGCGGAATTCGTTTGAAGACCGATTTTGGTACACAAATTATTCAGCCTGAAGCACAACAGGACAACTCGCCCCAAGTGGATTTTTTATTAGAAGATGATTTCATCGTGGAAGGAGCCTTAACGACAGACATAAACCAGATTTCTAATGATATTGTCTATCAGCCCATGCAAATGGATGAATACCTGTCTTTCATGGAGGACCTGCGTGCCATAACTGGCCAAGCTAAATACCAGCACTTTTCATTTTATTACACTGGCAATGCTCCCATGATGGAATTTGCCATGCATTCAATGGGTCAAGCTGGCACCTTAATGGGCATTATGGTGCTGATCGTTATGTTGTTGTTATGGTTTTTATTTAGAAGTTTAAGTGCGGTCATTTGGCCCATATTGGTCGTAATCGCTAGTGCTTTTTGGAGCATAGGCTTAGCCAGTTTGTTAGGGGTCACTTTGTCTAATATGGTCACGCTGACTTTTATGTTAATTTTTGCAGTAGGCATTGCCGATTGTGTTCATGTACTCAGTGCTTATATATCTAATCGCCATGAAAACATGAATCACTTTGATGCCATGTCTTATGCATATCGTAAAACGGGTGTGCCTATTTTTCTAACGTCCGTCACGACCATGTGTGGCATGTTGGCATTGACGGTGTCTGATATTCCGCAAATCTCTGTATTTGCGATTACTTCTGCCATTGGTGTGATGATGGCATTTTCTTTAACGGTGTTTGTTTTACCTGTGCTATTGGATATT
Organism: uncultured Bermanella sp.; assembly: GCA_913058575.1. Taxonomy (GTDB): domain Bacteria; phylum Pseudomonadota; class Gammaproteobacteria; order Pseudomonadales; family Oceanobacteraceae; genus Bermanella. The sequence continues at coordinate 23,428 of CAJXRF010000027.1, forward strand.
TGGCACCCCATTACAGAAAAACAGTTTAATAGTCACAGTAAAAATAAAAAACATTGGTTGGCTCCACTATTAAATAATATTCCAAGTTGGGTGAGATCTCGCTCTAAATTGATAGTAGCCAGTTATTTAGGCATATTTTTATTGTTTTTATTTGGCACCAGCCAAGTAAAAGTGGACAGTAATTTTGCCGAACTAACCAAAGAAGGCAGTACTATCCGTGTGACTTATGAACTGGTAGATACCCATATGATGGGGGGGCAGAACCTTGAAATTATGATGAGCTTCTCTAAGGAGAATGCCCTAAAAGACCCTAGAGTGCTAAAAGCTGTGGCTTCATTGCAAAAACAAATTGAAAGACAGTACAGCGAATATGTGGTCAAAACCTTCTCCCTAGCCGACTTTGTTAAAGAAACACATATGGTCATGAATGAAGGGCGTAAAGAATTTAAAACCATCCCTGATGACCCTTTACTTAGTGCGCAGTTATTGTATTTATTTGATAGTGCCAACTCAGAAGATAGGCGTATTTTGGTGAATGATGATTACACCCAAAGTCATATCAGTATTCAGCTTCGTAACGCAGGCTCCTACGAATATACCGAATTTTTCAATGATGTTAGAAAAGACATTAATGACCACTTCTTTCAGATAGAAAATATATACCCTGAGTTAGATATTAATGTAACCGGTTCATTAGCATTAATGATGGAGTTAATAGACCACATAAGTTGGACACAAATTAAAAGTTTTAGCTTTGCCTTGTTAATTATCACTTTACTGATGATGGTGACTTTAGGTTCTTTTCAAGGGGGCTTAATCAGTATGTTGCCCAATTTGTTACCGGCTTTTTTCACCTTTGGATTATTGGGCTTATTAGGCATTCCTTTAGATACGGACACGTTGATTATTGCCCCACTTATTATTGGTATTGCGGTGGATGATACCATTCATTTTTTAGCTCATTATCGCGACGCTTGGTATGAAAGCGGTGATGTTGAAAAAGCCTTGGCCAACACCATTCAGGAAGTGGGGCAGGCGGTAACATTCACCACGTTAATATTGGGCTTGGGGTTTTCTATGTTGGCTTTTAGTGATTATTTAGGCATGGCAAAAACCGGTATATTCGGCTCTTTAGCTATTTTTGTGGCTCTGTCATCAGACTTACTGTTGCTGCCAGCGCTTATTCAATTAATTAAACCCGATTTAGGCCGTAAAAAGTTTATTAATAAAACCCAGTGCGCCAATGAGCAATCAGGAGCCGTTAAATGACCAGACCATTCATATGCTGTGCTGGTTACTTATTAAGGTTTACAGTCTTAATGGGGCTTTCTTTACAAGCATTAATAGCCATGCCGTTAATGAGTGCGGAAGCCATAATGGAGAAAATGGATACCCAGCAGCGTTTGGTAAGTCATGGCACGTTTTCTTTGTCTCAAATTTCTACTTGCCCATTTTCGAGTAACAATAAAAAAATAGTGTGTACGAAAAGTCCTAGGGTAAAGCTTATGGAGTCGGTTTCTAAGCAATATGGTGAACACAAAAAAGACAGTAAAAGCATGTCTATTTTGTTAAAGCCAGCCAGTGAAAAAGGCATTGGTATGCTGAGTTACAGTTACGATGACGCTAAAAAAGACAGCGAATCGTGGTTGTACTTATCTGCCTTGGGCAAGGTAAAACGAATTGCCAGTGGTGCCAGTGAAGACCAAGAACCCACTGCGATTTTTGGGTCAGAATTCAGTACTGAAGATATGGAAAGTGGTAAAACCCATGAGTACACCTATAAAATTTTACAACAGGGCTTATATGGTAAACGCCAAGTATGGGTAATTGAATCAATACCGATTGCCAGTCGACTCCCTAAAACTCATTACAGTAAATTATTGTTTTGGGTGGATAAAGAGCGTTTTATACCGCTAAAAATTCAAACCTATGATAAACGAGGTGCCCTATATAAGCGCTTATCGTTCAAAGATATCGTTAATTTAAAGGATTTTTGGATAGCCAAGGATGTAACGGTACTGAATTTAAAAACCCAAAGATTATCTAATATGAAAACTCAAAATATTGCCCTGAATGTTAAGGTGCTAGATGAGTTTTTAACACAGCGCACACTGACCGACTTTGCATTTCGTGAAAAACACCTTACTCAGCTGCGCGAGCAGGTTCAGAAGTGAAAAAATGGAACGGCTTTTCATTAAAGGTTATTTTGATTTTCTCTCTTGTTAGCCCCCATTTAATTGTAAACGCTCAAATTGATGAAGTGGGCTACCTAGACAATGCTAATCATGAAAACCTATTGGGCAACGACACTGATATCAACGACTTTGAAACACCTACGGGCGTTGTAAAAGAGTCCAGTGACTTGGCACCTAGTAATTGGTTACAAGGTTTTAAAAGCCAATTTAAGCATGATATTACTAAAGCTCAGGCGGCAGGTGATATTGAACGCAGTCAGTTTGGAATTGAATATCAGGGCAGTGTTGCCTCTGGTTGGTTTATGAATTTCAAATCGTTTTATCGCTATTATGGGAGTGAAGATATTCTTGCCAAAGATCGCGGTGGTGCCTATGGGCGCAAAGAGATACAGCGACTTTGGTTTCAATATAGCCAAAACCAATGTGCCCATACGATAGGTCGCCAGGTGCTCGTTTGGGGAGAGGTGGATGGTACTTTTAGTGTTGATGTGGTTTCGCCATTGGATTTTAGTGAGCAGCTTTTTACTGATTATGATGAGGTTCGCGTCGCGCAAGATATGTGGGTAATGGATTGCTACTTAGGAAATGTGCAAACACAATTTTTTGTCTCCCATGAAAGTAAAACCCATGTTTTTCCTGAAAAAAATATCTACCCAGATAAAGGTCATGAGGAATGGGGTGGGCGTATTAAGTTATCTTTAACTGGTTTGGATTTAACCTTAATGGTGGCCCAGCTGGAAAGTAATATACCTGTGATCAATGATCAGACATTTAAATTCGAATCTAACCAATATCAATTGTTAGGAGCCAGTTTTTCAAAAGCCCATGGTCGCTTATTAATGAATGGTGATATGGCTTATAAAACCAAGCAGGTCAATGGAGTGTTAGCGGAGCCATCTGACACTGTTGACGTGGCTTTGGGGGTGGAATACACCTTGGTAGACAATCAACATTTTAGTGCAGGTATGTGGCAGGTTAGATCCCTAGAAGATGAAAAAAATCATAGACCTTTGCTCATGACAGTTGGCTGGAATCAAAATTATTTACACGATGAGCTCGCCATGAGTTTATTGTCTAATTTTTCTCAACAGTCTGAATTTCAGAGCATAACAGTGCTGGCAGCCTACAAACTAACGGATATTGTTACCCTGTCTAGTGCTGTGAGTTTTGCTAATCGCAATGAAAAAGATTTTAGTGAACTACAAGTACCAGCCAAACAAGCTTGGTCGGTTTCCATTAAAATGGAAATTTAAAAGCAGATAATTTAGGGAAGTGATAAATCGGTAAGATCGTGCAGATCTGATTTTAAAAGTGCACGATCCTATGTTAATAACGATTAATATTTGAAACCCAATTTTTGGTAAATAAAGGACATAAGCCAAGCGGGACCAATCATTAAATATTGAACATCTTTAAAGAACGAAGGTTTTTTTCCTTCCACTTCATGACCGTAAAACTGAAATGCCCACAAAATAACAAACGCAACGGCGGAAGATATCACAAGGTATCCGTTAAATGCGCTATCAAACGCCACCACACTGAGATAGCACAGAGTGGTGAAAACGGTCATTCCAATGGTCAGAGAGAAAGATAATCGTAAATAAAACAACACGGTCAATACGATTGAAATACTGGCCCAGTTTAAGTGTTCAGACACTTGTGCAAAGCTTTGCGGAGTGGGAATCGCATAAATAAATGCGGTTACGGTCCAAAAAATTAATGGTACGCAGACCCAGTGAATTAGCTTGTTGGTTTTGTTTTGGTGGCTTTCACCGTATTCATCTAGCCATGTTTGAATGCTTTTAGACATGTCTTGCTCCATCGCCCATTAATCTTTTTATTAAGCTTACGATACCAAAACGGTTATTTATAGCATTGTTTATTCGTGCCTATTGGATTGACCTTGCGTGCCAAATAGGTCCTAATTGCATTCGAGGTGCCTTAACGTACCAAGGTTCCCCCTTAAGATTTTTCATCATTACTGGGTTTAGCGAATATCTTATGGATTCTGCTTATAAGCGTGTCTCGATACACTGGATTAAAGGAATTTTGTCTGCGGCAGAATCCCTAGGTATCAGTGCGGATGATATCTTGTCCAATTTGGATTTTTCACTTGATTTAAAAAATAATAAGCCCGCTTATTTGTCTCTCGATCAGACTCAGGAGATTTGGGCTCAGGCTGAATCATTGAGCGGTCATGACTTTTTTGGATTGCGCATGGGCCAAAGAGGGCGGCCTTCTTATTTCCATGCGGCGGCCTATGTCACCATGACCAGCCAAAATCTTAAAAGTGCTTTTGAAAATTTCACTCGTTACATGCCATTGGTGAGTGAAGGGGCCAGTCTTGAACTTTCTTACGAGGCCGACAAAGTTTGGTTACGCTTTACCCCAAAACCTGACAGCACCCCTTTTAGCCGTCATCAACATGAATCGGTTATGGCTTTGTTATTGGCTTTTAGTAACTGGATGGTAGGGGATAATAATATCGCACCCTCTAATGTATTTTTTACACATGAAGCGGGTCCTGATTTAAATGAATACCAAAAAGTTTTTGGGCTTAAACCTAAATTTAGTCAAAGCTTTACTGGGATACAGTTTCCAAAAGAGATGTTGATGCAGGCATTAATTGAAAGTGATGTGGGTTTAAATCAGGTTCATAGGGAGCACGCCGACCAGTTGTTAGAAGCTCATTTAAATACCAGCTGGAAAGTTAAAGTCGTTCAAATAATTGTTGAGGCGGGGGACTTTAATTTAAACCGCGAGCAGGTGGCGCAGCGTTTGAATATTAGCACTCGCACCCTGCAACGCCGCCTTCATGAAGAGGGCAGCAGTTTTTTAGAATTAATGGATGCTCAGCGTAAACAAAAAGCCCAATACCTTATTTGCCAGACCCAAAAAAGCTTAAAAGAAGTGGCATTAGATTTAGGGTTTTCAGAATCCTCTACTTTTTATCGGGCCTGTCATCGTTGGTTTGACTCACCTCCCAATGCCATGCGTGAAAAATAATGGTTCTAGATTGAAGAGCCATTATTTAGAAATTGCTTATATCAAGTGGTTATCCATTTGCTAAACGTGTTGTTAATGAAATCTCTAAACCAAACATTGGCAGGGTCCGTATCTCTGTTTTGGTGCCAGTATAAATGCATGTCTATGTTGCCGCTTTTAAACGGTAATGCATGCATTTCAATATTATCAAAGTGTTGGAGTAAAACCTGAGCATAATGTTTGGGCATGGTTAACACTAAGTCGGTATTGTTTACCACTTGGCAAGCGGCGTAATAATGCTGACAGCGCAGGGAAATATCTCGTTCAAGCCCTAATGTGGTGAGGGCATAGTCGACTAAATTGGGACCACTGGCACGGGTACTGACTAAAATATGTTTGGCTTTTAAGTATTGGCTTTCGTTAATGGCAGAGCCTATTTTATGACGACTTTTATTGGTCAGAATGACCAGTTCATCTTCAATTAACTTGCGATGCATAATGTTTTCTTGCTTGGGTAAAAGAATATCCACTGCAAAGTCTACTTCACCACTGGCTAATTTCTGTGCCATTTCCTTACGTTCTATTCTAACGCTAGACAATCTTACTTTGGGGGCTTGTTCATCTAACAATTGAACCATGGGGGGCAGCATGGTGGATTCAATGATGTCTCGCATGGCCAAACAATAAGTTTTGTCACTGATGGATGCGTCAAATACATGAGCTTGCTGAAGCGCGCTGGTCAGTTGCTTTAAGGCCGTTTGTACCTCGGGCATGAGTTTTTGTGCCATGGGCGTGGGACGCATTCGGTGGCCGTGGCGGACAAATAATGGGTCGCCTAAGCGCTCTCTCAGGCGGGATAACGCATGACTTATGGCAGGTTGGGTTAAATTTAGGCGTTTGCCAGCCTGAGTGAGGCTGCCTTCGGTGTAAATGGCCTCAAAAACCGTAAATAAGTTCAGATCTATCTTCATTTTGAGCCCCTTAAGTCTGCATATTGCGCCACATCATACTATTAAATTATCTAATGGCTAGAGATTCTAATTATTCATTAGATTTATAGTACAAAGGGTTTTACATTATATAAATCTCAATTTTGCCCTCAATTCTAATAAAAAGGCGTCACCATGGATTTTAACCCCTCAGCGAAAGGTGCCGAGTTATTGCAGCAAGTCACTGACTTTGTGGAACAAAAAATACTTCCCATTGAAGAAGGTTACTTTAAGGAATTACGTGCCCTAGACAATCGTTGGACTGTCTTGCCCATCATTAAAGAATTAAAAACCCAAGCCAAAGCCCAAGGGTTATGGAATTTATTTTTGCCAAAGAGCGACTATGGCGCGGGCATTAGTAATAGTGACTATGCACTAATGGCCGAACAAATGGGTCGCAGCTTCATTGCCCCAGAAATTTTTAACTGTAACGCGCCAGATACCGGCAACATGGAAGTGTTAGTGCATTACGGCAGTGAAGAACAAAAACAAACTTGGCTTTTGCCTTTATTGGCCGGAGACATTCGCAGTGCATTTTGCATGACGGAACCTAATGTGGCTTCTAGCGACGCCACTAATATGGCTGCCACGGCTGAAATAGAGGGCGATGATGTGGTGCTTAACGGTCGCAAGTGGTGGAGCACGGGCGTGGGTCACCCTGATTGTAAAGTGCTTATTTTTATGGGGCTGAGTAATCCTAATGCTCCTAAGCATGCACAGCACTCAATGGTGTTAGTGCCCATGGATGCAGCTGGTGTAAAAATTGAACGCATGCTCAGTGTCTTTGGTGAACTAGATGAGCCTTATGGCCACGGGGAAGTGAGTTTTAGTAATGTGCGATTGCCAAAAAGCGCCATTATAAAAGGCGCAGGGCGAGGATTTGAAATTGCTCAGGGTCGACTAGGACCTGGCCGAGTACACCATTGCATGCGCGCCATAGGAGCGGCAGAGCGCACACTGGCCATGATGATCGAACGTGGCGTGATCCGAGAAGCATTTGGTAAACCCATTATTAACTTAGGGGGAAATCGCGATATCGTCGCCAATGCACGCATGGCCATCGAACAAGCACGTTTATTAACGCTAAAGTGCGCTTGGTTATTAGATACCAGAGGTATTATGGGGGCCATTAGTGAAGTGTCACAAATTAAAGTGGTGGTGCCTAACATGCTGCAAGTGATCAGCGACCAAGCAATTCAAATTCATGGGGGAGCAGGGGTAAGCGATGATGTTTTATTAACGGCGTTGTTTACTTATGCCCGCTGCCTTCGATTGGCGGATGGACCTGATGAGGTGCATCGCGCTATGGTGGCAAAAATAGAATTAAAAAAATATCACAAGCAAATTAATGCAGCGGCAAAGTAAACCTTAGTGAAGTAGGAATAAATTTATGAAACGCGTTCTCATTACTGGCGCTGCCAGTGGACTTGGTTTGGCCTTAGCAAAGTATTACGCTGCACAAGGTTGGGCGGTATGCATTGCCGACATTCAAGATGAAGCCGGACAGGCAATCGCCAGTCAGTTAAAGCAGCAATACAACAGCGACTGTTTTTTTCAGCACTTAGATGTCACCAATGATCAAGAATGGTTGCAGCTAGCCAATGATATTTCAGAGCGTTGGAAAGGGTTAGATGCCATTATTAATAATGCAGGGGTAGCTTCAAGTGGTGATATTGACGCCCTTGAGTTAAAGGATTTTCAATGGACCGTTGATATTAATTTGATGGGCGTTGTAAAGGGCTGTCATTACTTTACGCCTCTTCTAAAAGACAGCCGCGGCAACTTAATAAACGTCGCCTCTATGGCGGGTTTGCTGCATATATCCGGCATGTCAGCCTACAATGCATCCAAAGCGGCGGTAGTGGCATTGTCAGAAACCTTATATTCTGAGTTGGATCCATTTGGCGTGAAGGTGTCGGTATTATGCCCAGCCTTTTTCAAAACTAACCTCACCGACACCATGCGCAGCACTAACGAAAGCGGCACTGTCATTGCTGGCAAGCTGATGGATAAATCAACTATCACTGCCGATGATATTGCTAAGCAAGTGTACAACGATTCATTAAATGGAAAATTAATGATTCTTACCCATAGAAACGAAAAAATATTTTGGTGGGTGAAGCGTTTTCTTCCTAGTTTATATTTTAAAATCATGAAAAATACCGCTAAGAAATTTCATGATGCCATGGCAAGGAAGCAAGCATGAGTCTATTGGATGAGGCAGGAAATGTTCGGCAAGGGGAAGAATTAGATCCGATTGTTATTAAAGAATACTTTAAACAAGTACAGCCTTCTTTAAACGGTGAAGTCTCGATTACTCAATTCCCTGGTGGGGCCAGTAATCTCACCTACCAAGTGAGTTTAGGTGACCAGGATTTTATTTTACGCCGTCCACCTTTTGGTGATATTGCTAAAAGTGCTCATGACATGTTGCGTGAAGCCAAAATTATAAAAGCGCTTAAACCCGTTTACCCTTATGTGCCTGAAATAATATCCATGTGTGAAGACCCTTCGGTCTTAGGGTGTGACTTTTATGTGATGGAAAAATTAACGGGCATCATTCCTAGGCAAAACATGCCAAAAGAACTGTCATTAGATAAAGAGCAAACTCGTGGCTTGTGTCTAAACGTCATTGACAAGCTAATTGAACTTCATCAAGTAGACATAAAAGCCACAGGCCTAGATGGCTTAGGCAAGGGCGCAGGTTATGTAGCCCGTCAAATTAGCGGTTGGAGTGATCGTTATATTAAAGCCAAAACAGCTGATGCCACAGACTTTAAAGTGGTGATGGATTGGCTTAAGGCGAATATGCCTGAAGACAGTGGCCAAAGCCTAATACACAACGACTTTAGATTAGATAACGTCGTGCTTAATGAGCAAAATCCGCTGCAAGTGATAGGGGTACTGGATTGGGAAATGGCTACCGTGGGTGACCCATTAATGGATTTAGGCAACAGCCTAGCCTATTGGGTAGAATCAGGGGATGAGCCGCAATTTCAAATGATGCGTCGCCAACCCACTCATTTACGCGGTATGCTGACGCGCAATGAAGTTATTGAATATTATCTAGAAAAAACCGGACGCCAAGCTGAGTCATTTACATTTTATGAGGTATACGGCCTATTTCGTTTAGCCGTTATTATTCAGCAAATTTATTATCGCTATTACCATGGACAAACCCAAGATAAGCGCTTTGCAGGCTTTGTTCATGCGGCGAAATATTTAGAAAGCCGCTGCCTTCGTTACATTGAAAAAGAAGCGTAATGTGGCTGAAATAATTTTAATTCGCCATGGACAAGCCAGCTTTGGAAAAGAAAACTACGACTTGCTTTCTTCACTAGGGCAACAGCAATGTTTTGAATTGGGAAAAAGCCATAAAGGCCATTTGCAACCTGACCGTTTGGTAAGCGGAACGTTAGAGCGTCAACAACAAAGTTTAAAGGCTTGGCAAGAAGGCTTTGACTCTAAAGCCATGGCTGAGGCTTCCATAAACGTCGAGCAAATGGCTCACTTCAATGAGTTTGATACTGAAGATGTGCTAGCCGTGGCCTTCCCTGAATTTGAAAGTCGTGAGAACATGGTGCGTCATTTAATGGCAAGTGAAAATCCTAAAAAAACCTTTCATAAGCTTTATCAAAAAGCCGTTGGGTTATGGATAAGTGCTGAAATAAATGGCTATAAAGAAAGTTTTCTAGCCTTTAATGATCGAGTAATAAACGGATTAAACGCTGTCATTAAAAGCAGTGCGCCAGGCAGTACAACGGTGGTGTTTAGTTCAGCTGGCCCCATTGCATTATGTTTACAGCAGGGGCTAAGGTTAAATGCCGCTAGTGCCTTTTCTTTGAATGAAGTCATGGCTAATAGCAGCGTTTCTCGATTGGTATTTAATCAATCAGGTCTGTTAAATTTATCTTATTTTAATTGCTTTGCGCATCTTAATTTTTCTAATACCCAAATTACTTATCGATAATAAAACTAAATAAAAAGGAGAATAAAATGAGCAGTGATTTATTTAATTTAGCAGGAAAAGTGGCCTTAGTGACGGGTGCCAGTCGCGGCATTGGCGAAAGCATTGCGAAACTGCTAGCACAGCATGGCGCCCACGTGATTGTTTCTAGTCGGAAAATTGAAGGCTGTCAAAAAGTAGTGGATGAAATAAAGGCCGCCGGCAATAGCGCACAAGCCATGACATGTCACATAGGTGATATGGAGCAAATCGGCAGTTTATTTGAACAAATAAAAACCGAGCATGGCAAGCTAGACATTTTAGTTAACAATGCCGCCGCGAATCCCTTCTTTGGCCATATATTAGATACGGACTTAAGTGCTTATAAGAAAACTGTGGATGTCAATATTCAGGGTTATTTCTTCATGTGCGTAGAAGGCGGAAAAATCATGAAAGCCAATGGCGGTGGCAGTATTGTGAATGTGGCTTCTGTAAATGGTGTGATCCCAGGCTCCATGCAGGGTATTTACAGTATTACAAAGGCATCTGTTATATCCATGACCAAAGCATTCTCCAAAGAGTGTGCGCAAATGGGCATTCGAGTTAATGCATTATTGCCAGGTGCTACAGATACAAAGTTTGCATCGGCCTTGGTTAAAAATCCTGCCATATTGAAAAAAGCACTTGAACATATCCCCATGAACAGAGTGGCTGAGCCTGATGAAATGGCTGGCACAGTTTTATATTTGGCAAGCGATGCCTCTAGCTATACAACCGGTGCTTGCATTAATGTTGATGGTGGTTATTTAATCGGTTAAAGCCGCAATATAAACTGAATAATAATATGTTATGTATTATTGTTCAGTTTACCTTTAGCTAATAATAAAAAAGAGATATCCCAATGAAAATATCCCTGTTAAGTCTATTGGCCATGTTGATGACTTATTTATTACTTTGGCCAACACAAGTAGAGCCTGTTGCGTGGCAAGCACCAATAAATGAGGGTTATGTTGAACCCTTTTCGGCAAATCAACAGTTAAGTCAGTCACATCGTATTGAGCTGAATGGCGATGTGGGGCCAGAAGATTATGCCCTCGATGATAAGGGTAATATTTATTTCTCTTTGTTAAATGGCGACATTAAGTTTTTGGATACCAAGGGAAAGATACAGGCTTGGGTAAACACAGGTGGCCGTCCTTTAGGGATGGAGTTTGATCAACAGGGCAATTTAATTGTGGCAGATGCTTATATTGGTTTATTGAAAATCTCTAAAGATAAAAAAATAGAAGTGTTATTAGATGAGGTAGACGGGGTTGCAGTTCGGTATGCCGATGATGTGGACATTAGCGATAATGGTAAAATTTATTTTTCAGATGCTTCTACAAAATTCCCAGCTAAATCTCATGGTACCTTTGCAGCCAGTTTACTTGATATAAATGAACATGGTGGTCATGGGCGTTTAATTGAATATGATCCAGCGACAAAGAACGCCGTTACACTGGTAAAGGGCATTAACTTTGCGAATGGTGTATCAATGAGTCACGATCAGAAATCGGTATTATTGAATGAAACCGGCAATTACCGAATTTTATCGGTGGCGATTGAAGGGGAGCTGCGGGGTGAGACGAAAGTGATGATAGATAATTTACCTGGCTTTCCAGATAACATTAATCGTGGCAGCAAAGGACTTTACTGGTTTGGCTTAGTGAGCCCACGCAGCAAAGTCTTAGATATATTATCCAATTCAGCATTTGCAAGGAAAATAGTTCAACGATTGCCTGCCTTTATGCGACCTAACGCCCAAGAGCTAGGGCACGTGGTGGCCATGAATGATAAGGGCGAAGTAATTCACAACTTACAAGACCCACTGGGTATGTATAGTCATACTACCGGCGCGTTAGAAGTGGGGGACAGCCTTTATATTAGCAGCTTGCATGAAACCGCTTTGGCCAGAACTGTGAACCCAAATATGCAGATGCAGGTTAATCAGTAAATTAATTTAGGCAGTGTATCCTTAGAGAAAATCGACTAATCAGCCACGGGCATTAATATTATGTGTCCTTCGCCATATTCAGGAACACTGACTTTTAAATCGAGGCGGTTATCGCTGGAGCTTCCGCCTAATTTGTCGAGGCGGTCAAATGGCTTAGGAATCATATGCACGCTTTTAAGGTCTAGGTCTTGCTCGGTTACGGGGTCGTAAAATAGAGCACTTACCATTTTTAGCAATCGTTTATTGTTATCTAATAAGCGCTTATCCAGAGACTTACTTTTAATGGCCAGCTTAGCTTCCTCGGGTCGATCTTCATCAAAGGCGCAGCCTAGAATAACCGCTGCTCGTATATCTAAAACGCAAAGAGCTTTAATGGTGTCTTGATCGTTATCGCTAAAAAGTGCCATAACAAATGGTAGATGCTGGTAATCAGGTTTTTGTTGTTCGACCACTTCAATTTGAATATCTTTTAGGGTAAAACCATCGAGAATTTTCCTGAGGGAAGAGACGCTAGGCAATTGTAGTTCTTTACTTCCAACGTCATTTTCTCTTTGTGAGTTAGTAAGCAGCTCTTCTCCTTCAATGGAGCCCTGCACGATAGGCAGAACAACCTTTTGAAACTCTTTAAGCTCAAATGGTTTGTGCAGGACAAATGACGCGCCAGCCTGACGGGCTTCTAATATGCGTTTAGGGCTGGTCTCAGTGGTGACGAGCCCAACTTTTAGGTCTAGCATTTGATTTTGTATTTCTTTTAATAGCTCTAAACCTGACATATTGGGCATGTGCCAATCTGTAATCACCAGGTCTGGTTCCCAGTTTCTTATGATCTCTAGGGCTTCAAGGCCATCCCCAGCAGTTTGGTACTCATTATCCTTATAACCTGCTTTATCTAGGCTTCGGCGGACAATGGTTTGCATGGCAGGGCTGTCATCGACAATCAAAAACTTCATATAAAGGCAAAATCACTGGCTTAGACTTAAATTAAGTATAGAAGGTTATTGATAGGCAACTAGGTTTTATGACTGTATTAAGCAGGTTTATATGACAACCGAGCATATGATCATTCTAGAGCTGGTCACGGTATTGGTCATGGTGTCCATGATTAGCCTTGTCTTGTGGCGGGATAAAAACAGGGTGATCGCCGAGTTATCTGAAGTAAATGACGCCTTGATTGAGCAAATAGAGGCCTTAGAAGCCCATACTGGTGAGCACAAAATGGCTTATTTAGCGGCCACTAAAGGGTTTGAGTCAATTGAGAAAGATATAGAAAGCCATCTAGACCAAGTATTGGCTGGTAGTGAAAATGATTTTTCAGATATGGAAGCCTTACTGGATCAACAGGACAAAGTCGTCTCAGAGCTGCGTGATGGTGCTGAGCAGTGGGCCAATAAAAATATCATTAAAGAACTCGACACCCTTACCAGACTGCTTGAAGAATCCAAAAAGAAAATAACCAGTCAAAAAACCGAATTAGCCGCTCAGAAAGTGAAAACGAAAGAATTGAAAGTGAAGGTGCGTGAATTATCGAAAAAGGCTGCGTCTATTGAAGGCTTGGAAATTAGGGAAAAACGATTAATTCGCGATAAAAATCGAATCATTGCCAAATTTAACGAGATTAAAGATAAATATGAAGGGCAACGAGCCATTGCTCGCAAACTTGAGAAAGAGCTTAAGACCAGCTTTAGAGCCGAAGAAGTAAAGGCCATGAGAGGCGAGCTAAAAGACAATGAGGATGCCTTAAAGCGCGCTTTGGCAGAGAAAAACTTCATAGAGCAACATTTCCTCGAACTTGATGAAAACAGTGAGGAAGAAGCATTGCTGCTTTCAAGGCTTGAGCGAGCTAAGCGTGAAATTGAAATGCTGGAAAAAACCGTGCTGGATATGGATAAAGAATCTAAGGAGTAAAGTACTCTACTGACAGGCTAGGTTGTGGGAGGGTCAATAATTCTGGGTATTTTAATGGTAAAGCGCGTCCCTCTGCCTAGTTCGCTGGTGACTTCTATGGTGCCTTGCAGCTTGTGAGAGACGAGATTGTAAATAATGTGCATCCCAAGGCCTGTTCCGCCTTTGCCGCGCTTGGTGGTAAAGAATGGATCAAATATTTTTTTACGCACGTCTTCAGGCATACCTGAACCATCGTCTTGGTAGGTTAAAATCAGATTGTCTCCCGATTCCTTTACATTAATGTTGATTCCCCCTTGATCAGTGGTGTCATAGGCGTGATATAGGCTATTCATGATGAGGTTGGTAAATATCTGTGAAAAGGCACCAGGAAAGCTTTGCAGCTCTATAGACTCTTCACATTCAAGCAATATGGTCACTTGGTAGCGTTTTAAATTAGGCTTGAGGGTGTAAATGGTTTCTTGCAAGTATTCGTGCAAATTAAACATGCGAATCTCGTCATGAGATTGATCTGCACTGACTTGCTTAAAACTGGTCATTAATTCACTGGCACGAATTAAGTTTGCCGTCATTAAATGTAAACCGTCTTTCCCTAATTCTAAAAAGTGCTGCATATCGCTTTTGGTCAGGGTGCCTTCTTCAAACGATTTATTAAGCTTGGTAAGAGCATCGTTCACATGGCTTGAACTGGTTCTGGCGACCCCAAGAGGCGTATTAATTTCATGACTAATTCCCGCCACTAGACTGCCAAGTGAAGCCATTTTTTCACTTTCAACCAATTGCGACTGAGTTTCTTTGAGCTCAAGTAAAGCTTGTTCAGCTTTGTCTTTTTCAGACGTGAGCATTTTTTCGTGCTGCATTTGCTGCTTTTGTGCTTGGTTAAAAGCTTCAACCAAGGTGCCTATTTCATCTTCGCTGTGCCAATCAACAGGGTGGTGTTGACCGTCATCTTGAAACTCCTCAATGCTTTTCATCATGGCTTGAATAGGCCTGACCACCCAACGTCTAAAGACGAGAAATACCACAAAGAAAATAGAGAAAAGTGCCACCAAGGCCACTGGAATCCGGCTTAGTAGGATAAAGTTCAAGCGGTGGTTGTCCAGTTTAATGACAAAAGAAGCCACGACTACGCCAATATATTGACCTTCATAAATGATGGGTTCGCTGTGTAGGATGGCGCCAGATTCTGGGTGGGTGCAATTTTTAGGCGCTTGCTCTTTTAGGTTGGCATCGGATACTAATTCAATGCAGCGTATATAAGGAGCCACAGCGTACTGTTTTAGATAACTATTAATAAATTGCTGATCTAAATTCCAGGTGGGAATCGCAATAACCTGAGCAAGTTGCTTCACTTGGGCCTCAACTTGAGCGTGCTGGTTGGCCTTTAGAGATTGTGTTTCTATATACACAATTACACCGGCGTAGAGCAGCCCTGCCATGAGAGTCAGTGGAAGCGATATAAAGAATAGCCGTTTAACTAGGCTATTTTTTATTTTCATGGGTGTTGGCAAAGTTCATCCTTTATCTCACAGCAAATCAATTACTTGCTGGAAAGTGGATCTTATCGATAAAGACTAGCAGTCCGCTAGGAATAAAGCCCATAATGGCAGCTATTGATCGTCTCATTTAAACAAGTGTTTGAATTTATCAAGTAATTTACACTCGAAATTCAGCGTTACACCCTTAAAAATATAGCTTGTCTAACAAATAGACTGTAAGGGTGCATTGCGCCAAAATAGTATTAAGCTCCAGAACAGAATAAAAAAAGGGCCTGACCCTAATAATAAAAACAATTATAAGGCATTACATGAGTTACTCACATTCTCTCTCTGTCGATTCATCCCTAAAGGGTAAGCAAGTTTTCATCACCGGCGTCACCGGGTTTTTGGGTAAAGCCATTGTAGAAAAAATTCTTCGAGAAGTACCAAGCGTTGGCAAGGTGCATATATTAGTAAGAGGCTCTGCTCGTCAATCAGCTTATGAGCGCTGTATGGAAGGAGTATTTCAGTCAAGCATTTTTGATGTACTTAAAAGTACCCATGGTAATCAATTTCAACAATTGATTGATCAAAAAGTGCACATTGTAGAAGGTGAACTCACAGAGCCTTTATTTGGACTTAATCCCACTAATTTTGCCCTGTTAGGCAGTAAATTAGATTTAATTATTAACTCGGCAGCCAGCGTTAATTTTCGTGAAAACTTAGACCAAGCATTAAAAATTAACACCCTTTGTCTAAATAACATAATTTCCCTTGCGAATTATAATTCACATGAAGAAGCGGTTACCTCAGTTTTGCAGGTATCCACCTGTTATGTGAATGGCATGAATCAAGGCGAAATGCTTGAAAAGGTGGCCCGCCCTTGTTCTGGTCTTATTCCTGAGATTGATCATGACACGTATGAAATAAAGCCGCTTATTCAACTATTTCAAACCAAAATAGAGGCCATTAAAAATCGCTTTCCTGATGCCAATAAGCAAGAGCAGAAATTAATACAATTGGGGATTCAACAATCAAGACATTATGGCTGGAATGACACATACACCTTAACCAAATGGTTAGGTGAGCAATTGCTCATTCAGGGGCTGGGCAAAAAGAATTTAACGATACTTCGCCCATCCATTATTGAAAGCACTGTATTTTCACCAGTCCAAGGGTGGGTTGAAGGGGTGAAGGTGGCTGATGCCATGATTTACGCCTACGCCAAGGGTAGGGTGTCGATTTTCCCAGGTGATACGAAAGGCATTCTAGATGTTATCCCTGTGGATTTAGTGGCGAATGCCGCCATACTGGCCAGCGCGCAGTTGCTTCAGCACGCGCCAGAAAACAATCAGCAAGCCTATAATATATATCAGTGCTGCAGTGGGCGATTAAACCCCATTTCTCTCGAGCACTTCATTGAGCACTTTCAGCAAGCTTCTTTGGAGCAGTTTGAAGATTTACCCAAACTGTTTGCCGGTAAACCTCAGGAAATGTTTACCATTGTTAGCCAGAAAAAATTCGCTTTGTACATGAAAATGTTTACCACGTTTACGTGGCTAAAAACCAGCCTTGCGCGTTTAGCGGGCTCGAAAAGTGCCGGAAAGCATTTGCTTAAAATACAAACCACCACCAGTTTGGCGATGATATTTGGTTTTTATAGTGCCCCGAGGTATCGGTTTGATAGTCTTCAATTAGAAGGGCTAAAAACGCTTTTTTCTCTAGAAGAGCAAAAGGCATTTGAAGTAAGTGCCAATAGCTATGACTGGAAAAACTATTTAAGAGACATTCATTTACCTGGGCTGCACAAATATGGTTTGGCCGATAAAAGAAAACCATCTACCCCAGAAAAAGAAAGTCACGAGAAAAGGCAGGCAGCTTAGCCTGCAGGTTCATTTCTAATTTGAAACCTAAGAATGGTCATTAAAGTAATTTAATGGCCATTACTTCTATATACACCTCATCAAGACTTTTTTTGTACACCCAGCTTACGTCATATTCTTCTAGTTTTGCCCCGTAAACTCTATTTTCATCTACTTCGTGAAAGGCAGGTCTTGGATCCTGAGACAACACTTGCTGAATAAATTGTTGTAAATGGGGTTTATGACTTTGAGTGGCAATGCTTAGCTTTGCATCGTGACTAAATTGAACGTTTAAGGTGTTAGGTGCTAGTTGGGCAAATGGATATTGCGCATCTGGAAGTGAATCGCTATAAGGGATATAGGGCTTTATATCCATTATGGGCGTGCCATCAATCAGATCAAGGCCACTTACGTGAAGAATAACATCACTTTTTTCAAAAGTGATGTTATCTAGTTTAACCACTGACAAACCTAGAGCGTTAGGTCTATGGGTGGCTCGGGTGGCAAATACCCCCATTTTTTTATTACCGCCTAAGCGAGGCGGGCGAACTTTATTTTTCCAACCTTGCTCGCGGCATTGGTGAAAAATAAATTGCAGCCATAAATGGCTACAGTCTATTAGGCCATCGACTGTATCAGGGTGATTAAAGGGAGCTTGCAATTTAATTTGGCCTGTTGCCAAAGAAACCAAGCCTGGTTGTCTTGGGGTGGCAAACTTTTCTTTAAAGCAAGAGGTAACGTAACCTATGGGTGTAATTTCAAATTTCATGGCGGCATTTTAGCCAGTTGTTGTGTTTGAAGCCACCTTTACGATTTAGGCATAAAGTGTGTGAGTAAAGTGATTTTACTCACACAGGGCTGCTTCAGATTTGTTTTCGTTAACGCACACTTTATTTCTGCCAGTTTGTTTGGCTTTATAAAGCGCTTTATCGGCTTTGCACATTAAGGAATGTGCATCATCCTTTTCTTGTAGGATGGCTAAGCCACAACTGATGGTGGCTTGCAGAGGCCCGTTGTCTGTTTGTAAGCACAGTGAATCCACCGCCATACGAATCCTTTCTGCAATTAAACGGGCATTACCTATGTTGGCGTTATTTAATAGCACTACAAATTCTTCTCCGCCATATCGAAAACAGATATCGGTTTGGCGAATACAATTTTTTATTTCCCCCACTACTGCCTTTAATACTTCATCGCCCACCAAGTGACCAAATCCATCATTAATAGCCTTAAAGTGATCAAGGTCTAGCATCAAAAGGCTCAGCTCATATTGATGACGTCTTGCCAGTTCCATTTCTCGCTTCAAGCTGTCATCCAAAGCAATTCTATTACCTGCGCCGGTAAGCGGGTCTCTGAATGCTTGGTCTAGCGCCGTTTTGTAGCGCATGGCATTTCTCAATGGGTAAACTAAGGTTCCCATCAATGCCTCTATGTTGGCCAGTTCGTGCTCACGAAATCGGGTGCTGCGATAGAAACTTATATCGCCTAACACTTCACTTTGGGCGGTTAATTGATAATTGCATGAATGTGTTCCTAAATGACCAATGCTAAAGTAAATGTCATTTTCTTTGTGTTCAAAACAGATGCCGTCTACTAGCACTGCTGCTGCTATTTCTTGTTTGAAGAGTGTGAGGATCTTTTGATAATCCAGTGTGGTTTGTAAGAATGTAGCTAAACGCACTAATACTTCAGATTTGATTTGCGGTTTAGCCGCAAGATCTGAGTAGGGTGTCAGCTTGTCGGTGTTAGATGCTGACATATTTGAAACCTGAGTCGCCATAGCTGACCTCAATAAAACTAGATTGACCCGAGGTATTAAGCGATATCTGTGCCATATTCGTTGTTTTGTGATTTATTGATTAAAAACAATGACTTAGGTGGAGTATATGCAGTATGGACAGTTAGGTAAGGTTTTTTGGCAGCGCTTTAGGCTAAGTATTTCCAATTTGTGACAGTAAATTGAACGAGAGAACCAGATGATATTCCAATTAATTGACGTTTTTTGACTATCAAAGGGTTGCGTCCATGCTCCCATGTCAAAGTAACGGTTATTGCTCGCTGTAATCTAATGCTTGTCCGTTCAGGTGCTGGCTTGCGCTACTCATTAAATATACGTATTGCGAGACCAGCGCTTGAGGTTCTTTTACTGAGGCGGGATTTTCAGCGGGATAGGCTTCTGCTCGCATATTGGTACGAGTGCCGCCAGGGTTAATGCTATTTACCCTCACGTTGCTGATATTTTCTAATTCTGCCGCCATGGTTTGCATGAGTCCCTCGATAGCGAATTTTGATACGCCATAAGCGCCCCAGAAGGCTTTGGATTGACGACCCACACTGGAGGAGGTAAACAAAATAGATGCGTCGCTGGGGGCTTCCTCCATTAAAGGCAGTAAAGTGCGGGACATAAGGAATTGGCTGTTTAGGTTTAAATTCATAACCCGATTCCATGTTTGCCAGTTGTAGTTAGAAATAGGAGTGCGTTGGCCCAGCATGCTCGCGTTAAGAAGCAATCCGTCTAGGTGACCAAACTCTTTGCCAATCATATCGCGCAGCTGAAAGTAGGCCTCTTCGGGGGCGCTTTCTAAATCAAAGGCCACTATCACGGGTTCAGGAAGGGACTTGCTGGCAAAGTCATCATAGATCTCATTTAGCATATCTTCAGTTCGTGCCAGCATAATGACCGTGGCTCCGGCCTGGGCAAAGCCATATACGGCTTCACGGCCAATACCGTAGCTTGCGCCTGTCACTAAAATGACGCGATTTTCTAAAGGTGTTTCCGATATGCTCATGTGTTTTCCTGTTATAGGGTTCAATATGTGCCGCTGGCGGTAAATGATGGCCGCAAATTATGTTTAGGCAGGTCCATTAGCTGTCAGTAAAGATTTCAGCAAAGTGGTTAATTCTTGACTCGTGTTTACTGTCCAATGAGCTTGCCAAGATAGGGCTTCTTGCGGGCTATGTACGTAGCCATACCCTGCAGCAATGGTTTTCATATTGGCATTTTTACCTGCTAAAATATCGCGGGCGTGATCGCCAACATAAAGACAGTTTTCACTATTGATGGATATTTCAGAGCAAGCTTTCAGCATGGGCTCAGGGTCAGGTTTGGTATTTTTTACATCGTCTGGGCACACCAAGGTGGCCATGGTGCTGCCTAGGCCAAGTGCGGTAATCAGTGGCTCGGCGTATTTCCTAGGTTTGTTGGTCACAATGCCCCAAGGAATACACTGCTCATGGCACCAATCAAGAAGTCCATCTAGCGAAGGGAATAACTGACTGTGGTTGGCAATATTATCTAAATACATATCTAGAAATTGCTGCTTTAAATCTTCGAAGCCGTTTTCACCTTCTTTTATGTTAAAAGCGAGGGTGACCATAGCTCTTGCGCCGTCACTGACGACTTTACGTATGTCGGCAGCGGGTAAAGGGCTTTTACCCTTCAAGACTAGAAGTTTGTTTAAGCAGGCCACAAAGTCTTCGGCGGTATCAATGAGGGTGCCGTCTAAATCAAAAAGCACCGCGTTATATTGATTATCCATGTCTTACTCTGGCTTACTGGTTTGCATTAAATAGTTCACATCGGTATTTTGAGCCAGTTTATAGCTCTTGGTGATGGGGTTGTACGTCATGCCCACTAACTCCCCTACGCTTAGACCGCTTTGGCGAGCCCATGCGGCCAGTTCGCTTGGTCGGATGAATTTTTTATAATCATGGGTACCCTTAGGCAGCATTTTTAATAAATACTCGGCTCCTACAACTGCCATTAAAAAGCTTTTAGGGTTCCTGTTTAACGTTGAGAAAAATACTTGTCCGCCTGGCTTACAAAGATTAAAGCAGGCCTTAATAATAGAAGATGGATCAGGCACGTGCTCTAACATTTCAAGGCAAGTAACCACATCAAAAGACTCAGGTTGTTGTTCGGCTAATTCTTCAACCGTAATTTGTTGATAGCTAATGGACAGCTTACTTTCTAAGGCGTGCAACTTTGCAACATTTAATGGCGCTTCCCCCATATCAATGCCTGATACTTGAGCGCCTCGTTGACTCATGGATTCGCATAAAATACCGCCCCCACACCCCACATCTAATACTTTCTTGCCGGCAATTTCTGCATGGCCATCGATAAAGTTGGTGCGAAGTGGGTTAATGTCGTGAAGGGGTTTAAACTCACTTTCTTTGTCCCACCAACGGCTGGCGAGTGCTTCAAATTTTGCAATTTCTGCTGGATCTACGTTGCTCATGAGGTACCTAATTTAAATCTTTAAATGTATAGTATTTGGGGAATTTACTTTCCACTAATTTTATCGGCCCAGTCTTGTGCCATATCAATAAGCTGCTTTTCATTAACGTGGCACAACGCTTTATTTTTTACCTGAAGTTTACCGGCAACCCATACATGATCTACTTGATGCCTGCTTGAACTGTAAACCAGTTGTGATACTGGGTCATATAGTGGAGAGCATGCAATGTCAGAAAAATCGATACTAATTAAATCAGCCTGCTTACCCACTTTAATACTGCCAATGTCATTTTCTTTTCCTAAAGCCGTTGCACCATTTATAGTTGCCATTTTTACAGCTTCTAACGCAGGAAGGGCTGAAGCATTACCAGAAACCCCTTTGGCCAACAGTGCAGCTGTATGCATTTCACCGAGCATATCTAAATCATTATTGCTTGCAGCGCCATCTGTGCCTAGTGCCACATTAATATTTGCTTGCTGCAATGTATCTACTGGGCAAAAGCCACTGGCCAATTTTAAGTTTGATTCAGGGCAATGAACCACGTGAACCCCATGACGCTTAAAAATGGCAATGTCCTCTTCGTTAACTTGAGTCACGTGGACTGCTTGAACGTCAGGCCCCCAAAAATTTAACGCATCGAGTCGTTGGGAAGGGCGTATGCCGTTTTTTTCTATGGCGTCATTCACTTCAAATTCGGTTTCATGCAAATGAATCTGAATAGGCATCTCGAGCTGACTGGCAAGTGTTCGTATTTTAGACAGTGGTTTGTCACTTACGGTATACGGGGCGTGAGGTCCAAAACCAATATCGATTAAAGGGTGGTGCTTAAATTGGTCGTGTGCATGCAGAATTTTTTCAATGTAGTCATCTGGGCCTGTTCCGTAGGAGGTGGGAAAGTCTAGGACGGGCCCATAACATACTGCACGCATGCCAATCTGTGTGGCTACTTCTGCCACCTCTTCAGGATAGAAGTACATATCGCTAAAGCAGGTGGTGCCACTTTTAAGCATTTCGGTAATGGCAATTTTACTGCCGTCTTTTACAAAGTCAGGGCTGACCCATTTACCTTCTGCTGGCCAAATATGTTTTTCTAGCCATGTCATTAAAGGTAGGTCATCACACATGCCTTTGAAAAGGTTCATGGCCACGTGTCCGTGAGCATTGACGAAACCCGGCATCAGCATTTGGTTTTTTAGTTCAATGTGAGGGATATTTGGGAAGAGGCTAAGGGCCTCTTTAGTGGTTAAAATTTCTGCTATTTTGTCACCATTAATTAGAACTGTATGACCTGTGAGCAGCCCTTCTTGCTCGAGTGTAAGTATCCATTTAGGCGTGATTAAAAATTCATTCAGAGGGCTCATACAAGGTTCCTTGTTTAAAAAATGAGCGTTATTGATGTTTGGTTGGCCAGTATAACCGAATTAATGCAAATTTGGCCCATTTGATTGGCGGTAAAACATAGAATTATGGTAAAGTTCTGGGCTTTATTTGCATCTACAAAATCGTCGTTAGCTGAACATAAATTGTTTCATTAACTTCGCTTTTACAACATAACAATATCGCCGAATTTCATGGCGGAAAAAAGGGATGACTGCATGGGTGATTTGAGCAACGAAATCCTACCTGTAAACATCGAAGACGAGCTTAAACAGTCCTACATGGATTACGCAATGAGCGTAATAGTAGGGCGAGCTCTGCCAGATGTACGCGATGGTTTAAAACCGGTTCACCGCCGAGTTTTACACGCAATGAATGTATTGGGTAATGATTGGAATAAAGCTTATAAAAAGTCTGCCCGTGTTGTTGGTGATGTAATTGGTAAGTATCACCCGCACGGTGATAGTGCTGTATACGATACGATTGTTCGCATGGCTCAGCCATTTGCCATGCGTTACATGCTGGTTGATGGTCAAGGCAATTTTGGTTCGGTGGATGGTGATTCTGCGGCGGCCATGCGTTATACCGAAGTGCGCATGGATAAAATTGCCCATGAAATGCTGGCGGATATTGATAAAGAAACCGTCGACTTTGTGCCGAACTACGATGGCACAGAACAGATTCCTGATGTATTGCCTACTCGAATCCCTGCCCTATTGGTAAATGGTTCAAGCGGTATTGCTGTAGGCATGGCCACCAATATCCCTCCTCACAATTTAACAGAAGTGATTTCAGGTTGTTTAGCATTAATCGAAAACCCTGATATAGATATAGATGGCCTAATGGCATTTATAACCGGCCCTGATTTTCCAACGGCCGGCCTTATTAATGGCCGAGAGGGCATTGTGGAGGCTTACCGTACTGGTCGTGGCCGAGTTTTAATGCGTGCTCGACATCACTTTGAAATGGATGATAAAAACAGTAAAGAATCGATTATTTTTACTGAAATTCCATACCAGGTGAATAAAGCTCGCCTTATTGAGAAAATTGCTGAGTTAGTAAAAGACAAAAAGTTAGAAGGCATTACAGAGTTACGTGATGAGTCAGATAAAGACGGCATGCGCATTGTAGTTGAGTTGCGCCGTGGTGAAGTGCCTGAGGTAGTGCTAAATAATTTATTTGCTCAAACTCAGCTGCAAACTGTATTTGGCATTAATACCGTCGCCTTGGTTGATGGTCAGCCTAAGATATTAAATTTAAAAGAAATGATATCGGCGTTTGTCCGCCATCGTCGTGAAGTAGTGACGCGTCGTACTGTGTATGAATTGCGTAAGGCCCGTGAACGGGGGCATATTTTAGAGGGTCTAGCGGTTGCTCTAGCTAATATTGACCCTGTTATAGCGGCTATTAAAGCATCTCCAGCTGCTGCGGAGGCCAAAGAGAGATTAATTAGTACGCCATGGCAACCGGGTGATGTAGCCGAAATGTTAGAGCGAGCCGGTAAGGACGCTTGTCGTCCAGATAGTTTGGAAGAGCAGTATGGCTTTCGTGATGGAAGTTATTACCTGTCGCCTGCTCAAGCGCAAGCCATTCTGGATATGCGCTTACAGAAGTTAACCGGTTTAGAGCACGGTAAGCTAATTGAAGAGTATAAAGTTAAGGTGGCTGAGATTGCTGAATATTTAATTATTTTGGCAAATCCAGAGCGCTTAATGGAAGTGATTACCGAAGAACTTGAATCTATTCGTGACAACTATGGTGATGATCGTCGCACCGAAATTGTTGCAAGTCGTCGTAATTTAACCATGGCTGATTTGATCGCAGAAGAAGATATGGTGGTTACCTTATCTCATGGTGGTTACGCGAAAATTCAGCCCATTAGTGATTATCAAGCGCAGCGCCGTGGTGGTCGTGGTAAATCGGCTTCTGCCATTAAAGAAGAAGACTTCATTGAGCACCTTCTGATTGCCAGTACGCACGATACTATTTTGTGCTTTAGTAATAGAGGTAAAGTGTATTGGCTGAAAGTTTACGATGTGCCAGTAGCCAGCAGACAAAGTCGTGGTCGTCCAATTGTAAATTTATTGCCTTTAGAAGGGGATGAGCGAATTACGACGATATTGCCAATTAGAGAATACACGGAAGGGCACTTCATCTTTATGACCACCTCTAAAGGTACGGTTAAGAAAACAGAGTTAACAGCATTCTCTCGTCAGCGTTCAAGTGGATTGATTGCTTTAGAGTTGGATGAGGGTGACACCTTGATGGGTGCTGCCATCACAGATGGCACTAAAGACATCTTGATGATCAGTGATGGTGGTAAAGCTGTAAGATTTGCCGAAGAAAATGTGCGCTCCATGGGGCGT
Source organism: uncultured Bermanella sp. (assembly GCA_913058575.1). GTDB lineage: Bacteria > Pseudomonadota > Gammaproteobacteria > Pseudomonadales > Oceanobacteraceae > Bermanella. Next base: position 48,762 of record CAJXRF010000027.1, read on the forward strand.
ACCGCTCGTGGTGTTCGTGGTATTAAGTTAATAGATGACCAAAAAGTGATTTCGTTAATTATTCCTGAAGAGGGTGGAACAATTTTAACCGCCAGTGAAAATGGGTTTGGTAAGCGTACCGATATTACAGAGTTCCCCACCAAAGGACGTGGCACTCAGGGTGTGATTGGTATGGTGGTGAATGATCGAAACGGTAAGTTAGTTGGCGCTGTTCAGGTTCAGGATAATCATGAGATTATGCTGATTAGTGATCAGGGGACGCTGGTTCGAACTCGCGTATCTGAGGTTTCTACTTTGGGTCGAAATACGCAAGGAGTGACATTGATTAAAGTACAAGAGGGAGAGCGCTTGGTAGGTGTTGCACCTATTTTGGATGCAGAAGATGACCTTATGGCGTTGCCTGATGCTCAATTAGATGGTAGTGATTTGCCAGATGTATCTGAATAAGGAAGTGTTGGTGGATCAGCAATCTAAATTACCCCAGTCTCGAAATTATGAGGCTGGTTTGCGTGATGATGAGATCGATTTATTTGATCTTTGGGATGATATTGTTAGCCGTAAGTGGGTTGTGGTGGCGGTGTTTTTTGTTTGCTTGGCTTGTGCTGCAACTTACTTGTCTATCGCTAAACCTGTTTATCAGGTTAAATCAGTTGTTAAGCCTGTAGAGGAATTGGGCTTGGTTGCTCTTAATGTTCCTCAGTTAAATGGTATTTATTCTTTAGGCGTTGATGCTGCGTACGATAAAGTCAGGCTGGCAGTGTTGTCCAAGGAATTGCAGGGCATCTTTTATGAGGAAAACTTGGCGGAACTTAAAGAAGTAGAGGGTTTGTATAATGAAGCAGTTAGCCTTGCTCAAAATGTAAGTTTCTTTAATGAAACACTTCAAGTTAGATTGTCTAATGATAAAAAGGATTCTGAAAAGTTTATCGAGGTGAGTTTAGAGTGGGGGAGTGCCGATGATGCTGCGGATATATTAAATAAGTATATTGTTTTTATTTTGCAAAGGCAGCTAATGGATGTTAGGCGAAGCGTTAAGGTGAAGCTTGCCACTCGTTTAAATAAGCTTGAATATAATGCTAGCCTAATTCGCGATAAATATTACAGTCGTAAAGTGCAAAGAAAATTGCAGTTGGATGAGGCTGGAAAGATTGCTAAATCAGTCGGTCAGGTTGATCCTATTTACGCTAAGAGTGATATTCTGGGCAGTTTCAAGCCTCCGTTGTATATGTACGGTGTTAAAGCGCTTTCTGCTGAAGAAGTTGCCTTAAGTGAGCGTGAGCAAATGGCAAAAGATCTCCCGCACGGTGAGGAGCATTTTATTGAGGGGTTGTCTGAAATTTTATTTGAAATAGATCAGCTTAAAAAACTTACAATAGATTACTCAAATATTAAAATTGCTCGTGTGGATGAGTATGCCTTGGCACCATTGAGTCAAATAAAACCCAAAAAGATTTTAGTGTTGCTTCTGGCTTGTATATTAGGTGTTTTTTTAGGGGTGATGGCTGCATTGTTAGTTTCTGCCTATCAAAGACACTTGCGTGAAATATAATTTAACCGTTAATTCAATCTGGAATAAACCAGTAAATGACTGAAGAAAAAGAACTAGGCTTACTGCGTGATCAAATTGATGGTTTGGATCAAAAAATTCAGCAGCTGATAAATGATCGCGCTAACTGTGCAAAAAAAGTAGCTGACGTTAAGCTGAAATATTCTAAAGGTCAGAGCATTCAATTTTATCGACCTGAGCGTGAAGCGCAGGTTTTACGAAAGGTCATGGATCGCAATTTAGGGCCCATTGCCAATGAAGACATGGCAAGAATTTTTCGCGAAATAATGTCCATGTGCCTGGCTCTTGAGGAGCCAATTAAAGTTGCATATTTAGGCCCCGAGGGAACGTTCACGCAAGCAGCTGCCTTAAAGCATTTTGGGCACAGTGTTTTGTGTGAGGGGCAGGTGTCCATCGCAGATGTTTTTCGTGAGGTTGAGTCTGGCGCAGTGCAATATGGCGTGGTACCGGTTGAAAACTCTACAGAGGGTGTGGTCACTCATACTCTAGATAGTTTTGCGCAATCTTCTTTGCAAATTTGTGGTGAGGTTGCCTTGCGTATTCACCATCACTTTTTGACAAGAGGTGATGGCCCTAAAGGTTTAAAAGAAGGCCTTAAGGTGGTTTATAGTCATCCCCAGTCTTTAGCTCAATGTCGGCAGTGGCTAGATGCTAACTGGCCTCAACTGGAGCGTGTACCTGTTAGTTCAAATGCAGAGGCGGCAAAAAGAGCTTCTCAAGAAACGGGTGCTGCTGCTATCGCCGGGGAAGTAGCGGCGGAGTTGTATGGCTTAGATATCCAAACCAATAGCATTGAGGACCTGACAGACAATACTACTCGTTTTTTAATTATCGGCAGTCAAAAAACTCAGGCTAGCGGTGAGGATAAAAGCTCTATTATGGTCAGTAGTCGTAACCAGTCTGGTGCTCTTTACCATGTTCTTGAGCCTTTTCATGGGGCTGGTGTGAGCTTAACTAGAATTGAAACGAGGCCGTCTAGAAACGGCGCTTGGAATTATAATTTCTTTATTGATTTTGAAGGTCATGTTTCTGATGATCTTATTCAATCAGTGCTGGCTAAAGTAGAAAAAAGCTCGGCAGATCTTAAATTGTTAGGATCGTACCCCAAGGCTGTGTTGTAGTATTAGCTGCTTGTCTTAGTTATGAATAAAAGAATCGTAGAGCTTGAAAAATAATGGATAAAGTAAATTTCACAGAGTTGGCGAATTCGGAAATTCGCAGTTTGAGCCCTTATCAGCCAGGTAAGCCAATTGACGAGCTTGCTCGGGAATTTAATTTAAATCCTGATGATGTTGTTAAATTAGCCAGTAATGAAAACCCGATGGGGCCAAGTGATAAAGCTTTGCTTGCTATTAAGGCTGGGCTAAATAATTTAACCCGGTACCCTGATGGCAATGGGTATGAATTAAAGCTCGCGCTTTCTAATAAATTGTCTATTGATATCGAGCAAATTACTTTAGGTAATGGTTCTAGTGATATTTTAGAGTTTATTGTGAAATGCTTTGTCTCCAAAGAAGATGAAGTAATTGTTTCGCAGCATGCCTTCGCCATTTATGGGTTGGTGACTCAAGTGGTCGGTGGTAGGGTTGTGCAGGTGCCAGCAAAAAACTGGGGGCATGATTTAGATGCCATGGCTGATGCTGTAACAGACAAAACGAAAATTATATTTGTGACAAATCCTAATAACCCAACAGGGACTTGGAATTCAAAAAAGCAACTTGAGGCCTTTCTCAAAAAGGTGCCGGCCAATGTTGTTGTGTTGCTGGATGAGGCCTATTTTGAGTATGTTGATGAGACTGAATACCCAAGCGGACTAGAATACTTGCAGGCTTTTCCAAACCTAGTGGTTACGCGAACATTCTCCAAGGCTTATGGTTTGGCGGCATTACGTGTTGGTTATGGTGTTTGTAGCTCTGAAATTGCCAATTTAATGAATCGTGTGCGTCCACCTTTCAATGTTGACACCTTAGCTTTGGCTGCTGCCACGGCCTGCTTAAAAGATGCTAATTACGTTAAGCAGAGTAAGGAATTGAACGACAGTGGCCTTGCACAGCTTCAAGCCGGGTTTGAGCAGTTAAATCTTAGTTGGATTCCTTCAGTAGGTAATTTTATTTGTTTTTCTATACCTGGTAGGGCCATGCAGATATTTCAAGGGTTGCTCTCTCTGGGGGTGATTGTGAGGCCGGTTGCTAATTATGAAATGCCTGACCATCTTCGTGTTTCGGTTGGAACCCAGTTTGAAAATCAGAAATTCTTACTGGCGCTTAAAAACTTGCTAGAAGCTTAATGACTGATTCAAACCAACACCCTTTATACAGTGTTTCAATTATTGGCTTGGGCTTAATCGGCGGCTCCTGGGTTAAGGCCTTGCGTGAGCGTGGTGTAATTGGCCGTGTGGTAGGGTTTGATCGAAACCAAGATTCCATGCAGCAAGCAGTTCAGCTTGGTGTTATTGATGAGTATGCAGCTTCTGCCCAAGCAGCAGTTTCTGATGCTGATATTGTCATAATATCTGTGCCTATTTTGGCCTGTAGAGATATCCTGTTGGAGATTAAGGGCAGCTTGCCATTATCAGCAATAGTGACGGATGTTGGTAGTGTAAAAGGAAATGTAGCTCGCGACATACAAGAAATATTTACAGAGAGTGAATCTTCTAATTTTGTTTTGGGTCATCCAATTGCTGGCAGTGAAAGAAGTGGCATCAAGGCTGTTGATTCAACGCTTTATGAGAATCACACAGTTATCTTGACGCCGCTAGAGTCGACTTCGTTGGAGGCTGTGCAGGTTGTTAAGTATTTATGGCAATCGGTTGGAGCTAAAGTTGAAGAGATGGGGGCGATGCATCATGATGAGGTGTTAGCCGCCACTAGCCACCTGCCTCATTTATTGGCCTACTCTTTGGTTGATACGTTAGCCCATAGTCATGAAAATAAAGAAATTTTTAATTATGCTGCGGGTGGTTTTCGGGACTTTACCCGGATTGCTGCCAGTAGCCCTAAAATGTGGCATGATATTTTTACTGCGAATAAGCATGCCGTTCTTGATGCGCTAGATATGTTTAACACTGATCTTGCTGTATTGAGAGAGGCGGTTGCCAGTTCAGATGGTAATGCCATGATGGGTATTTTTACTCGTGCTAAAGTAGCACGGGATCACTTCTCTAAAATATTGGCCCGCAGAGCCTATGTGGAACCTATGAAAGATAAACAAGTAAACTTTATAGCTAACCCCGGTGGGAAATTGAGTGGTTCGCTTCGCGTGCCTGGTGATAAATCCATAAGCCATCGATCTATAATGCTAGGTTCCTTAGCTGAGGGTACCACTGAGGTCACTGGCTTTTTAGAAGGTGAAGATAGTCTAGCTACCTTGCAGGCATTTCGAGACATGGGGGTGGTTATAGAGGGCCCTCATCGTGGCAGAGTGACAATTCATGGAGTTGGCTTACATGGCCTTCAGGCGCCGCCGAATACCCTATATTTGGGGAATTCGGGAACATCCATGAGGCTTTTGTCTGGCTTACTAGCGGGACAGAGCTTTTCTGTAGAATTAACAGGCGACGAATCCTTATCTGGGCGCCCCATGAATCGAGTTGCAGATCCGTTGCGTGAGATGGGGGCAGTAATTGAAACGGCAGAACAGGGTCGCCCTCCTATGGTAATTAAGGGTGGCAAAAAGCTTAATGGAATAAATTATGCTTTACCAATGGCCAGTGCCCAGGTGAAATCTTGTGTTTTGTTGGCCGGATTGTACGCGCAGGGTGAAACGGTGGTGACTGAGCCGGCTCCCACTCGAGATCATACCGAGCGGATGCTAAAGGGTTTTGGCTATGACGTGAATGTTAATGGTAACAAGGTTAGTCTGATGCCTGGTGGTAAGTTAACTGCGACCAGTATTGATGTTCCTTCGGACATATCATCTGCTGCTTTTTTTATGGTGGCAGCCAGTATTGCGCCTGATTCTGATATTACACTTGAGCATGTGGGGTTGAACCCTACTCGTGTTGGGGTGATTAATATATTGAAGTTAATGGGAGCAAATATTGATGTTCTTAATGAGCGTGAAGTGGGCGGAGAGCCTGTAGCAGACATTCGGATTCAGTCTGCCGAGCTCAAAGGTATTGATATCCCTGAAGATCAAGTGCCTTTAGCTATTGATGAATTTCCGGCGATTTTTATCGCAGCAGCTTGCGCTGAGGGTACTACTATTTTGACAGGTGCTGAAGAGTTAAGGGTTAAGGAAAGTGATCGCATTCAAGTAATGGTGGATGGGCTTCAAATATTAGGTGTAAATGCTAAGGCCACGGAAGATGGTGCCATAATTGAAGGGTTTGGTGCGCAAGACCTGATGGGTGGCGGAGAGGTGGTGAGTCATGGGGATCATCGTATTGCCATGTCTTTTGCTATTGCATCATTAAGGGCTAATCAATCGATTAAGATTTTGGATTGTGCCAATGTCTCGACATCTTTTCCTGGATTTGTGGAGTTAGCGCAGAACTGTGGAATGCATGTGAAGCTAGAAGCTAGAAGCTAGAATAATAAAAATTGTAAGTGCAGAAACTTTTAGGGATTCATGGAGTAGGCAAAAAATGGGTAAAGATAGAGCCGTAATCGCGGAGTCGCCAAGTCGTGAATATCAAGACGTTGGTTTTCCTTTGGAGCGGCGGTCGGATAATCAATTGAATCATGATGAAATTGATCTATTTGAGCTGTTGCTGGTCATTTGGAAGGGGCGACTTAAGGTTGCTATCGTGGTGGCATTTTGTGTTATTTTTGCTTTGGCTTATGTATATACAGCTACTCAGTGGTTTGAAACTAATTTTAAAGTTTCTTTGGTTAAAGAGGGCGCTCTTTTTGAGGTGAATAATAGCGAATTAGTTAAAATGAGCCCAGGCGCTGCTTTGCAAGCCATAAGGCGAAAGCTGTTATCGGCCGAAAACTTTAATGATTTTTATAATAAAGAGCCTGACGCTCAGACTTTCCTACCTTTACCTGAAGGGGTGGAGGCTGATAGATATTCTTATGCTGTATTTAAAAATCAAATTAGCGAAGTTGAGATTAAAGCTAAAAAGGAAGAGTTAGGTAATCCAAGGACTTTATTTCAGCTTAAGCTCTCATATCCTGAAGCAGTAGAGGGAGATAAATTGCTCTTAGCCTACCTTGCTTGGACTGAGCAGGTAATCAAATTAGAGTTGGCCTCCTCATTTGAGGAGGCTCGAGACAACGAGCTTTTGCTCAATCAGCGTAATATGCAAAAAGCGCTGTATGAATATTTAAAAGACGCCGAGATAACCGAGGCGCTTGCTTTAGAGGATTATAAATTTAAGCGTCTAGTTTTGCAGGATCAGCTAGAGGCCCTTAAGTCGCAACTAATAAAGAAAAACCAGCAGCGCATAATTGTATTGAGCGAGAATATATCCATAGCAAGGCGTCTAGGCTTTAAAAAGCCCACGACACCTGCCAACGAAAAAGAGGTTAAGAGCGTTGCTCAGGCGAGTGCTTCAGGGGTGGAGATTGTAAATTCTGAAGGTGATGGCTTAGATAAGTTACCTCTGTATTATCGGGGTTATGAGTCCTTGGAGGCTGAAAAAGCTGAGCTTCAAAATCGTACAAAAGACAATTTTCCGTCTGCTGCCCTTGCAGATATAGAGCACAAAATAGCTTTACTGGAAAATGATCGAGAACTGGAGCGTATAAAGACCCGCCAACAGCCCCAAGCTTTTATAAAGAATTATGTGGCTTTAGAAAAAAGGAATGCCCATTTGTCAGTCTTGAGCTTGGATGAATCTAAGATGGCTTTGTTTGAATTAGACTCCAAGCCAATGGTCAGTGATGGAGCTGTTAAACCTAAGAAGGTATTGATAGTTGTGTTGGCTTTATTTGTTGGGTTGATGATGGGAATTTTATTGGTGTTGATAATTAGTGCTAGCAAGAATCGTAAGGCTGCACTTTAGAAAACCTACATAAGCATTATGATTCACCTTGTTTTTTTGTTGTATTAGGAAGGGGCTCTTATGAGTAACGAAGAGTTTTCACCTGTATTGACCATTGATGGTCCAGGTGGTGCCGGTAAGGGTACGGTTTGTCAGTTGGTGGCTAAAAAGCTTGGCTGGCATTTGTTGGATAGTGGTGCCTTGTATCGCTTAACTGCATTAGCGGCTAGGTTGCATGGGGTTGCTTTAGAGGATGAGGTGTCAGTGGCTATGCTGGCCAAGCATTTGGATGTGCAATTTATCCCTCAGGAAAAGGGGGTTCAAATTGTTTTGGAGGGCGAAGATGTGAGTCTTGATATTCGCACAGAGCAGATTGCAGGATATGCCTCAAAAGTAGCGGCGCTGCCAGAAGTGCGTGACGCATTATTGGCTCGTCAGCGAGCTTTTTCGGAAGCGCCGGGGCTTGTGGCGGATGGTCGGGACATGGGAACGGTGGTTTTTAGCGAGGCTCCTGTAAAAATTTACCTGACAGCTTCGGCTGAGGAGCGTGCCAAGCGTCGGTTTTTGCAGTTAAGAGAAAAAGGCGTTGAAGGGGATATCGTGCAAATCCTTCAGGATATCATGCAGCGAGATGAACGTGATATGAATAGAGAAATAGCTCCCTTAAAGCCTGCTAAGGATGCGCTAATTGTAGAAAGCACAAATATGACGATTGAGCAGGTGCTTGATGTGGTGATGACAGAATTAAAGCGTAACCAGCTTGTATAATATTGAACAATAATTATCTGTAGCAATCCCCCTTAAACCCTGTATAATCCGCCACCATTATTCCAATCCCTGTAAGCCCTTGCCAGATGCGGGTTTACAGCGATTTATAACCATAGACCCACCCACTGGCGTGGTGGTTGAACCTGACTTAGGTAATTTAATGTCTGAATCTTTTGCTGACCTATTTGAAGAATCCCTTAACGATCTTGATATGAAACAAGGCAGTATCGTAACTGGTACTGTTGTTGATATCGACTCTGACTGGGTAATAGTAAACGCAGGTCTAAAATCTGAAGCAGTTATTCCGCGTGCTCAATTCCTTGATGACAAGGGTGAGTTAGAAGTTGTAGTTGGCCAAGAAGTATTGGTTGCTCTAGAAGCCGTAGAAGACGGTTTTGGCGAAACTAAGCTTTCACGTGAAAAAGCCAAGCGTGCTGAATCTTGGAAAGAGCTTGAAAAAGCCTTTGAAGCACAAGAAGTGGTTACCGGTGTTATTAACGGTAAAGTTAAAGGCGGTTTTACGGTCGATGTTGCGACTATCCGTGCTTTCCTACCTGGATCTTTGGTAGATGTGCGCCCTGTACGCGACACAGCTCACCTTGAAGGTAAAGAATTAGAATTTAAAGTTATTAAGCTAGACCAAAAGCGCAACAACGTTGTTGTTTCCCGTCGTGCTGTTCTAGAAACAGCAAACAGCCAAGAGCGCGATGAGCTACTTGCTAACTTGCAAGAAGGTCAGGAAATTGCTGGTATCGTTAAGAACCTAACCGATTACGGCGCGTTTGTTGATCTTGGTGGTGTTGATGGCTTGCTACACATTACCGATATGGCTTGGAAGCGCATTAAGCACCCAAGTGAGATCGTAAATGTTGGTGATGAAATTCAAGTTAAAGTATTGAAATTCGATCGTGAGC
>CAJXRF010000028.1 GCA_913058575.1 uncultured Bermanella sp.
CAAAAGTATTTGGACTTGGGTGTTTTGGTTAAGGTTGAGTATAAGTAACCCTTTTCAACTAGGGCGTGGGCTTAAACTGGTATTAATATCAGTTGAGGTTTGCCTTTTGATTTCATTAAAAATCAAAAGGCAATTTATTTTTGTATTTTAAAATCTAGCTCTGCCTTGTTTGCCAGCTAAAGGTAAAGCAAGTCTGCTTTTATTTATATTTCTTATTTATGTCTCTCTAAAGTTTGTACCCTCAAATACCCTTATGGGGTTACCTCTTTCAAATTGTATGTGTTGCAGCCAGCGTTGTTTTTCTTGCTGTGACATATTCTCTTGTGTTTGCTGCTCCAGCTTTTGAAATATTAGCGCTCTGGCTAAGCGTTTATTAGCATGCTGGCTTCGCTCGGTTTCTATGCGTACTGAAATACCGCTTTCAATATGTGTGGCACGTATGGCGGAGTCAGTAGTATTCACATGCTGCCCACCCGCACCAGACGACCGACAAGCTTGATATTGAATGGCCGTATCCATTTCTCGCTCATTTACTTCATATACCTTTCCACTGAAAAACCAATTTTTGCGTTTGTGCGCTGGCCGAAAAGGGCTTTGGCACTTCCATAACATAGCCCCGCTCCAATTCAAGGACTCTTGCTGGGCCATGTCACCACTTAACTGCAGCAACAGGGATTTATAACCTTGTTTAGATGCCTGCTGGTCGAGTATTGTCAGGCTCACATTTAATGCCTTACATTCTCTTTCCAATACATTAAGAGAAAGCGCAAGCGCCTTACAGCATTCCTCAGGGCCAGTCCCTACTGACAACTGTAATAACATCATGAAGAACATTCCCCGTGAGTTTTAAAGGTTAATACAGGGCGAAGTCTTGCCACTAATTCAATTAGCCCTGCCTCTTGCATATCGGCAATAACGGTTTCGCATTTTTTATAAGCTTGTGGTGCTTCGTCGTATAGCAGTTCTTTATTCCCACATATCACTCGGCTACCAAACGATGTGCGATATAAATCCTCGCGTTTAAATTTTTTATCTAAACGTCCTTTGCATTCGCCTCGTTTCCACTTGCGCCCAGCACCATGGGCAAGAGAAAATAGACTTTTAGACGAGGCAATGGGTTTAACCAAGTAGCTATAATCACCGCGAGAACCAGGTATAACAACGTAGCCATTATCACTGGGTGTGGCCCCTTTACGGTGCAGCCATCCTTCTATGCCATCGATTTTTTTAGCCGACACTAAATTGTGATTAACATCTAAAATGCATTCACCACTTGCCTTAACTGCTTTCATAAATCGTTTTGCAATTAAAGAGCGGTTTAACTCAGCCCAACACACCGCTTCATCATGCTTTGCCATATAATCAAGGAAGTCATTATCGATCGTTTCCAAACCATCATGATTATGAATTGCCACATGATCCATCAATATGGATTGCCCTAACCCTCTTGAGCCCGAATGCACCAGCAACATTAAGCGCTTTTTATCTAGGCCAAGTTCGTTAAAAGAGTCTTGCTGGTAAACTTCATCAATGGCTTGAAATTCAGCAAAGTGATTACCGCCACCAATGGTTCCCAATGAATGATCAAATTGATGGGTCGTGATTGACTTATTAGCCTTGCCAATAGCTATTTCATCAAGCCAGCTTTTATCTAACGCAGTTTCTATATCCGCTAGTTTCTTCACTATTTTATCTAGGTTAACTTTCGATGCTACCAAAGACGTTTGCCAAAAGCCCATGCCACAGCCAATGTCATTACCCACCAATGCTGGGTAAATTTTATCTTTGCTAAAAAACGACGCGCCAATGGGGTAACCACGCCCCGGATGTAAATCTGGCATACCGGCTACGCGGTGCATACCATTAAGTTGTGATGTTTTAACCAGTTGTTGTATGGCCAAATCTTCTATCCAAGTTTTTTTGGATGCGATTAAGCATACTGATTTAGTAATTGTCTGGACGCAGTTGTCCATATACCAATCCTTTTATAAATTAATAAAAAATATGAATTGGCAGGTCAAAGACCCAATAGACGAGATATCGCTTTAGGAAAGTGGACCTGCAAAGGGTGTTAAATTGTTAATCATGGTAAACCTCCTTTACAGTAAATAAGAATAGAAATTGAAGGTGGCGATACTAATTAGGTTACTTGCTAATTGCAATACGTATTGGTAAATTTTTTATCATTGTTAAATTTAGCGATATGATAGCGAAGCCTCATGCTAGGGTTATTAAATTCACACATACAGGCTGTTGAGTAGCTGAACGCGAAATGATAACCGATGTTTACTTGCCAATTGAATAACCATCGAAATCTAGAAACAAAAATCATAGCAAAGATTTGCCTTAAAGGTAGCTTAGCATGTAACTTATGAATGATTTCTACAAATACTAAAGCCATGCATTTCAAGGATGATATATGATCTTAATTTATGGAATTAAAGAACAGCTAAACCCAATTAAAGCGCAACTATCTAATGTTATACATGACTGCATGCAGTCTGTATTGGGGATGCCAGAGGATAAACGGGCCCACCGTTTCTTTCCCATGGAACAAGAAGACTTTTATTCACCTGGCGGGCGCAGCGATGCCTATACTGTTATTGAAATTAATATGATGGCTGGGCGAAAGATTGAAACTCAAAAGCAACTCATTAAAAATCTGTTTAAAGAACAAGCACCACACCAATGGGGATTTCGCGGTATGACTGGGGATGAAGTTAGTGACCTTAAATACAAGGTGAATGTGTAATCTGTCTCTTGATTTACCACAATTAAATTGACGCATAATAGTAGTCACATATCAGCCTACATCATATTTAATCACATCATAGCCGTTCAATGAAAAGGTATGATGCTACAGTGACTACCGGGAACTTAGTGAAAACCCTTGAAGGTTAAATCTTGCCAAAAAGGGTCATACTAGAATTTGAAAGCTTTTATTCAACAAAACGCTATTACTATTCAGCTGAGCACCAGTCGCTAACTAAGCTTAGAAATAAAATTACTAAGGGTTGGGCAAGTTACTATTGTTCAGCATAAAATTGTTGCACTAGTGATTGATTAACTGCTTCGCAATACGTAAGAATTCCTGTACTATTTATACCAACTTTTAAATCCCATTTATTAGGATTGCTTTTTACCAAGCTCATCCCTCTACTGCATTCCTTTAAGTAATAAGTTTCTTCAATTGTAGATGAGTGCAAATAAAATTGAGCGCTTATTTCGCTAAAAACAGTCGTCTCACTTATGTCGGCAGGAACCTCTTCTGAACCCTCTCTTACCCAGCCAGATAGATGAATATATTGGTCAACAATATAACATTTTGTACTAGCAGGCTCTACAGTATTTCTTATACAGCTATATGTGCCATGTAATAATTTGTCAAAGACATGGTAATCTTGCTCACTGCTTACAGCCAATGCAGGTTTTAATACCAGCAAAATAAAACTAGGTATTAAGCACAATTTTTTCATATATATTTCATTCCTTAACATTTACAGAAACAACCAAACATAAAATTATAGACCTAGAATAATATTCAATTCTTCTTCAGCCATATCCACATCTTCAAACACGCTAGCATCTTGATCATCAATATCGCCTGCATAAACTGACAAGTTACGCGGCAATGTTCTTCCCAAACATTGCACCGATAAAGGAACTGCACTATTTCCGTGACCGTCTTGATCAAGATCTTCAAAAAGAGCCAAACGTTGAAATACGTTTACACCTGTTTCAGGATCATCATTGCAATCAATTCGCCAAGGTTTCTTTTCACTGTAATTAGCAGGTAGCGCCTCCCCTGTACACATAGGAACAGAGTTAGGCATCTCACTTAAATAACCATCACCATCTGCATCTTGATAATTGGCAATTTTAACTTGCCATATGTTTTCATTTTCATCATTACAGTCCGCACGATTCGTCGCATACCCCCCCGGCAGTTGATTTCCCGCACATAATTGCAGACTTTCTCCAGCCCCAAATCCATCGCCATCTTTATCTGTATAACCCTGTCTCATCCTATAAAAAGCAGCATCGTTATCATTACAATCACTGCCTATATTTGAAAATTTATCTGGGATATTTGCACCTATGCATTGAGTAGCACCTATACCTACTCCCACATTATCTCCATCTTCATCTACAAACAGCTCTACTGACCGGTAGACTTGGGAACCACTTTCAATGGAGTCATCACAATCACCAATTGGATGCCAACTGTTATTATTATTTAAAAACCCTCTAGGTAAATAGTTTGAACTGCACACCGTACTGCCTTGAGGCGCCTGCACAAGGTGATGATCACTATCCGCATCGCGATAGGTGTAACTCAACTCTTTATATATTTGGCGATTGGTGTCATCACAATCATTGGGAAAAGAGCCCAAGCCAGAGGGGATTTGCGTACCAATGCAATAGTCCTCACCAGTACCGACCCCGTAGTTATCTCCGTCTAAGCTGGTGTAGAGCTTTTTTGTTCTGTATAAAAACCTTCCTGTCCTAGGATCATCATCACAATCTCCCAATTGTCTTCCCACAGTTGTATCAAAATAGGTTCTAGGTAAGTTATCACCACTGCAAATTGTGTCAGGTTCAATACTGTCATCTAGATATTTGTCATAGTCTCTATCCCGATAGCGGTAATTTAATTCCTGATAGATTCTGCTATTGCCATCATTGCAATCAGTTCCATTCTCTGAATACTGCTGCGGAATATTATCCCCTATGCAAAGTGAATGACTTTGCCCTGCACCATGTTTGTCACCATCTATATCTGTGAACAAAGCTACATTTCGATAGACTTTTCGACCACTTTCAGCACTATCATCACAGTCGCCAATACTTTTATCCTGAGCTGAAATTAAATGGGTATTGGGTAAGGCTTCACCACTGCAAACTAGGCTAGGAGTTGGTAACTGCACAACATAATCATCTTGATCTAAATCTAAAAATTCATATGCTAGGTTCTGGAATATTTGATCATTATCGTCATTACAATCACCCACTACTTGATCTTGGGCTGTTAAAAAATAACCATTAGGAAGGGTATCACCACTGCATACTTGCTCTGTTTGAGACGTTTGCTCTAAATAACCATCTAAGTCAGCGTCACGATAGTGATAAGGCAAAGATTGAAAGACATTTTCATCTTCATCATTACAATCACCTGGCACACTTGAAAAGTTATTAGGTAATGCAGAACCTATGCATAGGTTCTGTTCAGAGCCGCTACCAAATGAATCACCATCGGCATCACTAAAAAGATTAACAGAACGATATATGTTAGCCCCTGTTACAGGGCTATCGTCACAGTCATTGGCATTGCTCGAAAAGTGATTGGGTAACGTGGCACCGATGCATAGCTGCTGGATAGACCCTACTCCATAGGAGTCGCCATCTTCATCGGTAAAAAGACCTACTGAACGGTAAACTTCACTACCTGTAATAGAATCATCATTGCAATCCCCTAACGATTTACCAACGGCCGTTGCTAAATAACTGCTGGGTAAATTTTTACCTGTACAAATTTTACCAACTTGAGGCAGTTGAATGATGTGATTATCAAGATCCATGTCCCGATAAAGAAAGCTCAGCTCTTGATATTTACTACTATCCTCATCATTGCAATCACCACTTTGTACTGAGTATTGAGCAGGAACTGAGTCACCGATGCAAAGTTGTTGGCCGTTACCACTGCCTAAGTGATCGCCATCTTTATCACTAAATAACTCTACTGTTTGGTAAACCTTTGCGCCCGTCGTTGAATTATCATCACAGTCACCCACCCATTTACCTTGCGCATGCGCTAAATAGGTACTGGGAAGACTCATACCAGTACAAATTGTTTGGGAGTGAGGCAATGCAACTAGATGGTTATCTTGGTCTTCATCTCTAAAGGTGAAGGCAAGCTCTTGATATGAGTTAGGATCCAAGTCATTACAATCAGTACCAACAACAGAAAAGCCATTAGGTATCTGAGTTCCAATGCAATGCTGGGAAGCTATGCCTGCGCCTATCTGGTCTTGATCATTGTCGTTAAAAAGGTTGGCATACCGATAGACATGCAAGCCTGTTTCAGATGAATCATCACAATCCCCTACTGTTTTTCCTATGGCAGACGTTAGATACCCTAAAGGGAGTTGGGAATCTGTACAAATCAATTGATTTTGAGCAAAGGGAATTACATAACCATCTTGATCTTGATCTTGAAATTGGTAGGAGAGGGTCTGCCAGCGATTGGAATCTTGGGGGGCGCAATCGAATTCATCTTCGATACCATCGTTATCGCTGTCTATTAAGATAAGATTATTAGCATCTTGATTAGGAGTAGATGTTGAGCTTTCTTCATTGTCGTTGATACAGCCAGTTAAACTAATCAACGATACCCATATAATAACTTTCCATACAAACTGCATCACTTAAAACCTATCCTTGGAATTCGGCAAATATTACAGATAAAAGTATCAATATTGAACAGCTAAAAACTATTTTTATTCATTAATTACCAAGTCAAGGTTATAAAATTACTAATTTATTGTATTAAATTCACTGTCCGTAGATTTACAATCCAATTGCTTCAAATTTTTCATTTTCCTAAGCAGCCTTTAGCTTTAGCCACAGTAATTTCTTATATAGAATAGCCAACGATTTTCATTACTCATTAGACACCACACATAATTGATTAAAAACTAAATCAAAGGGAAATACATACATTTAAGAAGTATCACTTTAATCCTTGCCACACTACTACTGGTAGGCTGCAAGCCATTTTTAGGGGAAAAAGTTGAAGTACCGCCCGCCCATATAGGTAAAGTATTAACAAAAGATGGTTATAAAGTAGACGATGTTTTTCCTTCTCGATTTAGATTAGATTTGTGTGTTACTTACTGTGATTCTCTTATCTTATTAGAGATGGCTGATAGAAGTAAAACTGAAACCTTTAAATTATTCATGCCAAAAGATCAGCTAAATATGAAGTTTGATGTGCGCATGACTGTGGCTGTTAACCCTAAAAAATTTATGGAATTTACGAAAAAATTGCGCCTCATAAAGGAAAAATAATTTTCGAAACTCTGTATAGCACCTATGCTCGCCCTATTATTCGTGACCAAGTAAGACAGATTATGGCTGAGTATTCTATCAATGAGGTTGCCTCTAACCGTGAGTGCATCCGTAACGAGTTATATGGAAAAGTATCTAAATCTCTTGAAGATAGTTCACTGACCATTAAACGCTCCGGCTTAGCAGACGTTCAATGTCCTGATGTGATTACGAAAGCTAAAGCAGCCGCAGCAGAACGTAGAGAGCAAATTTAACGGGAAAGGGCCCAATTTGAAATACAAAAGGTTCAGCAGGAGCGCGCATTAGAAGAAGCCAAAATGACCCGTGAGATTGAAAAAGAGCGAGCCGAGGCTACTAGAGAAGTGAATAATATTCTGGCCAAATCAGTAACCGACAAATTTTTATCTTACCGCTCACTTGAAGTACTAGAAAAAATAGCAGAGTCCAAAAATAAAGTGTTTGTACCCATTGAAGCGTTGGGCACAATCGGTTTACAGAAAAGTATCTTTAAAGATGAAGTAAGAAAAACTTCCCGCTAGTTTTAACTTACCCATAAAAAACCCATTCACTTTAAAAGTGAATGGGTAAAGGGCTCTCTTTTTTAAATCATTGGTGCTTAACCGGTTTTCAATTAAAGCCTGTACTACGAAGCCGCCAGCTCACGTATGATTTCTTCCGAACCACCACTAATAGCGTTCACTCGAACTTCACGATAAATACGTTCAACTTTACTGCCCTGCAAATAACATGTGCCATATCAAAAAAGTTAGCTGGCTTCAATTAAAGTCCATACTGCGAAGCCGCCAGCTCACGCATGATTTCTTCCGAACCACCACCAATGGCGTTCACTCGCACTTCACGGTAAATACGCTCTACCTTACTTCCACGTAAATAACAGGCGCCGCCTAGGATTTGACTGGCTTCACGGGCACAAAACTCCATGGTTTCACTGGCTTGGACTTTTAAATTAGCCAAATCACCAAAGTTGGCTTTGTTGGCCACAATGGCCCGCGACACAATTTGCATATAACCTTGGGTGGCGTTAATTTTTTGTTTCATTTGGGCAATTTTGTGGCGAATCACTTGGTGCTTAGAAAGTGGCTTACCAAACGTTTTACGTTCTTTCGCCCAGTTCACCGCTTCTTCTAAACATACACGGGCGCAAGCTTCCATACAGGAGATCATGGCCATGCGCTCGCCATTAAAGTTATTCATAATCACTAAAAAGCCCATGCCCTCTTGTGCCAATAAATATTTAGCCGGCACCCTTACATTATCAAAATAAACAGTAGCAGTTTCAGACACCCACCAGCCTTGTTTTTTATCCAGCGCCGTGCGGCTTACCCCTTCTAAATCCATAGGGATGGTAATCATGGAAATACCGGACGCCCCTTCACCACCGGTGCGAACCGCGGTGCTAATCCAGTTAGCGCTCATGGCGCCTGAAATAAAGGTTTTGCTACCATTCACGATGTAGTATTCACCATCGCGCACGGCAGTGGTTTTAATGTTGGCCACATCCGAGCCACCTGATGGCTCGGTAATGCCTAAACAAATGCGTTTTTCACCACTTAAAACCGCAGGGACGATTTCTTGTTTAATTTCTTCTTTGGCAAAATTTGCTACCGGTGGCAAACCAATACCATGAATTAGTAGGCTACTGGCAATACCGCCACCTGAACCCACACGAGCCAATTCTTCATTGACAATCATAGAATAGTAAACGTCTATGCCTTCACTGATGCCGCCGTATTTTTCATCGAAACCCAATTGCAATAAACCAATGTCAGCGGCTTTTTTCCACAGTTCAGGGGGTAAGCCACCAGCTTCATCCCAATCATCAAAATAGGGGGCAATTTCAGCATCTACAAATTTGCGTAGCTGGGTACGCCACTCTTCGTGCTCTGGCGTTAAGTCAGGATTAGGTAAACGGGCGCTATCAAAGGTTAATGACATAAGATGATCCTTTAATGAGTAAAATTTTAATTATTAGTATTTTTACTTTTTATAATTCGTTATTAACACCGGCTCGGTACAAAACCAGAAACCACGAGGGGGTGTTAATTTCACAAGGTAATCAAATAATAGGCGCAAGGCATGCCCACAGCATTGGATGCGGTGCCAATTTACTTGGCAAAGGTGACAGCAACAAAAAAAAGTGCAACTGTGGTTATTGGCTGCGAAACTCTGAAGGGGGGCAACCATGCCAGCTTTTAAACGCAGTGGAAAACGAGGAAGAATCGCCGTAACCCAGTAAGAAGGCTATGGTGGTGACCCCTAAGCGGTTATCACTTAAAAACCTTAAGGCCATTTGGTAGCGCAAGTCCTGCACAATGTGCTGAAAGCTGGTATCTCGGTCTGATAAGCGGCGCTGCAAGGTACGCCTTGATACTCCAAGGTCATCTGCCACAGTGTCTATGGTCATTTCACCTGTGGGTAAGGCACAGACAATGCTTTGGCGCAGGGTTCGCAATACGCTGTCGCCACTGGTGCTGGCCATGTATTCTTGCCAAGGGTTGGGGGCGGTATCACTGTGCTCATTAACAGGCTGAATCAGCTTGAAATCCAGTGACTCCATTTCAAAAAACAAGGCACTGTAGGGCTGATCGAACGCTAGGTTATCACCAAAGCACTGTTTTAAAACCGTTAAGTCCTGAGGTTGTGGATAAGTAAACTGGGCTTTGGCAATGGTAATGGGCTGTAGGCAGATAGAGCTAAGAATGGAGCTGGCAGTGCTTAAGACCATGTCTATGGTATATCGCCCGCTCACACTTACCGGCACTAACGGACGCCATTCGCTGCGCAAAGTACCCCCTTCACGCACAATCACGGCTTTGCCTAAATCGGCCCCCAGTTCTAGCACGCTGGGCATCATGTTTAACCATTGGCGCAAGGAGCTGCATATGCTGGATAAATACAATAACAAATGCACAATATTCAAATAGGCCGCGCGCCCCACAAATAAGCCTAAGTCTTCATTACCCGCCAGCTTGGCTATTTGCTTATTGAGCTCATACAAGTGCCCCACCGGCATTTGATAATCGTTAATTTCTAACCATTTTTTATCGATGCCACAGGCTTCTAGAATAGGATCTTGCTGCAAGCCAAAACGCTGGGCTATTTGCAAAATTTGCTTGGCCTGTTTAACTGGAATGCGCCAGTTAGGGTCCAGTTGAAATGAAGCCTTATTAGGCGGAGTTTGAATAAATGGTGCTGCGCTGAGGGGGTCTTTGGTATCCATGCTTGGATAGTACTCATTTCCCTAAATAAGCGCCAGCTTGTCCTAGCGCTTTTAATTTAAGGAAAAGGTTATTCTTGAAGCCTAATAAAACCTTTTGGCTTCAGATAAAAAGTATGAAAGATAGCTACTTTGTTTGTATCTTGATTCAGAGTAATGCTCACGTTCAGCAGAGGTATCGTTATAGCCAACTGCTTTTAAGAAATTTCCGTATTGATCTATATTGAATACTTTCTCAAAAATACCATTGGCATTTTTATCTATCTTATTTATGTAGTAACCAGTGGCCGAACGGTCGTATTCAGAAATATAGTCCACTGCACCATCTCCATCAGTATCCTTTTCTAATAAAATAATTTCACCAAACCCATCATAACTGTATCGTGAAAATTCCCGGGCAATCTCTTCCCCCTCCACTTTCTTTTCCCAGTAAATGGTTTGGCCGTTATCATTCTTTTGGTAATTAGAAATCTCTACAACGCCGTCTTCAAAGTCGGTATCTTTAATTTGCGATAAATACCCATTATTGTCGTAAAGCCTCTCGTTTAATTGGTCAATTTCGCCATCATGATTAAAATCACTGCTAGTACTGATACGACGATTTTGCTGATCATATACGTAGTAATATATAGAGTCTTCAGAATAATCTGCAGCACCATACCACCTAGACTGACTGAGCATATTTCCATTTTCGTCATACTCAAAAATATTTATGCTTTCTGGTATGCCATCACCTTCTTTATCGAAGGTTTCACGCAATAATTGGCCACCATGATTGCTCACTCGAATGCGAGTTTCATCGAGTTCGCTATCATTGTTTCTATCATAAGAAGTGGTAGATACCTCCCCCTCTTCAGATGGTAAAATTTCAATAAGCTTGTCTGGTGTTTCACTTAAGCCTGGATAATTTGCAAAGTAAACTAAGCGTGAATTCTCATCCCAGCGTTGCTCATAACGATAAATTACGTTTTTTCCATCATCTCGCTCAAAGTGAGTAACACGGTCTTGGTCGTCGTATTGATAATGCAGACGATCATTTATCTCGCCATCATTTTCATAATCTCGGGTTTCTAGTAATAAATTACCCCGCACATCATATTCAAGTGAGTTAACGCGATCTATTTTTCCATCTCGGTCTGAATCTTGTGTGAAGCCCACTTGATGACCCAAGCTATTGTATTGAGCCATGTATTTAAAACAAGATTGCCCGCACTCTTCTCGCACGGTGCGCTTACCATGTTGATTATATTGGTAACTCTTAAAGACCTCATAGCTTTCACCTTTATCTTCAAGTAAATAGGTAAAATCACCATTTTGACCATACTCATAAACATGATGACGATTGGTATTCTCATTTAACCAACGCGACGTTGAGGTTAACAAACCATTGGAATCAAACAGGTGAATCCATTCTGATGTTAATTCTTTATTATTGTTTTCTGTTTTAAGTTCTGCAAGGATAAATAAAGGCGCCAAAGGCAGTTGCGATTGAATATAACGGTCCAAGGCTAAAAGCGATTTAACCGCTGTTGCATTTGTTAAATAACCCTTATTATACAGTTGATGTAACACTGTTGAATAATAAGCGTTAGATTCAAAGAATCGTCCTTGCTGGGTTATGTCAAAGCTAATATCTTTTAACTCGACCAAGCTTCCTGCATGAATTGTAATGCCGTTATCTGAATTTTTATCTGAATCAAGCGAAATTAGCAGGCTGCTAATATTCACGACAATATCAAGCGAACGAGTATCGTCATTTAGATATCCGGATGACAGATACACGTAAGTGTCTACATAGCCTTTAGCCTGATCTTGGGTGGCTGGTAATTTGGCCTCTGCCACTAAATCCAATGGCGAAATGGATGTTTTAGCAATCGTTTTTCCTAATACGGTTCCACCTACAGAAAATTCAATTTCTTCACCCGGAAGATAATAATAACCCCCGAATTCATCGGTTACGCCTGAAATGCTGGCTGTTTTATATTCTAACCCTTGTACAACACCAGCAAGGCTAAAAATACCTGAACTAGCACCCCCTATAAGACCCGTCGTTATTGGGTAGGCTATTTCCGATTGGCGGGCATTAATTTCAGTATTATTATCACTTGAATTACATGCACTTAACGTGACGATACTTATCAGCGTGACTATTATTAACGGCAATTTTTGTATTTTATGAAATCGAGAATACCAACGGGGGGAAGTACAATTTAGCAAAGCCTTTAAATCCTTTTATATCCGCCATAGCCTTTAAATACATCATGTACTTAAAAAACACTAAGGGAATTGAGTCGTAATAAATAGCCTGCTGATAATACTCATGAAGAATAGGCTTTTCAATGTTATTAGTTAAGATTTTAGGATGCGTCGAGGGTGAGTCTATAATGCGAATAGAATATAGATTATGTGTAACCTACTGGCGTTTTTTTATACGCCACACCTTTAGCGGATTCATTAATTTAAAAGATCCGTGCGATTCAGGGAGAGGTAGATTAATGCTCAATAAAAAAGGCATTCTTCGGCATTGGTCCTTCCCTAGGCGCTGAATGGTTAATTCGTTTTCAGCTGTTGGTTCTAGATCAGTGGTGCTTTTAGTTATTTTAAATTTAAAGTGTTCGCCTCGGGTACAACCATTACTTTTTACTTGAATGGTAACTTTCCCTTCCCCCATTTGAATGCCATACAAAGGCTCTGCTGTGTTAAACGTTTTAAGGGCATTATGTTGGGCCAGCGCTACCTTCGCACTTAACCCCAGCACAATAAATAAAACCAAGTATTTTTTAGCATTTAAAAACATTTTAAACGCTAACCCTTCTTTTACGTGCCCCCCATAACCCCGACAACATCAGCATAAAAAATACGCCCCCTAAGGATCCTGATGATGAGCCACTAGAAGTACTGCCTATCGCTTCATTATCTTTTACATTACTCTCATCATCACTTCGAGTACCTGGAGTTTCGTTGCCTGCCATGACGCTTGAGATCCAGCTTTGGTAATTACTGAGCCGAGTATATATGCCGGGGTAATTAAGCGCAGCACAGGATTGATCTTGGGTGCCACCAGTACTAACGATGCCCACTTGCTGATAAGTGCCGTCTACCAATTGCATAATGGGGCCACCGCTATCCCCTTGGCAGGAGTCGGTCTGGCCATTGCCACCTGCGCAAAACATATTGTCGGTCACAGCAGCGCCTATGGCGGCGTATTGGTTTTTACAGGTGGTGAAGTTGGCGTAATCAACATTTACTTCCCGCAGGATATTTGGGTAAATGTCTCTGTTTATAGAGGTATTACCCCAGCCCATCACTTTAAGGCTGGTGCCATCACTAAGGGCATTAAAATCGCTGCTGCTCATTAAGGTAATGGGCGCAGAGGTAACGGTACTGGAAAGCTTTAAAATGGCAATGTCGTTATCTAATGTAACAGTGTCGTAGCCATCGGCCACATACACTTCAGTAACCGTACGAGATTCACCATCACTTGAGGTGCCCAAATCGTAGTCGTTAACCACCACCGAGTAATTACTGGCACTAAGGGCAACACCGGTTTCTTCATTGGTTACACAGTGGGCAGCGGTGAGAACCCACTGGGTTCCTATAAGGCTTGCGCCACAAGACGCCTGGCCATTAATAAGAAGCGCGGTGATCCAAGGGTAGCTTTCGTCTTGGGTGGCTTCTGAAACCTGAGTCCCCCCAATGATACGCGCCTCAGCAAAGGCTTGCGTCCCTATGAACATTAAGCCTGTCAGCATTAACACACTTGATATGGTTCTTGTGCTCAATTGCATGTCTGTTTCCTCAAATTTAGCTAACACCAGTCTAAATCAGCAAGCGGTTAAACAATATACAGCTACGTCTTAGATTTGTATGGGCTTTGTATTGATATTGTAGGTGGCAAAGCCATAGGCCGAGGGACTGGCTGCGCCATTCTTGTTATTCACCCTATTTGTCTTAATTAACGTGCAAATAGCCTTTTGGTCTACACGCAGCAACGGTGGCTATGGACTATTCTAAATAAAATGGGTGGCCCAGTTTTATTGGGCTTTTAGAAGCCTTAGGAATAGCAGATGCCATTAATATAGTGAAAGTAACTAATAATCAGTTCTTCATGAGATGGGCCCGCGGCTTTATTAAGAGTTTACAGGGCGTACTGGCAAAGAAACTTTTGCTCAGCATTCTGCTGTTTAGCTTTTTTGTCACCTTGCTGGTGTCGGCTTTCATTCTTTACTCTGATTACGAAGATCAACTCAGCGCCCAAGACCGTAACCTCATTCAACTGGAAGCTGGGTATGTGGGCAGTGTTTCGTATAGCCTGTGGAATTTCAGTACCGAACAACTTCAAGCTCAGTTAGAAGGCATTATGAGCTTTCCTAATGTGATATACGCAGGGGTGAAATCTAATAACCTTGATCAAAAAGTAGGGTCTGCCAAATCCAGTAATATTATTCGCGAAGTGCAGTACGACTTAACCTTTATGAACGATGGAGAGTTATTAAAAATTGGTACGCTTAATATTGTTATTGACCAAAAATACATTTATGTCAGCCTAATTAAGAAAGGCATCACCATCGTAATAACCCAGCTTTTTAAAACGCTGGCGGTCTCATTATTTATTTTATTTTTAATTAACACCATCGTGACTCAGCATTTAATTAAAATGGCGCGCTGGGCTAAGGGCTTGGATATTCACCAACCGTTATTGTTAGAACGCCCTGAATACATTAACGATGAAATAAGCGATGTTACCCAAGCCATTAACACCCTTAGAATTGAACACATAACCAGCCTAGAGCACGTTAAGCGAGTACAGAAAGAGTTAGAAGAAGCCAATGAAGAACTAGAGATTCGCGTGGCCACTCGCACCCAAGATTTATTAGATGCCATAGAAGATTTAAAAGCCACGCAATCCAAATTGGTTGAATCTGAAAAACTGGCTTCTTTAGGCAAATTAATTGCCGGAGTCGCCCATGAACTCAACACTCCATTAGGGGTGTGTATGACCGCACAAAGCTATTTAAATGAAGTGGTGCAAGACATTGATGAAAAACTAAAATTAGGCAGTTTAACCCGTAATGATTTTGACAGCAGCGTTAAAGTCATTGTAGATGCGGTATCGTTATTGGATGCTAACTTGTCTCGTTCACGTTCACTAATTTCAAACTTTAAGAAACTTGCGCTTAACTCTAACGATCAAGTTATAAACCAATTTAGTTTAACGCAGCTTATTCGCCAAGTAGAGGAAGAGCTTAGCCTTATGCTGGCCGAGAAAAATATTAAATTGAAACTGCTTTATGTGAACGACATAGAAGTGACAACCTTTTTAGAGCCTTTAAAAAATGTAATTGAGCAATTAATACGCAACAGCCTAGAGCATGGCTTTAAAAATAGTGCCGGATTTATTTATATTTGCGTCATTAAAGGAGATGACTGTTTGTACATCGACTATCGAGACGATGGCGTAGGCATAGCCAAAGAATTGCAAAAGAACATGTTTGACCCTTTTGTCACCACTGAACGCTTAAGTGGCCAAGTGGGGTTAGGGCTGCACATTGTTTACAATTTCATTACCCAGATATTGGGCGGAACCATCACCTATTTAGATTCGAAAATGGGGACACATTTTTCAATTGAAATCCCCATAGACATCAATAAAAAAGAGCAAAAAATTAAAAATATTGAAACCCATTTAGATTCGGATAACGATGAATAATCAAAATAGTCAGGAAAAAATAATTAATTAGTTAAATTTTTTATAAAATAATTAATTTAAATAGAGCAAACTAATATTTATACATTTAGGAAATTATGAAAACTCATTTATGGATTGCGCTGTTAATACTATTACCAGCTTGCGCCTTTTACCCTAAAACCCAATACAGCGAAGAGGTAAAGCGTTGTGACTTAGCCTTTAAAAAGCTCACCTTGGATGTCACATCAAGCTCTATTCGATGCCAGGGCAATAGTAAATCTGCTGGGGCCTGTGTTATTTTGGCCGGCGTCATAAGTGGTGGCAGTGCTATTGTGTCAGGCAGCATCGTACTGGTGGGCAACAGCCTACACTGGCTTGAAAAACAAGGAAAATGTGATGACAGTTTTCTAAACTCTAAAATACTCCACCATAATAAACCCTTATTAAAGGATGATGGCGTATTAGTGACGCAAGAAGCATCCCAACAATGAAAGGCAGGGCTCTAAGCCATACAGAGCCCTAATTAAATGATTACTTAGGGGCGAATCCAGCATCTTGCAAATGCTTGGTCATTTTTTCAAACATAGCTTGTAAGCCATTAATGGGACGCATCATCACTTCAAAATGAACAATTTTACCTTCATCATTCCACCGAATTAAATCAATGCCTTTAATATTTTTATCATCCACCTTAGCAGAGAACTCCAAAGCAAGGTTGTTACCATCTACCCACTCACGGTGGTATTCAAACCCTTCAAAAATATCGATGACCATCTTTAAAATATATTGCGTCACATCGCGGCCCTTTTTAGGCTGCCACAAGGTAGGAGAATGGAACTCAACATTCTCATCTAAGATCTCGCGCAATAACTTCATGTCCTTATTGGCAATGACTGTATGCCATTTTTCTAAGTTACTTAAATTTGAATTATCCTGGCTCATGTTCCACTCCCATAAAACCCAATGATTTGCCACAACTGGCAAGACGACTAAAAGTACCATTACGTTATAAGGGTATCTTTACAGTGTCAAGATAAGATTGACCGCATAATCACCCCTCCCCCAATACATGCCTTACAGAGCCGCCATTCCTCGCCCCTCAATGGGGTCTTTATGCTTGGCAAATGCCTTCATTAAAAACTCCATTAATACCCTTACCCTTGAGTTTTTCGCCAAATCTTTGTGAGCCCAGACCCATATCCTGTCTCTTGGATGAGCGTGAGCATTGGCTAAGGTTAAGCACAAATCCCCTTCTATGCGCAAATATTGGCCCCTGAATATCTCTGGCAATGGTATTGACAGTATGTATTTATGCACCCGCAATTCACATAGACAATTATGAAACGAAAATTTGCGCATACGAGACATTCATACCCAAGCGCTTTACTTAAATATGAAAAAGCACTTTGTTGCAGCCAGTTTTTTGTCCGAGTTCACCTTGGGTGTCAACTTTCCTCCATGAACGGCGTTGTCATTTAAAGGCACCACATAAAAATGATTTAAAAGTGACAAATGGGAAGGTAACTATGACTAAAAATAAACTCACCTTGGCCTGCTCCTTAGCCTCTATACTGGCCATAACAGGATGCAGCTCAAGCAGCGATTCAGTGGCTGACGCAAACACAAACAGTACGGCGGCCACCAATAGCGAAGGAAATGCCAACACCGTCAATACTCGCTCAAGCCAAGGCATTAATGAAGATGCGCAAGATAGACGTGATCATGCAAAAAACCGCTTTGGGCGAAATAATTTTAAAGACAAAAAACAAAATGAGCGCGAAATTCGCAGCTATGATGGCACCAGTAATAACATTAACAACCCAGTATGGGGCGCCAGTTGGGAGCACTTGCAACGCATTGCCAGCAGTGATTATAGCGATGGCATATCCTCGTTAGCCGGTAGCCAGCGAGTCAGTGCACGAGTTATTAGTAATCTTGTGGCGAACCAAGGGCCAGGGGAGGACATCCCCAATATCTTTGGCACCAGTGACTATCTATGGCAATGGGGACAATTTATTGATCACGATATTGACCTCACCGACGGCAGTACCAACGAAGAGCAAAATATTATTGTCCCCGCCGGAGATGAATATTTTGATCCACTAGAAACCAATTCTGTTGTGATGAGTTTTCACCGTGCCATTTACGACATGGAAACCGGCACCAGTACCAGTAACCCTCGCCAGCAAGAGAATGAAATCACCAGCTGGATCGATGGCTCAATGATTTATGGTTCAGATGAAAATCGAAACAACGCCTTAAGAGCAGATATTAATAGCCCATTTTTAGCCAGCAACGAAAATAATCTTTTACCTTTTAACCGTGACGATTTAACCAATGCCAGTGGCTTTATAAGAGACACACAATCACTATTTTTAGCAGGTGATATTCGCGCCAATGAAAACGTTACTCTCACCGCCATGCACACATTGTGGATGCGCGAGCACAATCGAATTGCACAAATATTAATGAATAAACAAGCACGCCATAAAGAAAATATTGACGGCAATGAAATTTTTGAGCAAGCACGAATATTGGTCATCGCTGAAATTCAAAAAATCACCTATGAGGAATATTTGCCTGCTTTACTGGGCGAACAAACCATGCCTGAATATGAAGGCTATGACAGTACGGTTAAACCCAATATTTACAATGAATTTTCCAGCGCCGCTTATCGTTTAGGGCACAGTGAAATAGGTGAAACCTTGTTACGCCTTGATGAAAAAGGCCAGACAAGTGAAGGCGGACACATTGCTTTACGAGATGGTTTTTTTGCAGGCATTCAACTGTTAACCCATGAAAATGACATCGACCCATTTTTACGGGGTCTTGCCAATCAAACTCATCAAGCACTGGATGTTCAGGTAACAGAAGACTTACGCAACTTCTTATTTGGCCAGCCAGGCCAAGGTGGCTTTGATTTAATATCTCTTAATATTCAGCGGGGTCGCGACACAGGGTTAAGCTCTTATAACGACACGCGGGCCGCCATGGGTTTGACAAGAGTGAGCGAGTTTTCACACATCACCCAAGACCTTACCCTACAAGAAAACCTACAAGCCGCTTATGATTCGGTAGGTGACATTGATCTTTGGGTGGGAGGCATGGCTGAAACCCCTTTAACGCAGCAGGGCTCACAATTAGGAGAATTATTTACCAACATTATCGCTAAACAATTTGATGAATTAAGAGCCGCTGACCGATTTTGGTATCAACGCTATTTAAACAAAGATGAGCAGGAATTCATTAAAGATGTGAACTTATCAACTGTCATAAAAAACAACACCCGCATTAACAATGAACTGCAAGAAAATGTTTTTTATGTACCCAATAACTCGTAATAGAATTTAAGCAAACAAAGTAGCGACTAATCGGTTAGCTACTTTGTATAGGCGTGTGCTTGGCAGCTAATTGCAGAACTTGGCTTTGGCTTTCGTTTTGTTCAGAAGATAAAATTGTATTTTTAGTGGCCAGCAGTTTATCTAAAATAAATGATCCCCAAAAACACACCACTAAAATTAACACCAGCACCACCGCTAGCTTAGAAAACCCCAACATAAATGGGTTATTCCAGCCTTGATTATTCTCTTGTTTTTGAGAAAGCAGTATCAAAAGCTTTTCTTCACAGGCTAGGTTGTCTTCAAAGTCTTTAATATAAATAGATTGAAATTTGGCAGCGCGAACGGCTTCCAAACGTTTATTCAATTCATTAACGGATAAGTCTTGGTCATGGCTATTAATATATTCTGGCAGTACCTGCATAGTACTGATGTTTGAAGTAGAAGCAGAGTTCAAAGTGTCACTCCTTAGGGATATTTACCCACACTTAGGTAAATAGGAATATATTTTCAATTAGTATCCGCTGATTATATTTCCAAATCATTTCAAGCAACCTGATTAAACTCATGTTTTCATAAATTTAAACCGCGGCATCCCAATTGCCACTGACATTGCAAGCTACACATACTCATTTCTTTTTGCTAAGCCTGATCGACAGATTGTGGTAGTGAAATATACTCACCATTAACACAAATCCAATATGGCTCATTCTGTCCGCTTAACACATAAAAAGCAGATGAACGATAATAGCACTTCATCCATTCAAAACAATTGGTTTGTGACAGCTATCACTAACTTTACATTTCTAAATACAAAAATAATGAGAGCAAATTCACCTTTAAAAAAATAAACCCCCACAGCGCCATTACCATAGGGCCTGACAACATGCGCCCTATAATTAAATACGAATTCCATTCATAACTTTACCTTTCTTAACATGGCATTCACGAACAAATCCTTTAAATGAGTTCCCCATAAATAGACAGAAATAAATTCAAAGTTGGTCAATTTTACTCGCGATTAGTGTAAAGCAACACGGCTTATCAAGTTAATAAGGACTTACACTCAATTCTGTGTTTACACCCTAAGTGGGCCATTACATTTCTAAAGCCGTTATATGAAAAATGGACAAACCATCCATAATGTCAGCACGATTTTCACCCGTGCCCCTCAAGTTTTATGCAAAATAATGCGGGTAAATACCAAGCGATGACCAAATATTCTTTTGGCATTTATTTTTAAAAATACCAAACTGGGAGCCAGCAACAAACTACCCATCAATAAACACTCATTAGCAACATCACTCGTGAATGTATCAAGCTGCCAGGGTAAATAAGGGGTAGCACGTGCAATAATGAATACCAAAAAAGCGTACCGATAACCGTACTGTAAATTGTCTATATCATCAGACTGACCATTTTCCACTAAATTAGCGCCACACAATGGGCATAAAAAACCACACTGATAGCCTTGAGCGTAACCATCAAGCGCTTTATTAATCGGGAAACGCCTAAGGCATTTAGCACACAGATATCTATCCACTTAAGCCACCTTCTTATTGTTTTGTATCAGATTTTGAATGGCTCATGCCTATTGGCATCATGGAAGCCCTACGATAATTTCATATAAATTCTAAACTTATTAAGACAAAAGTGACCCTCAAGAGCCAGTGGTGCGATATAAGCTTCTCATCTTTTATATGTTATAAATATAAGTACGCTCCCTCAATTTCCCGCTACCTAGCCTTTATGTGGTATAAAATATATACAGTTCATACAAATAATCTGCTTTACCAATGGGATACCCCAAGGTTACGGTTATATGAAATTATTGCAGGTATTCATACTGCCAGTATCTATGCTTCTGTCATTTCATTTACACGGCCAGCCTGATCTTGTGGTGAGTCATTATCAAAAACAAAGCCGCTATGACTTTGGGGAGCAGGTGCTAAACCTAGCCCTTAGTAAACTTAATATCCCCTATCAAATTCAAACTCCCAGTGGACCGCAGTTAAACGAAGCCAGAGGAGAGGTGCTGGTGATTACGGGAAAGTTAGATTTACAGTGGGTATCTACTTCTGAAAAGCGCGAACAAAAAATGATTGCCATAAAGATTCCCATTTACCAAGGTATATTGGGTTTAAGACTTTTGTTAACCACCCTTGAAAAACATGCCCTAATTAGCCAAGTTAAAAATCTTCAGCAACTGCAACAATATGTGGGCGGCCACGGCACCCATTGGCGAGATCTTCCTGTATATGCCGCCAATAGCCTTCCAGTCAGCACGTATATTAATTACGATTCTTTATTTAGACAATTAGCCGATGATCGCTTTGATTACTTTCATAGGGGCCTGAATGAAATTTGGAAAGAGCAGAAAAAACATTCGAACAACCTTAAAATTGCACAAAACATCATGCTATTTTACCCTCATCCCGTTTACTTTTTTGTGAACATTCATAAGCCAAAATTAGCACAACAGATTGAACAAGGATTAATTTTAGCATTACAAGATGGCTCTTTTAAGAAACTCTTTTTAAAAGAACATCAAGAGTTTATAGATAAAGGCCAACTGACCAAACGCCATTTAATACGTCTAAAAAATCCTGTGGTACCCGAAGACAGCCCAAGGCTGAATACCCAATGGTGGCTGCCAGAAAAATTTCAACTAAGTGCTAGAAATTAACTTAAGGGCTGCTCTATTAATAACTTGCACCCTGCCCCTGTACTCCATAGCGGCTTCGATATCTTCGACGATAAACGCTAACTGGCGAATCTCTCCAAATACTTGGCTCATTTTTATCTTTCTGAAAACAAATGAATAGGGAGTTTTATCGATAATCAATTACAAAGCAATTAGGATTTTTTAAACACTGAAAAAAGCTGAATGAAAATAACAGGAAGGAAGTAACGCATGGAGCGTCCCTGCGTTAACACACAGGGACCCAAAAATTAAAGCGCGGCGATCACGGTCACTTCGACCAAAACTTCATCACGGGCCATAGTAGACTGCACGCAAGTACGAGCTGGCGCAAAACCATCTGGCACCCAAGCATTCCAAAGTTCGTTAAATACTTTAACGTCCTTATTGTCTTTAACATGAATCAAAGCAGACAACATTTTAGTGGTGTCTGTACCGGCTTCAATTAAGTGCTTTTCGACACGGGCTAATACAGCATTCGTTTGTGCAACAAAATCACCGTTCACGTCTTCTGGTACCTGACCACACAAGTAAACGGTGTCATTGTGAATAACAATACGGCTGGCTTTAGCATCGGTATGTTTACGGATAATGGTCATAATAAATTCTCTGGTGGTAGTTAATAGACAGAATGAGCGGCCTTAAACTCGGCCAGGCATGAACCAATCTAAGCCCACAGAAAACAGCACAAGGGGGATAAAGCTGGCTTTCTTAAAAATTAAGCGCTTAGAGGTTCATATGGCGACACACAGAAGCCACAAAAAGTATCGCCAAAGCGATGCAAACTGTAAACATAAGCCTAGCAAAAAACCACATAATGAAACCTAAATCAGGATATGGTTTTTAGAGCAGTAAATGAATGGCCTTTTAAACATAAACACACGCTAAAAACCCTATTCTTATAACCAGTAACCGGGTATTTAACCGCCTCTTATATCAATAAAAACGTGCCACTATTTGGTCAAAGTGAATGGCCAAATATAATAACGTCGCCAAATTGGCAAAAATTATCACGGGCACAAGCCACACCAATAACACAAATATTGAACCTTCATTTAAATAAATAAGAGACAACATGATGGCTATTCCTAGGTATAAATCTATGCCTATCTGTCGTCCCCAATAAGAGGCGTTCATGTCCCGCATGATATGGATAATCTTTTCTTGTGAACTGGCATATAAGCTATAGGCCAAGAAAGCCAATAATGTGAGCCAAACAAGTGCCTTAGCTAAACCCAAAGCACCTGAAAACTCCAAAGTACTGGGCTGCCAATTAACCGTTAGAGCATAAATGGCAAAAGCAAAATACCCTAGCCATAATCCATGTTTTTTAAGTTTCATTTAATCCACTCCTCTTTGAATAAAGCTAAGTGTAAACTCTGGGGTATACTCCACGGTCAAGCCTTAATGGCACAGCCGTAAAAATGTCCAACCCTTAACCTGGTGTTTTTACGCTAATTTTTAGGGTAATTATCATCATATTCAGCCCTAGCTTTACGCCTTAGAATGATTAATAGCTAGGAGATCAAGGTTATCCCCCTACCCTAGGTTCATAGAATTAACAATGCATGGGTAAACGTCGCTTCAAATCTACCGCCAACTAATTTTTTACCTAATATTGGCTATGCTCATCTTGTATAAAAAGTATCGATAATATTATTCACACTCTATAAATATAGTTTTAATTTGTATTACTACAATAAAGGTAATTTAATCGGCAGCAATCCAGTTTATTTTTTATACCCTCCATAGGTTTGAAGGTTTTAGGGCGGTCCATAACTGCGGATTTTCCATACAAAAATCACACTTAGCCATTTAAAATAATCCATCAAACTTTTCAAAAAACGGCTTAGCATCATTTTTGGCATCGCCGTAAAAAGGCTATTCTGTTATGCCAAAACAATCACAATTTTTTATTTTTAGTCTGTGGCGCTGTGTCATTAACATGCAAGATCAATCTATTCCAAAGGACTATAAGCCACAACACTGATTGATTGGTTACAGTAATAATAGCGCGCATCCAGCTATTTTCTTATAATGATCCTTATATTTATCTTGAACTGCGCAGCAATAAAGCAATAAAAAATAGCCCACCAATAAACCCGGTAATTATTCCTATTGGTAACTCTTCAGGGGCCAGTAAACTACGGGCCAATACATCAACCCAAGGTAAAAAGAGAGCACCCAACAAAGCACAAAATGGCAGCAAACGTCGATTATCTCCGCCAACAAAAAAACGTCCAATATGCGGAATCATTAGGCCCACAAAACCAATTGCGCCGCTATTGGCAACCAAAACGGCGGTCACTAGCGCACTAATGACAAACAGCTGAATACGAAATCGTTTTACATGAATTCCAAGACTGGTTGCCGTTTCATCTCCTAATAATAGTGCGTTGATATATCTCGAGTGAAGGTAAAGAAAGGCATAGCCACAGGCACATACAAGAAAAGGCAGTAACAAGGTTGACCAGCGAGCAAGCCCAAGCCCGCCCAAAGTCCAAAAAATAACTTGATGACTAGCACGGTGATCCCCAAGAAACAGCGCTAAATTTGCAGCAGAAATTAAAACAAAAGAAAGTGCAACCCCTGTCATTAGCAAATGACTTGCGCTATTTAATCGATCAGATTGACTCACCAAAGCTACGATAGCGGTTGCTAATAAAGAACCACAAAATGCTGCAAGCGGCAGTGTCATTGTGCCAAACACTTCACCAACATGCATAGTCACAATAACGGCACCAAGTACGGCACCAGCTGAAATGCCTAACAGGTGTGGATCGGCTAACGAATTACGAGTGACCGCTTGTAAAGTCAGTCCAGCCATTGCCAAACCAGCACCGGTAATGCAGGCAATTAATACACGAGGAATACGAAGCTCCCAGATAATATTATCAATCCCCCTAGGTATGTCAGAACCACTGAGCGTTTCACCTGTTAAATGATGAAGAACAACGTCTAAAACCAGTTCAGGGCTAATGCTAACCGTGCCAAGTGCAATGGTCATAGGGATAGATAAAACCAGTAATACCAAGAAAAAAAGGCAGAGGTAAAAAAAATGCTTTGGGCGACTGAAGTGGCTATTCATGGCTGGCCTGTTTTTGCACGGCAATGTTAGCCACGACCGGAAATAAATCAGGGTAAAAGCTTTTGGCTAATTTCCCTGTACCCTGAACATTTCGAATTCCTGGGGTGGCTTCATTATACTCAAGCACCACAAAGCGCTGTTGCTGTATGGCTGATACATCCGTGAGGGCAGGATGCTGCCTTAGGAAGGCAATTTTCTGTTTAGCGGTAGTCACACCATAATTAACAATTACGATGACATCAGGGTTTCTATTAACAACCGTTTCCCAGTTTGTTCTGGTCCAACTGCTTTTTAGGTCATTTACTATATTAACGCCACCCGCGGCCTCAATCATGGCATTTGGAATTGCATATTCTCCAGAGGTAAAAGGGGAATCTTTACCACTGTCATAAACAAAAACAGACACAGGATTTTTAATCTCTTTAGTTATTTCCGTTATTTCCTTCAATTCAGATTTTAATTCAGAAACCCATTTTGAGGCGCGATCTTCTACAGAAAATAAAATACCCAGTCTTTCAATATCACGATACACATCTTCAAAGCTGGAAATTTTTTTATCCATGATGTGAATGCAAGATTCCGACAGCTCATACACCTCAATATTAAACTCCTTAAGTGTGCTTGGCGTGAGAGGACCCCCTACACGCATGCCATAATTCCAACCCGCAAAAAGAAAGTCGGCATCCACTGCTAACAGGGAGGCTATATTGGGAGATTTTTCCGAGATATGAGGCAGTTTCCCAGCCTGTTTTTTAAATTCAGGGTTCAGTTTCTGCAAGTCACTAATTCCACTATATCCTGCCATTCTTGATTGTAGTTTTAGCGCAAACATCATTTCAGTGAGGTTAATATCATTTGCAACTGCCCGACTGGGGGGCTGTTTTAAATGAAGGGTTCTATCGCAAGATTGAACACTGCGTGGGTCTTCGGCAAAAGAATCTATAGAAGTAGTGAATAAAGCCGAAATCAGTAGATAATAAGGTATTTTTGGCATTTCAATAAAAGCTCAAACGTAGGGAACCGACTTGCGGGTGTAAGTCGGCGCTAGAATTCACGGAAAAAACATCGTTAATTAATGCTTCTGTTAATACTTCATGAGGACTACCTTGGGTAAGTAACGCTCCCTTTTTCATAACGGCTACCTCATCACAAAATTGCGCAGCTAGGTTAAGGTCATGCAGGCTACTAATGACAGTGACACCCAGTGTACGGGTAAGTTTGAGTACAGAAAGCTGATGAGCAATATCCAAATGATTAGTGGGCTCATCAAGCAATAATATTTCTGTTTTTTGTATCAATGCGCGAGCGATCATAACGCGCTGTTTTTCGCCTCCTGACAAGTTGCTAAAGGCTCTGTGACGTAAATGATCAAGATCTAGCTGTTGCAAAATAATGCCTTCATTATTTTTTTCGGCAGACGAAGAGCTTCTAAAAAAAGATTGGTGAGGCAAATGCCCTAATTGAATGATTTCATCAACGGACAAATGAAAATCAGGTGGGTATTCTTGCATGACAACGGCAATTTTCTTGGCAATTTCCTGGCGTGAATAACTGGAAATATCGCGGTCATTCAAGAGTACATTTCCCTTAGTGGCTTGAAGACTACGGTATAAGCAGCGGATAAGGCTGGTTTTACCACTTCCATTAGGGCCCAATAGCCCTATGCACTGTCCTTTTCTTGCTCTGAAGTTTACCTGTTCAAGTATCCATGGCGTTTTGATATCAGGCCGCCAGTACAAGTTTTTTGTTTCTAATATCATATATTTAAAGGGCTACCTAGGTAGCCACACATTACTCATGAATAGTTTATTAGAATTTACGATACAAACTGATTTCGTAAGACCGAGGGTCTCCCAACAAGTGGGCATCATCGTATACTGACCATTGACTATATTCTTCATCAAAAGCATTACGAACACGAAAAGTTACCTCACCCAACTCAGGCTCTGTCCAGCGAACGTAAAAATCAAAGAGGTTATAGGCATCCATTTGGTCTGTGTTGGCATTGTCCATTTCCCGCTCACCTACGTAACGGCTTGAGCCCCCAATACGCCAAGCATCATTTGCTTGATAATGAATCCAGAGGTTTGCCGTTTGCTCGGCCACATTGGCGGGTGTATTACCCTTTAATGAATCACCGCTTGCAGTGTTATAGGTTTCAAATTCGGCATTCAGCACAGAAGCGTTCGCTTCAAGCTGCCACAGATCATTTATTTGCAAAGCCAAAGATATTTCCACTCCTTGGGATTGTTGCTCACCAATTTGTACTCGTTTGCTGGGATCGTTTGGGTCAGGAGTCAACCCATCTTCTTTGGTAATATCATAAATGGCTGCTGTCCATTGCCCCCGATTATCAAGGAAGCTTTGCTTGATACCGATTTCAATTTGCTCGCCTTTGGCAAGGTCAAAATCTTTAGCTGATCCATTTAGCGTCACCAAACTGGCTACTGGCACGATGGATGTGGCGTATTGACCGTATACAGACAAATTATCGGTTATTTTATAGGTAGTACCAAAACGACCGGTAGTTTCAGAGTAATCATTAGAGAAGGTTTCTCCATCTAAGGTATTTGCATCTAAGTCATCAGATTCTATTTTAATATCATCCTGGCGTAGACCAAATAACAAAATTAGCTTATCAGTGACTTCTAACTGATCTTCCATAAACAATGAAAGACTGTCCGCTTTTGTTTTACGATTAGGGGCTGTTGCCTTGTTTTCACCTGCGGTAAAAACTAATGCAGGAGGATTAAATGGATCAATAATGATGTCGGGAAAAGCAAAGTCACTACCTGTATTTTTAAAACGATTCTGATTAACATCAAATCCTAGCAAGACGCGGTTATTCATACCTGAAATATTTTGACTAAAAATGGCTTCGAAGCGGTTACCCAAAATGCTTTGGTCATGAATAACTTCGAAAAAACCAGTAACAGCAAAAGTACCTTCAGCATCATTTACCTTCGCGTCTTCGGCATTTTTCCAATGACGATCAGCTTCATACTGATACAACACGTTTTTAATTTTCAATGAACTGCTCGGCTGCCAATCAACAACTGCACGTAGCCAGTGACTTTCCTGCTCTGTGATTTCATCGACTATATTAAAATTGGTTTTACGCAGGCTTGAAGGAATACGGCCATTGATTTCATGGTGACCAAAATAGGCTTCTATATCATCTTCGGTAAACTCAGCTTCCAGTGATACCTCTAAATCTCCAAAATCATATAAAAGGGTTCCTGAATAGTTTTTATACTCAAAGCCTGAGCGATCAATGTAGCCTTCCGAATTTTGTTGGCTCACATCAAAACGATAATAAAGATTATTTACAGAGGTTGTGCCGCCACTGCCCAGGCCCACACGTTGCGTATTGAAAGAGCCATGAGAAAGATAAAATTCAGACTCTACGGCAGCACGGCTTGGCTGCTTACTCACAAAGTTTATAGCGCCCGCCAAAGCACCATCACCATACAGCACCGATGCAGGCCCTTTTAGTATCTCTACCCGCTCTAGGTTAAAAGTATCAAGTGGACGAGTACTCATGCCAGGACTGGTAATGCGAATACCATTATGCAAATGGGAAATATCACTATTTGAAAAACCGCGCATAGAATGAACTCCCGGTGCACCGGGAGGATTTCCACTTAAAGCACCTACGGCACCTTCAACCGCTTCCAAAGTCGTGCGAGCACCCCGTTGGCGCAATAAATCCTGATCAAGAATATCCATGCTGGCAGGTAAATCCATTAGCTCTATGTTTAAGCGTGAACCAATAACAGTCTCGTCATTCAGATTAAAACTAGGGATGTCTGATTGGCTTCCATTCACCACCATGCCATCAAGTTGCACAAGCGGCTCTTCAGCAAAGCCATTAGCCACTAGAATCGTAAAACTCAACAAAATGATTGATATATTTTTAAAACTTGTCATGTGACTCCTCACTTGTGATACAAAAATCAAGTTCAGAGTACAGGCGAAGAACGGCTATCTAAGCAGGCCTAATTAGGCAGGTATTATCCGGCCAGCATAATATAGACGTATCAATAGTAACAGCGTTCCAAGTGCCAGCCCGCACCCGTATTGCTGAACAAAAATTCACAGCGGAGTAATAGAGTTAAAATATAGATGAGAAAAATTTTCTCACTGGTAGCCCGCCGCTACACTTGTGTTCACATTAAAAGGCCGGTCTCCGGACTCTCGACGCGAATACTATGATTCTTCTATATCGCCTTCCCATGTTTAAAAACACAGTGACTGGGTAAAATACCCGGATACAGATTAACGTCGATTACCGTTGCGGGGGCAGTATTGGAATTGCAAAAGCTCACCAATTTCCCGTTTAACCACAAGGGGCACCTATCAATTTTCGCGAAGTTTACTGACTTAAAAGTAATTGTCAATCAACCTAAGCACAACGCTAATTGACATAAAGTTAATAAAATTTCGGGTTTTGGGCCAAATATGTAAAAACAAAGGAATTTTGCTCTAACAATTATCATTTATTTATAATGCCTATTTTTAAATACGGGTACCTTTCCCATTACAATTCATTAGGAAAAATATCAATGATCTAGAGACCAAGTTTTGCCCCCCTAAAATTCAAGGTTTCACTACGGTTTTTTACATAGAAAATACAGAAACAAAAATACAAGTTTGACCGGTAGCAATGGCCATTTATTTATACGCGTTCCATGGCCGCAGCATCTAAAATCACTCTACGATATTAAATTTCGTTTATTTTATAAAATGTAACGAAGGTTTTGTCTGGGCTATTGCCCCGAATTACTTTTTCCATTTATTATAGGGCGCTGATATTAATACTAATGTATTCAGGACAAGCTGAATATATTACAAATATTTTCACAAAGAATGTGTACCGGTATAAAGGAGGATAAATGCGTACTGCTCAACTCATAAAAGCCAGTGGTCTATCTAAAGACACCCTACGTTATTACGAAAAAATGGGGCTAATGCCTACCCCACAGCGCAGCAGTAATAATTACAAGTACTATCCTGAGTCTACAGTGGAGCTATTGGCGTTTATTGTCACCGCTAAAAAGCTCGGATTTACCCTTAACGAAATTAAAAACACCCTTCATTTATTTTATGATGAAGACCTATATTGCGATAGCGCCATTGATTTATTAAAAAACAAATTATTGGAAGTTAGTAAAATGATTAAACAGCTAGAGATACAAAAGAAAAGCTTGCAGGGGGAAATTAAATATTTTAAAAATAAAAAGTCTAAATAATTGCAAATTATGACAATCTACAATCTAATGAAATTCGTACTAGCGGTACTGGCTTAGTATATCCTTAAGCTTTCCATTTTCTTTCATAATGACAAGTCCCTTATTAAATTCGAGCACAAAAGGCTGCCATTTTTTAGAAAAAACCATTCGATAATCCGTGGTATCTACCGCTTTTTGTGAAATATTAAAACCTTGAGTTATATTATTTTTCTTAATTATCCATAGCCCCACATGCTCGGTAATAATGGCAATATCTAAACGATTTCGGCTAAGCATGTTCAGCATATATAATTCATTATTGCTATCGAGGCGTTTAATGGTTCCATTTTTAAAATACTGCGATAAGGACTGATACGAATAACCAGTATGCACACCAATACTGCGCCCAATTAAGTCTTCAACTTTGTTAAATTTAAAAGGGTAATCCTCACGGGTAAAGACCACATCTCGCACTTTCAATACAGGATCACTAAACACATATTTTTCAGGATGCTCAACCCATTCAAGTGCACTGGCATGAGCATCTAATTTATTGTTATCTAACAAGGTGTACACCCTGTTTTCAGGAATACGCTCTGGTACTACCTGTATATTGTGTTGTTGAGCAATATGCGTTAACACATCAAACATGATACCAGCTGGAGGGGTGGAAATAACATAAGGCGGAAAACCTTGGGGGGTGACATTAAAACGTATAGAAGCATTTTGGCCATAGCAAAGGCCATGGCCAAACAGGAGTATCAGCAAACTAAAACTGTAAATTCTCATGGCAGCCCTTTCGAATAAAGATACTGGCGCACAGCCATAGGTATTCATATAAAAAGAGGGCTTCATATACATTCCTAGTATAAGGCTATGGAAACCCGCCCTATAAATATAGATGACTCCCATCGGTTGTGCCCTTTTGATCATAAAATTCCCCATCATAAGCAGGACTTTTATCCACAGGCCCATTACACTAGCCGCGCCCTAAAAAGCCCGAAGAGTAAGCCATGAGCACCCTAATATTTCAGATACATATAAAGCAGTGGGATAAAAGCCAGCGCAGTAGCCAACACGTGGCCCAGCGAGCAGCCATGGCCGACCGCTTTGCCATCGAAGCGTCCCCTGAATTCTTTATTTTAAACCAGCGCTGTATCATAGATGGTCACGGGCTTAGCAAGAATCGCCCCCTTAAAAAAGCCATGCTAAGCGATGGGTCAGTGAAACTAGAGCGCTTTATTATTAGCGAGCAAGATGGCCAGTTAATTTTAAAGTATCAGGGCGAGCAAACGGAGCCCCTCACCATAGGCAATTTGAACGAGGGGTGGTTTCAGGCCAAATACCAATGGCGCTACGCCTTAGAAGAAGCCAATGAGATTTACTGGCAATATGAAGAAGTCATTTTAAATGCCGTGTGCGCTAAAGAATATGATGCCGACTACTTCTTAAATACCCCCAGCCAGCAAGTATTTTGCGCCGATGAGTAACTTGCTTCTCTTTTGATCGGCTGCTCAACCAAAGCGGGACACCAGCTAATGTTAAGCCCTGTGTTGTGTATATGAGCCACAGCCAACCTACTTACGTAATACAGGTTCGCAACGGTTTTGGTTCACCATGCTTACAGGTATACTTAGGGACACTTTTATTCACCACTGTGATAGCCTTTAAGCGGACCTGCAATGAACGACGACATCAACTACAAGAATAACCCGCTGCATGGATTGGGATTGAAAAACCTATTAATAGAAATGGTGGATCACTACAGCTTTGAAATCCTATTTGCTTACTTAAATATACATTGCTTTAAAACCAACCCCAGCATTGAATCCAGTGTTAAATTTCTTAAGAAAACCGACTGGGCTCGCGAGAAAGTAGAAGCCTTTTATTTATACCAATTCAAAAATTTGCCTAAAGCCTCTGCTCAACAATTTGATTTACCCCCAAGGGACAGAATTATTCCTGAAAACCAAACCCCAGGTGAACCAAAAGAATTAAGTCTAGAAGACGCGGAGCGTTTACGTGAGCAAAAAGCCAAACAGGCGGCCAATTGGAATAAAGGTTCTGGCAACAAGCGTGGTGGGCCATCGGGAGGCCGAAACAGCACAGGTAAACGCCCACACAAAAGCTCATCATCACCTTCCAGTAGTGAGCCAAAAACGGTGCGAACCGTGATCACGCCAGATGGAAAAGTAGACCCCTGGGGAAATTCGAAGAAATAATAAATTCGTTTTTTTATTTTATGGCGCCAGTCATTGGCCCCATCAATCAATCACATTGATTGATGGGCTTTTCGGTCTATGGCTCGCTTATTTTTTAAAGACTCAGCTACTTTTTCAACATCTAATGGATCATTACCCGACACATACAATTTCATGTGTTCAAACTGATCATTCCCCCAAAATAACTGCCCGCCAGTAATCATGGTTGGTACCCCAAACACGCCTTGCTCAATGGCTTTTTGAGTATTATTTTTTAGAATATTTTTTATGGCCACTTCTTGAGTTTTTTCATACATGGCCAAGCCATTTAAGCCTTGCTTATTTAAAATTGAAATAAGTTCATTTTTATCCCCTAGATCTTTTCCTTGTGTCCACCCTGCCTCAAAAATGGCTGAAACCACCTGTGGCTGCTGATCACCGCTCACTTCCAGTAACGACATACGTAAAGCCGTTAATGAGTTGAACGGATGGAATTTAGGGGGATTCATTTCAAAGCCATGCAATGCTGCATAGCGATTACAATACTTGGCCAGCCATTCACGCTTAGGAGGAATTTCTGCTGGGCCCAATTGCCCCCAGTGATCAAGGAGTTTGCCAAACACCACAGGTTGTGGATTAAGTGTTAATTTATGTTCTTTACAAAAATCTGCCAGTTTACGCCAAGAGAAATACGCATAGGGTGACAGATAGTCAAAATAAAAATCCA
Organism: uncultured Bermanella sp.; assembly: GCA_913058575.1. Lineage (GTDB taxonomy): Bacteria > Pseudomonadota > Gammaproteobacteria > Pseudomonadales > Oceanobacteraceae > Bermanella. The sequence continues at coordinate 33,282 of CAJXRF010000028.1, forward strand.
GAGTACGCGCTTGCATAAAAATCCTTTCTTATTGGCTTTTATAATTATTTCAATGCCCTAGATATATAGCACTTCATAAGGGCTGTAAATCAAATACAAATATAAAGGAGCCCTTTTTTACTTTGTAGAAAGTTTAACTCCTCACCATCACACACAAAAATTAGCGCACCGAATCACTGTACGCTACAGAGTATTTTGCAAAACCATTAGCCTATCGGGACTCCTTTAACTAAAAATGCCGTTAACTTGGTGACTATTGGAGTAATAAAAAGGGTAGTGGGCAAAGCTACCCAAAAAGCTAAATGCCAATCTATTAACCAGTGCCATAACAACGTTTGAATAGGGCCTGTATTTGCAGCTATTCCTAATACCAGTGACATTATGCCTGACATTAAAAAGGCCATTAACAATACAAAAATTAGGTTTTCGTGTTTACGAGCAATCATGGTTTTTCCCTTTTTAAAAACAAATACTTAACACTACATACTTAAACTAATGAATTAAAAGTCAGCTTGTACAGTCACTAGGGTTAGGTGTACATCCTCACTTATCACCTCTAGCTCTATGCCTTGGGCGCGTATTAAGTCTCCGTCTTTAAGTGATTGCCCGTTTACCACCGCTTCACCATTGGCCACGTACACCAAGCTCTCACCTTCACGACTTGTTTGGTAACCTTTTTGAACTAACCCAGTATCAATTAATGTATGGCTATCGAAGCTATTGGTTTGCTCTGTGCTGCCCCCATAAATACGGTGCAGTTCACCATCGTTGGTATTGTAAAATTTGTAATCTGCAGCACTGCCAGAGGCTTCAGGTAATGCCCATAACTGCAATAAGCGGGTGCGGCTTTCGTCAGGGTTAATTTCATTATGACCAAACCCTTCCCCCCCTGCCCTTTGCACTTGTGCCTGATTGGCCACCATAGACTGCCCATGCTCCATGGAACCTTCATGGGTGAGGCGCCCTTCCAGCATAATGGTAATTACATCCACCTCAAGATGAGGGTGCATGCCCGACTCGCCAAAGGGTACATAGCGAGCATCAGCCAAGTACACAAAGCTGCCTAAACCATCCCAAGTATTATTCTGACCGCCTATTTTGGCATCTTTAATAAGCCTAGTTTCTTCAATACCAGCAAAACCACCACGAGGTAATGTGTCTCTAGATAGAATATTCATAATGCGCTTCCTTTGCCTAACGGGCTTTAAAGTAATATTTGTTTAGTATTTCCAAACTGTTAAAGCCATTATAAATAGAGGAAAAATGAATAAAATCGAGTAATATTGACAAATTAGTTCGAAAAAACTGAACATTATTAAGAGACTTTCATGAAGCTCACCCTAGACGCCTTAACCGTATTAGATGCCATTGACCGCAAAGGCAGTTTTGCAGGGGCCGCACAAGCGCTATTTCGAGTGCCTTCCACTGTGACCTACACCGTACAAAAGCTAGAAGAAGACCTAGGCTTCACCATATTCAAACGCGTGGGACGCCGCTCTGTTCTCACTCCAGCTGGATTAGTACTACTAGAACAAGGCCGGCAGCTATTAACCGCAGCCCAAGAAGTGGTGGCCAACGCCCACCAAGTTAACAGTGGCTGGGAAACAGAGCTAAATATTGCCATCGACACCGTTTGGGATATCAATGAGCTTTATCCCATCATCAAGGAATTTCAGCAGCTTAATAACGGCGTGCAAATTAATATAAGCGAAGAAGTCATGGGGGGCACACTGGAAGCCATTATTGAACAGCGGGCTCACATTACTCTGGGAGGGCCGCCACCGGCAAGCCCCATGCCCGGCATTAAGTTCGAGAAAGTCCTAAGCGCACAATGGTTATTTGTGGTGGCCAAGAATCATGCACTTATCAACCAGCCCCAACCATTAACGGAACAAGTCATCCTGCCCTATGCACAGGTTGTCATAAGAGACTCAGCCACACAATCTGCTATTCGTGCCCATAGAAATTTAGCAGAAAGGCCCATGCTACGTGTAGCTAGCATGACGCAAAAAATAAAAGCAATACAGCAAGGGGTGGGCGTGGGGTTTTTACCCCGTCATAAAATTCAATCTTACTTAGACTTGGGTGAACTGGTGACCTTGGCAATAGAAAAAGAAGTGCCCGTCACCCATCAGTATTGCGCGTGGCGTACTAATAATATTGGGCGCGCCACACAATGGTTTGTAGAGAAAATACTTAGTAAGCATTTAAAGCCGGTAAATTAAAAATTAAAATAATATTGATATCACTGTTATTCAGCCCAGCTATTACCGCTGCTTTCATATTAAGCGCATTCACAATAAACACTTAACTGGTGCAATAGATAAAACCTTGCACCAGAATATTCTCCATCACGTTAATTAGCATTAAATTACTCACTAATAAACTCAGCTATTCCCCGCAGGTACTGCAATATTTTAATGCCAATTTTTGAAAATTATGGCTCAAAGATTGCTCCTATCGTTATGTATTTTCATTAAAGCAAACATTTATTTATAAGGGCGGAACCATGAAAAAACTAGAAGTCATTGAAGCAGTTGTACTGGCCAAAAAAGAAAAGCAGTTAAGTTGGGAAGCCATTGCTGCTGAACTCAACATGGGATGTGTTTGGGTTACATCAGCTTGCCTGGGCATGAACAGTATGCCAGAAGAAATAGCCGGTAAGTTATGTAAACTGCTGGCCCTGCCTGATGAGGCAAAAGAGGCGTTAATGGAATACCCAACCAAGAGCTGGGACGAAGCGATACCAACCGACCCGTTAATTTATCGTCTATACGAAGTGGTAGGAGTATATGGTGAAACCTTAAAAGAAGTGATACAAGAAAAATTTGGTGATGGCATCATGAGCGCCATTGATTTCTCCATGGATGTGGACAAAATTGAAGACCCAAAAGGTGACCGAGTATTATTAACACTAAATGGAAAATTTTTACCCTACAAGGCCTGGTAAATACCAGAATATAAGGCGCTATTTGAGCGCCTTATTGCCAGGTAAAATAAAGTTAAATCATGAATTGATAAATCAGCAAACATAACAATAAAAAGCTGATGGCTTGCCAAACTCGTTCAGGTTCTCGCTCGATTAAGGGCGCAAGAGGCCGCGATAAATACTGAGAATTCGGATGCTTTAAATCATATATAAATTCGCTAACATGCTCATAACGTTTATTAGGGTGTAATTCGCAGGCTTTTTTAATGGCAAAATCAATCCAACCTGGCACCCTATTATTACCGATCGATAATGATCGGTAACTTAGACGCTGTAAATCCCGTGTACTTCTTATATGAGCCACTTTATTGCCATAGGGAAGATGATTAGAAAACAATTGATAGGTGATCACCCCCAGAGAAAATAGGTCGGATTGACTGGATGCCTCATGCCCTAAAAAATATTCTGGGGCCGTGTATTGTGCAGTGCCAACAATTTCCTGCGGGTTTCCAATAATCTCGTGAACACCTGCAATTTTGGTCGATGCAAGATCAATAATTTTTACGCGCCCTAGATCATCAATCATTATATTATTTGGTCGCAAATCTTGATGGATCATTTCTTGGCGATGAAAAGCTTGCAAACCTTTTGCTATTTGCTCAATGATGTTTCGTATTATATCAATACTAGGTAATGGATTATCAACCATCCACTGAGCGAGGGTTTTACCTTCTAAAAATTCAGTTATGGTATAGATTGAATAACGAGGTTTGTCCATTACGACTTTAACAACATACGGGCTATCCACCCGCTGCGCCACCCAATCTTCCATAACAAATTGTTCGAGATACTTCGGATTATTTCGCATTTCTGTCGACGGGGTTTTAATGACGACCTTCTTTTGGTTTTCATTATCTAGCGCAAGATACACATGGCTACGACTGCTGATATATAATTCACGCAACACCTCATAGCCTTCAAATACTTTGCCCACTTGCAACATAGGCGCTGATGGCAAAGCATTAATTGTCGAATGTAGTTCTTGAAAGTCATAATCAGCCAAAGTGTCTACCCTGACTATTTGAATGGTAAGATTATCATCACTTCCCTGCCCATAGGCCTGATCAAGTAGATCTTTGGCCACATCATCTAAATTATCACTCACTGAATTAATCTTATTTATTAAATATTCATGAGTAAGGTATTCATAAGCACCATCACTGGCCAGTATAAAAACATCACCTAATTGCAAAGGTAAGACATGATAATCCACCTCTAAGTAATCATGAATGCCCAGCCCTTTGCTTAAGTAACTGACACTATCTGAGACCACCTTGCGATGATCATGAGTTAATTGTTCTAAGTGGTTATTAGATAAGCGATATATTCGACAATCGCCCACATGAAATAAATGAACACTGTTTGATTTGAAAATAGCCGCACTAAAAGTACAAACATAGCCTTTGTTTTTATCAAATCGGTAAGGGCTTTGCTGAGTTTGTGAGTTTAACCATGAGTTAGTGGCCTTTAATACTCGATGTGCCGAGTTTTTTACCGACCACGATTCTGAAGTACAATAATAGTCTTCTATAAAACCTTTAATAGCGGTTTCACTGGCTATTTGGCTTACGTCACTGCTGCTAATGCCATCGGCCAACGCCACCACTACACCCTTGGTTTCCAATATGGGCAACTCAGGTATAAAAGCTGCGTGAAAATCCTGATTAATAGGTTTACGCCCAGCACTTGAATGCTGACCTATGGATAACTTGAGTTGTTTTTTCATAATAAAAAGTTCTCACTCTTAAAGAATGAGAACTTTTTTCCAGTTCCTTTTTAATTAAAGCTTAGGTTAATTGTTCGCTACCTACTTTTCCTAGCTTACGCTCTGGGCTGGTTTTTACGTGCGTTAAATATAAGGGTAAACCAACAAACAAGAAGCCACCCGCTAAATTCCCTAACGCTGTAGGTATTTCATTCCAGATAAAATAATCCAGTATAGTGAATTCACCACCCATGATCATAGAAAAAGGAAACAAGAACATATTCACAATTGAGTGCTCAAACCCCATAAAGAAGAACAACATAACCGGCATCCACATGGCCAGCATCTTACTAGTAGCAGAAGTGGAAATCATCGCACCTACCACTCCCATGGAAACCATCCAATTACACAGCATGCCGCGTATAAAAATAGTAAACCAACCGGAAGCACCGTGCTCTTGATAACCCAGCGTACGAGACTCACCAATACTGCTCACCTTTGCCGCCAAAGCGCCGCCATCCGTGTTGTAGCCATAAGTTAAAATAAAAGATGCGAAAAAAGCCACGGTAAGCGCCCCTGCGAAATTTCCCATAAAAACCAAACCCCAGTTTCTTAATAATTGATCCATGGTGCAACCAGGGCGTTTATCAAGTACCGCAAGGGGCACTAAGGTGAATACCCCAGTTAACAAATCAAATTTCATGAGATACAACATGATAAAACCCACTGGAAACAGCATAGCCCCCACTAGAAGGCTACCAGTTTTAACAATCACGGTAATGGCAAAAAATGCCGCCAAACCTAATATGGCCCCCGCCATAAACGCCCGCACCAAGGTGTCCTTGGTCGACATAAATATCTTTTGCTCTCCCGAGTCCACCATCTTGGTGGCGAACTCTCCTGGTTCAATATAAGACATAAAAGCACTACTCCTAGTTTTAAAAAATATAACTCACTATTTGCCAAATGCATGCCAACCTCAAAAAAGCCAAACAAATCAATGAGTTGTTAAATATTATTGGTGGTTTTAAAATTTTATAGAAAGGAAATAGAACTAGATTGCAGCGCAGCGATTAACTTACGCACCAATTAAGGGTAAAGAATGAAGTTGTATTTATGTGAAAATTGAAACGTGAATAGAATTAAAAATAAACACTACGCCCCAGTTAATAAAGACTTATAGCTTTTTCATCGTACTTTAAAACAGGGGGCGTGGAAAAACCTTGATGATTTGTTGTATTCTTGGTACTTATATTATTCCAATGAGCCTCTAGTAATTAGCTTGAGTTTATCATTACATTATAATTATTTTTAGAAAATTGATTAGCCTCGTAATGAGGCTTATTTGTCTCATGGTTTAAGTTTGATATTAAGTAATCTTCTAGCATTACACCTTGATTAGCAGCCATTACGTAGATGAAAAAGAATGAATGATAATGACTTTGTAAGCATGACCTACCTTCTTTTACACAAATAAAAATAAACATTCCTGTTAGTTTGTACTATCAACAGCGCGACTTTTTTCGCCGATGCAGGGTTTTGCCCAGTAATCAGACGCTGCGAAACGACTGTGTTTTCTTGCCAAGCCTTTCCTCTGCATATATGGCACCTTGCTCGATCAATTTATTTTGCAATAGAAAGGGCACTATTTCGGTGGTACCAAGGGACGCTTTTTCTTCATTAGTAAAAGTAGAGACTCGTTTCCCTTTAATTAGTAGGCTTCCATCTGACCATTTATGGTTTAATAGCGCTGCATTACCATGACATAAAGCAGAGACAATGCTGTAATTTTTATAAATGGCAGACGATATACGGCTAATGTCAGGATTATTGGGGAAATCCCACATGGGGCCAGAGCCACCACTAAACAAAATGGCCTGGTAATCATCTGGATTAATATCTGCCAAAGGGATACTGCGCATAACTTTTGCCATTAAAGTGGCATCATTAAGAAGTATTTAATGATATTCATCGGCTTCTTTAAATGCATTGCTATCTAAGGGCGCCATATGCCCTTCAATGCTGGCTAGGTCAACCGTAAAATCCACGTTTTTAAATTCATTGTAAGGGTGAGTTAACTCAGGCAGCCAAAATCCCGTTTTTTGGCCAGTATTACCAAAATCTGTGTGGCTAATTAATACAATGAGAACTTTATAAGTTTCACTGGCATCACTGTAACCTTAATTCAGTACCAGTATAAAAATAGAGGCTAAATAATATAGTTTTTCATGATCGCTCCGTATGTAAATTAGTGCGTCTATTAACTGATGTTTCACCAGCTGATAAAGCAAGTGTACATAGAAGGTTTTAGAAAGGAATTAACTTGTGTTTAGTCAGATTTGATTAATGGGACGCTTTAAAATTCAGTTATTTAGCCATCAGCGTCATTTTGACTTTAACAAACCGCTGTAACAAACCAGAGAACCAAGTACTGGCAAACTAAATTCAACATGAAACCGATACAGCCCATCTTCGATGACTTTTTTAGCATGGGTTTTTGGTAATAACCACATGGGAATGGCAATACCCAATACACTCATATTCAGGCAACGCCAATGCCAACCCCCTTGCTTAATATCCACTGTTAATTTCATGGACAAGGGGCCTGTGGTTTCCAACCAGTAGCCTTGCCGCTTATTACCCACAGGCTTGAATAACGATGTGACAGCTTTGCCTTGATTAAAAACACGATCCCAATGTAAACCATCATCATGATGAGAGATAGAAACACTCAAATGATGGCTTCCTGCGGATGGCAGATTCATCTTTTTAGCTAAGCGCTTACCAATAAAACCCGCAAGACCCTTGCCATACGCAATGTCCACATAACCCTCTAGAGTGCCTCCCTGCAGATGAAGACTTTGCAGCAGTGGATGAAGATCATTAAATTCTGACCCAAACCAGCTTTTAACTTGTGTATTGTAAAATTGAGTATTTGAGATAAATGCTGTCTGTTATCATTTGAAGTTATTAATTTTTGAAAATTATCCTGCAGCAGTAATCCAATTGCCATTACCGCTTATTTAATAGCATCAAGCCCTAAAAATCGTGAGCGATACTCTTCAGTCGGAAGAATACAAGCTTCAGCCTTGCCAAAAAGTGAATATCGATTTCGAGCAAATAATTTATATAATGCATCGCGAATAGGGCTTGGAACAAGCTTAAAGGCATTAAACAGGTACCAAGCACCCGTAAGGTCTTTTGCGATTTCTAAAGCGGCACTTGAAAACACAAAGGCTTGATCGCCTTTAATTAGTAAGAAAGTATCTATTCCTACATTATTAACTTGGTATTGCACCATCAGTTCTTTGGCAAGGGAACTTTGCATTGGCGTGAAATAAAATTGAGCATTAGGGTCGCGCTTAATAATAAAATTAACCGCTCCATTGCAAAAATTGCAGACTCCGTCAAATATAATGATGGGGCGATTTTCCATATATCCTATTACCAATCCGACTAGAAAGTCGTCATATTTTACTTATATCAACACCAATATAAAGCCACAGTGATTGACATTTATTTTCTGGCAGCTGACGTGACACTGTGATAATTGCACATATATAGAATTTCTACCGCTTTCATACCATTAGCACCACGACTAAAGCAGTGATTCCAATTCTTTGGAAGCTTTGGTAGGCACCATTTGGGTAATCTCATAATCCGCTATTCCTTCACGCTGAAAGGGGTCTTGCTTAAGAATTTCAATTAACTCCTCTTTACTAACCATATTCGCTAGGATAACCCCACCTGTTCTAGGCTCTTTTCTACCTGAAAGTAAAAAATGCCCTTGTGTGTATTGAGCATCTAAAAATGCCACATGTTCAGAAATATATTGCTCGACTCTTTCTAAACTTACTTTGTAAGTAAGGGATATGATAAACATTTTTATAGTCTCTCTTATAATTTGTTATTTTGGCATTCTTAAAGACCCAAAAAGCGATCATAAAGTCATTGTAAGCTTAACCAATACGGGCAAGCAGCTTAAAAAAGAAATGACTACCTGCCCTATGAACAACTTACATCCTCTGATTATAAGGCTGCTGAATTGGTTCAACTTAATGAAAAGGTAAAAATGTTAAGCGCGGTATTACTAGAACATTCCAAGCATTAACGCTCTTTGCTCTTCTACGTATGACTATGTAAGTTTCGCATATAGGTTATCGCGAAGCTGTATAAGGTGCTCTCAATTAGCACGAAAATTTAATTTGTAGCGACTGTTTTCAGATATGCCATAACGTTTTATGAGAATTTACCAAAAAAAACCTCGTTCCCTATTCCCATCTTTGTAATCTGTGCGTACTATCCGCCGAAAAGATCCCATGAAGCACCATGTGATCAGGAATACCTGCTATCAACGGACGATGAATTTCTATGTACACACGCCTTTTTGCACTGTTGTTATGCGTGCTGACCTTACCCACCTGGGCCAATCAATGTAAAACCGTCAACTTTGGAGTGGTTGACTGGACCGATGTTCGAGTAACAACAGCGGTTGCACAAGTACTTCTTGAAAAACTCGGTTATGACATTAACGTATCAGAACACAGTGTCGACGGTATCTATGAAGAGATGGCCAGTGGTAACTTAGATGTATTTTTAGGCAACTGGATGCCTACAATGGCCAGTATTGTAGAGCCCCATATCCAACAAAGTAAAATTGAAAGTCTCTCCATGAACCTGGATAACGCCAAATACACCCTTGCTGTACCTAGCTATGTTTATGACGCAGGTGTAAAAACCTTTGCAGACTTGGCCAAGCATAAAGATAAGTTTGATGGCCGCATATACGGTTTAGAAAAAGGTAATGATGGCAATCTGCTCATTCAGAAAATGATTGATAAAAATGATTTTGGATTAAAACCCTTTCGATTATACGCCACTTCAGAGCGCATCATGCTAGCGCAAGTTAAACGTCGCATTCGTGATGATAAATGGATTGCTTTTTTAGCTTGGACGCCACACCCCATGAATACCCAACATGATATTCGCTATTTAGCCGGTGGTGATGAATACTTTGGCCCCAACTATGGTGGCTCAACCGTGCACACTAATACCCGTAAAGGGCTCGCCAGTAGCTGTCCAAATGTGGCACGATTTCTTAATAACCTAAAATTTAATGTAAAAATGGAAGGCCAACTGATGGGGCAGGTAATGAATGAATTTATTCCCGCTGACCGAGCCGTACGAGACTGGATGCATAAAAACCCTAAACAGGTATCCGTTTGGTTAAAAGGTGTCACTCAAATCGACGGAAGTGAAGTGGATTTCATTAAAATTGCACAGAGCCTGAAGTTAAGCTTTGATAGCTAAAATGAGTTTCAATTAAGGCGCTTCAAATAGATACAGTACAGGAAGTGCTCAGCGATTAAGGCATATCAATGATAGAAATAATCGTTGAGGGTTTTATCAAGATTACAGGCCGAATCATTGGTCAAATACTTATTGATCTAATTTTCGAAATTATTATTAAAGGGCCAGGCTACTTCATTGTAAATTTGTTTACAGTTGAAAAACCAGACATAGATAGTTTCACTGTTATTGCCTCTGGTTTTTTATTCTGGGTGGCAATTGGATTTGGGGGTTACGGTATTTATACTATGTTTTGGCTTACCGTATAGTCTTTGAAGCCATCATTCATCCTCCCGTTGAAGTAATGATTTCAATGGCTTCGGCTCCTGTGGCCTTGATAATTTTATTCTTGGTGGCTAATGCAAACTTATGATCATTAAAATGCCCTAGAAAAATCAAATACTGACCGTTTGATGTTGAATAAAACTTATCTTTAATACCAGCCTCTTCTAGAATATTCCACCACCGCTTTTGATCATACATGGAGTCAAATTTCATCACTAAATCAACTGGCCTGGCATTGTGACTATCATCCTGCGCTTGAAAGTTTGCATCTTCCATATTGGCACTTGAAGTAGCAGCATTTCTCAAATCAATAATGACAAGTTTTAACTCTTCTATTTCTAAGCGCAAATTTCTGATTTCTTCATGAGGGGTAAGGGCTGATTCTGCCATTGAATCTGACTCAGTAAGATCATGCTGCATGGAAGATCCGTCAACTTCTAGCATCTCCTCGTCTAAGGGCTCGTTTTCTGCCACATCCTCAAGACTGTTTACATCTTCAATGCCGTTTAAATCTTCAATGGTATCAGCATCATCCATCACATATTCAGCATTACTCTCCTCAACACTAGGTGTACTAGAACACGCCACCATTAGGACACATAGCGCCAAAATCAATAATTTTTTCATGAGTAAGTCTTCTATAATTTTCATAATATAATCAAAAGTATAGATAATGAATTCGATTTGGCTTAGTTTTTGGAAAATAACACTTTGTAGAATTAAAATTCTATTGGGCAGTATTGTTACGATGGGAGACTAAAAACTTACCGTATAATTAATAAAGTACCTAACCAACTCATCTTCGTCATATTCTAGAATAATTGAAGTAAAAGCATCCCAGTAAAAGTCACTGCATTTTGGCGCTATTCTATCTCTGCTTCCTTTTAACGAATTCTCAATTTGAGACTGATTCATCTTAATTCCATGGTGAAATATTAACTCTTCCTTAGCACTACTTACCTTTAATTGATCAGCTACGTAATCATTCGACACTCCTATTGCTATTCCTGAATCTGTTTTAAAGGCATTGGAATTTAAACCCGTTTTTTGGCATTGCTTTGGCAACTTATGATTTGAAGTTTTCAGAATTTCAAAGGCATGAAGATCCCAAGAAGTGTACCGATAAAAGATAAGTGCAACTGACTCATCTTTTGATAAATAGCAGGCATAGTCAGAACAAGAAGCACATCCTTGCTCATCGTTAGCAATTAATGCTGCAGGAAGGGAGCCTCCGATTTCTTTCATACTGGTTTTAGGTACATTTACTCCCAATATAGTTAGGTTATCCTCATCTACTTTGGAACCTAATGAATTTACATCATTAGATTCCTTAAACTGAGGCTCCCTAGTGCAATCAGGTGCAGGCCACTCCTTCAACTCACCAGCTAAGATCGTGATTGGTAGCATAAACAGTACGAAGAACCTAAGCATTGCTCAATTTCCTATTTTATAAATGATCAAATTAAAAACTATTAGAATCAAATGCTACCTTGTGCACCTTAGTAAAAGACAAGGTCTTAATTCAATGACCCAAACCCTATTGATTCAACCATTTTGTGTAAAATAATAACACCATCGACTAAATTATAGTTCTAGGGTGGGGGCTTGTTTTTTAGAAATAGGACATAAGGCAAGACTTTACCCTTCGCCCCTCCTCACCGCTTTCCGGTAGCCAGTGTTCATAAAGACGGACACATTAGCGAAGGTCTTAAACTTAACGCTGACGGTTCAAAAACCTGACATAGATTGCGAGGGGTACAGCTCATTAAAAAAATGTTGTTTGCGGACACTAGATTCAGTGATGGCATCAAACAAAAAATAACAGGATCAAGATTCTGCTTGATGGTCCATATACCAGATTTAAATATAGCTCTTGCTTTCTGATATATGAGTTTGTTCGCTAATCCCGATGGCTTTTATCCTTGTCTCTAGTAATGCTATGCTTAGATGAAACTGAAAATATACACCATTAATGTATGGTGACTTTTTTGTGGGTATTCATTCTGAAATCTACTCCCTTATTACCCGATACTATTCCCATAGAGCACTTAAATTGCCCTATATGGGTCTATGACATCGATTTAAGGCGGATTTTATGGGCAAATGATGCCTCATTGCTCTTGTGGGAAGCACCTAATTTAGAAGAGCTTCTACAGCGTAACTTCAATAGTGGCGAATCTCGTGCCGTGCAAGAAACATTACAAGGGTATTTAGAGAAATTTAAAGCTGGAGAAACCGTTGAGGTTTGGTGGGAAATTAGCCCTAAGGGTACTAAGAAAAAAATATTCTGTTTATTCTCTGGTATTCAATTAAACGATGGCCGTTATGCCATGTTGGTTGAAGCTCGCCATTCTACATTATTACAAAACCAGCAATATGATCATCAGAATGTTGCTATCACTGCATTATTCGATGTAACCAGTAAGCTAATCAGTTGTAATCCTCCTTTCATTGAACAGTTTGGTGATCAAGTAAGCTGCTATCAGCAACTCTTTCGTGAGGCGATTGATTTTCGCAATATAGTGCTTCCTGAACAGGTATATGAAAAAGACATCCTGCTGATGACGTTAATGGAAGAGCGTTGGCATCATGCCGAAATTCGATTGCAAAAAGACGATCTGAACGACAGCAGCTATTACGTAATGGTTTTGATTGATGTGCATGATCGAAAATTGCGTGAACTCAAAAATGTAAAAGATGCGTTATCCGATCCATTAACCGGAGTGCTCAATCGCCGAGGCTTGGAACATCATTTAAATGCTTTTAATGACCAACATTATTGTATTTTTTACATCGACCTAGATGGCTTTAAATTAGTCAATGATACCTATGGCCATCATGTAGGTGATGAGCTTTTGATAAAAATATCAGAGGTTCTCATTAACGATATATACAGTAGTATTATTTGTGCACGCTTAGGTGGGGATGAGTTTTTATTGGCTATCCCAGAGCAATTAAACAACAAAAATATGCATCATATTGCCGCCACTTTAATTAATAAGTTATCACAACCTTTTATTGTTTCGAATGATCGTACTATTTCTTTATCTGCTAGTATTGGCACAGCCATTTACCCTAAAGATGGTGTGAAGCTATCAGAGCTTATAATTTGTGCTGACTCGGCTATGTACTTGGCAAAAAAACAAGGGCGTAATCGTCACGTTTTTTATACTGAAGGGATGGGAAACCACCTTCGCCAACGCACTATTATTATACAAGACCTAGAGCAAGCCATACTTGATAATCAGCTAGAACTCTATTACCAACCGGTCAATTCTTTAAGTGAAAATAATATCAGTGTTATTGAGGCATTGTTGCGCTGGGATCATCCCGTTTTGGGATTTATTTCTCCTCTGGACGTGATTGCTACCGCAGAAGAAACTGGAAAAATCAGTGTCGTAGAGGAATGGGTAATCACTCAAGTCTGTTCAGATTTACACAAGTTAAAGGCACACTTTGGTGATCAAGTTAAAGTCAGTATTAATATCTCTGGAGCGCATATATCTCAAAAAGGATTTGCTGATAAGTTAAATAGCATTGCAGTAAATTATCAATGTGAGCCAAAAGAAATCATTATAGAATTAACCGAAACTGTTTTATTACCAGTGATTGAAGATGACCCTCATTGCATTGATCAGTTAAAGGCATTTGGGTTTTTAATTGCTATCGATGATTTTGGGACAGGATTTTCCTCATTAGCTTATCTCAGTCGGATCCCTGCAGATTATGTGAAAATTGATAAAGCGTTTGTCGACCGCCTCGACAAAGATGTCCATACAGTCGAGTTTATTCGTAGCCTGTGTGAAAAACTCGGCATGCAATGTATTACTGAGGGGGTAGAAACTCAGCATCAAAGCGACGTTCTATTAAGTGTGAAACTCGACCTTCAGCAAGGCTACTTATTTTACAAACCTATGCCTATTTCTAAATTAATATTAGCGTAAATTTTTGAATAGTCCGCTAACTGCCAAGCAGACATTCATGATAGTGAAAATTGAATATTGCCACAACGAAAGCTTGCTATTTTATGGCTAGATTAGGGAAGAGCGCTTAAATCAACGACCCTGACACTTTTGACTCTTAATAACAGGCAATTTGGCAGGCTAAAATACGAGCGAAGCGAGGTAGCCAGCCGTATTTTTTCCTTGTTGATTAACTTGTTAACACGCAGCTAGTAACAGCGAGTATTCTCGGGTTGATTCTCCATTTTCTTCTTCATTGGATTTATTGGTGAGTTCAAAGCCCAACTTAGCCAGAACAGATTCACTTTTGGTATTCCAATTGTGTACCCCTGCCCAAATTTTTCCTTGATAACCAGACTGACTTAAATGTTGTATTAGTGCTCGACACATTTCAGTCGCAATGCCTTTACCCCAATGAGACGGATGAACCCAGTAAGCCAGCATCAAATAATCCTTTTGTGGAACTAATGTAATTTGCCCCAACAGATTTGATGTTACATTTTGACGACAACTCCAAACGTAACAAGCATTAGATGCCCATTCTTCAACTTTTTCTGTACACCAAGTATTAGCTAAATCTAAGGTGTTTAACTTAGCCAAGGGCAACTGAACAGGAAACGATTCAGAAGTAACAGCTTCAAATAAAACTATACTATCTTCTTTTTTAATCGGCGATAAAACGAATCGTAAGCTATTAAAACTTGTTGCAAAATTCATACAATCCCCGTGAGTGCTAACGCCCACCACACAGGCGAGCAACTTGTTGCGAGTTCAGCACACGTAGTGTGCGGTTGTGCTGGCGCTTGTTATAAGGCATATGGCCCTAAGTGTTCAGTAATTACTTTCCATTTATTATCTGAAAAAATCAGTACCGATGTTGCTCGACCACCACCCGAACAATGCTCTCCTTCAATGATTCCTTCCCATCTAAACTCGTAAAGACAAACAGCATTATTTTCTGATGTATGCGCCCAATGAATATTATCAATAGCGTATTTTTCGTCTTGTATTAGGGCGAAATTTTTTTCGAAGACTACTTGTACTTCATTAATCCCCTTAAAAGTACCATTCGTAAAAGTAACACAAACATCTTTATGCATTAATGGGGCAACGGAACACCATTTTTGACTAGATAGAGCTTCTTCATATTTTTTTAGCAAGTCTAATGGTGTCATTTTATTGCCTTATAGCAGTTTATTCTACGTCGCCCCCGACGTCTTTTAAGGTGACGTCTTTTGCAACTCAATTTTTAAAGGCAGTTATCATCCCGCCTCCAGAACGATTGGTCAATAAGTATCACCTTTTATTGGGTCTTGAGAATACTAACCAGACATCCATTATAGTGCTATCACCTTGAAGCTGGTGATAAATTGGATAGTGCCACTAATATGGCTGTCCAGTTAGTAGTTACTGTAGAAAATAAAAATGATATTTTATAGCTATTATTATGATAGGTATCTACGTTAAGTTCTGATCATAATAAAATAAAGAAATAAAAACGTCGATTAATGATCGCTGCATACAGGAGCTTTATTTTGACAAAACTTAACGTGATCTTTCACGCTGCACCACAATCCATCTTCTTCACCATATTCCCAATTTTCTTCTTCTGAAGTCGACCCACTTTCTTCAAAAGCACGGGTATATTCAGGCACATGGTCTGCGCTCACGGATGTAATAATGGTAATGGGTGGCGCTTGATCACCTTCAATCACACAACAACCATTTGGGTCGGTGCATGAACTTCCATTGAAAGGCGTTGTATCACCGTACGATCCACCATTTCCAAGTGTGCCACCTACATGACAGCCCGACGCAGTTGGACTTGCATCTGGATGCCCCATTGGGACAACCAGAATAGCTGCCGATGCATGACTACAGATAAATAAACTCATAATGGCAATGCTGAACACAGACAATGCCTTACTTTGAACATTCATTACCCCTTCTTTTGTACTAGTAATACTTGATATCACCATATCAAAAATATTTTTTTTGATTACTTTTTCCATTTTATCCTCTCATTACAAATAAATTACTGACATCCAGTAGTTGTCAGTTGAAAGTGTAGAAAAGATCCATGGGATTGAAGTTAAATTACCGCCGGCAGAGCCGGAGGCTTATTTGATGACGCCCTCGAAGGGCTGAAGTAAGCGCCCGAGGCGCTATATCCCGAACCTGAGTTGATCTCGATTACCATCTTCTTTTTCTTGATTCCTAATATACTCAAGAACCATCTCTTCATCTAAACCTACCGTTGAAACAAAATAACCTCGAGCCCAAAAATTTTCTCCTGTGAAATTTCGCTGCTTTCCTCGAAAATTCTTGGCTATAGACATCGCGCTCTTTCCTTTCAAATAACCCACCACATTTGAAACTGAGTACTTCGGAGGCACACTCAAACATATGTGAACATGATCTTTCATCAAATGCCCTTCCTCTATTACTACCCCTTTTCGTTGGGCCAACTCATGAAATGTCGCTCCTAAGTGTTTTCTTATCGCGCCATAGATCAATTTCTACCTTTTCTTCGGGATAAATACAATATGATATTTACAATCCCAACGGGTATGAGACAAACTCTTATAATCTCGCATAGGTGGTATCTTCTTTACTTTTGGTCGAGAAAAGAAATTACACCTACCGTTGCCACGGTTAAACCTATGCGAGTCACCCCAGCAGAGCTGGGGGTTTATCAATATTTAATTAATTAAATATGGATAAATGGCTTAATGAGCTAAAGGAATGATATTTAATTAATGCTGTTCGAGTGAGACATTGCGTCCAGCCGTGAGCGTCTAGTAAATAAAGGCGTTCTAATATTTCGCTAACAAAGCCAGCAGGCCCGCGTTTTTTTACGGCTCATTATTATTGTTTTTCATTAATTAACCCATACTATTTAAAAAGTGCTTCATTTCTTGGATTCAATATATGACTTCCGATTCCCAGCTGGGGCCAGATACCAGACTTCCATCTGAGGTGGGTGTTGATGGAAAAACCGGAAACTGACAGTGCTATTGTGATTTTTGTTGGCTTGTTATTTTGGGTATTGGTGGGGCTAGCGACTTATTACGTTTATGCAGCGATCAACTCCACTGCATAAACTTTATTGATAACTATATAGTTCTTTTAAATAATTATGATCAAGCAGTTTTTCTAGAGCCCATCATAGCCCCAACCAAAACTGCAGGAATGATTAATAGAATACCTACAACATCCAGCCAGATAGGATCAAACGCTGCCATCATCAAACTTGTCACGACTCCTAGAGCTGCGAATATAGCGGCATTTTTTAGTGGCGCCTCACCAGCCAATTTAGCACATACAAACCCACCAACCAGTGAACTCACCGTGCTAACTGCCATAATATAAAGCATTACATTGGTTTGCTGAAGAAGCAGGTCAATTGCCTCTTCAGTGTATTCCGTTGCAAATAAAGGAATAGAAGCCACCCCACCTAAGATATCCAAGACAACAGCGACAACGACTGCAACGATTAGCGCTTTAATACTTACATCTTTCATTTCTATTTCACCTTAGAATAATTATCTTGAAGCTGATAAGTCATTATGATTACTTTCAAGGTAATCATCCGACAAACCTAGGTCATTCATAGTAACTCGATGAAATAAGAGTGCTTGTATTTCATACCCTACACTACCAAATCTATTTCGATTGGAAATATATGTTTCTGTACCAAGAAACATATATACACCCTTAGTGTCGTTATATTCTACATTCTCTATTGGTGATGGTCGCTCATTGACACGTTCGATTGCAATTACTGGCAAGTCACATTCATCACCGCAAGTTAGATAGACTCTATTTTTAGTTACCTGAAGTACGGAGTAATAAGCTTTTTGTTTGACATCTGAATAAGGACTATCTTTCATTCCTAGAACAACAATACCTTTAAAATCATTTACATCTACTGATTTAACAATCCCCTGCGCTAGACTGTACATATTTAAATCCATCAATATCTCCCCAGCTGAAATATTTTTATACTCAACTAAAGTCAACCTTCTCGAAATTTCCTTTGCAGTAACATCGCGCTTTAACGATTTTTGTATCTTAATTTTTTTCTGTTTATCCCTACGTATATCCCCCATACAGGCATACAGTATTTTTTCATCATTCTTTGTTAATTTAGTCACTCGCCCATAAACATTTTCACAGGTGATAGGATCATGGGAATTACATTGGTAACGAGCCCCACCCTCTCTTTCAGCCCAACGGGTTCCTTTCTTTAAGCTTCTGGTTAGGCCCAAGTCATAAGCTTTTTGAATCGCCTTACAATTCGCTGTATTTGGTAAAGCACCTGAAGAAAAATCTAAACCGGCAATATCTTTTTTATAAAGCACCATATTACTGGCACAACCACTAACAACACTTACTAGCACGAGTATTATGGATATTCTTATTAAGTTCACAGGCCTTACCCTTTCTAGCTCAAACAATTGAAGAATTTTACAAGGAAAGCTATCTGCACGTCCCTTTCAAACATGCCGGATAATACCAGCTCAAAAACCCAAAACAATTCATTTGTAGTAAATTGTGTAAATTACATACAGACCTGTATCAACTCATCCTAAAATAAAACGCTTCAGTATCGACATTGACGTTAGCCTTCAGCGAAAGCACTTGCATACAGGGACGTAGGTAGTAGAGCAATGTCGGGAACGATTGCCGAACCTTGCGCATTATCTATTTCACAACTCTTTAACTGAGTAAGGAAATAAGGGTCGTAGGGCATGGACTACCACAGGGAGCAGTTGCCGGTGCCCGTTTGATCCGTAGCAATACTCTTTATTTATAAAAAGAGGCAAGGGATGACGTGCATGGATGCTCTAATATCGCGGGCGCAGGATGCGCAAGAGCGATTAGGTGATCAGAAGGCGGAGGAAGAACAGGGGATATAAAGGGGACTCCCCCTTTAAAGGAAAAACGTACTGGCTTTATAAATTCAGGTTAACCAAAACGCAAATATAAACTTCCAGACATAAAAAGGGAGGCCTAAGCCTCCCTCTCTATACAAATGTAAAATCCAATTAACGTATCAACTATTCGATAAACAACCCCTACTTAACTTCCGTAGCCCAGCTCATCATTTCAGCGCGCTCTTCATCTGTCATATTCGTAAGGTTAGACAAAGGCATGTACTTGCTTTGAACCGCTGTAAGAATACGTGGCTTGTACGATTCCAACTGTTCAACCGTTTCTAACGAAATACCAGCAGGTGCAGCCGTAAACATAGCGCTAGTTGGCTTGTCTGCATGGCAGCTGGCACAACGTTGCATGGATATATCAAGTACACGTGCATCGCTTACTTGAATATCCGTGTTGGCAGGCATAGGCATCATCCAACCGATAATGGCGAACAAGGCAAGGGTACCCACAGCCAAGATCCAAGGTTGGTGATTATCTTGATGCTTCAAGATGAAGTAATGACGAACAAATGCTGCATTTGCACAAATCAATGCCAGTACCAACCATGCATGGTCGTGACCAAAGGTCATTGGGTAGTGATTGCTGATCATGATGAACAACAATGGCAATGTGAAATAAGTGTTGTGGGTTGAGCGCAACTTAGCAAACAAGGCTGGGCCTTCATCTGGTTTTTCACCGGCTTCAATGGCACGCACAATTTCACGCTGCGCTGGCATAATTCCGAAGAACACGTTACCGGCCATGATAGAACCAATTAGCGCACCTACGTGTAGGTATGCTGCACGGTCGCTGAAAATTTCACTTAGTGCGTAAGCGGCAAATGTTAAACCAACAAATAAAATTCCACCAAATACACGAGGGAAGTTTTGCAGTGGGCTTTTAATCAATGCTTCATAGAAAGCAAAACCACCGGCTAAAAATGCAAGGCTAATTCCAATTGCTTGAAACTGAGTTAATTCCATTTTACTTGGGTCAATTAGGTACTGATCGGCACCCCAGTAATACATAACCGTTAGCAACGCAAAACCTGTCATCCAGGTGGTATAAGCTTCCCATTTAAACCAATGCAAAGTGGTTGGCATTTTTTCAGGTTCTAGCTTGTACTTGGCCACTTCATAAATACCACCGCCGTGGATCGCCCAAAGGTCGCCTTTAATACCCTTGTCTTTTTTCCAGCCTGGAGGTTCACGTAGATTTAAATCAAGCCATACAAAATAAAACGATGCACCAATCCAGGCCACACCGGTTATTACATGGATCCACCGGAAAAACATATTAAGCCAATCAAAAAAATAAGCTTCCATCAAACACCTCACGCCAACCTTTAGGCTGATCTATTTGTTAATTTTTAGGCATCCGGCGGACACCCTGTTTAGTCAAGCCAGTTGAGCTTCGATAGACACAGGAAATGTTAGTGCCTAATCGAGCTAATCGAGAAACGTCACCATGCCTATGGCTGCAGTGACGTTACTCCCTATTCTTTTAAAACAACCTATTGCCACTATCTAAGCAGCAACAAGGTTTCAAATTATTTTTTGTACACTTGCTTCGCGGCAACGTACGTTTCGCTAATGGCACGGTCATCACCAAGCATCATCAACGAGAACAATACTTCGTCTAAGGTTTTACATTTAGATTGCTTACGCTGCATTAGTGGTGTGCTTTCTAAATCAACCACTACAAAATCAGCTTCTTTACCCGATTCGAAGTTACCAATTTTATCATCTAACTGAAGCGTTTTAGCGTTGCCCAAGGTCATCATGTAGAACGCCTGGCGCGCATCTAAGCTGTAATCTTTAAGCTGGCAAATTTTGTAGGCTTCGTTAAGGGTTTGCAGCATAGAAAAACTGGTGCCGCCGCCCACGTCTGTGGCCACACTAACCGGCACATTGAATGTTTTAGTGGCTTCTAAATCGAATAAGCCGCTGCCTAAAAATAAGTTAGACGTTGGGCAGAATGAAATACTGCTTTGGGTTTCACTTAAACGTTTAAAGTCGGTTTCGTCTAAGTGAACGCCGTGGGCAAA
This sequence comes from uncultured Bermanella sp., assembly GCA_913058575.1. Lineage (GTDB taxonomy): Bacteria > Pseudomonadota > Gammaproteobacteria > Pseudomonadales > Oceanobacteraceae > Bermanella. The sequence goes on from CAJXRF010000028.1 coordinate 54,548, forward strand.
TACACTGCGTGGGCCAAGCAAACCGTAGTGATCGTATACGTCTAGGTAGCTTGAACGCTCTGGGAATAATTCTTTAACAAAGGCAATTTCCGCTTTGTTTTCAGATAGGTGAGTTTGCATGTACACACCAGGGTTGTTTTTCATTAACTCGCCGGCTTTTTCTAACTGCTCGCCGGTTGAGGTAATAGCAAAACGTGGCGTCACAGCGTAAAGCTGACGACCGGTACCGTGCCAAGTATCAATTAATGTTTGTGTGTCATCGAAGCTTGATTGAACATCATCGCATAGGCCATCTGGGGCGTTACGGTTCATCATGACTTTACCGCAAATCATACGGGTATTGAGTTTTGCACTGGCTTCAAAGAAAGCGTCTACCGATTCTTTAAAAACCGTACCAAATACCAGCGCGGTGGTGGTGCCGTTTTTGATTAATTCGTTTAGGAAAAAATCAGCGGTTTCACGGGCGAATTCAGGGTCTTTAAACTGCAACTCAGTTGGAAAGGTGTAGTTGTTTAACCAGTCTAATAGTTGTTCGCCGTAAGACGCGATTACATCTACCTGTGGGTAGTGTATGTGGGTATCGATAAATCCAGGCATGATGATTTTATTTTCATACGCCGTGATTTCAACGCCATCTAATTTGGCCGCCAGTTCACTCGACTGATCTTTGGCATCGACCACTTCTTGAACTGTGCCGGTTTCACTGTCTACCAGTAAAATACCGTCATCAAAATACTCAGCTTGAGCATCTTCTTTAAAATGTAAGATCGATGAGCGAAAGGCTTTAATGGCCATAATTATTTTATTCTCTATCAGTTAATCAAAACAAACATAAAGCCGCTTGTGCGGCATTATGTAAGGGTACCGTTAAAGGGACACTTCAATCGTAAACGATTTATCAAAGTCCGTTTCTTCTAGGTTGTTACCTGGCCCAGCACGATCTACGATCCAAAAGTCGCTTACTTCATCTAACGCTAATAGCGGATGATGCCAGCAGTTTTTCTTGTAGTTCACGCCCTGACCTTTTGCTACGAATAACTTAAGGGTAGTAGGGTCTGGTGCTTTTTCACCTTCACAAACCAACACTAGGTAAGGTTTGTCGTTACAAGGCAAGAATGCTTGGCTGCCTAGCGGATGACGCTCCATCATGGTGACGTTCATTGGCAAGGTACGAGGCTGAGCACGAAAAATATTCATGATCGCCAGCCCTTCACCCACTTCAACATCGCCTAAGCGGTGATAACGCTCGGTGGTACCTTCATTGATCATCACAGGCTTGCCTGTTACTTCAATTACGTCACCAAAAGGTGCAAAGGCTTCTGCCGTTAGCGCAACAGGTTTCAACACTAGCTCGGTCATTATGAACCTCGGTACGTAGAGTAGCCGTATGCACTGACCAATAGTGGTACATGGTAGTGTTCATCGGTGGCTTCGATGCGAAAATCAATGGCAACGCTTGGGTAAAAACATTTTTGCCCTAAAGCTTCAAAGTAACCATCGGTATCAAATTCAACACGGTAGATACCGGCTTTACGCTCGGTTTCATCCATCCATTCAACAATGCGGCCGTCGCTGTTGGTTTTATCTTTGGCGATTTTCTCAAAGTTATCACCAACTTTACGATACAAAACCACTTCGACGTTCGCGGCTGGCTTACCTAGGTTTACATCTAGGATATGGGTGGTAATTGGGCTTCTCATTATTCTTTCCTCAACTCTTTTTATGACCAAATTTTGTTAAAAATACTGGCCATAAATTTAGCCATTCAACTATTAAATTAGTCAGCTACTTAATTATTCAGCTACTTAATTATTCAGCTAAGCCTAAAAGTTTATTAATGCGCAAAGCAGTAATTTTACTTTGCTCAACACCGGCATTCTTCAACTCTGTGGCGCGGTCATTTGGTAGACGCGCTTGAAGAAGTTCAAGCATTTCAGCTGCACTTTTGCCTGTGGCGTATACGATAAAAATAAAACCGTATTTTTCATCGTATTCGTTATTGCCATCGGTCAAAGCTTGTAATGTTTCTTCGGTGGCCACGCTTACGCCACTCTGTTCATTACTGGCCAGGCCTTTGGTGTTGGCGTATTTTTTACGTAAGCTTGAAACATCGCCTATTTTTGGGTGACCTTCAAACGCTTGCATTAAGTCAGCTTCTTGGCAAGTTGCCCAAACATCCAATGCCACCTGATGGGCCGCTTCAACATCTGAAAGCGGGCGTGCTTCAACCATGCCTTTTATCCAAGTATCTGAAGTACAGCATGTACCAAAGGCAGCGGTTGCATCCGCTGCATTTAGTGCATTAAGCTCGTCAAGTGTCATGGGTGTTTTAATAGACATAATTACTTACCTGCCACATCTTTGTTTGGGAAGCCAATTACACGTAGACGGCTAATACCACCATCAGGGAACATGTTGACACGAACGTGTGTAAATTCCGCATCCCCTGTTTTCACTTCTTCTTTAAAGAAATGTTCAGCGTCTGCGGTTAGTTTTTGACGTTCAATCACGTCTACCCAGTTTGAATCTTCTGTTGGGTGCTCGCCTGCTGGTAACTTAATGGCTTGCAATGAGAACGACTCTGGGAAGTTACCTTTAAAGTGCGCTGTGTCCACAACCACTTTTTGAATGTTGCCCAGTACACCTAGTTTTAAGATGGCCCAGTCACAAACACGACCGCCACGACGACGCTTAGTTTCCCAACCGTCACCCATGTTCGCACCACGGTTTGGCATAACTAGGTTTTCAGGGTTACTGAAAAACATATCAGATGCTTCAAGTGGACGACCGCCATTTTTAACGTACGCTAAATCTACTGGCTCGCCAGGCAAGAACCAGTTCCAATCGATTACTGGCTCACCGTATACACGTAAACGTGCAACACCGCCGTCAGGGAAAATATTTAAACGTAGGTGAGTAATGGCTTCGTTGCTTTCAACATCAAAAAAGTTATCGCTGTCTGGCTGAACGTCTGATAGTGATAAAACTTCAACCCATTTAGTATCTGCATTTGGCGCATCTGAAGACACACAACCTTCTACTGATACTTTTTGCGGTGCATTACCAGCAAAGTGAGTAGTGCAAACGTTTAGGCCGTGAATAATGCCTTTTGCGCCCAGTTTAATGACACACCAATCATGACCCACAACACGCTTACGACGAGACTCCCAACCGTCCATCCACTGACCGCGATCGGTGAATTTACCCGCAATGAATACAGGATCAGCTGGCTTAAGTAGGTTTTCCATTTCGGCGAAGAAATCATCAGAGCATTCTAGCGCTTGAGCAC
>CAJXRF010000029.1 GCA_913058575.1 uncultured Bermanella sp.
ATGCAATTTAGAAATAAGTAAAGATACCCTAGGTATCTTTACTGCTTGAAAGCCCGCAGTAAAAAAACATCACTCGTTCTTTAATGGCACGGGGTTGTAGAGAACCCTTTTGGTCTTTCTACAACCCCGTTTTCCTATTTGTGCGTTAGGCCTTTCTTAAAGTTCTCAACCATATCAATGCGTTGCTGCGTTGCTGGGTGAGTAGATAGAAACTCAGTAAGGTTGCTTGTTTGATCACTGTCATTCTCAGTGTTCTCTGTACTTGAATTCTCAAACTGTTCTTCTAAGCCCTTCATTATACTGGCAAAGGCGTCCACTGGCATGTTGTTATCATGCAGCTGTTGAATGGCGAAGTAATCAGCTTCGCTTTCAAATTCTTTGGAATAATGAAGGTCTAACAATAATGTTGGCAGGCCCGTGACCAAGTCTATGGTGTCAAGATCCCCGGTAAGCAGAATGAGCGCTAGGGTAATCATGGAGTCTTGCAAGGCACGACGTAATAGGTGTTTGTATTTCAGGTGGCCAATTTCATGAAATAAAATCGCCATTAACTCTTGGTTGTTTTTGGCAAGATGCACAATGTCATCGGTAAAAACAATGTGCCCGTCAGGCAGGGCAAATGCGTTGGCACTGTTGCTAGATCTAAACACCAGTTTAGCATTTAAGTTTCGGTCTTTTTGCAAGAAGGGTTTGGCTAGGGCTTGAATATTAGCTTGTTTCTCATCTGGTAATTGACTGGGGTCAAACATGGTTTCATCTAGCAATGAAAGGGTGCTGCCAAAGTGATCAGAAGTGAAATTAGGAAGCTGGTAGGCAATGTATTCGGCCGACTTGGGAATGCCGCTGGTAACAGCGAGCCAAATGAGGCTAATGGTCATGAGTGTGGCGGTGAGCACAAGGGCTAAATTACTTTCTAGTTTGTGAATGACCCCAGCCCAGAAAGACGGAACATGTAACTTTATTAATTTATCAATACTGTCATGATCATCACTAATAAACAGTTGATCATCGCCAAACGCAATTTCTCTTGGAGTATTGCCCACTCGCGATTCTATTTTGGCTTTTGATAATTCAAGTGGCAGTTTTTCGGGGTGGCGATCAATATGTAAAATATGAAGATCGCTTGATTGGCCTTGTAAAACATCCAAGCGAGCTTTCACTCGTTTGGATGTTTTACCATCTAGGTAGATGCCGTTAATGATCATATTAATTAACTAAGTTGACGTTAGGCAAAATCAAATACTTGGCCCAGTTCTTCGCCTAGGGCAGTGACATTTTCTTTTTCAGCGGCAACAAAATTATCCAATGGTTCAGCCGCATCCATAGCAATGCAAGAACACCAGAATTTGGCGATGCGTACTTTGGCTGCCGGCAGGTACAGGCCAAAGGTCGCTAACGTTAGCAGAGCATTGATTAAGACAACTTTACCTAGGCTGCCCATAGTTGCGTGACAGTTAAAAGTGTGTTCTTTAAGGCTGAGTTTATTAAAGAACAGGTTGTTAATTTGCACAATAAAGTACAAAAGAATGCCGATGTAAGTGGCGATCATAATGACAGGCGAAAACAGTACAAGGGAAGGCGCAAATTTCATAATGAGGCCAATGGGTAGACCAATAACTAAACCCACACCAATGACGGTTAGAAAGATCGTGCCGTAGTCAGCATAGCTGGCCTTGAAATCAAAATTCGAAGTACCGTAAGCGCTATTTTTAACTACATACTGATTAAGTTTTAAGAATGCAAGGGGGTATAGAATACCTACACTAAGAATTCCCAGCAGTGGCCATACGTATATGGCCATAAACGCTTCGCCATAGGAGGCTTTAAAACGAAATTGAATGTTGTTGTAAGCGGTCATGCGGCGTTCAAAAGCCAGTGATTGGTTTAAAAAATAGGGAATGGCAAAAATCAATACAATGCTGAAGATTGCATATAATATAGGAGCTGCTTGTGCGGTTAGGGCGAAAATAATTAAAGCGGCCATGGCAATTAAGCGACCCTTTAGAATGGCCATCGGCTCTGCTAAATAACGAAAGTTGATGTTGTCTAGGTAAAGGTTAGAGTAGAAATAGCGATTGTTTCTTACTGTGGCCCAAGCAGAGTAAATGCCCAGTGTTACTATGGTCAGCAGTATATTGACGATCCAGATCTTAAAGTATTCCATGCCTTGGCCACGGAATTCAAAGTTGAGTCTCTGGGGGCGAGTGTCGGGCGTAGCCACTACGGCAGGCGAAGCGTCATTCATAGAACATTCCTTGTTGGTGAACTGTATACTTAATTCGGCCGAGTATATTAATGAAATGTGGCGCGAATTGGAAGCGGGCAGGAAATCATTCGTTAACTGTTCGCTTTGCCGTTAGGGCCCGTTTCTTTTTGTCGCCCTAAGCGGTAACAATCTAAAATGCCAATTAGCCATAAAACCCCTATAGCGATTGAAATACTGCCAATTAGCACGGGACTGGCAGAGTCCAGAGTGTTAAGGATGTCTTGTCGAATTAAAGGCACAATGACGGTAATGTCCATGGGTAGTTGCCCATAAGCGATTTTTTCTGCCATTAATTGTGTTTTTTGAATAACAACAGGAATTTGCTTTACAGGCTCGTAGGCCAAGGCCGCAAGACCAATTAACGTGAGCAGTAAGAATGCCATGGCCTGTTTAGTTTTTTGTAAAATAAAGTAGCCAGCACCAGGAAACACCAGAGTGGAAAACAGTACTGCTTTAAGTGAGAGTTTCAAGATTACTTCCTTGTAAGAGTTTTAAGGTTTTCAATTTTACTTATTTAAATAATTTAATGTGTTGGATAATGCATCTTCAAAAGGAGTGGTTGTCCAGCCTAGTTGCCGCTGAGCTTTGTGACTCACTGGAATAGCCTGCCATTGTAAAAAATGCAGTTGTCCTTTTGGAATAAGAGGCGCTTTGTTAATTAGGTTTGCTAAGCCTTCTCCTAATATTGAAACCCATTTCGCCATATTAAGGGGCATAACGGGCGGTGTTTTAAAGTTTGGATTTATTTTTTGTAATGCCGTTTGGGCCAGGTCGGTTAAAGATTGATACGTGCCACATAAAATAAAACGCTCCCCAGTACCTGCTTGTTCGGCCGCCAATACATGACCTTCGCCAACATCGGGGCCGTACACCAATGGTAATCCACCAGGTAATAAGATGGGTACTTTTTTATTTTTAAGTTTTACAAAAAAATCATTCATGCCAGGTGAATCGGTGGGGCCTGGGCCAAAGAGTCCTGCTGGGTGTAGAAAGATAGCAGGAAGGCCGTTGTCTAATGCGTTAACAACTAATTGGTCTGCTTGTTGTTTAGAGCGTTCGTAAAGTGTGCCTTTTGGGTTTGGGTCAATAATGCTTTCGTCATATTCTTTGCCGCTCAGGCCTTCAAAAACGTCTATGGTGCTGGTGTAAATAAAGCGCTCTATGTTTGCATTAAGGGCCGCTTCAATCATGTTGGCGGTGCCTTGCACATTTACCTTTTGAAAGGTGCCATTGTTTTTCATCCATTGTTCGGGAAAGCCAGCCGCATGAAAAACCCATTGGCAATCTTGCATGGCTGCTTTTAATGATTCTGGCTGGCAAATGTCACCTTGAACCAAGGTGCATTGAGAGGGAAGTAAACGCTGACCTTTATTTAGGTCTCGTACCAAAGCTTTCACGTTATAGTTTCGTTTTAATAAGCTTTGAATGATATTAAAGCCCACTAAACCTGTTCCACCTGTAACCAAGACCGATTTCATTTTTATTGTGTCCGGAATGAGAAAGTATTTTGATAGTAAGGCACAGTGCAAAATATGTATAGCCAAGCCATTCTCAAAAAAGTTATTTTGAGAATGGCTTGTTGCTTTAAAGCGGGAAAGTAATTAAAACAGATTAAGGGGTAAGAACAGTGTCGTAAGCCACTGGTAATAAATCGGGGTGGCTTAACGAGTAATGTAAGCCGCGACTTTCTTTTCGTAAAATGGCACAGCGAATAATAAGCTCGGCCACTTCCACTAGGTTTCGCAATTCTAATAAATCGCTGCTTACCTTGTGGTCTTGGTAAAACTCATCAATTTCTTGGCGAAGTAATGCCACGCGGTGTTGGGCGCGCACTAAGCGCTTATCGGTCCGAACAATGCCCACGTAATCCCACATGAAGCGACGTAATTCATCCCAGTTGTGGCTGATAACCACGTCTTCATCGCTGTCGGTTACTTTGCTTTCATCCCAGTCGGGTGCAAACGGTACGTCTTGCTTTTCTTTAATGACTTTTATGATGTGCTGGGCGGCGCTTTGCCCGTAAACAATGCATTCAAGCAGTGAATTGCTGGCCAAGCGGTTTGCACCATGTAAACCGGTATGGGCGCTTTCACCCACTGAATATAAATTAGGTACATCGGTACGGCCTGCTTCATCAGTCACAATGCCGCCACAGGTGTAATGGGCGGCGGGTACCACTGGGATAGGCTGTTTGGCCATATCTATGCCGTATTCTAGGCAGCGCTCGTAAATAGTGGGGAAGTGCTCAACGATAAAGGCTTTGCTTTTATGGCTAATGTCTAAATAAAGGCAGTCGGCACCTAGGCGTTTCATTTCGTGGTCGATGGCACGGGCCACAATATCCCGAGGAGCCAGTTCACCACGCTCATCAAACTTGTGCATGAAGCGCTCGCCATTGGGTAATAATAAATAACCGCCTTCGCCACGCACCGCTTCGGTAATCAAAAAGCTTTTGGCTTGTGGGTGGTACAGGCAAGTGGGGTGAAACTGGTTGAACTCCATGTTAGCCACACGGCAACCGGCTCGCCATGCCATGGCAATGCCGTCACCCGACGTGCCATCGGGATTACTGGTATAAAGGTAGGCTTTACTGGCGCCGCCTGAAGCGATGACCACGGTGCGCGCCCGAAAAGTTTCCACATGACCGGTATTATCATTTAAGACATACGCGCCCACTACGCCCTTGCCGGGCATTTTAAATTTTTCACAGGTAATTAAATCCAGAGCCATGCGGTGTTCAAATAAAGCAATATTGGGGTGGTTAATGGCTTGGCTTATGAGTGCTTGGCTGACGGCTACACCGGTGGCATCGGCGGCGTGAATAATGCGCCGATGGCTATGGCCACCTTCTTTAGTGAGATGGTATTCATCGTTGTTGTCTTTACTGAATTGAACCTGCTGTTCAATAAGCCATTTAATGGCATCTTCGCTGTTCTCAACCGTGTGTTTAACGGCATTATAATTACATAAGCCAGCGCCAGCATTGAGAGTGTCATCTACATGGGCCTGAACGCTGTCTTTGCTATCTAATACTGCTGCGATGCCCCCTTGTGCCCAGCGCGTACTGCCGCTGTCTAGGGCGTCTTTGCTTAAAATGGCAACTTTGGCATGATCCGCTACGTTTAGAGCCACAGCCAAGCCTGCTGCGCCACTGCCGATAACGAGTACATCAAAAACCTGTCGCTGATCCATATTCTGCTATGCCTCGCTTTGAGCGTAACCTGTGATTTTATGAGGGTTAGTAGATTTATAAAGGCCGTCACTATACTGACAACCATAGAAATAAAGAAGTATCCCCATTCCCCTAATGTTCAAGAAACAGCGTAAAATGCCGTTTTTAAAATTAAATAGTCAAATAGGGTGAACTTTTCCCTTAAGGCTGCTTCTAATTTACTCAATACAGCAGCATGACAATATATTGAGCCCCACTATTATAATTAACGGGGACGGTCATAAACTGCATTGGAACAACATGGGGAAGTAATGTCGCAACAGGATACAGACCAGCAATTGGTGCAAAGGGTTCAAAAAGGAGATAAGCGTGCCTTTGACCTTTTAGTGCTTAAATACCAGCACAAGGTGATGTCACTGGTTTCACGTTATATTCGTGACCACAGTGAAGTTCAGGATATTGCCCAGGAAGCGTTTATAAAGGCCTATCGAGCCTTACCTAATTTTCGCGGCGACAGTCAATTTTATACTTGGCTTTACCGTATCGCAGTGAATACCGCTAAAAACTACTTAGTCACCCAAGGGCGTAGGCCACCAGCACAAGATATGGATGTGGGTGATGCTGAGAATATCGGTCCATCTGGTTATCTAACCGATATCGCCACCCCTGACACATTATTGGCAAGAGATGAGTTAAAAAGTGTGGTGTTTGATGCCATTGAAAAATTGCCTAATGAATTACGCACCGCCATTACATTGCGAGAAATGGATGGCATGAGCTATGAAGATATTGGCGAGGTGATGCAATGTCCTATTGGTACGGTTCGATCGCGTATTTTTAGGGCAAGGGAAACCATTGATAAAGCCATGGCACCTTTACTTGAGCACAGTGCCGGAGAAACGGCCTAATACATTACGGTTTGGAGGCTGTAAAAGGCAGTGCCTTAAGCATTCGACAAATACAGTAAAAATAATTTGAGGGACAAGCAATGATCATGTGTAGTGAACGAAATAACCCCTTGTGTGTCTTACATGAATACAACGCAGATAAAGCAGCCTAAGGGCTAGAGGTGACTATGAGCGATAAAGAAAATGAAGCCCTATCGGCCCTAATGGATGGTGAACTGGATGAAATGTCGCTACTACGCACATTGAATCAGTTAGATGAAGAGCCAGAGCTAAAGGAAACTTGGTCTCGCTACCACTTACAAAGAGACACGATGAAAGGTGATGCATCGGTTTTTAGCTCAATTGATATCAGTGGTGCCATCAGCGCTGCCATTGAGGGCGAAGAGCAAGTAACGGCCATAAATCAGCCGAAAGAAAATAAACCTTGGTGGAAAGCCGTGGCAGGGTTGTCGGTGGCCGCTTCTGTGGCTATGGCAATCGTAATCGGTGCTCGTTTTAATCCGTTAGTGGACACTCAAGATGTTCAGCAAGTGGCCAGTAAAACACAAGTGAAAGTAGTGACCCCTGAAATTACGTTAGTGAAGGGGCCAAGCATGGTAGCTCAAACGAATAACAGCCTTGATGGGGTTGATGAGAAATCTTTGCAACAGGCTCAAGAGCGCTTAAATAGTTACTTGAAGCAACATGCGCAAGACAGTGCGTTAGGCCAAGGCCGAACCGCCATGCCTTATGCCCGAGTCGTGAACTTTGAATCTACTTCTAAACAGACCAAGGGGAACTGATGTTACGTTGGGTTATTGCAATGGGTGCAGTGCTTGCCTCGCTATTGAGTGTAAACGCTGTATTTGCAGAAGAAGATAAGCAGTCCCTTAGCGCTCAAGGCTGGTATGAAAAAATGCTCGATAAGGCTCCTATGGCCATGTACGAGGGCATTTTTATTCACCAAGCTGGCAATCAAATGCAAAGTGTGGAGATTGTGCATGGCGCCCGAGATGGGCAAATTTGGGAGCGTTTACTTCACTTGGACGGCCCTAGTCGTGAAATTATTCGCCGCGGTGAGGATTTGTATTGCATACATCCTAATAAATCAGTTGAGCAGCTTCAGCAAAAAGGCAGTTCACCGTTTGGCAATAAACCCTTAGGGAGTAGTCGTCAATTAAGTAAAGCCTACCAATTTAGATTGATCGGCCAGCAACGTATTGCAGGTCGCTTGGTAATGGGGGTGCAGTTGGTGCCTATTGATGGGATGCGTCATGCTTACCAAATATGGTTGGACCAACAAACCTATGTGCCGTTGCGCACTGAGCTTATTACTTTAAAAGGCCAAGTACTTGAGCGTTATCAATTTAGCTATTTTAAAGTGGCCACTGAATTTAACGAAAAGCGTTTCGAGCCAAGAAGTGTAGGTGTTGAATTGGAGCTGGCCCAAGAAGGTGAGGTGCTACAAGCCAGTAACGAAGATGTGTTGGAATGGCGTTTAAATTGGATGCCCATAGGGTTTGTGGACCAAGCCTCTAAAGGTTATGCGCCTAAGTTGTCAGCCAGACGCATTTACAGCGATGGCATTGTGATGTTTTCTGTATATGTTGAAAACGTAGACAAAGTGCAAGATGAAGGCACTGTTCAAGCCGGTCCCACTGCATTATCGGTGCAGCATAAACAGTGGCAAGGACAGACCCATCGCATTACTGTTGTAGGCGAGGTGCCCAGTGCAACTGCTGCTAGAATAGCCCAAAGCGTCGAGCTCCTGTAAATTTGAACTGGCGAAAATTGATAGCATGCATGGGTTTGTGTTATCGATTTTTCGCTGGTTGTACGGCACTCTTAAATACTGTAAAACCTTGGCATTATCATTATGACAGATGAATTGTGATTAAGAATGGTTGAAGAAACAGCGCAAATTATAAAAGTGGAAGGTGATGTGGCTTGGGTTCAAGCGATACAGAAAACCGCTTGTGGCTCTTGCCAAGCTCAAAAGGGCTGTGGACATAGTTTGCTGGCTAAGGTGGGCCAAAAGAAAATTGAATTACCTGTTGCCACTAATGATGTCTATGCAGAGGTGGGTGATCAGGTGGTGATTGGCGTGCCTGAGCAAGCCATATTGCGTTCTTCTTTGTTGATGTATGGCTTGCCTCTTGTGGTCATGATGTCAGTGGCCTTATTGGCAAGTTTGCTAGAAATGCCAGAAGGGCCCAGTGTCATAGCCTCATTCATTGCGCTTATATTTGGCTTTGTTTTGGTTAATCTAAGAAGTAAACACATGAATTTTGCGCAGTGGCAGCCTAGGCTTCTACGTAGGGTAAGTTTCGAGCAAAGCTTGATACCTATGTGTGACGCTAGCAAAGTGTAATTTAAACCTAAAAATAAAATTTAATTCGAAACCCGTAAACAAAAGAGGAATGGAGTCTAAATGAGACGGTTATCCTATTCATTCATAAGCATTTATTTTGTATTTTTCTCCCTTTTTACCTCCATAAGCCACGCTCAGTTGCCAGATTTTACTGATTTAGTGGAGGATGCAGGCCCCGCGGTGGTAAACATTAGCACCACGCAAAAACATCAAGGGCGTCTTGGAAATATGGACGTGCCTCAAGGTGTGCCGGATATTTTTAGGCATTTTTTTGGTGTACCTCAAACTCCGCGCTCTCAACCTAGAGGGCAAGATCAGCAGCGCGCTTCATTGGGTTCAGGTTTTATTGTCAGCCGCGATGGCTACATTCTTACCAATAATCATGTCATAGAAGGGGCTGACCAAATATTTGTACGCTTAAATGACCGTCGTGAGTTTGAGGCGCGCTTAATTGGCAGTGATGCCAGTTCAGATTTGGCGTTGCTAAAGGTGGAAGCCAGTGGCTTGCCTATCGTTGAGACCGGTAATAGCGAGAAATTAAAAGTAGGTGAATGGGTGGTAGCCATTGGCAGTCCATTTGGCTTTGATTATAGCGTGACGGCTGGCATCGTGAGTGCGAAAGGTCGCAGTTTGCCCAATGAAAACTATGTGCCGTTTATTCAAACCGATGTCGCCATTAACCCTGGAAACTCAGGTGGCCCATTGTTTAATTTAGAGGGTGAAGTGGTGGGCATTAATTCCCAAATTTATACCCGAAGTGGTGGCTTCATGGGCTTATCTTTTGCGATTCCCATTAATGTGGCCATGGAAGTGGTGGAGCAACTAAAGGAAAGCGGCTCAGTTAGTCGTGGTTGGTTAGGGGTGGCCATTCAAGAGGTGGATAAAGAATTGGCCGAATCTTTTGGCCTGAAAAAAGCCTCCGGAGCCCTTGTGAGTCAGGTGGTTCAGCATGGCCCTGCAGCAGATGCTGGTATTCAAAATGGCGATATTATCACGGCATTTAATAACAAGGCTGTGGTGTTGAGCAGTGATTTGCCACATTTGGTAGGACGGGTGCGTCCAGGGAATAAGGCGACGTTAAGCATTATTCGCTATGGTAAAGCTAAAAATTTAACCGTGAAAATCGGAGAGTTACCTACTCAAGGTACTGCAGTCGCCAGCAATAAACCTTCTTTTCAACCAAGCGCATCTAATCGGCTGGGGCTTGAAGTAACACAGCTAACCCTTACCCAGAAAAAACAATGGGATACAGAGGGGGTGATGGTAAGCCGGGTAAGTCAAGGGTCGGGTGCCAATGCCGGTTTAGTAACGGGGGATGTTGTCACTATGATTAATGGCAAAATCATTCGCGATATTGATGACTTTCAGAAAGTGGTTAAAAATTTGAGAAGTGGAAGTGTTGTTCCCATGCGAATCGTTCGCCGTGGTCAGCCTATGTTTATTCCCTTAAGGGTTAAGGATTGATCAATCCAGCCTAACATTGCGGCCAATAGCGTGTTTATTGGCCGTAGTCACGACTCCTTACGCATTTGCCAATAGCCCAAGTGGGTCAAGTGGTGTAAAATTGCCCGCATTTATCAGCTATTAGGTTTGCATCTGCGTGAGTAATCTGCGACATATTCGTAACTTTTCCATCATTGCCCATATCGATCACGGCAAATCTACATTGGCTGACCGCTTTATCTCTCATTGCGAGGGCTTGACTGATCGTGAAATGCAGGCACAAGTACTCGATAGCATGGATATCGAGCGTGAACGAGGCATTACCATTAAAGCCCAAAGTGTTACTTTGGACTATAAAGCACGTGATGGTGAAACCTACCAACTTAATTTCATTGATACCCCTGGGCACGTAGACTTTAGTTATGAAGTTTCCCGTTCCTTAGCGGCCTGTGAAGGGGCTTTACTGGTTGTGGATGCTGCGCAAGGGGTTGAAGCGCAATCTGTGGCAAACTGCTATACAGCCATTGAACAAGACTTAGATGTGGTGCCCGTTTTGAATAAAATGGACCTTCCACAAGCCGACCCAGAAAAAGTAAGTCAAGAAATTGAAGATATTATCGGCATCGATGCCAGTGAAGCGGTGCAATGTAGCGCTAAAAGCGGTTTGGGTATTGAAGATGTTTTAGAGGAAATCATTCATAAAATCCCTTCACCTAAGGGAAATATCGATGACAACTTACAATGCCTTATTATAGATTCTTGGTTTGACACGTATCTTGGCGTTGTATCCTTAGTGCGGGTAGTCAATGGTACGCTTAAAAAAGGCGATAAAATCCGAATTAAAAGTACCGGACGAGATTGGCAAGCAGACAGTGTGGGCATTTTTACCCCCAAACGTGAAGTGACCAATGTTTTAAGAGCTGGTGAAGTTGGCTTTATTTGCGCGGGCATTAAAGACATTCAAGGTGCCCCTGTCGGCGATACCATGGTGCTGTCTCGTAAAGCAGATGAAACAGATATGCTACCTGGATTTGCCAAAGTAAAACCTCAGGTGTACGCAGGTTTATTCCCCATGTCTTCAGATCAATATGAAGATTTTCGTGATGCCTTAGAAAAACTTTCTCTAAATGATGCCTCATTGTTTTATGAGCCAGAATCCTCAGACGCATTAGGGTTGGGTTTCCGTTGTGGCTTCCTTGGCATGCTGCATATGGAAATTATTCAAGAGCGTTTAGAGCGTGAATATGATCTAGATTTAATCACCACAGCGCCAACCGTTGTGTATGAATTGGCCATGAGTAATGGTGAAATAATTGAAGTAGCGAACCCTTCTCGTTTGCCAGATCCAAGTAAAATAGATGAAATGCGTGAGCCTATTTGCGAGGCGAATATTTTGGTGCCGCAAGCAATGGTGGGCAACGTTATCACCTTGTGTATTGATAAGCGTGGTGTTCAAAAGGATATGACGTTTGCAGGTGCGCAAGTAAGCCTTAAATACGACATTCCAATGAGTGAAGTGGTTGGGGATTTCTTTGACCGCCTAAAGTCAGCCAGTAAAGGCTATGCCTCTTTAGATTATGGTTTTAGTTACTTTCAAGATGCGCCTTTGGTACGCATGGATGTACTGATAAACGGTGAGCGAGTAGATGCCTTGGCAGTGATTATACATAAGGATAAAACACGTTCTTATGGCCGTGCTTTATGTGAAAAATTGGCCGAGCTTATTCCTAGGCAAATGTTCGATGTTGCCATTCAAGCGGCTGTAAGCAATAACATTGTTGCCAGATCTACCGTTAAAGCGTTGCGTAAAAACGTGACCGCTAAATGTTACGGTGGTGATGTAAGTCGTAAGAAAAAACTACTACAAAAACAAAAAGCGGGTAAAAAGCGTATGAAGCAAGTGGGTAATGTTGAAGTACCTCAATCTGCTTTCCATGCAGTTTTATCAATTGACAGCTAAAATACTTATGGGGCGGCTATTGTTGCTGCTCTATAAAGATCTACTTGGGAAGGCCGATGTATAAGCAAAGAGGCGGAAGCGCCATATTCTTATTGATGATGATGGTATTGGCCTTTTCTGGTTTTTTTACCTTCCTTAAAGTTTTGCCCTTGTATACCCAGGACTGGTCTGTAGAGACCGTACTTGAGAATATACAGCAAGAATCGACAGAGAATAAGTTTACCCGAAGTCGAGTATACGACATGCTTCAAAAACGCTTTTCGATAAATGGCGTATCAGAACTTATGGAGTTTGTTGAAGTCTCGGGAGCAGGTAGCAACGTGATCATTGATATGGAATATGAACGCCGCGTACCTTTGATTTCGAATATCGAACTTGTTGCCACCTTTAATCATTATATAGATCTCAGTGAATAATCCTCTAATAAAATTAAGCCAACGTATTGGCTACAGCTTTAATGACGAAAGCCTAGTTCAACTGGCTTTAACGCATCGCAGCTGCGGTAACAAAAATAATGAACGCCTGGAGTTTTTAGGCGATTCCATCGTTAACTTTGTTATTGCGGAAGCCCTTTACAGAAAATTTCCTCAAGCAAAAGAAGGGCAACTAAGCCGTTTACGGGCCGACATGGTAAGGGGCACAACCCTTGCTGAAATCGCTCGTGAATTTGAACTGGGTGAATTTTTACAGTTAGGCTCAGGTGAATTAAAAAGTGGCGGTCATAATCGCGAATCAATTCTCGCCGACGTGGTAGAGGCCATTATTGGCGCCATTTATTTAGATTCGGGCATGGCAGTGGCCAATGAACAAATCTTAAACTGGTATGAAAGCCGTTTGGCTGGCCTTACTTTAGATGCGGTCATTAAAGACGCTAAGACTCGTTTACAAGAGCATCTGCAAAAAAGTAAGCATCGTTTGCCTAAATATGAAGTGACTGAAATTTTTGGTCAGGCTCATGACCAAAAATTTAAAGTGAGCTGTTGGGTGGAAAAACTACCCGAGATCACAGTAGGGATAGGCAGCAGTCGCCGCTTTGCTGAGCAAAGCGCCGCCGAGAAAGCCCTTAAAGCATTAGGAGTAGAATAATGACAGAAAAGTGCGGTTACATTGCCATTGTAGGTCGACCTAATGTGGGTAAATCAACTTTACTGAATCGTATTCTGGGGCAAAAGCTTAGTATTACTTCTCGTAAGCCACAAACCACACGTCATCAAATTGTGGGTATGAAAACCACTGACGATGTACAGGCTATTTATGTAGACACTCCTGGGCTACATGAAGGTTACAGCGAAAAAGCCTTGAATCGATATATTAACAAAGTAGCTTCTAGCGCTATTAAAGATGTTGATTTAGTGGTGTTTGTGATTGATCGTACTAAGTGGACACCAGAAGACGAAGTGGTTTTACAGAAAATAAAAGCCGCTAATGTACCTTGTATTTTGGTGGTTAATAAAATCGACTTCCTAGAAGATAAATCTTCTCTTTTGCCTTTTTTAAAGGAAGTGGCCGAGAAAATGAACTTCCTAGAAGTATTCCCTGCCAGTGCCAAATTAGGCAAAAATATAGAAGAGCTAGAAAAAGGAATTGCCAAGTACATTCCCGAAGGCATGCACTTTTACGATAAAGACCAGTTCACTGATCGTAGTGCACGTTTCTTAGCAGCAGAACTAGTACGTGAAAAAATAATGCGCCAATTAGGTGAAGAACTACCTTATTCGGTGACAGTTGAAATCGAAAAATTCGAAGAAACTAACCGCTTAATCACCATTCATGCACTTATTTTAGTTGAGCGTGATGGTCAAAAGAAAATCATTATCGGTGATAAAGGTGAGCGTATTAAGCAAATTGGTACCGATGCTCGCTTAGATATGGAAAAATTATTCGATAGTAAAATTATGCTTCACACTTGGGTGAAAGTGAAAGGCGGTTGGGCCGATGATGAACGTGCTCTAAAGTCTCTTGGCTACAATGATGTAGACTAATTAAAAAACACCATGGAAAAACAGCGTGCGTACGTTTTACATTCTCGCTCTTATCGTGAAACCAGCGCCATGGTGGATTTTTTTACTCCTGACTTTGGCTTGATTCGTTGTATTGCTCGTGGCATTAAAAAACAAATGAGCCAAGGGCAGAGTTTGCAGCCTTTTTCGCAATATAATATTCAATTTGATGGCGATGGCGATCTTAAAAATTTAGATCAGTATGAAAGCATTGGCTTGCCAGTATTACTGAAGGGCGATACTTTATTTAGCGGTTTCTATATTAACGAAGTGTTACAACGAGCGCTTAGAAGTGAAGCGGATGTAGAGTCCGAGCTTCTATTTGAAGCCTATGAAGATGTGCTCGTTAACCTTACCAGTTACAATCTTGAATTATCTCTGCGTCAATTTGAACTTACATTACTTGAGCACATGGGCCAGTCTTATGAGTGGGCTATGGACTTTAGAAGTGGGCTTATGATCGATGCTAAAAGCCATTACGGGTTTTACGTGGAGCAAGGCATGTCACGAGTGAGTACGGCTTACGCTAATAAAAGTCCCAGTAATTGCTTTTATGGCGAGGATTTGTTGATGCTGTCTCAGGGTAATCTTGAAAACTCCAACACTTTAAAAATGGCCAAACGTTTGTTACGTTTGGCGTTACGGCCTATTATTGGCTATAAACCACTTCAAGCCAGAGAGCTGCTTAAGCAGTTTCGTCAAATCTCGCAATAATATTTAGCAGTAGGAGCGTGTGTGAAAGCCACTAATCGAGTTTTATTAGGTGTTAATATTGATCATATTGCGACTTTACGGCAGGCTCGCGGAACCCGTTACCCTGATCCTGTTCAGGCGGCCTTAATAGCCGAAGAAGCAGGGGCTGATGGCATTACGTTACACTTACGCGAAGATCGCCGTCATATCCAAGATCGTGATGTGTTGCTGTTAAGTCAAATGCTGAACACTCGTATGAATTTGGAAATGGCTGTTACCGAAGAAATGGTGAATATTGCCCTTAAGGTAAAGCCAGCTTGTGTCTGTTTAGTGCCTGAAAAACGTGAAGAGCTCACTACAGAAGGTGGCTTGAATGTTATTGGAAATGAAGTGGCAATAAAATCGGCATGTGATCGCTTAGCGCAAGTGGGCAGTGAAGTGTCTTTATTTATTGATGCTGATGAAAAACAAATCGACGCGGCAGTGCGTTGCGGGGCTCCCGTTATTGAAATTCATACGGGACATTATGCCGATGCTAAATCACCTGCTATTCAGCTAAAAGAGCTCGAGAAAATCACTCAGGGTGTGGCTTATGCATTGAAAAAAGGCCTGATAGTCAATGCAGGTCACGGCTTGCATTACCATAACACCGAAGCCATTGCTGCCATTGCAGGCATTAATGAATTGAATATTGGCCACAGTATTATTGCTCACGCAGCATTTGTGGGTTTAAAAACAGCCGTCAAAGAAATGCGAGAATTAATTACGCTCGCTTCTCCTAGTATTTAATATGACCATTGCTATTGGAACTGACATTGTTGAAATAGAACGCATAGCTCAGAGCTTCTCTCGTCAAGGAGATAGACTGGTGAAGCGCGTTCTAATGGCCAGCGAACTCGCACGCTTCCACAGCATTGAAAACACAAATATCAAATTGGCTTTTTTGGCCAAGCGTTGGTGTGCAAAAGAATCCGTGGCTAAGGCGTTGGGAACTGGAATTGCAAAAGGGGTTGGTTTTCAGCAAATAGAAATAGTGAATGATGACCTTGGTGCGCCTTTAGTTATTTTACATGAAGGTGCATTGGCTCGGTTACAGGCAATGGGTGCTAGCAAAGCCCTCATCAGTCTAAGTGATGAACAGCACTATGCATTGGCTTTTTGTACGCTGGTGTAATTTTTGTTTGATTAGGCGCTGATTAAAAATCGGCGCCATATTGATTGGTTAATTCAGTTCAATCTCATCTAGGCGCTCTAGCCACTGACTTTCTTTGTCCCAGCTTAATAACTCTTGAATGGCTTGGGTTAAGTTTTGTTTGCAAGTGGGCCAGCTTTCGCATTGAGTCTTTAAACAGGTTTCCGCACTATCCAGTGCTGCTCTTAGGTTTTCTGCCCCCACGTATTTGCATAAACCATGGGTTTTATGAACCACTTCTAGTAAATTTTTTGGCTCGTCAGTTTTAATTTTTTCTTGTAAAAATCTGGACTCACTGATTAATCCTAGCAGCATTGTTTTTGCCAGTTCGCTTTTTCCGCCGGCTAGTTTTAAAGATAACGCCCAGTCAAGGGCGAGGGTTTTATCGGTAGGCGAAGGTAATTGGCTGACTTGTGGCCAGCCTTTTACATAACTGGTTTTGCCGAGTTGCTGGAAATGAGTCCATTTTGTTAAAGTGTGGATTAACTGTTCTTCACTAATGGGTTTAGTGAGGTAATCGTCAAAGCCACTTTGCAATAATTTTTTACGCTCGTTAGGTAAGGCGTGTGCAGTGAGAGCCACTAAGGGAGTATGTCCGTTGATGGCTTGCTTGCGAATTTCCTCAGTGGCCTTCACGCCATCTAGATCAGGCATTTGTATGTCCATGAAAATTAAATCAAATCTTTCTGTGGTTCCCAGTTGAACCGCTTCAATGCCCCCTCGGGCCTTCACTACATTTACATTTAAATCTTCTAGCCAGGTGCTAAGCAGTTCTAAGTTAGGGCCGTTGTCATCCACTGCCAAAATCTTTAGAGGGGTTTTACTTAATAGATCCATTTGCGGTTGCAGGTTATCCCCTAATATATCTTCTACGCTTTGTCTCAGGCGTCTAAAGGAAATTGGGTAAACCAAATTATGATCCAGGTGGTGCTCTTGTAGGGTCGATAAGAAATGACTTTCATTGTTGGGCAGTAGAGCCACTACGTCGGATTGTTGTTTGATCAGTTGTATTTGGCTGTGTTCTGTTTGATTGTTAATTTCAATAAAACAAATGCTGGCGGCCTGCTTGGATTGAGCCACCAATAATTTAGGCAGGTCTTGAAATACTTCGACTTTAAAGCCAAGGTTATTTAGCTGGTGTTGCAGTGCTTGGCGGGTGCTTTCCCAATGGCTAAGCATATAGACTGTTTTTTGATACCAGGGTGCATCAACGCACGAATCCATTTCCATGGTGCAAACTGAAAATTGACCGGTAAACCAAAATTGTGAGCCTTGATTGGTTTCACTGTTAAAACCAATGTCACCTTGCATGTGTTCTACTAAGTAGCTGCTAATCACCAGTCCTAAACCTGTGCCACCATAACGGCGAGTAGTAGAGGCATCTGCTTGACTGAAGGCTTTAAATAGATTTTTTTGCTGTTCTTGATTAAGGCCAATGCCTGTGTCGGTGATGGTGACTTTTAAAGCTACCTTTTTCTTAATTTGCTCTTCAACCATAATGCGAACAATAACCGAGCCACTTTCGGTAAATTTAATGGCGTTACTCACTAAATTGGTCAGTACCTGTTTAATGCGTACCGGGTCAGCCATGATTTCAGAGGGCACGTCTTGGTACACTAGGGCGGTAAGTTCTAGGCCTTTTTTATGGGCCTCAGGGGCTAGCATGGACAGTACTTCATCGGCAATGTCACGAATGTGCACTGGTACACTGTCTAGCACTAGCTTGCCGGCTTCAATTTTTGAGAAGTCGAGAATGTCGTTGATGATGCTTAATAAACTAGAAGATGATACTTCTATAGTGTTGAGGTATTCCTGTTGGCGTTTATTTAAGCGGGTTTTTTCAAGTAGTTTACTGAAACCTAAAATACCATTCAGAGGGGTACGAATTTCATGACTCATATTGGCAAGAAATTCAGACTTAGTATTGCTCGACTCCAAAGCTGAGCGTCGTGCTAGGCTCAATTCGATATTTTGAACTTCCATTTCTTCAAGGGTTTCTTTTAAATCCTGAGTGGCTTGTTCGATGCTATCTTGCAGTTCTTGCTGAGCCCTTTGTAAGCTGGCCGCCATGGAATTAATGCCGTTGGCCAGTTCATCAAATTCAGTGTGTTCAGACAATTGAATACGCGCTTCAAGATTACCTGATTCTAATTGCTCCAGAGCACTGGCCACATGCTGAAGAGGGCGGGTAATGCTAGCACTGGCCCGATAGGCCAAATATAGGGCCAAAGCACACAAGGATAAGACTAAAATTAAACTGCTGAGTAGGGCTTGGTACTGGCTAAGTTGTGTATTTTTGGTGGTGAATTCTAATTCAATCCAACCTAATAAATTGGCTTTTAGGGCGTCTCCCTGAGCAAAAATAGGCGCTCTAACCCGAATAGAGCTTGGGGTTTCAAAGCGGTGAACCTGTTGCTCGATGATACGCCTTGATGAGGCTTCAAGCATGTTCGGGCCTAAATTAATCAAAACGTTTTGTTTAGGGTCAAGTAGGGCAAGGCTGCGCATATGGGGTAAATCTAGAAAGGGTTTAAGCGTGTCTTGCTGAGTTTGACTGTCTTTTTCCATGAGGCTGGCCGATTGTAAGGCCAGCTGACGGCTTAAAATCACGGCTTGCTCACTTGCTTGCTCTTCAAGTAGGGAATACTGCTCGGCACTGAAATAGCTTCCTAATAATGCAGCGCTAATTAAGCACGGTAGGAGCGTAATCATTAATAGGCGTTTTTGAATGCCCCAATAATTCATAATTTATGACGACTCAGTAATTTTATGGGGGCCATTCTAGCAGTAATTTATGGCCATATGCTGGGATAAAAGGGGCATTGCTGGATATGCTATAAGGAAATTGCCATTAGATATTACTAATGGCCAGAGTTTGCAGGTATTATTCCCGAAAATGGTTATATAAAAGTGAATATATTATGGATTTCCCCACCATTGCCGATTATGTAGGTGGCACTCCCTTGGTGCGTTTACAGCGTTTAGGCACCCATACCAGCAATACCATTCTGCTTAAACTGGAAGGCAATAACCCAGCTGGGTCGGTAAAAGACCGTCCTGCTTTAAGTATGATTAATCGCGCAGAAGCCAAAGGTGATATTAAGCCAGGTGACACGTTGATAGAAGCCACCAGTGGCAATACAGGGATTGCACTGGCCATGGTGTCAGCCATTAAGGGCTACAACATGGTGCTGATCATGCCTGATAACCTTAGTATGGAGCGCCGATGGGCCATGGAAGCTTATGGTGCTAAGTTAATTTTGGTCACCCAAGAACAAGGTATGGAATATGCTAGAGACCTAGCCCTTGATATGCAGAAAAGGGGCGAAGGTGTGGTGCTGGATCAATTTTCTAATCTAGATAACCCAATAGCCCACTATGAAGGTACTGGCCCAGAAATTTGGCAAGATACACAAGGTAAGGTCACTCATTTTGTAAGTGCCATGGGTACCACTGGAACCATCATGGGAACCAGCCAATACCTCAAAGAGAAAAGCCCTGATATCCAAATAGTGGGCTTACAACCAGAAGACGGCGCGTCCATTCCTGGTATTCGTCGCTGGCCTGAAGCCTATTTGCCTAAGATTTTTGATGCCAGCAAAGTGGATAGCGTGATTGATATTGACCAGTTGTCCGCAGAAAACACTATGCGTCAATTGGCCAGAGAAGAGGGTATCTTTTGTGGCGTTAGCTCAGGTGGCGCAGTGGCGGGTGCCTTAAAACTGAATGAGACGCTTGAAAATGCAGTGATTGTGGCCATTATTTGCGACCGAGGTGACCGCTATTTGTCAACGGGCATCTATAATGAGCCCGAGCAGCAGGACCTGTAGGCTGCTAAAAATAAGGTTTCAAGTGTGAGCGTGCTTGAAATTAGAATAATTAGGGCCATATAGGCGTTAAATTTTGCGCTATTTTTTATGTATTTTGGAGTTCTAAATTAGTGGCTATTGTTAAGCAAAGCAAAAAGGCACGTCGTCCTAAATTGGAGGATGCCGTGGTGGAGATTCATGGATTAAGTCATGAAGCTCAAGGTGTCAGCCGTAGCCAAGATAAAGTTATGTTTGTGTCTGGCGCTTTGCCATCAGAGACCGTTAAAGTGCGCATTGAAAAAGAAATGCGCAATTTTAACCACGCTAAATTACTTGAGATTATGAATCCAAGTCCAGAGCGTGTCACTGCTCCTTGTCCCCACTATAGCCGTTGTGGAGCCTGTCAGCTGCAGCATTTACAGGCTGATAAGCAATTAGGGTACAAGCAGTCTAACCTCCATGAACAACTGACTCGCCAATTAAAATTAACCGACATCCCCTGGCAAAGCCCTATTACCAGTGAAGATCTGGGTTATCGACGCCGTGCTCGTTTAGGGGTGCGTTATCGTAATAAGGTAGATGAAATTATTGTGGGTTTTCGTGAAGAAGCCAATAGTCATTTAACCAATATTGATGCGTGTCAGGTTCTCCAACCATCTTTATCAAAACTCATTGAACCTTTGCGGCAGTTAATTACTCTACTGCATGCTAAATCTCGCATCACTCAATTAGAGCTTATCGCATCGGATCATTGTGATGTGGTGGTAATGAGGCATTTGAAAAACATCACCGAGGCTGACCAGAAGCTCATTAAAAAATGGGCGCAAGATAATGAAGTTAATTTTTATCTTCAAGGAGATGAGGCACAGAATTTACATTGCCTTTGGCCAATAGATCTTGAGTCTCAAAAGCTAAGTTATGAAGTACTGGGTCAAACGTTAGATTTTAATGTGAAGAATTTTATTCAGGGCAATGCCCAAGTCAATAAAGCCATGGTATCTCAGGCCCTTGATTGGCTAGATGCCAAACCAGAAGAGACACTTTTAGATTTATATGCGGGCATCGGTAATTTTAGTATTCCAGCCGCTAAGCATTTTAAAGAAGTGACAGCGGTAGAAGGCATTAGCAGTATGGTGGGGCAAATAGAGCATAACGCCCAATTAAACCAGCTAGATAATATTCAAGCTCAAGTTATGAATTTAAGTGACGATGTACTACATCAGCGTTTACCTAAAGTCAGTGCTGTTTTGTTAGACCCCCCCAGAACGGGCGCTGCAGAATTGATGCCTTGGTTAGCAAAACAATCATCAAGAATTTTATATGTGGCCTGCGAGCCTAGCTCACTGGTGCGTGATGCCAAGGCGTTAATAGATGCGGGTTTTAAATTAAAAAAAATAGCGGTAATGGATATGTTTCCCCATACCAAGCATGTTGAAAGCATGGCGCTGTTTGTTAAGAAATAAACGTAATAATTAAAGGCATTTTTGTTTGGGTAACTGGTTTATATGCCCGGTGTCTTAAGGATTAGATTAAATTATGGTTAAAGTACGTGACGACCACCTAACGGATGATGGCTCAGTTGATATTGATGCCTGGGTGGCCAACCTAGAAAGTCTTGTGGAGTTAAGGGACGTTAGCCAAATTCGCGCGGCTTGCGATCTTGCTCAAAAAGTGGAAACCGAAACCATTGCCAATCATGCGCAATGGAATGCCGATATTTCCAGTTTGCAAATTGGCATGGAAATGAGTCAAGTGTTGGCGGAACTTCATCTAGATCAAAATAGCATAGTCGCGGCGATTGTTTATCGACCTGTTCGTGAAGGGCGCTTAAAACTGGATCAAGTGAGGCAGCAGTTTGGCCCTGAAGTGGCTAAATTAATTGACGGTGTTTTACAAATGGCAGCGTTGACGCAAGCGCAAAGTGCTTCGCGTATGAAGGTGTTGGGTCAAACTGAAGCACAAGTAGAGCACATGCGTAAAATGCTGGTGGCCATGATAGATGATGTGCGCGTGGCACTGATTAAGCTGGCAGAACGAACCAGTGTTATTCGTGCGGTAAAAAACGCCCAGCCTGAACGACGTTTAAAAGTGGCTAGAGAAGTGTTTGATATCTATGCGCCATTGGCTCATCGCTTAGGCATTGGGCAAATAAAGTGGGAATTAGAAGATTTAAGCTTTCGCTATTTAGAACCTGAATCTTATAAAAAAATTGCCAAATTACTGGATGAAAAACGTCTTGATCGCCAGCAATATATTGAAAATGTAGTAGACACCTTAAAAAATGCCATTGAAGGGGCGGGTATCAAATGTGATATCCAAGGACGTGCCAAGCATATTTACAGTATTTGGCGGAAGATGAGTCGTAAGAACATCGAGTTCTCTCAAGTTTATGATATCCGCGCGGTTCGAATTTTAGTGCCCGAACTGAAAGATTGCTACGCCGCTCTGGGTATTGCCCACACGTTTTGGAAGCATATTCCTCACGAGTTTGATGACTATATTGCTAACCCAAAAGAAAATGGTTATCGCTCGTTGCATACGGCGGTGGTGGGACCCGAAGGCAATGTGTTAGAAGTTCAAATTCGTACCTCTGACATGCACGAAGATGCTGAATTAGGTGTGTGTGCCCATTGGCTTTATAAAGGGACCGATGTAAAAGGCAAGGACACAGGCTACGAAGAAAAAATATCATGGTTGCGCCAAGTGCTAGAGTGGCACGATGAGCTGGGGGATTTAAACCAGTTAATGGGCACCCTTCGTCAAGATGTGACGCCTGATCGCATATATGTCTTCACCCCTGATGGTCACGTGGTGGACTTACAGCCTGAATCTACACCAGTAGATTTTGCCTATCGAGTACACACCGAAATTGGCCACAAATGCCGCGGCGCTAAAGTGAATGGTCGTATCGTTCCACTTAGTTATAAAGTAAAAACCGGTGATCAAATTGAAGTCTTGACCAGTCGTGATGCGCAGCCGCGCAGAGATTGGTTACACGCAGAAAACGGTTACGTGAATACCTCACGAGCCAGAGCAAAAGTCGCTGGCTGGTTTAAGGGGCAGGCTCGAGAGCAAAACGTGCTAGATGGCAAGAGCATGGTGGAATCTGAAATTAAACGTTTAGGTTTACAAAAGCTTAATATCGTCAATATCGCCAAAGAGTTAGGCTTTAGCGAACTGGAGAGCATGCATGCTGCTTTAGGTTCGGGTTCTTTACGTATTACTCAAGTGGTGAGGTTAGTTCAGAAACAATTAAGCCCAGAGGATCGTTTTGAAGATCAATTAAGCTTACTGCCTTCTCCACAAATAAAAGCGGTTGATGGCAGTGAGGTGTATATCAATGGTGTAGGTAAGCTAATGAGTAGCTTGGCGCCGTGTTGTCATCCAGTGCCTGGGGACAAAATTCTAGGTTATATCACCCAAGGTCGCGGCGTTAGCATTCATAAAGCGGATTGCACTAATGTTTTAAACTTAAAGCAAAATCAAGCAAATCGTATTACTGAAGTGAGCTGGGGTATAAGTCCTACGCACCGTTACCCGTTAGATTTAGCTATTAAAGCTTATGATCGACGAGGCCTTTTGAAAGACATCACCATCTTGTTGGCAAATGAAGACGTTAACGTGCTGGCATTAACCACTTTGTCTCAAGAGGATGGTACTGCTGATTTAATGGTGACGGTTGAAATTGAAAGCTTGCAACATCTTGGGCGGTTACTGAATAAAATCCAGCAACTACCAAATATTATGGAAGTGTATCGTCACCAAAAGTAAAATACGGTAAATAAACGCTGAAAAAGACTAAATCAATGAATGCCATTAACACGCTAAAAAAGCTGGTTAATGGCATTTTGTTTTTTGTAAATGAAAGGTTCCCATGGCTCAATTTCAAGTAAATGATCTTTTACATCTTATGTCTCGACTTCGTGACCCAAAAACAGGGTGCCCTTGGGATATTAAACAAAGTTATCAATCTATTGTGCCTTGTACCCTTGAAGAGGCCTATGAAGTGGCTGATGCCATTGAGCGCAATGACTTTGACCACTTACAAGAAGAGCTAGGGGACTTATTGTTTCAGGTGGTTTTCTACGCGCAATTGGGCACAGAAGACGGCCATTTTAATTTTAATGATATTGTGAATACGTTGGTTACCAAACTTATTCGTCGTCACCCCCATGTCTTTCCCAAAGGAGATTTATCACCATCAATTGACAACGCTCCTTTATCTGATGCTGAAATTAAAGGGCGTTGGGAAGCCATTAAGCGCGAAGAGCGAGCATTAAAGGCTGAAAAAGAAGGTTTAGAGGCTCAATTTGGCAGTATTCTAGACGATGTTCCAAAAGCCTTGCCTGCTATTCAGCGTGCTGAAAAATTACAAAAGCGTGCTGCCACAGTGGGGTTTGATTGGCCTGAAGCCTCACAGGTAATTGATAAAATTGAAGAAGAAATTGGAGAATTGCGCGAAGCCATGGCTGAGCAAGATATACCTCACATTGAAGATGAATTAGGGGATGTGTTGTTTGCGGTGGTTAATTTGGCTCGTCACGTAAAAGTTCAGCCTGAGATGGCTTTGCGAAGCACCAATGAAAAGTTTGAAAGGCGTTTTAAATTTGTCGAGCAAAGTATTGTTGAGCAAGGTTCACGGCTTGAAGATAGCAGTTTGGATGAAATGGAGCAGTTTTGGTTAATGGCAAAGCGCCAAGAAAGAAAAACTAAAGGCTAATATAGTGATGGTATTTGGTTGATTCACCTAAATAGACACATTGTTATTTCATGGATTTATTGACGTAGATATCAAAACGATTGGCTTTTCCTTCTTGGCTAAAGCTTGGGGTTTGATTGTTTAAAAATGGGCTTTTCTTGGGTCTTTTAACCACGACACGGTAGTTAGCCAGAACTAAGGCGGGTGCTAATAAGGCGTCAGCATCCTCGTCTTTACCCACCATATCGCGAAAATATTGCATGGATTTTTTCACTTGGGCCTTTTTTCCTGAATGGGGGAACATGGGGTCGAGAAAGACCACATCGTAACTGTTTTCGGCTTGGCCCTTCATGAAGTCAATGCTGCTGCCTTGGTGCAATGTCATATGTTGAGTTATGCAATGCACTTCAGGTTCACTTGCGGCTCTTAATAATGCATCTTCTAACAAAGCTGCAACAATAGGGTGACGCTCTAGCATCGTGACTTGACAGCCAAGGGTCGCTAACACAAATGCATCTGTGCCAGTGCCGGCTGTGGCATCTAAAATATTGAGCTGCTTCTTTTGTTTTAATCCAACCGCTTTTGCAACTGCTTGCCCAGTTCCTCCTCCATGATTGCGCCGCCAAGTGAGTGCGCCATCGTTAAAATCTATTTTTAATGCTCCAAGGGATTTATCGTCAGGTCGAAGCAGGCTTAAGCCACCTTCATCAAGCAACAAGCTCAATTCATTGCCATGATTGGTGTTAGTACTTAAAACAACGTTAAGGCGCTCAGCGAGCTCTTGAGCTTGCGAGAGAAGCGTTTTAGAGGTGCATACCAGTTCTAAACGATAACTCATGCTTTAAATGATCCATCCAAAGTAAATGGCTGAAAATAAAAATGCGCCCAGAAGAAGGCGGTAAATAACAAATGGTGTCATGGATAATTTTTCAATCAGCTTTAAAAACCAATGAATGCAAATATAAGCGCTTATACAAGACACTAAAGCGCCCATGAAAATAAAACTCCAAGGAATAGGGTGAATTGTGGTGAGTAATTCGAAAGCTTTATAGCCCCCGGCCAACAAGATAAGAGGAATAGATAATAAAAAACTAAAGCGGGCAGCCGCTTTTCGCTCGTAACCTAAAAGTAAAGCCATGGTTATGGTGATGCCGGAACGGCTCGTGCCTGGAATTAATGCCATAGCCTGTGCTAGGCCAATATAAAGCGCATGAGATAAAGGCATTTGGCTTAATTGCTTAACAAGATTTTTTTGTTTGTCAGCAAATAACAGTAATAGGCCAAATATAATCGTGGTACTGGCAATGACAGCAGCATGGCGAAGTTGATCGGCGATTAAGCCATTTAAACATAAGCCAAAGATGCCTGCCGGAATCGTGGCAATGATAATCCACCATGCAAGTGTGCCATCTTGGCTAGGTTTATTTAAAAAAGTGCTATCAATAAAGCCTTTAAACAAATTAACGATATCGCAGCGAAAATACATCATGACCGCTAAAAGAGTGCCCACGTGAACAGCTACGTCAAACGCCAAGCCCTGATCGGGCCAGCCTAATAGCTGGGAGGGTAAAATTAAATGTGCTGAACTAGAAACCGGTAAAAACTCGGTGAGTCCCTGTAATACAGCCAAAACAACGGCTTGCCACCACTCCATAACTTTCCTTAATTACTTCGATATATTTGTAAGATAAATAATGTTAATTATTTTTTTGTTGTTTTTTAAATTCGACTTGTTGCTTGATGGTTTTCCAATGATTTTGTTCGCGAAGGTAACTGAGCTCCACATCTTCAGGCTTAAGTACTTGATTGCGCTGAAATAAATCAAGCGCTTTAGGAATAAGCGAGGAGGCATTTAGTATTTGATTGGCATCTTTATCAGGAATATTTTGAATAGAGGGATCTAATTTTTCAGCTAGTTTAAGCCCGTGCCCGCAAGCCGCCAAGACCTTTTGTTCACTAATGTTTAACAAGTTTAAGGTGGTATTAATTGGGCAAATTTGATCTTCAATGCATGCCTGCATTATTTGCGTTTTATTGTCCCATTCATAACAGCCTACATATAACTCACTCATGCGAGCATCCATGATTGCTAAAACCGAATCAGCGGTTTGTTCAGTTCTTGCTTGTTGAGCCATCGCTTGTAATGTAGAAATGCCAATTAAAGGTAAGTCGCAAGCAAACCCGATACCTTGGGCGGTGGCTGCTGCTATGCGTAATCCGGTGAAGGAGCCTGGTCCTTTGCCAAAGACTACGGCATCTAATTGTTTCGGGGCAATACCTGCTTCCTGCATCAGTGCGTTTAACATGGGGTACAGTAAACGACTATGCATACGCGGAGCCGCCTCCGTACGCTCTATTACCCGATCATTAATGTGCAAGGCAACAGAACAGCTGTCGCTGGCGGCTTCAATAGCAAGTAAATTGACCATAACAAGTACTTTATTTGTAGGGTAGCTAAAAAGCTGGGGATTCTAGCATAAAAGTGCAGGGAGATAGGTTTAAAAACTGAAATTCATTAAGCGCTAGCGCTGGGGAACAAGTGCAGTTATTAAGTGAAATAAAGCATGGCTAGCAAATATTGATGTTCAATACGGTCTATAGAACTTAATTTAGGATGAAACTAGCTTTGTAGTGGGAGTTACTTTATTGAGCCGGCATAAAAAAACCGGTTTAGTTGCAACTAAACCGGTCTTATCAGTGATTTAGACTGATTTTAACGTTATTTCTTTTTCTTAGCGGCCGCTTTCTTTTTAGCCGCAGGCTTTTTCTTCGCTACCGGCTTCTTTTTAGCAGCTGGTTTTTTCTTTGCTACTGGCTTTTTCTTCGCTGCGGGCTTCTTCTTAGGAGCTGGCTTAGCCAGCGCTTTTAGCTTCGCGGCGGCCTTTTTAGCTGCAGCTTTAGTTTTAGCATCGGCTTTTTTAGTCTTTGCTTTAACTTTTGCGGCATCTTTACGAGTTCTGGCTTTACGCCATTTACTCTCAAATGCTGCAACTGCTTTAGCAAGATCTGCCTCAGCCTTTTCGGCAAGTGAAGCTTCTAGTGCTTTTGCAGCTTCAGCAGCAGCGGCCACTGCGGCCGCGGCCGCGGCTTCAATATTAGCAGCTTGGGTTTGCTTTTTCGCTTCACGAGCACCGTCTTTAGCAGACGCGAGTGCATCTTTATGTTTTGCAACGGCTGTACGAGCAGACACGACTGCTTTTTTGGCGGCTGCGGTACCAGCAGAAGCGGCTTTTTTACGAGCAGCTACTAGCTTCTTATTGGCATCGGCTACTTTAGCTGTGCTTGCAGAAATTGCAGTATTTGCTTTTTCAGTAGCTTTAGCAGCTTTTGTTTGCGCTGAAGTAGCGACAGCAGTCACTTTTTTAGCAACGCGCTTTTTTGCTGCAGTTTTTTTACGACCTTTAGCCATAATAATTTCCCTGTGGTTGTGGAGGGTGCATCAATAAAAAAATAGTCTATAAAAGGATAAGAGCAAAGTCTTGAGGTGAAAATAAAGGATTTTTTTGAAAAAAACTACTTAATTACTGTTAAATCATAAAGATTGGCGCAAAAAATTGTGCTTTTTATTAATTTTTAGAAAATAAATAAATTTGGAGGCGGGTCTTTTAAAAATTCTAATTTGGCTTTTAAGTCACTTTAAAAAGCCAAACTAATATTTAAAAGGGGAGAAAAAGTAGGTAATAAAACTGAATTACCTACTTTTTCTTTGCTTAATTCTTTAGAAAAGGGGTCACTAACTTGTGCATCATTTCAATATGTAAGTGGGTATTATTCAGCGCGGGGATGTAATTATATTGTTTTCCGCCATTTGTTAAAAAAATATCTCTGTTTTCAACAGCGATTTCTTCTAAGGTTTCCAAGCAATCAGCACTAAATGCAGGGCAAATAATATCAACCGATTTAACTGAAGAGTTTGCCCATTTCTCTAATGTTTTATCGGTATAGGGTTGTAACCACTGTGTAGGGCCAAATCGACTTTGGAAGGTTAATTGGAATTCTGATTTTTCTAAACCAAGTGAATGTGCCAGTAGCTCAACCGTTTTTTTAATTTGCGCTTCATATGGATCACCTTGATCTACATATATTTGTGGAATGCCATGAAAAGACAAAAGTAATTTTTCGGCCTTACCATTTTCTTGCCAATGCTGCTGAATATTTGCCGTTAAAGCTTCAATATAAGTTTCACTTTGGTGATAATCTTTAATTAAATGAATCTCAGGCAAGTTACGAGTTTTTTTAATGAAATCAGCCACCTGGTCGAATACGGCACCTGTTGTGGTTGCTGAATACTGGGGAAACAAGGGCAAAACTATGACCTTTTGATAATTCTTTAAAGCCAAGTCATCTAGGCATGTTCTTAAAGAAGGTTGCCCGTATGTCATCGCTAGAAATACATCAGCTTTGTCTTTTACTAAACTTTGTAACGCATCTCGTTGTTGCCCACCTATGGTACGAATTGGGCTATCACCTTGCCATATACTTTCATAGAGCTTGGCAACGCGCTTAGGCCGAGTATTGAGAATGATGCCGTTTAAAATGACCCACCACAGTGGATTGCGTTTAATAATGCGATCATCCCATAGAAACTCTTTTAAATATCGGCGAACTGCCGATTTAGTGGGAGCGTCTGGCGTTCCCAAATTCACCAAAATGACCGCTGTGTGTTGTGACATGTAAAATACTCAGGAATAAATAATGATTGCTATGATAAGTCATTTTTATTGAATTACGAAGTGTGTCACAAGGCTCTTTGAGCTAATTGGGTTTAACGTAAAGGCATGAATAGAATTTAAGTGAAAGGAGGGTCCTGCGAGAGAAAAATAATGCGATTTAGCCAATATAAATCAAAATTTAACAAAAAATCAGGGGCAGGCTAAAAGAATGTAGTGCCCATAAAAAGGGTGTTTAGTCGTCGTGGTGAGACGAAAACCAAAAAGCCAGCGAATAGCTGGCTTTTTGGTTTACTCATAAAGTGAGTATTTAGCTAATAGCCTTAAACATGGCATCACGAATATCTACTAAGCCACCAACACCAGGAATATGGGCGTACTTAGGTGCATTGTCGCTGGTTAGCGCTTTATAAAAACCTACTAAAGGTGCTGTTTGGTCGTGATAGATTGCTAAACGCTTACGAACCGTTTCTTCGGCGTCATCTTCACGTTGAATTAGATCTTCACCTGTTTCGTTGTCTTTTCCTTCAACTTCAGGCTGATTGAAAATTACATGATAGGTACGACCAGATGCTGGGTGCACACGACGACCACTCATGCGTTTAACAATCTCTTCATCTTCAACATCAATCTCTACCACGTAGTCGATGTCTACACCGGCTTCTATCATGGCTTCAGCTTGAGGGATAGTGCGAGGGAAGCCGTCAAAAAGGCAACCGTTTGCACAATCGTCTTCAGTAATGCGTTCTTTAACTAAAGAAATGATTAAATCATCAGATACCAATCCACCGGTTTGCATGATCTCTTCAACTTGCTTACCCAATGGCGAGCCAGCTTTCACAGCAGCACGCAGCATATCACCGGTTGAAATTTGAGGAATCGCAAACTTCTCACAAATAAACTGTGCTTGAGTACCTTTACCGGCGCCAGGGGCCCCTAACAAAATAATACGCATTCATGTGTCCTTAAGTTATTTCGAATCAATCTCTAAATAAACCTGTTAGCTCAGCCTAGCAGAGGCGGCGAAAGTTGATTTAGACATTGCTCGGATTTTACTACGAGCCATAAATAATTGGTTAAAAAACAATCATCTAGCTTGAAAAAACGCCCACAATACCTGACAGGGATATTAAGGGCAAGTGAATGGGGCGGGCCGAGAAGGAGCTTTTTTATGGATTAAGCCCTAAGCCCAGCTATCATAGTGCTTGCACAAATACCGCCCCATACGTCACAGCAGTACTATAGGGTTATGAGGGGGAATTTTTTGAAGGGCAGGGGGTCGAAATATCCGTTACCGCCCCTGCTTTAATTCATGTAGAAACGTTACCCGGTATTGCGCATGCCAGCCGCTATACCTGCCATAGTGACTTTTAAAGCATGCTCTAGTTCAGCGTTATTTTTACCAGCTGGTTGTCGAGTCCGAAATAAAAGTTCAGCTTGCAAATAATGCAAAGGGTCGGTGTAGGGGTTTCTGACGGCCATGGATTCACGAATGACAGCGGTGTTTTGCAGTAAGCTATCTTGTTGTTTGATGTCTTTAACAATTGAAATTGCTTGTGCAAGTCGCTGTCGTAGTTGAATGCCCAGAGTTGTTGAGTGATCACCAATGAGCCTACTTTCATAATAAGCGGCAATGCTGCTGTCGGTTTTACTGAGTACCATCTCAAGCATGTCAATAAAGGTCTCAAAAAACGGCCATTCTTTGCTCATAGCTTGTAATTCAGAGAGCTTTTTATCCTCTATAAATGTTTGTAAAGCCGCTTCGCTTCCCAGCCACGCAGGCAACATTAAGCGAATTTGCATCCAAGCAAAGATCCACGGAATGGCCCTTAAACTTTCAACGCCACCACTGGCATTTCGTTTTGCTGGTCGTGATCCTAAAGCCAGTTTCCCTAATTCCTGTTCGGGAGTCACCGCTCTAAAGAAAGACACAAAGTCTTCGTTCTCGCGCACTATTTCACGGTAACTGTTTAACGCGGTAAGGGACATGGCCTCCATATTTTGACGCCACTGTGGCTTGGGGTTTGGTGGCGGAAATTCAGTGGCCATTAATACCGCTGACATATAAACCTGTAAAGAGCGGTGTGCCACATCTGGGTTGCCAAATTTAAAACGAATCATCTCTCCTTGTTCGGTGACTCTTATGCGCCCCAAAACAGAACCAGGCGGTTGAGAAAGTATTGCGCCATGTGCAGGGCCACCACCACGGCCTACAGTGCCGCCACGCCCGTGAAAGAGCATTAATTGTGTTTGGTGTTTCTCGCAAATCGAGACCAGTTCCTCTTGAGCTTTATATTGTGCCCAGCATGCCGCTAATTGGCCGGCATCTTTAGCGCTGTCGCTGTAACCAACCATTACCATTTGATGGCCCTGTGTGTAATTTTTATACCAAGGCAGTTCTAATAAAGCCTTTATGCTGGCACCAGCGTGGGTGAGGTCATCTAAAGTTTCAAATAGCGGGGCAATGGGTATCGCGGTTTTTTGCCCTGACATTTTCAATATCAGCGCCACCGCTAAAACATCACTGGGCGCGCCAGCCATGGAAATGACATAACTGGCAAAGCAATCATCAGGTTGAGCGGCGATAACCTGACAAGTGTCCAAGACTTCTTTTACCAAGTCACTGGGTTGCCAATTTAATGGCAACAAAGGCCGCTTGCTTTGTAATTCTTTAAGTAAAAATTCTTGTTTTTCAATTTCACTCCACTTCCCATATTCACCGAGTTCTAAAAACTCGGTTAACTCTTCAAAGACCTGAGCATGACGGGTACTTTCTTGGCGAATATCTAAAGGACAAAGTGTGAGGCCAAAGGTTTGCGCGCGCCTAATGGTGTCTAAAAGTTTGCCGTTGGCTACGATCTCCATGCCGCAATCCAGCAAGGATTGATAACACAGTTTTAAGGGTTCAATTAAGCTGGATACATGAAAAATGGGCGGCAGTGGCTCTAACCCTGGTTGTTTATTCAAAGCATTCTGAGACCAAATTCGGGTTTCTTTTAGTCTTTCTCTTAATTCGTGCATTAAGCAGCGATAGGGTTCCGCAACGTCTCCCACGACGGCTTTTAATGTTTCATTGCAGTTTTGCATGGATAAATCATTGGTGAGTTCCTGAATGTCGCGCAGGTATAAATCGGCGGCCATCCAACGCCCTAAATAAATGACATTTGTTGTGACCTTTGCTGTGACATTTGGGTTGCCATCACGATCTCCTCCCATCCATGAACAAAATCGGAAGGGTTGTGCGGTTAGAGGCAATGGTAGTTGCCCTTGCTCTAAAAGTGTTTGGTCAAGATCGCGATAAAAATCAGGAAGTGCTTGCCAAAGGGAGCCTTCAATGACGGCAAATCCCCATTTTGCTTCGTCTTCAGGTGTGGGCCGGGTTTGCCTTATTTCATCGGTATACCATATTTGCGCAATGACTTGTTTAAGCTTACCTAGGGTTTTATTGCGCTCAAAAGCAAAGGGCAGGGTGTCTAATGCATTTAGCGCTTGTAATATGAGATCGTATTTTTGAATTAGGGTCCGTCTCGTGACCTCTGTGGGGTGAGCGGTAAGCACTAATTCAATTTGCATTTCAGATAAGCGTTTAGATAAATCGGAAGGCGTGAGTTTATTAGAAAGTTGCTTTAATACTTGCCCTAATTGGGTTCGGTAGGTTTCGCCCTCTAATCGCCGTCTTCTCACGACATCATGGTACTGTTCCGCAATGTTGGCTAGATTTAGAAACTGGTTAAACGCTCTGGTCATGGGTGTGATGTCTTCATCGGCCAGATTGTTAAGTGCTTTTATCAATTCCTGCGGGGTCGTTTGTTGTTGGGCACGAGCTTGTTTGGCGAGTGTGCGAACTTGTACTATTTTATCGACAAATTCCTCGCCCTTATCCTGCTCAATTACCTCACTGAGCAAATCGCCCAATAAACGTACATTGTCTTTCAATGCGCTATCTAAAAGTTCATCCATAATGCTTTCCTAAGATAAGTGACGGCGATTAGCTGAGCCGAAAAAGTAGCTTACTTACATAGCTTCTCTATTTGAGAGAGTGGTTGTGTCTGAGATAAACACTTTTATATCTTGTCAGTGTGTTGATAGCAATGCTGTCTTCGTCAATGAAAACGATTATAGGCACAGTTTTATTGGGTAAAGTGAAAGGGTTCTGCCTAAGAAATAATATTTCGTACTTTCAAAGGTTGGAAAATAATTAAAATTAAGAGCCTCCTTAGGCCGAGTGTATTAAAAATGTAAAAATGCGTAATTTTCTCTGTGCGTTTTTTGAAGCTCGACTAAACTAATAACAAAGCATATCGATCACTAAGAGGGTCTATTAATGAAGGTCAGGGAGCTTATGAATTCATGGGAATCCAATAGCCAACACAACGAAGGGGAAGAGAAATACCAATTGCGTTTACCCCGCCGAGACGCAGCAAGAGTGGAAGCACTTACCAGTTTATATCCAGGCTTAAACAAGAATGAAGTAATGGCTCAGCTCGTAGAGGTGGCTCTAGATGAAGTGGAGCGGCAAATGCCTTATAAGCAAGGCAGTAAAGTCGTCTCAGTGGATGAGCAGGGTGACCCCTTGTACGAAGATGTGGGACTAACCCCAAGGTACTTAGAGCTCAGGCATCAGTTTGCTCAAGGGCTAACAGGTAAGAAAAACCGTTTGATGGGTAAGTAATGAGCGGAATAGCAGAAGTACGACAATTAATTAGCCAAGAGGAGATTCATTAAAAAATTAATAACAGGCGTTTAAAGTGTGGTAAGAGAAAGCTAAAGCGCCGGCATAATGGCCGACGCTGCATTTAATTAGGTGAAATACCGAGGTTAGTTTAAAGTCACTTGCAATATGCTACGGCGTAAATCCGCATTCAGCAAAATCTTGGCATCGCTGGCGATATTTTCAATTTTATCGCTGAATAATATGTTGTTTTGATCGTCTAAATTCAGCACTCCTCTTTCTAGCAGTTCATCCACAAGATTTCGGAATAATGATTTATCAAAAAATTCTGGTGCATTAAGCCCGTGTAGAATCGAAAGGCGTTGAGCCATTAATGAGCAATTCTGTACAACATCTTCCTTTTTCAGTGTGCCAGATCCCGAGCGTTGTAATAGGGCAATGGCAATGTAATAACGCTCCAAAATCTGAATCACTAATTGAGATAGGACCGATAGCATGATGTAGTTATTAGAGCTTACAGATGGGCGTATTAAATACTCACCTTCTTGGCGCAAATAGCCTTTGTTGATACATAGGTCTAACCATTGATCGATAACCGCGGGCACTTCTTGCTCATTCCAATGTAGAAATAGCTCGGCTTTTAGATACGGGTAGATGGTTTGAGCAAAGCGCACCACGTCATCACGCTTCATTCTGGCATTGTTTATAAATAAGCATGCCAGCATAGATGGAATCGCAAAGGCATGAATGATGTTATTACGGTAGTAGGTGAGCATAACAGCCTGGGTTTCATCTACTGAGATGATGTCCCCCAGAGGATGTTTAAGACGCTCAACGGCTTCCATATTTTCGGCGTATCTAATCCAGTCCTGGCCATCTCCTTTAGGCAGTAAAGTTAGGTGGCTGTATGGCATTTCAGTGGCTAACTCTCTATATAAGTTCAGAGTTTGGGTGAGCATCCCCTCATCCATGGCAAGCTTTGGAGAGGCCAGTAATGCTAATGACACCATATTAATGGGGTTTAAAGACGCGGCCTTGTTAATGCCGGTTACCACTTCTAGAGCCAGATTATTTACGGCATCTTTTACCCATTCAGGTCTAAAGTCTTCCCCGTGATCTTGCTCTTTCCAGCCTGGGTTCTGTCCTTCTAGGAAGGCGTCCAGTTCAATGGGGTCCCCAAAAGTCATGTGCACTTCACCAAAGTTTTTCTTTAAATCCTTTAGGGTTTTGAATATGGCAAATACCGACTCTTTCTTTTTGCTCTTGCCGCGCAACTCTCCTAAATAGGTGCCCCCTTCAAATACTTTTTCATAACCCACATAAATAGGCATGAAGATAATAGGCTTGTGGCTGTCTCGTAAGAAACTGCGAACCGTCATTGCAAGCATGCCGGCTTTTGGCTTTAAGGTACGTCCGGTGCGGCTACGGCCACCCTCTACAAAATATTCGGTGCTATAGCCTGATGTGAAAATAGCGTGCAGATATTCATCAAAAATAGCGCTGTATAGGGGGTTGTCTTTAAAACTACGGCGCATAAAGAAAGCCCCGCCGCGTCGCAGAATCGGACCCACAACAGGCATGTTAAGATTGATGCCCGCTGCAATTTGTGGGGGCACAAATCCATTTTTATAAAGTACATAAGACAGTAATAAGTAATCAATGTGGCTTCGATGACAAGGCACATAAATAATTTCATTGTCTTTATAGATATCTTGCAGTTTATCTAGGTTTTGAATTTTGACGCCGTTGTAAAGCTTGTTCCAGACCCACGTTAGGATGATGTCTAAAAAGCGTATGGTGGTATTACTTTGGTTAGAAGCAATTTCATCCCCGTATTTAATGGCTTGTGCGGCAGCTTTTTCATAGGAAATACTTTTTTCTTGCATTAAATCTTCGATGGCGGCTTTTACCATAGGCTTGCGGATAAGCCTATGCACTAGGGTACGGCGGTGACTTAAATCTGGCCCAATTACCGCGGAACGTGTGTGCCGAAAGTGTACTCGTAATACGCGGCCTAATTTACGAATGAATCGATTTGATTCCATCTCAGGGTTTTCACTGAGCATGCTTTGAACCGAGATGGCTTTGCTAATATGCACAAACGTATTGCGGCCATTGGTTAATATGCTCATGAAGCGCCTAAATCGCCCACTAACCGACCAAGAATCACCCAGAAGAAGTTTTAAAAAGCTTTTTTCTTTTTTAGGTTCACGACCCCAAAAGACATTCACAGGCACAATTTGAACGTTCATCGCAGGGTTATCCTGACAAATTTTAACTATGTCAGGCACGCTTTTGTGCAAATACGGAGCGGAACGTGGGCGTAACCAACTGCTCTCGGTACGGGATAAAAAGACAATTCTATTTTTAAATTGAACGCCGGCAATTTCAACAGGATCTAGGGCATTGGGCAAATGGTGTTTGCGTGTTTCAGTATCTAATACCAAACTTGCACTATAAGAGCGATGGGGAAGCGCATAGAAAATAGGCTGCTCTGGGTCTAGGCCACTTTCTTTAGCTTCATTTGCGCCTACCACATCTGTTTTGATCCAGATGTTAAGTAAGCGGCGGAATAGCCCATTAAATAATGTTATTAGGGTATGCAAAAATATCACCTTTATCGAAATTTGAATCTATAGCAGAAAGACTAATGATTATTGAGTTGGAACTATCTATAGGGCAAAGGTTGCAGATTATATCAGGGTTTAATCACAAGCCAAATGACAAAAGTGGTCAGTAAGTATGCTTAAACTGCTCTATTCCATTGATTGATACTGAGTTATATTGTGTGACCTTGTGCCTGCGTAGCTTCACTAAATGCAGCACTAAGAATTATTAGAAATAGGAATACGAAATTGATTAGGAGTAAAACATGATTCGTGTAAAGAATCTCAGTATGAAATTTGATGACTTCTTAGCTGTGAATGATTTGAGTTTTGATGTTGCCGAAGGAGAGGTGCTGGGTTTTTTAGGTCCTAATGGTGCGGGGAAATCCACCACCATGAAAATAATCAGTGGCTTTTTAAGTGCCACCAGCGGCGAGGTGAGTGTTTGCGGAGTCGATGTGAGTCAGGACCCTCAAAAAGTGCAGAAAATGATGGGTTATTTACCCGAAGGTGCACCGGCATACGGTGAAATGACCGTCGCTGCGTTCTTAGATTTTATTGCTCAAGTACGAGGCTTTTGCGGAGATAAAAAGCGCCAGCGCATTCAAGCAGTGGTTGAACAAGTGCAGTTGCAATCGGTTTTACATCAGGTAATCGATACTTTATCTAAAGGTTTTGTGCGCCGTGTTGGGTTAGCGCAAGCGATTATGCATGACCCAAAGGTGCTAATACTAGACGAGCCCACAGATGGCTTAGACCCTAATCAAAAGCATCAAGTCAGAGAGCTTATTAAAGGCCTAGCTAAAGATAAAATTGTGATTATTTCCACACATATATTAGAAGAAGTCAGTGCCGTGTGTTCGCGGGCCCTGAT
This sequence comes from uncultured Bermanella sp., assembly GCA_913058575.1. Lineage (GTDB taxonomy): Bacteria > Pseudomonadota > Gammaproteobacteria > Pseudomonadales > Oceanobacteraceae > Bermanella. The sequence continues at coordinate 37,315 of CAJXRF010000029.1, forward strand.
TATCAACCAAGGCAAATTATTATTGGATGGTCACCCTGAAAAATTAGAAAAACAAAGCCGTTATCATAATGCTATTTGTTTGCAGCTGGCCGAGGATGTTTCACAGGCCGCTACTTTACTGGAAGGGGTGGCGAACATTGATAGCGTTGAGCAAATTCAGGAACGTAAATTCATGTTATTCCCTCAAGATGGGCAAATGTTATTGCCTGAAGTGGTGCGTTGGTTGGATACGAAAAATTGGCAGGTAGAAAATTTACATTTAGAAAAAGGCCGATTAGAGGACGTGTTTCGTCAAGTTACGACTGTTTCTCAGAAGGAGGCTTGCTAATGAACTTGAATATGACCGCCATCGTCATGAGACGTCAGCTGCACAGTTACTTTGCCACGCCAGTGGCTTATGTTTTTATTTTGATGTTTTTGGTTCTGTCCGGGGTATTTAGCTTTTACCTTGGTCACTTTTTTGAAAAAGGCCAAGCTGATTTAAATGCTTTCTTTAATTTCCACCCGTGGCTTTACTTGTTTTTCATGCCTGCCATATCTATGGGGCTTTGGTCCCAGGAACGCCAACTTGGCACCATAGAGTTACTTATGACTTTGCCTATCGGTTTAGGCAACGCGGTGGTGGGTAAGTTTTTAGCTGCCTGGTTGTTCTCTGGTATTGCCTTGTTATTAACCTTTCCTATCTGGGTCACGGTGTCTTACTTAGGGGACCCTGATCATGGAGTGATTCTGGCTGGTTATTTGGGCAGCTGGTTAATGGCGGGTGGCTTTTTAGCCGTGGGAAGCTGTATGTCGGTTTGCAGTAAAAATCAAATAGTGGCTTTTTTATTAACCGTGGTGGTGTGCTTTTTGTTTATGGTGAGCGGCGTCTCTATGGTATTGGATGCTTTCTCATTAGCGCCTCAATGGGTCATTGATTTTGTCGCCGGTTTGAGCTTTTTAACGCGTTTTGATGCCATTGCACGAGGGGTATTCGACCTTCGTGATGTGATTTATTTCGTGGCCTTGATCGGTTTGTGGTTGTACCTTACGCAAATCTTCCTACAACGCTTTAAAGCCAATTAATTAAGGAGTTCATTATGAAATCAACCGTAGTGAAATATACATTGGCAGTCATCTGTTTTTGCGGTGTATTGTTGGCTAGCCAATGGCTGCTCAAGGGTGCCCGCTTGGATATGACCGAACAAAATATTTACAGCTTATCCCCTGGCAGCGAGCAAATCTTGGCCAACTTGCAGCAAGATGTGGCACTGACATTATTTTTTAGTGATAAAGCCAGCAAAGATCTCACGGCCTTGCGCAGCTACGCTTTGCGTGTTCAAGAGTTGCTTCAAGAATATACCTTGCTTTCTAAGGGCAAGCTGACCTTTAACGTTATCGACCCTGAGCCTTTTTCAGAAGAAGAAGATAAGGCCGCTGAATTTGGTTTGCAGGCTGTTCCATTAGGTACAGGAGATGAAGTGTATTTTGGTTTGAGCGCGCAAAATGCGGCCGGTGTTGAAGCGAATATTGCATTTTTACAGCCTGATAAAGAAGCTTTTTTAGAGTACCAAGTAAGTGAATTGATTTATCGATTGGGTCAAACCCAAACTCCTGTAGTGGGGTTGTTGAGTGAACTTGATATGCAAGGTGGTTTTGATATGCGCAGTGGCGGCAGCACGCCACCATGGACCATATACGAGCAACTGGATCAAATGTATGACGTGCGTATAGTTGATTCTGAAATGAATCAGTTAGATGAAGCCATAAGTTTGTTGATATTAGTTCAACCTGAAAAACTTTCAGAAGTACTTTTGTATGAAATAGATCAGTTTGTTTTGAATGGCGGCAAGCTTTTAGTGTTTATGGACCCTAAAGCAGAAACCCAACAAGCGCCTAATATGCCAGAAGAAGGTGAAGACGCTTCTTCACATGCGTTGAAAAAATTATTTGATCAATGGGGCATTGAATACAAAGCCAATGAAGTGGTTACCGATAGCGCCTATGGCTTGACGGTCTCTATGGGTGAAAACCAGCCTCCTATGCGTCATTTAGGCTTATTAGGGGTTCAGCAAGATGGAATGAACCCTAACGAGGTAGTCAGCAGTGATCTAGAGAGCATAAATTTCGCTAGCGCCGGTAGATTAAATGACAAGTCAGCTGAATTAGACTCGCTGCAATTTGATGCGCTGGTGTGGAGCAGTGATATGGCGCAAGTTATTAACACTGAAGATTACGCTGCTAGCACCGATCCTTCCCAGTTGCTTAATAACTTCACCCCAAGTGGTGAAAGTTATGTATTAGCGGCCCGTTTAAGTGGTTCAGCTAACAGTGCTTTTGATGAAAAACCATTAGACAGCGAAGCAGTGGCAAATCATACAAAAACCACCAATCAACTTAATGTGATTGTTGTGGCCGATACCGATGTATTAACAGACCGCCTTTGGGTTCAAGTACAGACTTTCTTTGGTCAAAGAATTGCGCAACCATGGGCTGATAATGGCGCGTTTGTGAATAACATAGTGGAGCAATATCTGGGCAGTTCAGATTTGATTGGCATTCGCAGTCGCGGACGTTTTTCTAGGCCTTTTGAAGTGGTGCAAGATATTCAGCAAAAAGCTCAAGATGAATACCTAGCCAATGAGGAAGCCTTACAGCAACAATTGCAAGAAACAGAAGAGCAATTGGCGCTACTTGAACAGCAGCGCGCTAAAGAGAGTTTGACTCTAAGCCCTGCTCAAGAGGTGGCGCTTGAGAACTTCCAACAACAAAAACTACGTATTCGAAAAGCGTTGCGGGATGTTCGTCATGAGTTAGATAAGGACATTGAGAGTTTGGGCAACTGGCTGAAAGTACTGAACATTGCCGTCTTTCCGATTTTACTGACGTGTTTATTGCTTATTATTATGCGCATTCGCTTACGCCGCACCTAGCAGGGTAAAGATTCAGCCCATTAAACGTGGGCTGAATATGAGTGATAAAGGGTGTGATCAGTAGTGGGGTGGCGGGGTTTCTTCGTGGGAGTGTTTAACCCCTGAATTACCCACTTCATCTAAACGTGAGTTTAAATGTCGAAGTGCACGCTCCATTATCGTCATTTGCGCTTGTTGAGCGGTGAGGATGTCATTCATGTCATCCTGGCTTTGCTCTAAAAACGCAATACGCATTTGAAGGTCGTCTATTATTTCTTGGTCTGATTTGGCCATAGTTTCTATCGTATTGATTTTTAAAGCTAATTCATATTAGATACACATGCTTGGCTGAATTGTACACCAAGCTTGTGTAACTACTGAAAAATTACGTTAAAAAGAAGGGTTATAATGCAAAATATACAGTTAAGAAAAGTATTGGTCTGTGTTTTATTGGCTGTTACGACACCTGTTTTAATGGCAACACTGTTTTTTGTGGCTGGTGGGAATAAAATTTTTACGTTTAGTCAGTCTGTATTGGCGACTTCACAAGGCAATATGTTAGCCGTGTTTTTCAAACAACCGGGTGCCATTGGAGCTTATTTAGCAGCTGCAGTGGTATTGTTCGTTGTTTTATTTGCAGTGGCTAGTCTGTTCAAACAGCCTGCTTTTAAGCGTCGCGGCACCGGTACTCTTGTTGAGACGGATGTGGATGACGGACGTGAGCGTGGTGTGGTTAAGTGGTTTAATGTGAAAAAAGGCTTTGGCTTTGTAACCCGCGATAACGGCGATGATGTGTTTGTACACTTTCGTTCAATTCGCGGCAGCGGTCATCGTTCACTATCTGAAGGGCAAGGCGTTAAGTTTTGCGTTGTAGATGGTCAGAAAGGACTTCAAGCGGAAGACGTATCGGTTTTACGTTAATCTATACGAATAAGTTTGCTTAAAGAATACCAAAAACCCGCCTAGTGCGGGTTTTTGCATTCAGGGAGAAATGCATGTGGCGAGCATAGGGATGTGCCTGAGCCACTTAAGTTCAGGGAGGAATGCATGTGGCGAGCATAGGGATGTGCCGGAGCCACTCAAGTTCAGAGAGGAGTGCATGTAGGGAGCTAGGGAGGTGCCGGATCCGCCCAGGTTCGGGGCGCAATGTAGATGGTGAGAGCAGTGAGCGAATCACATTTAATAGGCTGTTTCTTTCGAAGGTACAAGAACGTGCAGTATGAGGTTCAATGCATGGGGTGTTGACTGTTCATAGTGCTCCCCCCAAGCGAGCACTATGATTTAGGGATTATGTGGTTATCGAGCTAAACCAATGGCTACACGGTCTAATGTGTCGTTCATTTGCAATAATTGCCGGTGTTTCAGTGCCGTGAGTTGACGGGTTTTGGAGGCCAGTATATCCATTTCAGTGGCCCATACTTGATTTAACCCAGACAGTTTTGTCATATCTTTTATAGTTAGACGTTTATTCATGTTATGTGTCTCGTTATGACGGTAACACCATAAGTCTAACAGTCAGTGCAATGGCTTACCTACGTGGAGGCCATTGCAAAAGAAAAAGGTCTAAACAACTTTTTTTAAAAGTGATTTACGCTAGGAAGGGGATGTATGGGTTTAAAAGCCATTTTTAACATAGCCTAACTGAATGAGCAGAAGGCCTAGTTTAGCCTTCAGGCCATTCAATTAACATTTCACCTTCATCTTTTGTCACTCGCCACCATTGGCTTTCAGGCCCTTGCCCATCTTGCCAGCTGGAGTTTGAGCAACGAATTTGGGTATTGAGTTCTTTACAGGCAACGCGGGCACAATCTAAGTCAGTGTCCCACGGGCTGTTGTTTTGCTTAAACCAAATGCTTGAATATTTACCGATGGCATTACCAAAGGCAATGACTTCACTGCCATCCACTAGCCAGTGGCTACGAGCTTCACTTTTTTTACTGACGGTTTGCTGTTTCTCAACCGATTTAAAGTGTTGCGATAACCAATCTTCCACCTGCTTAAAAGTGATGTCTTGGGCGTAAATCTCTATGTCTGGATAGCGTTGCATAAAATACCAAATTTAAAATATGAAGCGCCGATTGCAGTGCGTAAGCGCTAAAAACGGCTTAAAAATTACTTTTTCTTGCGAAAAAACTGATGCCAGCGGTAATAATTCAGGCTTAAGTAGCCCACGATCGCCACTGCAATGCCAACCGCCATTACTACCAACCCCATGGCTGCCATTAATTCTGCTAATAAATGGCTTTGTTGGTAATACTGATTACTGACATAAAATATCGCTAAGCCAATGAAAAATATTGAAAAGCCTAAGGCAAACACCATAAAGCTGCGTTGATAGTCTTGCGCTAATTTACCAAACCAATGCACTTTTTTCATGGTGATTCCCTATCTAAAGAGCCCTTACCCTTAATATTGGGTTATGGGGCTGAGTGGCTGTCTCCTTGTAAAGGAGAGAAGCAGTCCAAGTTTATTTGCACTCTTAATTCTAGCTGTTGCTGTGACAAAAGCTGCTTTTGCGTTTCAGGGCTTGAGCGCCAAGCGTGTGGCGTCATGTAAAGTAAATCCTGCGTGCTGCTGGGCTTGAGTTTTATGATGAAGTCCAGTTGTTGGCGTTGCACATGTTTAAAGTCATTTTTCATGACTTCAATGGCATCAAATTCAACAAACTTTGGCTCATCGTAAATGGCTTCTTTTAATTGCTGTAAATGAAAAGCCCCGGCACTAGCAATCACCACATGGCCCTCTGGGTGACATAACTCTTTTAGTGAGTCAGGCATGATGCGATTAAATACGTTAGTAATGAGCTTCATGTTATTGGGTTCGAAAGGTGTTTTCTTACCATTGGCCACTAACCATTGGATGTCTTTGCTGCGCTTGCACGCGGCTTTGACGGCGTCTCGGCTAATATCTAGCCCGAATAGCGTGTGCTGAATTTGATGATCGCTGAGTGCTTCGTGTAGGCGTTGCGTATAATAGCCTTCGCCACAGCCCACATCTAAAATGCCAACGTTTTCTTGTTGCCATAACAAATCAATGGCTAATTGGTTAATGGCATCGCTGATGCTTTGATAGTGGCCAGCATTTAAAAAGCGCGTGCGCGCTTGAACCATTTCATTATTATCGCCAGGCTGCTTACTTTTTTTAGCTTGGTTAAGAAGCAGGTTAAAATAACCTTGCTTGGCTTGATCAAAGCTGTGCTTGTTTTCGCAAAATAATTGTTTGTCTGAGCGCGTTAGTGGCTCAGAGCATACAGGGCAAATCAACATATAAAATTACTACTAATCAACTAACAGGTTTTCAAGGATGCGTTCGTATATCACGGTGAGCTGTTCTAAATCATTGACACTAACGTGTTCGTTTACTTGATGTATTGTGGCATTAATAGGGCCAAGCTCTAACACCTGTGCGCCTGTGGGGGCGATAAAACGGCCATCACTGGTGCCACCCGATGTGGAAAGCTCGGTGTTTATACCGGTGACGTCTTTAATGGCTTTAACGGCCGCTTCCACTAAAGAGCCTTCGGCAGTGAGGAATGGGTGGCCGCTTAATTTCCAATCGATGTGATAATCAAAGCCGTATTTATCCATAATGGCGTGAGTGCGATCTTTTAATTCTTGTTCGGTTAACTCTGTGCTGAAACGAAAGTTAAAGACAATTTCAGCGGCCCCTGGAATCACATTGGTAGCACCTGTGCCACCATTGAAATTACTGATTTGAAAAGTGGTGGCGGGGAAAAAGTCATTACCTTGGTCCCACTCTTCTTGGGTCATTTCCGTTAACGCTGGCATGGCAAGGTGAATAGGGTTTTTAGCGAGGTGAGGGTAGGCCACGTGCCCTTGTATGCCTTTAACCGTCATGACGGCACCTAATGATCCACGACGACCATTTTTAATAGTATCGCCACAAAGGGTGGTACTTGAAGGCTCACCGACGATGCACATTTGAATTTTTTCGTTACGTGCCTCTAGCGCTTCGATGACTTTAACCGTGCCGTTAATGGACGGACCTTCTTCATCGCTGGTAATGAGATAAGCAATGCTGCCTTTATGATTAGGGTGCTTTTTAACAAAACGTTCTGTGGCCACCATAAAAGCAGCAATAGAGCCTTTCATGTCGGCTGCACCTCGACCATGTAGCATGCCATCGACCACTTTGGCGGCAAACGGAGGGTGAGTCCACTCTTCTACTGGCCCTGTTGGCACAACGTCGGTGTGACCGGCAAAGCATACTAATGGGCCTGCTTGGCCTTTTCTTGCCCATAAGTTACGGACATCTTCAAATTGCATGGTTTCACACTCGAAGCCTAATGGCTCAAGCATGTCGATCATCATGGGCTGACAATTTAAATCTTCAGGGGTTACTGAAGGTTGATTAATCAAAGCCTTGCTTAGGGCTAGAGTAGGGCTGTCGCTCATGAGTGGTCTCTTGAAATGTTCGTTTTAGATTCACAAGCGCTTGTAGGCTCATGGCTTGAGTCGTTATCTGTTGGCGGATTTAGCTGATCGATGCCGCTTAAAATGCCGCGCAACATGTTTAATTCGATTTTTTCAGGTCTGGCACGATTAAAAAGGCGCTTTAAACGCAGCATAGCCTGACCAGGGTGCGCTTTATTGATAAAGCCAATGCGGCTTAAACTGGACTCTAAATGTTCATAAAAGCCATTAAGCTCTTGAACTTTAGGGTAGGTGTTTTCATTGTGATTAATGGGTTGGCGATGGCTCATAAAGCATTCATAGCAAATCACTTGAATGGCTGCGGCAATATTCAGCACTGGGTAATCTTCATTGCCAGGAATATCCATATGTAAATGGGCTTTGCGCAAATGTTTATTGTGTAGCCCCATGCGCTCAGGGCCAAACATAATGGCAACTTTACCGGAGTTGGCTTCTTCTACGATCTGTGGTGCCGCATCGCGTACTTCTTTAATGGGCCAAGGGTGACTGCGAGTTCTGGCGCTGGTGGCCAGTACCAGTTGGCAATCTTCTATGGCTGCATCAAGGGTTTGAACCACTCTGGCATTTTCAAGCACATCGGTGGCCCCAGCCGCCATGGCAGTGGCTTGATCGTGTGGATAGTCCACTGGGCTGACCAAGACTAAATCACTTAACCCCATGGTTTTCATGGCGCGCGCAGCGGCGCCGATATTGCCAGGATGAAAGGTTTGAACCATGACAATTCGAATGTGGCTAAGGGGGCTAGAATTCATACTGTAATAATACGCAGGGTCATATAAATAAAGGGCGTAATTCTAGCACAACTGCATTTTTGCCTCTATTGCTGGTGCCTTATATTTAGAATGGTATTGAAAAAAACACTCGATTCGACGGTTAGACGCGGCTGTATTAGAAGAGAGGGGCTTTCCCTTGTACAATACCTTCCAAACGATGGTCTGACAGGCATGGACAGTAAATGAGTACTCGGGCAGAGCAAAAATTAAAAACGCGCCAAGCCATTATTGATGCGGCCTTAGAACTCAGTAAAGATAAGGGTTTTCCTGCACTTAGTTTACGTGAGGTGACTCGGGAAGCGGGCATTGCGCCAGCCACCTTTTATCGCCACTTTGTGGATATGGAAGATCTCGGTTTGGTGCTGGTGGATCAGGTGAGTTTAATTTTACGTCAGCTCATGCGTCAGGCTCGCCATAGGGTGAAAGTAAAAGGCTCTTTGGTGAGCACGTCTATTAATACCTTTATGGAATTTGTAGAAAGTTACCCCAATCTCATTCGCTTACTGACCACTGACGTGGCATCAGGACCTAAACCTTTTCGTGAATCCATTCAGCGGGAAATCCGCTTTTTCTCACAAGAATTGGTAGACGATTTAAGTGGGGCCACTCAAACGGCTACTCAACCGTTGGCCAATATACCCGAAGCGGCTGAAATGATGGTGTTACTGGTATTTCATCAAGGGGTGGCTTTTTTAGAGATGGATACCAGCAATCGTAAACAGTTAATCAATAAATTAAATATTGAGCTGCGCATGGTGCTGGCAGGCAGTCATGCTTTATACCTTGAAAACCAAAAATGAAAACCACAATAAAATCTGTTTTTTTTATAACGCCAATGCTTTTTCCCTTTCTAAATCATTAACCACGCGCCATTGCGCGCCACTGGTTTCAATGCGATTCTGCCAGTAATCTAGGCGCTTCATGTATTGTTGTGGGTCGCGATTATCTGAGTTTAATTTTGTGACATTAAGGGCAATCACTTCATAGCCGCTTAAAGTTAAATCAAAGTTCCGGTTATACCCTTTTGGAAGTTCTTCTTTTAAGTCGCTAAATATCATGACAATTTTTCTTGAAGCGCTGGTTTCATCTAGATACTCACTGGCTTGTAAAAGCCCGCCGTTAATGTCTGTGTAGGCACTGCTTTTAATGGTCTCAATGAAATGAGCAATGGCTTGGGCAAAAATGCGCTTTTGCTCATTGGCTTGGCTTGGGCGGTGATCAAAGGTGACTTTTGCCACTATGTCTTTTTCAGAAAAACTGCCGCTATCAATACGGGCGACTGCAAAGCTATCACCGGGCCCGAGGTTCGCAAGGTAATAATGAATAATTTGTTGTGCTTTTTTTAGCTCCTTTGTATAGGTGCCAGAAGTGTCTAATAGTAAATACAAACCAGTGGCGGGTTTTTTTTCTGTACAGCCAGATAAAACCAAGCAGCTTAGTATCACTAATAGGCTGACTTTATATACGCGTGCCATGTTATGCCTCCTTGTCTTTTGAGGAAGACTCTATTAACGCGGGATCTTGGGTGACGTCTTGATTTTCTAAAGCAATCGTGGGTTCGTTTGTATGGTCGTCTTTTATGGCTTTTTTAATGGGGCGGTTTTCAATTAAGTGTTCAATCCAAATAGGTGGAAAGTCGATAATGTCGTAAACGTTTTTAAAACTGTGATTTAATTGTTTTAGCAATGTGGCAAGGTTGCGTAGCAAGGTACTGAGTACTAGGCAAATTTGCACCATTAAATTGCCAAGCAAATGTCGGCCGGTGTGCACTAAGGATTCAAAGGGAATGGCCACAAACATTAATATCAAGGGTAAAATAAAGCCCAGTGTCATCTGACCGATCAATGGGATATTGCTATGGGGCTGAGCGGCGATACTACTGGCCGCTTCTTCTCCGCCCACTAAAAAACTGGTGAGCATGGCTTTATCGCTCATCATGACTTCGCGCATATAAGCCAGTCCAGCTTCTACGCCGCAAAGGGCTAATAGAAAGGTAATGCATACCCAAGCCCAAATCATGCGCTTTTTGTCTTCCATAAAATGAATAACAGGGAATAAGCGGGTAATGCCGATGGATTCCATGAAGAATAATCCCACGGTAATTTCCAGCATAATAATTACTGCAGCCCCTATATCAGCCACGTTAAATCCTGCTATTTGAGAGGTTGATGGCATTAATTCACTCATAGGCAGGGCAATTAAATTGTAATTTACAAAGGCCCCAAAGCTGGCAATGCCCATTACAATTAAAGAGATAAAAAACTGAGTGGTGTTGGAAGACTTAAGTAGGTTTTCAGCTTTGTCAGTACCCTGCATGAGGTTTTCAAAGCGCTCAATTTGATGGTCCATTTTATTGGCTTGTTTAATTAGGTGATGCCATTCATTGCCCACTTCAGTGAGTTTATGGTGCAGGCGACGCCAATGATTCATGGCACTTTTTAATAGTGTGTGACGTTTTTCTATGTCACCACGGTACACTTTCATCACTTCATTTTGCTGTTTATGAAACGCTTCATATATGGCTTGCAACAGTTTTCCCACCACAGCATCATTTTTAGTACTGTCTTTTAATTTTGAGATAGACTCAACCGCTTCTGTCCATTCCGGCAATGGGCTGGGTACTTGGGAAGTTTGCAAAAGCTTATCTTCCATGCTGGTAATATTTTCTTCTATGTTTCTCTGAACGGTGGGGTAACGGCTTAAGTCTTTTTCAACCAATTTAGCGAGGCGAATAAATTGCCTTTCTAATTCCCGCTCAGCTTGTTGTTGGCCATGCTCTAATAGAACATCTCGGTTACGAATAGACATATGTTTGGAGGTGTTTAAGAGAGCCTTGCTAAGCAGTCTTAAATTTTGAACAACCAGCTGGGTTAGGTTATCCAGCAATTGGTGAGCACTGTGGCGAATAAAGTACAACACCAGCGTTAATAATAAATACGCCAGTATCCAGCTTAACACTGGCTGGCCCGGAATTAATTGCGATATGGGCATGGGTTGTCCTGATGATTGAATTGCGAATTCAAAGCACTACTATGCCTTATTGTAGACGATTAGAATGTGACGCTTTTCCACAACCCTTAGCTTTTATTGGATATAACCAACTAAAAAAATATTTTGTGATGTAAGTGTTTGAAATAATTGTGGAATATTAATTTGAGAGAAATTGTAAAAATAAAGAATGACGAATTTTGGCTACTTATATTGTCAGTTTCTTTCTGGGCATAAATATAAACGCATGTTTCAGGGGGCACAAGCGAGTCAATTATCTTTTGATGTATCGAGGCGTCCTGAAGTATTTATTTCTTGTAACCCCCTTAAGGGCAGAAGTAACAGGCACAAAAAAAGGGCAGAATAACCTGCCCTTTGTCAGTGCTTACTAATTGTCGATATTAGTTGTTGGCGTGTAGCTCATGGTTAAGTTCAATGGCGGTTTTATTGGTAACGCACTGCACCGCGCCACCAATTGAATCGCGACGGAACAATAGATCAGGCTTACCGGCCAAGTCACGGGCTTTAACCACTTCTACCACGTTCTTTTGATCGTCCAAAACCTGAACCTTAGTACCGGCGGTAATGTACAAGCCAGACTCCACAGTACAACGGTCACCTAGTGGAATACCGATACCAGCGTTAGCGCCAATTAAAGAATTCTCACCCACAGAAATAATGATGTTACCACCACCTGACAGTGTACCCATGGTAGAGCAACCACCGCCTAAATCAGAACCTTTGCCGACCATTACGCCCGCAGAAATTCGGCCTTCAACCATAGAGGTGCCTTCAGTACCGGCATTAAAGTTAATAAAACCTTCATGCATGATGGTCGTGCCTTCGCCTACGTAAGCCCCTAAACGAACACGTGAAGTGTCTGCGATGCGAACGCCACTTGGTACAACGTAGTCAGTCATTTTAGGGAATTTATCAACACTGAAGACTTCTAGTACTTCGCCGTTTAAGCGAGCAGACAGTTGAGCGTCGCCTAATTCATTCATGTCGATGGCGCCTTTGCTGGTCCAAGCCACGTTTGGCAGTAAACCAAACATGCCTGACAAATCAATGCCATGGGGCTTCACAAAACGGTGCGAGATCAATTGTAGCTTTAAATACACTTCAGGAGTGCTGGTGCTTTGCTCATCACTCTCTAATACCACTAAAACAGTGGGGGCAGAAGATGTGGTCAATGCTTTGGCTAATTCAGCTTGCTCACCAGATAACTGGGCAGTAAGCGCTTCTAGTTTAGCGCTATCCAGTTCAATGGCTTGGTTGCCACCTTGGTAACCGGCGGCTTTTGCTGCGTTGATTAAGTCAGTAGAAGGTTGAAAAACAGGCTTTTGGTAGAAAACTTCTAACCATTCGTTGCTTTTGTTTTGTGTGCCTACGCCTAGTGCAAATGCTAATGCCATGTTTAATTCCTATTGTTGGATGCTAAATAAAATTTTATGGATGTACGTGAATTGATGAGGCTAAACGAAATCCTGATACTGTTCGGCTTTAAAGCCTAATAAATACTCAGAGCCTTTTTCAAGAATGGGTCGCTTGATGATGCTAGGGTTGTCTAGCATAACGGCTATGGCACTGGCTTCATCTAAATTGTCTTTAATGGCGTCATCAAGTTTGCGATAGGTGGTGCCCCGTTTATTAACGAGAGATTCCCAGCCTATATTGGCCACTAGCTGTTTTAACAGGTCAGCGCTTAGGCCATCTTTTTTGTAATCGTGAAACTCAACGTCTAGTTGATTGTCTGCCAACCATTTAATGGCTTTTTTCATGGTATCGCAGTTTTTTATACCGTAGATCTTCATACGCTGATTTTCGACTTGCTAGGGTGAAAAAATAGAGGCGAATTAAAGCATATTAAAGGGGGTATTTCAGCCCCTAAACCAAGGAATTCGTAGTTGTAACAATCCTTTAAACCCTTATGAAAATTAGGTCTTCATGCTGGCGGCCAGTTCGTTCATGACCAGTTGACGAAACCATACCTGCTCTGCGGGTAGGTGTTGGCGCTGATGCCAGATGAATTTCATGCTGAACTTGGGGGCGGCCAGTTCTTTTGGAATCTCAATTGTGGTTAACCCCATTTGCTCGTAAAGCTCGTTAGCCGGCCCTTTAGCCCCTAATAAGACATAATTAGTGTGCTCTAAACTTTGCAAAGCACAATTAGGGTTATGGGTTTCAAGCACAATTTTACGTTCTCGGCCCAATGCGGCGAGAATTTGCATCATCTTTTTGATGGTGTTCATTGAATTCAGGAATGATGACTTTAATAAACGAGTAGCTTAGGAAATCATTCAGGGAAATCTGCCTTTTTTGAGCAAGAGGGTGCCCTTTTCGCACCACTGCACAGACTTGAATGTCGGCCAGTTTAAGCTGGTAGAAATTTGCTCGGCTCACTTCAACCACGTTAAAGGCTAAATCTAGCTGCCCTTGGGTGAATTCATCAAAGGACTCTCGAGCCCAAGGTTTGAGTTGAATTTTTACATGCGGGGGCTTGCTTAGGGTGGGCAATAGCCCAGGAATAACACGGTTGGCAGCATTGTCTAGCATAGATATACGAAAGGTACGGGTGCAGTGGGCTGGCTTAAATTTAATGGGTGTAAGCAAACTATCCAGTTTCTCTAAGGCATCATTTAAGGTTTTTTTTAGCATGATGGCTTTATCGGTTGGCTGAATGCCATGACTGGTGCGAATAAAAAGCTCTTCTTTGAATACGTCTTTAAGCTTTGCCAGCATTTTACTCATGGCAGATTGGGTAACCTGCATACGTTGAGCTGCACGCGATACGTTTTCCTCCGCTAATAACACTTTAAAGGCCACGAGAAGTTTGATGTCGTACTGAGCCAGTTGCTCTAGCTTCATAATGCTTATTGGCCGCTGGGATTATTAGGTATTCCTATTTAGACTATTAGTTGAAGGATTTATGATCTATGGGAATATTGGTCGTCACAGCAATCTTGCAAGCTTTTATATCAAGGCTTCTATCTATGAAATACCCCGTATTATCTATATTGGCATTCAGTTTATTGGTACAAGGCTGTGTGATTGCTACTGGCTCAGGCAGCGATGAGAGTGAAGAGCTAATTTTTGATGAACCGTCTAAAGAGGAAATGATTGATTCAAAGAATAAATACAAGCTTTCGTTAATGGGCAGCAGCAATAAAATTACTTTGCAGGGAAATATTCATGAGTTGTTTATTAGCGGCAGTCACAATTATGTGGTCATTGAAGAAGATACTTATTTGGAAAGCCTTATTATTACGGGGCTTCATAATATTGTTGTGCAGGAAGATGATTTAAAAACCCTTATTGAAGTCATTGAAATTGTAGGTGACAACAATTTCGTAGACGTGTCGCAATATAATGAGTTAGTTGACGCGGGCTCTGATAACCAAATTTTAATAACTGACTCTAATGCGTTATAGCGTAAAAATGGGTGCCTTTTAGTAAATTCATGCCATTCATATGGAACCGTTCGCCTGAGCTTTATCAACGCGAGCTTAGTGTTTAAGCTACACTGATTAAATTTAGTGATTGATTGTTTTTAAATACGTTACCTACTTATTAGAAGATTAAAAAAACTATTCAAATATAGACTATTTTCACCTAATTATTACAAGACAATGTTGTCACGGTATAAGTGGTTTAATATGATTCTATTCATCAAAAAACTTGTCATTTATTTATTCGTAAGGATGCTTTATGCCCTCTAAGAATCAGTTCTCAAAAATCCTCTGTGTGGGTGCCTTTGTTTGTTTTGTTAGCGCCTGTGGTCAGGATGGTGTATCTCAATCAACCGAACAGAAAAAAGTGAAGCCAGTAAGAACCATGACGGTGGCGCTAGGCAGCACGGTTAGTAAGTCATTTAGTGGCGTGGTAGATGCCATTAAAACGGCTGAACTGGGCTTTAGAGTGTCTGGTGAACTAAAGTCGGTTAATATTAAAGAGGGAGATGAAGTTAAAAAAGGCAAGGTGTTGGCGAGTCTTGATGAAACAGACTTTAAAATTAGTTTGTCAGCGGCTCAGGCTGAATATGACCGTGCAAAATCAGAGTTT
Source organism: uncultured Bermanella sp. (assembly GCA_913058575.1). GTDB lineage: Bacteria > Pseudomonadota > Gammaproteobacteria > Pseudomonadales > Oceanobacteraceae > Bermanella. The sequence goes on from CAJXRF010000029.1 coordinate 52,483, forward strand.
GATCGTGCGCAAAGCCTAATTAAGCAAGGTGCTATTAGTCGTGCCGATTTTGACAAACTAAAAGCCAGTAAAAGTAATGCTAAGGCACAATTGGAAAGTGCTAAACAAAATTTAAAATATACCGTATTAAGAGCCCCTTTTAGTGGTGTAATTGCTAAACAATATGTTTCAAATTTTGAAAAAATTACCTCTTCAGAAAAATTTGCTGCCATTCAAGATTTATCTGCTTTTGAAGTAAAAATAGACGTGCCCGAAAGTATCATGATTACCATTAAACGTGACGAAGAAGAAAGGGAAGTATTTGCAATCTTTGACGGAAACCAATCAAGACGCTACCCGTTAACTTTTAAAGAGGTTTCTACTCGAGCAGATGAGAGAACGCAAACCTATAGCGTTAAATTTGTTATGAAAGTGCCAAGAGACATTAACTTGTTACCCGGTATGAGCGCGAAGGTCTTTGCTGTAGAAACCAATAATGACGGTTTAAACCATGATGTATATGTTCCCGCTCATACCGTATTAGAAGACAGTGCAGGTCGTTTTGTTTATGTGGTGGATATTGAAGAGAATCTATTAGGAAAAGTAGCTCGTCGAAGCGTGGTGGTGGGGGCGCTAAATGAAAATGGTATTCAGATAGTTCAAGGCCTTGAAGAGGGAGATCAAGTGATCACCGCAGGAATGAGTAAAGTGTCTGTTGGGTTGTTGGTCAAGCTAATGGATGAGGTAAAATAATAATGAACATTACCCGCTATAAAGGAGTCGAGAGCACATGAATATAACTCGACTGGCTATTCAAAATAACCGTACAACTTTAGTTTTCTTAGTGGTCTTGCTATTAGTAGGCTTACAAGCTTACAACAATATTCCCCGTGCTTATGATCCAGGTTTTATTATTCGCTCAGCTCAAGTTATTACCTATTTTCCAGGTGGTAGCCCAGAGCGAGTAGAAAAATTAATTTCAGACAAAATTGAAAAAGTCGTTCAGGAGTTACCAGAGTTAGATTTTGTGCAAAGTGAATCGCGAACTGGTATTTCCATTGTGACGGTGAACATTAAAGAGAGTTATACCAATATGCGGCCCATTTGGGATAACTTGCGTCGCAAGGTAGACAAGGTTACATCAGACTTACCAGAGGGCGCTAGCACTCCTAATGTAAATGATGAGTTCGGTGATGTGTTTGGCGTGGTTATGGCACTGACAGGTGAGGGCTATTCTTACGCTGAATTAAAAGACGTGGCCGATGAAGTGCGTGATGAATTATTGCGTATTTCAGAAGTGGCCAAAGTGGAAATTAGCGGTGAACAAGAAGAGCGTGTATTTGTGGAATACAACAATGCCCGCTTGTCAGAGCTTAATTTAGCACCGCTGCAACTAAGCCAAATATTGGCCAATCAGAATGTGGTGATATCAGGTGGCTCGGTTCGCTTGGGTCGTGAACGCATAGAGTTGGAGCCCAGTGGAAATTTTGAATCCATTGAAGACATTCGCCGCGCCACCATCTTATTGCCTAATTCTGATGACGTTGTGTATTTAGAAGACATTGCACATATTCATCGTGGCTATAAAGATCCGCAAACCAGCTTGGTGAGAAGTTCAGGTGTGCCCGCACTAGCCGTTTCTGTATCCATGCGTGAAGGAGGCAACAACATAAAGTTGGGTAAAGAAGTTTTGGCCACCATAGAGCGATTTCAAGCTCAACAGCCCATTGGCCTTGAATTTGAAATGCTGAATTTCTCCCCTAAAGAAGTGGAAGACAAGGTAAATGATTTTGTCTCGAACCTTGTCCAGGCCATTGTGGTGGTGGCGGCGGTGATGCTCTTCAGTCTAGGGCTACGCACCGGCATAGTGGTTTCTACATTAATACCAGCCAGCATGATTGTGACCATCTTTGTCATGGATCAACTGGGAATAGGATTAGATCAAATATCCCTGGCGGCCTTAATCATTGCACTTGGTATGTTGGTAGATAACGGCATTGTCATGTCGGAAAGCATTATGGTGGAAATGAAAGAGGGCAAAAGCCCTATGGATGCCGCCATTCATTCAGCCAATGAATTAAAAGTGCCTTTATTAACGTCCTCATTAACCACGTCGGCTGCTTTCTTACCTATTTACTTGGCTGAATCGGCCATGGGGGAATACACCGCCGCATTATTTCAAGTGGTGACCATTACACTTCTGTGTTCATGGGTGCTAAGCCTAACCATGATTCCTCTTCTTTGTATGATTTTTCTTAGAGTAAAAAAAGAAAATAATGCGGGTGACGATGAATTTAATTCTGGTCTTTATCCATATTATCGACGGTTTTTATTAACTTTACTCCGCCATCGCTTATTAACCATTGCTGGGGTCGTGGTGTTATTTTTTGGCAGTATTCAAGCGCTGCAATTAGTGCCAAGTATTTTCTTTCCACCATCAGATAGACCTTTCTTTAAGTTGGAGATTGAGTTACCCATTGGCACGGCTATAGAGCAAACTGAATTAGTGGTAGATGATGTGGAGCAGCATTTAAACACCTTAAAAATCAGTGCTGATAAACCAGAAGGTGTTCGCAACTGGATGGCCTATGTGGGCAGCAGTGGCCCACGATTTTTACTTACCCATAGTCCTAAACCTTCTAGCCCTAATTTTAGTCTTTTAGTGATTAACACCACAGGGCCTGACGTTAATGGTGAGCTAATGGATAATCTTGAGTCTTATATAAATGCTCGCCACCCCGATGTTAAAGCCACGGCTCGCTTAATTGAAAATGGTAAAGCCATTAATAACCCTGTAGAGGTGCGAGTATTTGGTCGAGATGTGGATAAATTATTCACCATTGTCGAAGCCATTAAACAAAAATTGGCTAGCGTTGATGGCTTGAAAAATGTAAGTGATAACTGGGGGCAGCGCATTAAAAAGCTGACGGTGGATGTTAACCAAGAAAAAGCCAAGCGTGCAGGGGTGACCAGCCAAGATATTGCCATTTCTTTGCAAACGGGTCTTAGCGGTTATGAGATGACGAATTACCGGGAAGATACCACCAGTATTCCTGTGGTGTTGCGAACGGAAGCGGCAGATCGTCAAGACTTAGGAAAAATTCAATCACTTACGGTGTTTTCTCAAGCCACAGGTAATGCAGTTCCGCTGGTGCAGGTGGCAGACATTAATGTGATTTGGGAGCCAGCTAAAATATTACGTCGTGATCGATTAAAAACTGTAGCCGTGGGAGCTCAGCTTAAAGGAGACTATACGGCGGATGAAGGGTTTAACCACATAAGTGCGTGGCTTGATGAATATAGCCAGCAGTGGCCCAGTGGTTTTTACTTTGAATATGGCGGTGAAATGGAATCTTCTGGTGAATCGAGTCAATCTATTGCAGATAAGTTACCCATTGCGATTTTTATCATTGTAATTTTACTGGTGATGCAATTTAATTCTTTGCGTAAGCCTTTCATCATTTTGTCTACTATTCCGCTGGGTTTTATTGGTGTGGTGTGGGGCTTGGTGATTGCAAAAAGCTTTTTTGGTTTTATGACGCTACTGGGTATTATTTCTTTGGCAGGGATCGTGATTAATAATGCCATTGTGTTGCTGGAGCGCATTAAGTTAGAGATTGAGGTTAATGGCCTAGCACCTCAAAGTGCCGTTATTGAAGCAGCTCAACGACGCATGCGACCTATATTATTAACCACAGCCACCACGGTGTTTGGTTTATTACCATTGTATTTAGGAGGCGGTGAAATGTGGGAGCCCATGGCCGTGGGAATTATGGCGGGCTTAATGTTCTCAACTCTACTGACGCTAGGATTCATCCCGGTCTTATATGCGCTACTTTATAAGGTCAGCTATTCTGGCTTTACATATGCCAGCAGTGTTAAGGCATAAAAAAGGGCACACAGTGCCCTAAGAGAAAAACCTAAAAAAGGCTAAGCGATATTTTTCTCTTAGCCTTTTTTAGTCTCTATAAGCTCTCTATTAAATTTCGAATTCGCTTAGCCGCTTCTATACATTCTTCTACTTCTGCCACTAAAGCCAGTCTAATTCGGTTTTCACCCGGGTTAATGCCATCGATGGTGCGCGATAAGTAGCTGCCAGGTAAAACCGTGACCTGTTGCTCTGCAAATAAGCGCTGCGCAAATTTTTCTTCATTAATTGGGGTTTTCGCCCATAAATAAAAGCTGGCATCGCTTTGGGTGATGTCCATGACAGGTGAAAGAATTTCTAACACCGCTGCAAATTTTTGTGTATATAGCCGACGATTTTCTTTTACATGTTCTTCGTCATTCCAAGCCGCCACACTGGCTAACTGGTTGGGTATAGACATGGCGCAACCGTGATAGGTTCGGTATTGAAAAAACTGCTCTAATAATTCAGCGTCTCCTGCCACAAACCCGGAACGCAACCCGGGTAAATTAGAGCGCTTACTTAAGCTGTGGAATACCACACAGCGTTTGTAATTTTCACGACCCATTTCTACACAGGCTTCTAAT
>CAJXRF010000030.1 GCA_913058575.1 uncultured Bermanella sp.
AGATTGTATGGGTACTTTAATTGCCTATGACATTCGTGATAACTGGGTATTCATGTACCCATACAATGATGCAGAAGTGGATAAATCTATTTTCACACCTGAATATTGCAAACAATTGCTGCACAGTGTTATAGGCCAAAGTGATATTGATATCGAGATATTAAACAGCAGTAGCTGGGGGCTGGGCTCTCAAATTGCTGAGCAATATCGTCTTAAAAATGTATTTCTAGTGGGTGACTCGGCCCATCGATATCCACCCAGTGGTGGCTTAGGATTAAATACCGGTGTGGGCGACGCGCAGAATATCGCATGGAAAATGGCCGCTGTGCTTAAACAGTGGGGCTGGTCTGGGCTTTTAGACAGCTACCAGCAAGAGCGTAAACAAGTGGCTCAACACAATGCCGATTTTAGTGTTACCAACGCAGGGAAAATATTCAGCATAATGTTGGCCACTCAATCCCTTATGCCTAAAGGTAAACAGGCATCAATTGATGAATTACGAGCCGACCCAAAGAAATGGGCTGAAATTCAACAAGGAATCGAAGATCAAAGGGATCATTTTGATGGCATGGCACTGCACATTGGTCAACATTACGGACGGAAAGATGCACCAGATTTAAGGGCTGGCAACCTGCAATTTTCGGATATCGGCGCACGATTCCCACACACCTGGATTACGATTAATGAGCAACCGTCTTCCTCCCTTGATTTGTTATGCGCGCAGCATTTTACATTAATCTCTAATGTGCCTATAAATCTTGAAAAAATTTCAAGCAAAGTTCCTCTTAAAGTAAAAGTTATTAATCATCACTTTAAGGCAAACGATAATAACTTACACATCATGGGACTTGACGATGCCCAAGCGGTATTAATCAGACCCGACGGGCACATATGCGCTCGCCTCAGTGCCGAGCAACTTACAGAGACCTGCGTTATTAATGCTTTGCATAATGCCACAGCTCAATTTTCAGAATTTGCATAAATAAATGAGTGTTAGGAGAAAAATATGAAATTTAAATTATTGCTGTGGTTGCTAGGATTTTCATTACAAAGAGCCAGTAAAATCAATCCTAAGTTTCAAGATAAACTCGAAGGCAAAGATTTAACCCTTGAAGTGAGCAGTGAAGATGGCGTGGCATACCATTACATATTTAAAAATAAAACCGTTATGAGCTACCCAGGAAGGGCCAGCAAGCCTACCTTTTTAAGCCAAGTTCATAAACCTGATATGACCATTCGCTTTAAAAGTGCCAAAGCCGGCTTTAAAACCCTTACCGCCAAAGACAAACAATTTGCCATGATGCACGGACTTGAGAATAAGCAAATAAGCATTGAAGGCAATGTGCTTTATTTAGGCTGGTTTCAGACTCTAGGGCAACTTATGAAATAACCACTATGAACCTAGGAGTTTAATCACCCACGCCGCTAGTATAATCCGGTTTTTTAGGGTTATTGGTAATTACTTCAACTTGCTCACTGAGTTATACTGCGCAGATTCTGGTATAACTGAGTGAAGCAATGAACCGCCGAGAAGAAAATAAAGAGCTGAAACGTGACAAAATTATTTCCGCGGCGAAAGAAATTATTTCTTCAGAAGGGTTAGATAAGCTAACCATGCGCTACCTAGCAGATTATGCTGGGGTCAGTTCACGCACACCCTACAATTTGTTTGAATCTAAAACAGATATTCTTGTGGCCATTATTATGGATGCCATGAAGCCGCTAAAGCTGTCAATTTTTAAGTCAAATGATCAATTATTGATAGAACAAACTCTTAATATCCCCAATATTTTAAGAGACTTCTGTAAAACCGACCATGATTTTTACCGCGATATTATTTGGGGCATTATGAGTTCAGGCATTAAGTCATCTCGAGACACTGCCACCAGTGCCATATCCGATATCGTTCCCCCATTAATTCAGCAAATAGTGAATCAAAAAGAATGCTCAGACAAGATAAATGTCAGAGTACTGAGCAGCCATATAGCAACACAGTTTTTGGCCATTATTGGTATGTGGGGGGGCTCTCAATTGGGATTAAATGAAGCCATTATCAATATTCAACTGGCTTGGACTAATTCGTTAATGCCCTATGCTACTCGCAAAAGCAAAGCTTTCTTAACTCAAGCGCAATTGGATTTTACAGATCAGCTTGAACTTGCCATTGATAATAAAAAATAAAAGCCATTAGGTATCACCATGCCCATTGATGAAGGGGTTATAAAATTTGATGCTAGTCAATTCGTTGAAACGGCTGCGTTAGACGATGCATCTATCAGTGAAATTAACCCGATACGATGCACGCTATATGAAAAAAAATTAATTGGTGAATATCGGGATTTGAATATTGGCTATGGCAATATCTCTCAACGAATGCGCCAGCCGTCTCAATTTAGCGGCGTGTTATCCAATGTAAAACCCAACCCGTTACAAGCGCAATTTATTATTAGCGGCACACAAACCGGTTATTTAGACACTCTCACAGGCCGTCATTACACTTGCGTGGCAAGCGTAGACCTGCAGGGCAATACTCTGCAATGTCAGGGGCCTATTATGGCCTCCAGTGAATCCCTGACCCATGGTGCTATTTACCTGTGTAATGACACCATTAATGCCGTCATTCACATTCATAATAAAACTATTTGGCAGGGTATGCTTAAGGATAAACTTAAGCATACCCCTTCCCATATTCCCTATGGCACTTTTGAAATGGCTCAAGCGGTTCAATTAGTGGTCGCAAAGCAATCATACGGATCCTTGGCTATGGCGGGTCATGAAGATGGGGTAATGTTTTATGGGGAATCCCTTCAAACTGCTTTTTCCTTGTGTATGGATATGTTCGAGCGTTATACAGCCTCTTGATTGCATGGCACTCCCATTGGTTATTTTAATGCCCGTACGCTTAATGATTAATTTTGGAAAAGTCGTTTCTTTTGAAGCCACCTCACCAAATGAAAGTGAGTACCACTATATGACTTAATAGGCCTGCCGCTTGAATTTTCAATTAATTTGGCAAGCTGGATTTTTCTTCAGACATGACAACCACTAAAGAAACATCTACCTACCTCTATGACCTATAAAGCTATGCCCGCTCAGGCATGCTTCCCTTAACATTGAATGCGGTAGGTTCGCAAGACTCAAATTGAATAGACTTATATATATTGAAAGGAGCAAAGCACAACTAGCAAGCTGCATGAAAATTAAAGTGGTGACAACCCCTTGTCTAACGCACCCTATGACGTTTCCAAGGACAAGTGTATGCCACATTATTGCCACACTGTTCTTTCCACCCATGAATCAATACAGCCTTCAAACTGACAGGCCATGTGTATTCTTTAGCAAGTATGTAGGTAGCTCAACTTTATTGAACTTGTCCTGAGCTACATAATAAATAAACACTGCCATCTACTTGTGCAATCAAAAGATTAGCTTCACTTCACTGAGGTGTGTTTTTACAAGTGAACGAATAAGCTCTGCCAATTGCCTGTAAAACCCCCTATTGGGAGAGTTCCGTCGCCAGACTAAAGCATGAGTACGGTAGAGTTTTATTTTTTCTACTTCTCTGACGTTTAATCCCTGGGGTTGATGGATTTCAGAATGAATATAAAGCGTAGGTAGGAAGGTCAACCCCATTCTCATCATCACCATCTGACGTAAAGCATCCAGACTACTGCCTTCGTAATCCCGCGCAATGTTGGCGCCTAGCTCTGCACACAGCGACTCCGTTTGATGGTAGCTACTGTATTGTTCTAGCAAGGTAAGAATAGTTTGCCCCCGTAGGTGATGTGGTTTTATTTTTTTTAGCTTTGACAGGTCGTGATCTTCAGGGATAACCAATTGCATGGGCTCATGAAACAGCACTTCACTTGTCAAACTAGAGTTGTCAAAAGGCTTAGGAATTAGTACTAAATCCAGCCTCCCTTCTAATAAGTCGAGCTCTAAAGTTTTCGGCATATTTTCCCTAACATAGAGCTTAAGGGATGAATAAGCTTGATGTAGGCCAGGCAATATATGAGGTAATAAATAAGGACCTGAGGTGGGTGATACGCCCATACGAAATGTACCTCCTGGGCCACTATTGATCATCGCAGCCTGATCCATCAGACCGCACATTTCCTCAATCACTTGTCGTGCATTTACCAGCAAATCTCTACCCGCTGGCGTTAAGGTGGTGCCACTGCGGCTGCGTTCAACCAAGGTTAAATTTAAGACTTTTTCTAGATTATAGACCTGAGCAGTGAGGGTAGGCTGACTGATATTAAGGCGCTCTGCAGCACGGCGAAAAGATGTGGCTTCCGCTAGACCGACAAAGTATTCCAGCTGTTTAATGGTTGGGGTTTCAAGCGACATTGTAATACCTTGCTCGCGAGCATTATGTTCAAGTGATAGGAAAATCCTATCATTAAAACTGAATAACTTCTATTGAGCTATCACGCCAAGCACTTCATATTACCCCTACTCTTAACTTATAGACTTACAGAGTAAACGGACATAGCAAAACTGATTAAAAGGTAGTCAACCTCCCAATTAGAAACCAGTATGCTAAGGCAGCGTACCTAGAAGGATTCATTGGCAGCGTATATTTTTGTTACTGCCTCACTTAAAAAACGAGATTATCAACCCACTGAACTAATAATAATAAGTTGAGATACGATGAATCTACAATCACACAAATTGCGTTCGTTACTGGCCAGTATTTTACTGGCGTACTCTTTCTGCGCATTTGCCAATATGGAGAATAAAGAGCAGTCCCTGCCAAATGTATGTTCATCCGGAGATGTATCGCAGGATCAATGCATACAATTTATTCGCGGCTACTTAGATGCGCTACTGCAACTTAATGAAGTAGGTTACAATTCAAAATTTTCTAAGTTTGAGCAGCATGCTTTTAATACACGCGTTGGTAAGACTTACCTAGCAGACGTGATTAAAAAGGAACTTAATCTTTGCTTACCAAAAGATGTTAATGCCCATGATATTATGGCCGATATAGATAAAGAACTCCCATTACAAGATGCTTTATTAAGAGCGTTGAAAGTTAGGTACCCTTGTTAAGTATGCCAAGTATCGAAAAAAAATCCCGCCGTAACTATATCCATATCGCGATATGGGCTCTGATACTGTCTATTTTCTGGCTGTTGCTTTCGGGAATCTACAACCCATTACTGCTCAGCTTCGGTGCTGTCTCCATCTTTGTGGTGCTGTTAGTTTTAAGGCGCATAGAAGACGTCGACAAAAAGCGTCAGCACCTCGGCACAGGCCTTCGACTTATTCGTTACATCCCCTGGTTAATTGGACAAATATTGAAATCTAGCATCCATGTAACAAAACTTATTTGGGGTTCGCCAAGCAAGGTTTCGCCTACCTTAGCAAAAATTAATATATCGAATATCCCCCCAAACAAGCGTGTGTTATACGCAAATTCAATCACTTTGACCCCTGGTACACTATGTGTCGATTTAAAAGGTGACGAATTGACGGTTCATGCATTGCAAAAATCGTCCATTACCGAACTAGAAGAAGGTTATATGGAAAATAAAATCACTGGCATATGGGGTAAAAGTGAATGACGGGTGTTTATAAGTGTGGTGTATAAATGACTGAAGTATATACAGCCGTAACGATTGCTATTTTAGTTGTGATGGCAATGGCGCTTGCAAGAGCCATTAGCGCACCCACAGTGTATGACCGCATACTGGGTGTGAATATGTTTGGTACGAAAACAGTATTATTTATTGCTGTTGGAGGCTATTTGATGGGGCGTCCAGATTTTCTAGATATTGCGATTGTTTATGCCCTTATCAACTTTATTGGAATGGTGGCAGTACTTCGGTTTTTCGAGTACACAGCCCCCATTGATTAACACGTTAACGGTAATGGATAGACATGTTTATCTTAGACATCATCAGTAGTGTCCTGCTTATTGCAGGGGTGTTTTTTGGATTTAGTGGCGCTCTAGGGCTGTTCAAATTTCCAGATTTTTTTACGCGCATGCACGCAGCAAGCGTCACCGATTCAATTGCAACAATATTGATTCTCTTGGGGTTAATCCTGCAAACCTCATTCGATATAAATACTGCCAAACTTCTGTTCATTCTGGCCTTTCTCATGATTACCAGCCCAACCGCGTCTCATGCACTAGCTAAATCCGCTCGCCATGGTGGCTTATTAACATTGCCTGAAACACAAGTAAAACAACAAGAGCGAACATATTAATGGGAGATTTGATTGATTTAGTATTGCTGGCCATGCTGGCCATTACTGCTTTACAGATGATATTCTTAAAAGATTTGTTTGCTGTCGTTATGCTGTTTGGCATATATAGCTTTTTGTCTGCTTTGATATTTATCAATCTTGATGCTGTTGATGTGGCCTTTACCGAAGCATCCGTTGGTGCGGGTATATCTACGGTTTTGATGTTGGGAACACTGGCTCTAACGGGCCGAAAAGAAAAGAAAAGCTCTCACTCTTCTATTTTGCCTTTACTGGTTGTCTGCATCACAGGCGCGGCGCTGATATATGGCACGCTTGATATGCCCCCATTCGGTCACCCCAATAACCCTATTCATGAACATGTTGCTCCTCGATACATTGAAGAGTCACCAAAAGAGATTGGGCTCCCCAATATGGTCACGTCCGTCTTAGCCAGTTATCGAGGCTTTGATACATTAGGAGAGACGGTGGTTGTTTTCGCTGCTCTCATCGGTGTGCTTGCATTGTTAGGCGTGCGCAGACAAGAAGAGAACGACGTTCCAGAATCGGGTTTTAAAGCCCATCATGTACTCCACGTTGTGGCCCGATTTTTTATTCCATTAATCATTCTGTTTGCTCTCTATGTGCAGTTCCATGGTGATTTTGGTCCAGGAGGAGGCTTCCAAGCCGGCGTTATTGCAGCTGCCGCGTTTATTTTATACACGTTGGTGTTTGGCTTATCTCGTGCATTTGCCGTGGTAGGTCCCAAGTTTTTACAGGCATTGGCATCCATTGGGGTTTTACTATACGCCAGTGTTGGTTTTTTCAGCATGTATAAAGGCGGCCAATTTCTTGATTACAGTAAGCTCGCAACAGATCCCATCGTCGGCCAACATTACGGCATCATCATAATTGAGTTAGGTGTGGGTATCACAGTATTTGCAGTCATGCTGAGTATTTTTTATGCCTTTGGTAGTCAGGCAGAGAGGTCAAACATCCAGTGAATTTTATTCTCGATTATTACAACTATTGGATCGTCGTTTTTTTGATGATGACAGGGTTTTACATTGTCATATCGGCTAACAACCTTGTTAAAAAAATTGTTGGCCTGAATGTCTTTCAAACGTCTGTCTTTATGCTTTATATCTCCATGGGTAAAGTAAATGGAGGTACCGCTCCCATTTTGGTCGAAGGTGTCACCACGTATTCAAACCCTTTACCTCATGTACTCATTCTTACCGCTATTGTGGTGGGCGTAGCCACAACATCAGTGGGCCTTGCCCTTATTATCAGGATCAAACGAGCTTATGGCACTGTTGAAGAAAATGAATTTGAAAACCAGGATGACGCCATATAATGCTTGAACAACACTTGGCTACCCTTCCCATACTTTTGCCTTTAATTGCAGCACCGATTACGTTACTGCTAGGGCGTTCACTATTTTTATGGATATTCGCCACCGCTATCAGTGCATTAGCCTGCTACTTTTCATGGCAACTGTTAGCGGCTGCCTTAACAGAGTCGGTTCTTAGTTATGCGGTAGGCGGTTGGCCTGCGCCCTGGGGAATTGAATTACGTGTTGATGCGGCCAATGCCTTTGTATTGTTAGCAGTCTCCGCCCTGTCCACACTTGTATTAATTTATTCAAAAGACAGCATTGAAAAAGAAATTGATTCATCCAAACATACTTTATATTACACGGCACATTTGCTTTGCCTTGCGGGTTTGTCCGGAATTTTGTTAACCGGCGACGCCTTTAACCTTTTCGTTTTCCTAGAGATCTCTTCGTTGGCCACCTATACCTTAGTGAGCTTGGGATCCGATCGTCGCTGCTTAACAGCAGCATTTCGATACCTGGTAATGGGAACCATAGGGGCCACGTTTATTCTCATCGGTGTCGGCATGCTCTATATGAATACCGGCACCCTTAATATGCTTGACCTAGCCAATAGAATCGATATTTACGAAAGCAACCGCACCATCAACACAGGCTTAGCCTTCATCATGGTGGGTGTCAGTATTAAGCTTGCGTTGTTTCCATTACACATGTGGCTTCCAGCCGCATACACCCACGCACCTTCTGCCGTAACAGCGTTTTTAGCCAGTACCGCCACCAAGGTGGCTTTCTACGTGATGATTCGTTTTATCTTCACAATATTTGGCTGGAATTATGTGTTCGAAGAAATGGGGATGGATTTAATTTTAATGGTGTTGGCCATTGTCGCTATCTTCAAGTGCTCTTACATGGCAACGGTACAAAGCAACGTCAAAACCGTACTGGCCTACAGCAGTGTGGCCCAAATCGGTTACATGATCCTCGGCGTCAGCCTGGTCAGCGTAACAGGCTTAATGTCTGGCCTAATTCATATATTTAATCACGCATTAATGAAAGGTGCGTTGTTCATGGCGGTTGGTGCGGTTTTTTATCGCGTGGGATCGGTGGATATCAATGCATTCAAAGGATTAGGTAAACAGATGCCCCTTACTATGGCGGCCTTTACCATTGCAGGCCTCAGCATTATTGGGGTGCCACTGACCGTTGGGTTTGTCAGTAAATGGTATTTGGTCACGGCGGCCCTAGAGCAACAACATTGGGTTGTAGCGGCCTTAGTTTTAGCGGGTTCATTATTAGCCGTGGTCTATATTGGAAGAGTAATTGAAGCCGCGTATTTTCAAAAACCACCAGCATCTCGAGATTCCAATCAGGTGAAAGAAGCCCCTTGGCTGATGTTGGCCCCCATGTGGGCATTGGTGTTAGCCAACATTTATTTTGGCATTGATACAAGCTTAACCACTGAAGCGGCTAGAAGTGCATCGGAATGGCTTTTCCAAACCAGCGCCATAGCAGCGGCCAGTAGTGTAGAGGTGTCTCAATGAATCTTTGGCAGGGTGTCGATCCTTCACAGCTTATTAGTCTTTCTATTTTAATTCCCTTCATTGGCGCATTACTGGTTGTGGCAACCGGAAAAAGCCCGGACTTAAGGGAAGCGGTTACATTAATAACGGCCACTATTTTGTTCAGCATTGTGCTCGCGGTTACTGACTACACATTCCAAGGTGTTGAGATGCGCCTTGATGTTGCTGAACTTTTCCCAGGTCTGGGTATTAGTTTTGTAGTGGAGCCTTTGGGTGTCTTATTCGCGTTAGTGGCCAGCTTCTTGTGGATCATTACCAGTATCTACGCCATAGGTTACATGCGCGGGCATAACGAAGAAAACCAAACCCGATTCTTCTTTTGCTTTGCCCTTGCCATCAGTTCGGTGATGGCTATTTGTTTTTCGGGCAACTTGCTAACACTCTTTATATTTTATGAAGTATTAACACTGTCGACTTACCCATTGGTTACCCATGCTGGGAATGATGCAGCCAAACAAGGGGGCCGCGTCTATCTGGGTATTTTGCTCAGCACATCCATCGCGTTTTTTCTGTTTGCTGTGTTAGGCACCTATAGCTTAACGGGAACCTTGGATTTTCAAGCGGGCGGTATTTTTGACGACTCTCACAATAAAGTTATTCTAAGCGTTTTGCTTGTGCTTTTCTGCTATGGCATAGGTAAAGCTGCCATCATGCCTTTCCATCGTTGGTTGCCAGCCGCGATGGTGGCACCCACACCTGTTAGTGCACTCTTACATGCGGTGGCCGTGGTAAAAGCGGGTGTATTCTGTATTTTAAAAGTCGTGATTTATATTTTTGGTTTAGACACACTTAAAGATCTCGCTACCACGGATATCATGCTTTATATAGGTGCCGCGACTATATTGCTTTCTTCCTGCATCGCAATGACCAAAGACAATCTAAAAGCGCGACTCGCCTACTCCACCATTAGTCAATTGAGCTACATAGTCGTAGGTGCACTTTTGGCGTCGTCTATTGCCAGTGCGGGTGCTGCATTGCACATCGCGACCCACGGTGTGGGTAAAATTACTTTGTTTTTCTGCGCGGGCGCCATCATGGTGGCCAGTCATAAAAAGAACATCAGCGACATGGGCGGTCTTGGTAGGCAAATGCCCATCACCATGACAGCGTTTACCATCGGTGCCATTAGCATTATTGGTTTACCACCCATGGCAGGAACCTGGAGTAAATGGTATCTGGTCGTGGGCGCGTTGGAAGCAGATAAACTCTTTATTGTGGCCACCTTAATGATCAGTTCACTGCTTAATATTGCGTACCTGTTGCCCATTCCTATAAAAGCGTTTTTTCATACCCAGCCCGGAGAATCTAAACCTTGGACATGGGCTGAGACCAAAGAAGCCCCCCTACTTATGTTGATTGCACTGAGCACCACCTCTGTATGTTGTCTCGTATTGTTTTTCTATCCACAGCCATTGATCGATTTGATTAATCTAATCCCTGGTGTATCAACCAATGTAGAGATGACAACCAGCTTAAAAGGAGAAGGCTAAATGGCTGAACAGCATGAACCCAGTGGCTTCTTCGATAAGCCCGAAAACATTCGCAAAATGCTCAAGGTTTTTTACGTAATTTGTGGTCTGTTGGTGGTTGCCGACTTTATTGTGCATCGCCACATATACCACGATTGGGAAAAAATTCCCGCCTTCTATGCCATATATGGTTTTGTCGGTTGTGTGGTATTAGTGATAATCGCCAAAGAAATGCGCAAAGTGCTAATGCGTGGAGAAGATTACTACGATGAATAGTGTCATACCGTTTATTCCCCTGTTGCTGGGTGCACTCGCGGCTATTTTACTGCGAGGCTGGTTGCGTAACATTCTAATGTTAGCCGCTCCCATCGCGGGCGCCTTAAATCTAATGGGCATAGAACACGGAGTGTTCTGGTCTATGGAGTTCATGGGCTACGTACTTGAGCCAGTGCGTGTCGATAAACTGAGTTTAATGTTTGGCTACCTCTTTCACCTTGCCTCATTTATTGCCGTTGTTTATGCACTTCACATTAAAGATACCGTGCAGCATGTCGCCGGACTTGCGTATGCTGCCAGTGCCGTGGGTGCCGTATTTGCTGGTGACTTACTCACGTTGTTTGTATTTTGGGAACTGCTGGCACTGACGTCTGTATTTTTGATTTGGGCACGCAAAACTGACCGAGCCTATTCGTCTGGTTTTCGATACCTCATCATTCAAGTCTTATCCGGTGTTTTGCTGCTCGCGGGGCTGTTGATTCTTGCGCAGGTGAATAACAGCCTGTTGTTTAATCAAATATCTTTGCAACATGAGGGTCTTGCGCAAATCGGGGCTTGGTTGATTTTCTTGGCCTTTGGAATCAAATGTGCATTTCCATTTATGCACAACTGGTTAACCGATGCGTACCCAGAAGCGACACCCACAGGCACTGTTTTCTTAGCTTCATTCACCACTAAAGTTGCAGTCTATGCGTTTGCCCGTGGCTATCCCGGAGAAGAAATTCTCATTTGGATAGGCGTTTCCATGGCGTGTTTCCCAATTTTCTTTGCAGTCATCGAAAACGATCTTCGTCGAGTGCTAGCCTACAGTTTGATAAACCAAATTGGTTTTATGATCGTTGGTATTGGTATTGGTACCGCCATCGCGTTAAACGGCGCGGTGGCTCACGCGTTTAACGATGTCATCTTTAAAGGCTTACTTATGATGTCTATGGGTGCGGTATTGCATATGACCGGCAAGATTAATGGGTCCGAATTGGGAGGCTTATACAAAAGCATGCCCAAAACCACCATACTCTGTATTGTGGGCGCCGCATCTATCTCAGCCTTTCCACTGTTCAGCGGCTTTGTATCAAAATCCATGATCATGGCAGCAGCGGTAGCCGAAGGTTACGACGTAGTATGGTTATTGCTGCTCTTTGCCGCCGCCGGGGTATTCCACCACGCCGGAGTTAAAATTCCGTACTTCGCCTTTTTCGCTCATGACTCTGGCATTCGTACAACCGAACCACCAAAAAACATGCTTATCGCCATGACCATAGCGGCGGTAACCTGTGTTGTGATAGGTACCTTCCCTGCGCAAACGGTTTATGCGCTTTTACCTTGGGAGCATGACTATAATCCTTATGATATGACCCACGTGCTAACCCAACTTCAATTGTTATTCTTCTCAGCATTGGCCTTTGTTTGGCTCAACCTTAAGAATATGTATCCACCTGAGCTGCCGTCAACCAATCTCGATGCGGATTGGCTCTACCGTAAGCTTGCACCGAATGTTGTAAAAAGGGTTGGAGGCAGCGTGTACGGCGCTTATGGCCGCTTTGAGAAATCTGTGGTGACATCCATCAAGCAAGTTATCCAGAATTCGTATGATGCAGAATCCGGTCAACCCAAGGGTTACTTCGCGAGACTTTGGCCAATCGAAACCATGGTGGTGTGGGTCGCGGTATTGCTATCCATTTACTTAATGCTCTATTACCTGCATGACCTACTTTGATCATGGAGAATCATTCAGCTTCTGAAGCCCGATGTTAATTGCAGGTGTTATTAGCACTAGCGAAGCTCGGGCCTTCTGAGTTTACCTGAGTAAGAGCGCCAAATGAAAAGCACTGTAGCAATAGTGACTATCAAAAGAATTTGAAGCTCTTACAGATCAACAAAAGAATTAAATAATCCATGGAAATGAATCTGGCCTGTTAGATTGTTGACAGGCTATGAAGTGAGTTTCTTACAGAGCTATGACGACTACTCTGCCATGCTTGAATATAGCGCTAGAGTTGATTTAGGGAAATTATGCTAATGTTTCCAAATCACTAACTATTTAAAGCAGGAAAAATTTAGGATTGATAACAATTGAAAGATTAATCAATCGATTTTTTGCTCATAAAAAATTGTTATTCGGTTTCAATACAATCCATTCAAGTTTAATTTCCTCAAAAATTCCTGTATTGCCTAGATTTAGTCAGAATTAAACCCTAGTCCACTTCCACACTACAGAGGCGTGGAGAGTCACATCCAATAAAATCAGCCTTGTCATTTACAGCTACACTTAGGAGGAAGTAAATGCCCAGCAATAAAGTAACTAATGCATAACAGAGTAATTCTTTATGTCGAATATTGATGTTAGCCAGCAAGAAGGCAGCCTGATCTTTACCCTACCCGCTCGATTTGATTCCCATATCATCGAAAATTTTCGAGACGCTTACAGTGATATTCCCAGTGATTCAGATCTAATATATATAATTGACTTGGCGCAAACGGAATATATTGATAGCTCGGCTCTGGGCATGCTTTTGAATTTCAAGCACCACGTCCAGGCCGGTGATGGCATTGTGTGCATTAAAAACTGTCAACCTAAATTAAAACACATCTTTGAAATGTCGAGCTTCACCAGCATATTTAAGTTTTTATGACCTTGCCCTGCCCCCTATTATTTTCTTCCCACCGCTCTTTCTATTGCCCTTTTAGACAGCCAAAGTGAATGAAAAACAATAGTGCCTCATCTTGTAAACCCGTAAAATACCGCTCTTTATACCGTCAGCCCAATTAGAGATAGCAAGCTCATGAGCAATCCTATGAATTTTGAGCATTATATTAGCCTTGCTAAGTTAACAGCACCTTTTGCCATCGACAGTAGCTGGGGGCAAGGTCGCAGCGTATTTGGAGGGCTAAGCGCAGCCTTAGTATTAAGCCATATTGAGGCTCAAACCGGTCTGAATGACAAAGACCTGCGGTCTATTAATGTTCATTTTTGCGCAGCTATTATTAGCGAGGAAAATTGTCAGCTCAACTACCAAGTTTTATCCCAAGGAAAGTCCATTTACCAAATCCAAGGACAGCTATTACAGAATGGCCAAGTGAAAACCCAGCTCATGGCCTGCTTTGGATCTGCGCGGGAATCTAATGCGATCATTAAGCAGTCTAATGCAACAGAACTGCCTGCCGTTAACAAGGGCTTTAAATTTCCCTATTTGAAAGGCGTCACACCTGAATTGGTGCAAAAAGTTGATATGCGTCTTACCAGTAAAGACATGCCCTTTTCAGGCAGTGAAAAAAGCGAGGTACACGGTTGGATGCGTTTTGAAGATCAACCCAATACCTTCAGCGATGCGGGTATCTTAGCGTTAATTGACGCTTGGCCACCAGCTGTATTGACCACCCTTCAACAACCAGCACCAGCCAGTACCATCACATGGAACATTGAGTTTATTCAACCAAGGCAATACCTTAAAAAGGAAGATTACCTTTATTACGACTGCCAAGTTGTTCAAGCCGAATTAGGATACGCCCATACTGAAGGACGCATTTATCACCCTAATGGTGAACTGCTAGCATTAAGCCGCCAGCTAGTGGGGGTATATGACAAGAGCAACAAGGTAAAAGCATTATGATTAGGATAAGCCTACTGACAATAATCTGCATGATGCTTATGGCCTGCAGCACCACGCCTCATAATCATCCTGCGGTATTAAGCCCCTTTGGGGATGGCAGCCAGTGGATTGTGTGGCAGGACATGAATTTTAGCGCCGAAAAAGAAGGAGAAGTCATCGCGAACATTCGCGTACCCAGAGGGTTTGTCACGGATTTAGCCAGCACCCCTAGGCGATTTTGGGCTTTGTACCCTCCCTTTGGAAAGTATTTAAGCGCGGCTATTTTGCATGACTACCTATATTGGACACAAATATGTGACCGCGACACCAGTGACAATATTTTTTATCAAACCATGAAAACATCGGGGGTTGATACAGCCACACAAGCCATATTTTTAATGGTGTTAAAGTCTCAAGGGGAATTGGCGTGGCAGGAAAATAATACTGAAAAGCAAAAAGGCTTAGTGAGAGTCATTCCAGATGCGTATTTAAACCCAGATGATGCGTTTGTTACCCGCAATAGTAACTGGCATGAATTACGAGAGACCTTACTAACCCTAAATGTAAAAGATGAATCAACACCCGACCATGATGATATGTTAAGAGCCTGCGTGGCGCTAAGTGGTGATGTCCCTGAAAAATCTTCAGCGCCCAAACCCACTATGACATTTTTGGGATTGCCTTTATAAACAAACACAATATTCCCAATAATTCAGCCAATTATTAACGATTGGCTGAATGTCACCGTTTTTATATCTGCGATTTAATGCTTATGCTTTAAGACCTTAATTTCCTATATTTTTCATAGGTGACTAAGTTATTTTGTAAGTCCTCTTTCAATATCTGCAGTATTTTCCCTTTTAACCACACCATGGCTGAATCTTGATCATGGCGCTTATGCCAGGTCATTGAAATGGGGCCTGGGGCTATAGCCATGGGGGGTTGAGTAATCACTAACTTCCCCTCCATAACGCTGTTGTAAATAATCGGCAATGGAATAGTCGTAATAAGGTCGGTGCCTTGCAATATTTTAGCGATGTTAGAAAAATGATTCACCGTCATGGCAATGCGCCGTTTTGCCCCTTTTTTTTGCAATGCAGCATCCACACTGCCAAAGGCTTTGCCCGATAACGACATGAGCAAATGCTCTGCCCCAATAAATTGCTCTAGGTTTAAGTCTTGATTCGCTAAAGGGTTCTGAGCCCCCATCGCACAAACAAAATGATTATCAAATATCCACTGGCTTTTCACATGAGGGTTAGTGCCAGCGTAATAATCCAGTACTAAATCCACTTCAGCATCTAATAAAAGCTGCTCAGCATTCACCGCATAAGGCACGGCGTGAATATTTAAACCAGGCGCGTGTGTTTCGATCAGTTTGCGCAGCGGCAACCAAAATAAATCGGCCATCCAATCGGTTAAGGCTATGCGAAAAGTACGCTGCGTATTGGCCACATTAAAGGGCTCTTTCTGAGTGGCGTGACGAATAGTACTTAAGGATTCACCGACTTGCTGCCACAAAGCTTCCGCATAAGGAGTGGGTTTAATTCCACGCCCTTCTTTTACAAACAATGGGTCTGCCCAAGCATGCCGCATTCGGTTAACGGCGTTAGAAACAGAGGGTTGGGTCATAAATAAGCGTTGGGCGGCACCTGTTATCGAGCGCTCTTGCATAATTGCCTCAAAAATCACCAATAGGTTCAAATCTAAATTGGCCATCTATCTCATTCTTTAGTGCGTAGGTTCATAGGCTGCTTTGGATGACTATCTCACAATACATTCACATAGACTATGTATTTTATACAAATGATCAATTAGACCGTAATCATTTCTAGGTCCACTATTCACTTATCCACTCCACAAAGACAACACAAAAGGACGACACCATGAAAGCCATATACATAAAAGAATACGGTAACGCACAACAACTAATTGAAGGTGAATTACCTCGCCCAGCCATTAACGATCAACAAGTGCTGATTAAAGTTAAGGCGGCTGCCATTAACCCTGTAGACTGGATGGTCCGTGAAGGTCTATTGCAAGAAGATACAGGCCATGAGCTACCTCTCGTTCTGGGTTGGGATGCCGCCGGGGTAATAAGTGAATTAGGTAAGGATGTAACAGGTTTTAAATTAGGGGATGAAGTATTTGTTTACTCACCCATTTCAGATCAAGGCAGCTATGCCCAATATTTAGCCGTTGATGCCAATTTAGTGGCCCATAAGCCCACGTCTTTAGATTTAACCACCAGCGCCGCCGTGCCACTAGCCGCCACCACTGCCTATCAGGCACTGGTAGAAGGAGGGAAACTACAAGCTGGACAAACAGTGCTCATTCACAATGCAGCAGGTGGCGTAGGCAGCTTTGCCGTACAAATTGCCAAATCACTGGGCGCCCATGTTATTGGCACCGCTTCTCAAGCCAAGCGCGATTTTGTTATGGCATTAGGGTGTGATGAATTCATTGATTACCGCAATGAAGATTTCAGCCAACAGTTAATGAATGTCGATATGGTATTGGCGGCGGTGGGCGGTGAAGGCTTATTGGAAGCGTCATTAAACGTGATCAAACCCAAAGGAGCGTTAATCTCCCTACTGGATGACATGGACCCAAGTCTTGCCCAAGCTAAAGGCATTCATTTCCAACGCTGGTGGGTCACCCCCAATGCTCAAGATTTGAATAGCATTTCAAAATTAATTGATGAAGGCAATATACGAGTTGAAGTGGATTCAATATTTCCCATGAGCCAAATTAAAAAAGCCCATGACCTAAGCCAAAGCCAAAGGGCGCAAGGCAAGATCATATTAGAGATTCCGGCCTAAACCCTCCTATTTTGACTATTAGCTCAGGTCAGTTGCTTTAATTGTCCTGAGCGATCTTGTTATGGACCATTCGATCTCTTCTTGTGCACTAAATATGAATGCCTAGTAAGGCTAATTCCCAACATGCATGAAGATTGGGCGCTTCAGATTTTTTACTTCTCCACCCTTGGAAAACCAGCACTTTGCATTAGGCTTATACTTACCTTGACTAAAAGTACATGGAGCTGGGGGATGAAAAAAAATCTTTTGGATCGCCTAATAGACTGGCTGGGGATTCCGCAAAATAGTGTTGAGTATCAATGGACACGGTCTAAGATTTATCAGAAAAAATTGCAGTGGGTTAAGAATTTTTGGATTGTAGGTGGGTTAGTGATGCTGGCTGTGGCACAGCCTGCTTTCATTCTTGTTGGCAGCTTCTTTTTAACATTTTTAAGCTTTGGATTTCTTGAAAGGCAAGACCCTAGTTGAACAAATCTCAATCTGAAACCGTGCCTTCTGAACCGCCTAAGCGGCTCAGAAAATAGACTTAAGAGTCTATACGAACCTTACGCTTACGCAGCTTGCTTTCACCACCCACCTTCTGACGGGTTTTCTGGCGCCTAACATCACGTTCGTACTGTTTTAATAATTGCGGATCTAAATTCACCACAGGCTTACTTTCTAAGTTCACCAAACTGGCTAATTCATCGGTATCTTTTTGATTAAGTTCAACCCAACGGCCCACTGACACCTTCTTAGGTAAGAAAATACAACCGTAACGAACACGCTTAAGACGTGACACTTTAAGGTCTTGGCTTTCCCATAAACGACGCACCTCACGGTTACGTCCTTCCATGATACAAACGTGGTACCACTGGTTAAACCCTTCACCATCAAAGAACTGTACGTCGGTGAATTTGGCCATACCATCATCCAATACCACGCCTTTCTTAAGGTTTTCGATGATTTCAGGGGTCACTTCACCGGCCACACGCACTGCGTATTCACGGTCTACCGTATTGGTACTGGGGTGCATAAGCTTATTGGCCAGCTCACCATCTGTGGTAAACAGCAATAAACCAGCGGTATTAATATCTAATCGGCCCACCGCAATCCAACGTTCACCTTTAATGCGGGGCAGATTATCAAATACGGTAGGGCGACCATCTGGGTCGTTGCGAGTGCAGACCTCCCCTTCAGGCTTGTTATAGACCAGCACACGTCTCGGTGCCTTCACTTTATGGTCTACTTTACGACCGTCCGCTTGAATTTCATCGTCTGGCCCAGCACGTTCACCTAATTTGGCCACTTCGCCATTTAAGTGTACACGTCCTTGCTCAATCCAACGTTCCATCTCACGACGGGAACCTATGCCTGCTTGGGCAAGGATTTTTTGTAACTTTTCACTCATTAACCATTCTCCGTTTATGAGTAGATCTTGGATTATTCAAATTTACTGGCCAAATCAGATAAGGTTTTACTCTCACCCTTTTCATCCTGTTCAACCTGCTCAGACTGTAGCTGAGCTTGCTCTTCCTCCAGTTGAGCCATCATCTCTTCTTCCATGGCAGCCATAAGAGCCTCGTCTTCGCTTTCATCAAGCACGGTCTCGCTGGCTGTTGTCTCTGGTTGGGCTGCACCTGAATAGCTAGGAGCATCCAATTGATGAGCTGACTGAGCATCATCATTAAAATCGTCAAATACTGAACCACTTGGCTCGGGCTTGCCTATTGAAGGTTCTTGGCTTGTCTGGCCTTGGTAATCTTCTTCAAAGTCATCAAACACCGAACCACTAGAAGCCACTGACTGAGCAGGCTCACTCACTTGTTCCGAGGGCGCCTGCCTCATGGCCGCTGTTTGAGGCACTGAACTGCCTGTCACTTTTGCGGTTTCCGGCCCTTGAGTAGCCGATTTAGCATTAAGCAAAGCCTCTTGCTCTGCTATCATGCGGGCAATGGTTACCTGAGCCAGAGCATCTTGATCTAGTTCGTCTACTTCTATTTTAGACGCTTCTTGTCCAAATTGCTGCTCTGCCACATTTTCGTCTATTTCGGCAACCAAAGCTTGAGCTTCATCAATACTACTGGCTTCTACTGCTAATTCATTTGAATCAGCCCCTGCGCTCTCATCTAAAGAGTCTTCTAAAGAAAGCTCAGGCAAGTCCAATGAAGGAATGCTCTGTTGCTCGCCAGAAGCATCATTGCTTTGCTCTTCGGGTTCTTCTTCTGGCTTATTAAATACAGCATCTTCCACCGATTGCACCAAGGCATCAGCAGCGGCTAAGTCGAGGGCTGCACTCTCTAAAGTGTCTTCGCCTGATTCGTCAGATTCTTTTGATGAGAAATCAAAATTACCCTCTTGAACTTTATCTTCTAATTCAAGGGCATGATTGGCATCGGCAATTTCTTGAATTTCTTCAAGTGTGGGCAATTGGTCTAAGCTTGATAAACTGAAATAATCTAAAAACATTTTAGTGGTGGCGAAAATTGAAGGACGTCCTGGTACATCTCTGTGCCCCACTATTTGAATCCATTCACGCTCTAATAATGTCTTGGTGATGTGAGAGCTTACCGCCACGCCACGGATGCTTTCAATTTCACCACGGGTAACCGGCTGTCGGTAAGCAATAATAGATAAAGTTTCTAACAATGCACGACTATAACGCTGGGGTTTTTCTTCCCACAAACGGCTCACCCATTTGGCACAATCTTGCTTCACTTGAAAACGGTAGCCGGTGGCGACTTTTTTCAATTCATAACCACGGCTTTCGCACTTATCACCTAAACGCTCAAGGGTGGTTAATATTCTTTGCTCACTGGGCTCTAAGCCGTCTTCGAATAAATTTTGAATTCGATCGACACTTATGGTTTGGCCAGAAGCTAAAAGTGCCCCTTCAATAATTTGTTCCAACTGAATATCGTTAACGATCATGAAGCCATCACCATCATGTTTTTATTATTAAAATTAAACTTCATAATTGGGCCCTTCAGCAAAATGATCTTTTGCAGATTTTTTCTTCACATGAATGACACCAAACAGTTCATTTTGCACAATTTCAATTAACTGCTCTTTTATTAATTCCAGCATGGCAAGGAAAGTCGTCACCACACCTGCACGGCCTTCTTCTGGAGAAAATAAGCGACTAAACGGTTTAAAATCATCATTATATAAAATAGAGAGGATCTCGCTCATGCGCTCGCGGGTGGACAGCTTTTCTCTGGCCACCTCATGCTGAGTAAACATGTCAGCACGGTGCAAAATATCACTAAAAGCTAAAATGAGTTCTTTAAAGTCCACATCTGGGTGGTTCTTTTCGGCGGTGTATTCTGGCGCCTTAATTTCCACTTCAAAAGTATCTCGGCCCATGCGCGGGAATTCTTCCAATTCTTCAGCGGCTTTCTTAAAACGTTCGTAATCTTGTAAGCGGCGAATTAATTCTGCGCGAGGATCTTCCTCTTCCTCTTCTTCTGTCTCTGTGCGAGGCAGTAATATACGACTTTTAATTTCAGCCAGCATGGCGGCCATCACTAAATACTCACCGGCTAATTCCAAATGAACAATTTGCATTAAATCAACGTAATGCATGTATTGTTCAGTAATTTCTGCCACATTCACTTCCAAAATATCTAAATTTTGTTTGCGAATTAAGTAAAGCAATAAATCTAATGGCCCCTCGAATTGCTCTAAAATTACTTCTAGGGCATCGGGCGGAATATAGAGATCCAGCGGCAATTGAGTAAAGGCTTCACCATGCACCAAAGCAAAGGGCATTTCCTGTTGGGAAGTGCTTTTATCGCCTTTGCTTTTTTTGCTTTGCTCAGGTTCTGATGAATCCAAAGAGGCATCATTAGACTTGGGATTCGGCGCTTCGCTATTCTCTAAGGCCTTGTTTTCAACAGACACCTCAGCAAGAGACAGAGCTTCATTAAGCTCAGTCTCTTGCTGTTCGGTTGCTTCCAATGGCTTATCGCTTACTTCCGTCATAATCAGATACTGGACTAGCGGTAGGAAAGTCCCATGGCATGACGTACGTCTTCCATGGTATCTCTGGCGGCTTCACGGGCTTTTTCACTGCCTTCTTGAATGATTGAACGCACTAGATCTGGATTGTTATCGTACTGCTTAGCACGCTCTTGAATAGGCTGTAACTCTGCCTTAACCGCATCAATCACAGGACCTTTACAATCAATGCAACCAATACCGGCAGAGCGACAACCAGTTTGAACCCAGTCTTTCACATCATCTTCGCTGTACACTTCATGCAACTGCCAAACTGGGCAGTTTTCTGGGTTACCCGGATCGTCACGACGAATTCGAGCAGGGTCGGTGCGCATGGTGCGAATTTTTCGTTCAATTTCCGCAGGTTCTTCACGCAAGCTAATGGTGTTGTTATAAGACTTGGACATTTTCTGACCGTCCAGGCCTGGCATTTTAGACTCAGGAGTCAACAATGCTTGAGGCTCAGGCAAAATCACCTTACCTCCCCCTTCTAAATACCCAAGCAGACGCTCTTTGTCGCCTAGGGTTATATTTTGCTGTTCGCGCAATAACGCTTGTGCGGTGGCTAACGCTTCACCATCGCCTCCTTCGGTATAGCGTTTACGTAAAGAGGTATACAATTTAGAGGCTTTCTTACCCATTTTCTTTATGGCTGCTTCAGCATTTTCTTCAAAGCCTGGTTCACGGCCAAACATGTAGTTAAAGCGACGAGCCACTTCACGGGTAATTTCCACGTGAGCCACTTGATCAGCTCCCACAGGAACAGACCCTGCTCGGTAAAGCAGAATATCGGCGCCTTGTAGTAAGGGATAACCTAAGAATCCATAAGTGGCTAAATCTTTCTCTTTAAGCTTTTCCTGCTGATCTTTATAAGTGGGAACACGTTCTAGCCAACCTAATGGCGTGATCATGGACAATAACAAATGTAATTCAGCGTGTTCAGGCACTTGGCTTTGAACAAACAAGGTTGCTGAGCCTGGGTTAACACCCGCTGCCAACCAATCTGCCACCATGTCCCAAACGCTGTTTTGGATAATTTGAGGGTCTTCATAATGGGTAGTGAGTGCATGCCAATCGGCCACAAAGAAAAAGCACTCGAATTCATGCTGAAGGTTAATCCAATTTTTAAGCACACCATGATAGTGGCCTAAATGTAGTTTACCGGTTGGGCGCATGCCTGACAGCACACGTTGTTGCGAATCCACAGAGCTCAAAGCTCTCTCCTATTATCCATAAAGCAAAATCCCACACTTATAAAGGTGCTTTAAATCCTACTTTTACTGTATATAAAACTAGCAACAAGCGGGCTTTTATAAGGCTGAACAGCCAGACAAAGCCACTAATTAAACCTGTCATTAATTCAAAAACTAAAGGGGTGGATTCTACCGAGACTTAGGGGAATTACTACTCAAAACCATGAAAAAGAAGGCAGATTAGGCATTCTTGAGAACGGACTATTTGGCCAAATGGGGCCTTATTGGAAGTTTTGTAAAAATATAGGCCAAATCCACTATGGTTCGGCCTAAAAAGAGAACACACAATCACAGAAAAGCTAAAGCTCCTCCATGTTTCCCAGTCCTTGGCGCGTCACCAGATACTCATCTCCAGTCATATCGACCACAGTGGTGTTTTCTAGCCCGCAATAACCGCCATCAATAACAAGATCAACGGAATGCTGGAGCGTCTCACGCATGTCGTAGGGGTCAGACAAAGGCATGTCATCGCCAGGTAAGATTAAGGAGGTACTCATAATTGGCTCACCCAGTTCTGCCAGAAGCGCACTCACCACCTGATTATCGGGCACTCGAATACCAATGGTACGGCGTTTTGGGTGCATTAATCGCCGTGGCACTTCGGTTGTGGCGTTCAGGATAAACGTGAATGGCCCTGGAGTATGGTTTTTAAGGAGTCTGTAAGCGGTATTGTCTACTTTGGCATAAGTACTGATATCAGTTAAATCTCGACACATCAGCGTAAAGTTATGTTTATCATCTAACTGTCTTAACTGCTTAATGCGATCAACAGCCTTTTTATCATCCAGATGACAAGCCAAGGCATAAGCGGAGTCAGTGGGAATGACCACCAACCCACCTTTGCGCATAATGTCAGCGGCTTGCTTAATAAGACGTACTTGGGGGTTATCAGGATGAATTTGGAAAAATTGGCTCATGCCGTTCCTTTTAAACGATCAATAAATGCTTCTAAGTGTAGCAGTACCGCTAATGATTATTGCCAATGAGACCAGACGGGGGTCAACCCCTCGGGCATATTGGGGAATCGGCCGAGTTCGGTCCAAGGCTTAGGGCCATGAAAGTCACTGCCTTGACTCGCCAATAGATCAAACTCCTCACAAAATTCAGCCATGCGCCGTGTAAAGCTAGATTCCATTGTAGACGTCACCACTTCAACGCCAGTACCGCCCGCTTCTTTAAAAGCCTTCAACAATAGCTTCAGTTTTGTACGCGTTAGCTTATAAGAGTCGGGATGGGCAATTACCGCCACACCACCACTTTGGGTAATCCAGCTCACCACATCGGCTATTTCGGGCCATTCAGTTTTCACATCCCCAGGCTTTCCTGCCCCCAAGTACTTTTTAAAGGCTTGAGCCATATTACTGACCTTGCCCAAATCAATCAGCGCTTGAGCAAAATGCGGCCTGCCTAACTGTGCGCCATTGGCAATGGCATTGGCAGCCTCCCAAATACCTTCAACACCCTTCTTTTCAAGGCGCTCGCCAATGGTCACCGCTCGTGTATGACGACGCTTCTCTTGCAAAGCCACCGCATCCACCATAACTGGGTGCAATTCATCAAACCCAAGCCCCACCACATGTATGCCCATGCCATTCCACACACAGGAAAATTCAATGCCGTTAATAATTTCTATAGGGTGCCCAAGTGCCTGCTGTTTTGCTTCTGGCAGACCACTTAAGGTGTCATGGTCGGTAAGGGCTAACATGCTAACGCCCATTTCCACGGCTCGATCTACTAAGTCTGCGGGGCTAAGTAGGCCATCGCTGCAAAGACTATGACAATGAAGGTCAGCTAACATATGAAACTCCTGAACATGATAATTTAAATAGCAGCTTAAATAGCGAAGACTTCATCACCATTTGTCACTGCTCAATCATGATCTCTTCAAAAGCCAGACCGGTGAGTTTGCGAATACTGCGAAACAAATAAAACAATGCAGCCATCATGACGATCATGGCAGGCACAGAAATAACAGGGAAACTCAACGCTGTCATCTTACCCAATTCTTCATTAAAGGCGGCAGTACCTGCCGGGCTCACAATGATCCACTTGGCTAACGCGTAATTTAAAAATGAAGATAAAAAGAAGGAACCAGCGACTAACCAAGATGCCACCAAAAGCGTACGCTCAAAAGCCGCCTCACTGTTATGCTTTTTTAATGCCTCAGCTATGCGAGACACCTGCAATAACTTGTCGTTATACAAAAAAGTTTTTACCAATGGGTATCGGGTCTTTAACGAGATGACGGTTACTAACCCTAATATCCCAGGGATAGTTGCCTCTTTAATAGCAATGTACTTTGGATCTAACTCCAGCAAACTAATGCCACCGGTTAGCATAATGCTCACGACCCCAAGAGCTGAAAATAAATTAACTTTTTTAGCCCGCCTAAAATCGTTAAGGCCATACAAAATAGGAAAAGCCAAAGCGACAATTACCGCCCACTTAGTGCCATTGGCTTGATATTCAGCCGCTAAAGCCCATGCGAATTGTGCATCCAGCTGCTGTAATTGAGTCAATAGCCAAGCGCTTTCACTGCCCTTCATAAGAATTAAAGTAGGAATGACGATATTGAGGAGCATATTAGCCAACATACTTTCGCGCTTCTCAGGTATATCAGTGGTGCTGGCAGGTGTATTACTTGAACTCATATGCGGATCTTTATAGAAGAATTACCTCCCATTTTAAGGTTTGCCGTGGGGATGTCGAGTTTTGATTCGCACGATCTAGCTCATTGAAAAAGCCCATACTTCACAAAAATAGCGAAACCTAGCCTACATAGGCCCTACAGCTTGGTTATTGAGACCATTCGCGTTAGGATTAGCGAGAAATTTTACTCACACAAGTAGTTTTATCATGTTATATGCCGTCATAAGCCAAGATGTAGACAACAGCCTTGAGAAGCGTTTGGCCGCACGCCCGGCCCACCTTGAACGCCTACAACTGTTAAAACAGCAAGGCCGATTAATTTTAGCAGGTCCGCACCCTTGCATAGACAGTGAAGATCCAGGTGAAGCTGGTTTTAGTGGCAGCTTAGTGGTCGCTGAGTTTGACTCCCTTATCGATGCACAATCTTGGGCCGATGCTGATCCATATATTGAAGCTGGAGTTTATGCGCAAGTTACTGTAAAACCATTTAAAAAAGTTTTACCTTAACCGACTAAATTAACGCTATCTAATAACAACAAAACAGGGACCTTAAAGTGAAACGCATTTCAATATTCATTCTTAGTCTATTGGTTATTTTTCCAGCCATTGCCGAAAAACGCTACGTGAGCGACAAACTTACCATTACTTTACGAAGTGGCCCAGGAGACGAGTTTCGCATTCTTAAGATGCTAAAAAGTGGCACACACCTTCAATTCGTTGAGAGCACCGAAGATAATAAATATACAAAAGTAACCACCGATAAAGGCCTTGAAGGCTGGGCTCAAACTCGCTTTCTATTGCTAGAACCCATAGCCTTTGAGAAATTAATTTTAACGCAACGTGAGCTGGATAAAACCAACACAGATTTAAGCGAACTAAAATCTAAATACGCTGAAACCAAAAAACAGCTGGCAGAAGCTAATCGCAGCAGCTCTGGCTTATCAAAGGACAAGCAAAAACAGGCAAAAGAATTGGCTCACATTAAAAAAGTCAGCGCTAACGCCATTGGCCTTGATAAAAAGAACAAAGAATTAATGGAACAAGGTGTTGAGCTAAAAATAACCGTTGACACACTTAAAGCTGAAAATGAACGCCTACAAAGCAGCAAGGATTTAAATTACATCCTGCTGGGTGGCGCCCTCATTTTACTAGGCCTATTTTTAGGGTGGTTACTGCCTAAGATTTCAGGCAAGCGCGGCGACGGCTGGGCTTAATTTAATACCTTTAATTAAGAGGGGCCAGCCCCCTCTTTAACCCTCTCACTTCAATCCTACCTTTAATAAACACGATTTATTTGGAGTTTTCATGCGCCAGTTAGCGTTCGCATTTTTTGCACTATTTTTAATCTCATTTAACACTCAAGCAACCCCCAAAGCAGATGTGGCCACCCCTTATGTCACCATGCAAACTAACTTTGGAGATGTTGTCATCGAACTTAATCCAGAAAAAGCCCCTATTACCGTGGCTAACTTTTTAGGCTATATCAAAGATGGGCACTACAAAGGCACGATATTTCACCGTGTTATTAAAGACTTCATGATTCAGGGGGGCGGATTCACTGAAACCATGACTAAAAAAGCCACGAAAGACGCTATTAAAAACGAAGCTAAAAACAAGCTTTTCAATAACCGCGGCACCATCGCCATGGCAAGAACGTCTGATGTGGACAGCGCCACCAACCAGTTTTTTATTAACTTAAAAGACAACTATTTTTTAAATCATGGCTCTCAAGGTTATGGCTACGCTGTGTTTGGGAAAGTGGTGAGTGGCATGGATATCGTCGATACCATTGGCACCACTAAAACCACCGCCAAACGTGGCATGCGAGACGTGCCAGCCAATCCTGTCATCATTAAGGACATGGTCGTAAGTTACCAGGCACCTTAATATTTAACGGTGTAGTTTATTTTAAAAAGTACACCACCACAGGCAGTATCACCATGGCCAGTAAGGTAGAGATCATTACCATGCTGGCCACTGTTTCTACATTACGCTGCGACTTAAGCGCAAATAAATAATTGAAAACCGCTACTGGCATAAACCCCATTAAAATCACCACCGATCTAGCCAGACCTTCTATTCCTAAAAGTGTCACCACCAAATAAGCCGCACTGCCACCTAATAACATCCTTAGCAACGAATACAATAAACCGGAAGAAAATTGCTTCACCCGTATTTGCCCTAGGGACACACCCAGGGTCAACAGCATTAATGGAATTGTTAGCTGCCCCAGCAAGCTGACGCTATTGGCCAGCCAAATGGGCAATCGGCTCTCGCTAAAGACCAAGAAACTGGCCACTGTAATGGCCAATAAAATGGGGTTTAATATGAAGTGCTTCCAGTTAATGGTATCCCCAGTTGCAATGGCCATACCGACACTGAAATGCGCCATAGAAATCACCATAAAATACCCCACTGCCAAGGCCAAGCCTTGATCTCCAAAGGCAAAGTAAGCCAATGGCAGCCCCATATTGCCAACGTTTGGAAATGCCAGACTAACTAAATAGGTTGAAACTTCTTGCCCTTGCACGCGAATTAAGACGTAGCCAACCACAAGTACCACAAGTAAGGTTAAACAGGTGGCTGCTGCCATCTGCATTAAAGCGGACATGCTTAAGTTAACGTTACTGATACTGCTGATCACCAAGCAGGGGGCCGCAATATTCAACACCAATCTTGAAATGAATTCACTGGGAAAATCATGGGCACTTTTAGACCAAATAAAGCCGATGGAGGCACAAATCAATACAGGGGCGAATATAGCGAAGATATCAACAAGCAAAGGAGATTCTCTGGTAAAATACAGCTTTAAAAATGCATTATGAAAGCCCACTATGATAAAGCAAGCCCAAATTCATTGGTCTAAAAACACCCCTACTTCCAGTGAATTTGATGACTTCTACTTCTCTACCGACAGCGGCCTTGAAGAAACCCGTTATGTATTCCTTGAAAACAGCCAATTACCTGCCAGGTGGCAAACCCTAGATAGCAATCATTTTTCAATATGTGAAACCGGCTTTGGCAGCGGCTTAAATTTTTTATGTACTTGGCAATTATGGCTTAAGTCCAGTAAGCCACATCAACAACTTCATTTCTTAAGCGTGGAAAAATTCCCCATTGGAAAATTAGATCTTCAAAGAATCTTTAATCAATGGCCTGAGCTTTCAAATTTAAGCCAACAGTTACTTGAACAGTATCCATCCATAGTACCAGGTTGGCATACCCTCCACTTTAAAGGCGAAAGCCATCAAGGGGATGTGACACTGCATCTATTCTTTGGCGATATTAACGATTGGCTTCCTCAAATTAACAGACCTGTAGACGCTTGGTTTTTAGATGGATTTGCTCCTGCGAAAAATCCAGATATGTGGCAAAGTTCGTTATTCACACACATTGCTCAGCTAACTAAGCCATTTGGTACCGTAGCGACCTTCACGGCGGCCAGCAATATTAAAAGGGCCTTAAAAGCCGCTGGGTTCACCGTTAAAAAAACCCGCGGTTATGGCAAAAAGCGAGAGATGGGCGTTGCCATACAAACCCTTAGTAACGGCCCACAAGAGCCCTATTACATTAAGAACAAGCCTTGGTTTGAAACCCCAAAAGTAAAAACCCAAAAGGCTAAGAAAGCCATTATTATTGGGGCTGGCATTGCTGGCTGCAGTACCGCTCATGCTTTGGCAAAGCGAGGTTGGCACGTACAAATACTGGAAAAAGAAAATACCATTGCCAGCGGCGCTTCTGGAAACATGCAAGGGGTACTGTACGCCAAGCTCGCCACTGAACTCATCCCTCACAGCCAGTTTTATTTGGCAGGGTATCTTTACAGTTTAAATTTATTAAAAACACAATTAGATAAAAGTAATTGGGATGATTGCGGGGTCTTGCAATTGGCCATGACTGAAAAGGAAGTCAAACGCCAACAATCCTTTGAAGAAAAAAACAATCTACACGACATTATTAAAAGAGTGAACGCTCAACAGGCTAGCGACATAGCAGGAATAGAAGTCTCGCAATCAGGCTTACACTTTAAAAATGGCGCTTGGGTCTACCCCAGAGCTTGGTGTGATTCATTAATAAAACACCCTCTTATTCAAATTGCATTTCAGCAGGACATCAATGAGCTATCACAAGATAGTGATCAGTGGCTGGTACACAGTGCATCAGGAGCCACCTACAGCGCTGATGCCGTGGTCGTCTGTAGCGCTCAACAAGCGAAAAATTTTTCACAACTTAGTTTCTTACCCACTAAACCCATCGCTGGACAAGTCAGCCAGACTCCAGCCTCTGATATCAACCTAAACACAGTGTTGTGCGGTGGCAGTTACGTGACGCCTCCACTCAATGGAAAATTAAATTTTGGGGCAAGTTATCGCCTAAACAGTGAAAGTTGTGATGTGATTGAACAAGAGCACCAAAACAACTTTGAAACACTTAACAAAGAATTCCCAGCGGTCGGCTCTCAACTTACCAAAGCAGTGTCACTAACAGGCAGGGCATCTGTGCGTTGCACATCACCCGATTACACCCCCATAGTCGGCCCCATTTGTGACCCCCTACAATTTGCTTTGGATTTTTCAGGGCTTACAAAAAGTAAGAAGTGGAAGTTTTACAAATCGGCTGAATTTATTAACGGCCTATACGTGAACCTAGGGCACGGCTCACGAGGACTGAGCTCAGCACCTTTGTGCGGAGAATTAATCGCAGCACAAATTTGCCAAGAGCCCTATCCAATGCCAGAAGAACTGGCACAAATCATTAATCCTAATCGATTCTTTGTAAAGCGCTTAACAAAGTGACTTTAACTTTAGTGTAGCTGTCAGATACTTGAATCATTGGCGGCCGCATCTCGGCCGTAGGGACACTTGGGCAATACGTAATTTTTAGCACAGAAACGATTTTTACGAATGGCGATCATCACCTCTTCTATTTGCTTACATTGCTCACGAGTCGCCGCCAACTGCGCTTGTAGCTCGTCTGTGCAGCCAAACAGATCTTTAATGACCTTACGAACCTTGTAATCTTGAAATTCTGCCATAGGACCCCCATGCTCTATCTTCATATTAAGAATTCCGAGCAACCTAATTTCAGATTAGTCCTAAAGTAGGGGTTCCAGCAAGTAAGAAGAACTAAATGGACTAAAGAGAACTAAACCAACTGGTCTTTATGCATTACGCTCACACTCTGACTATCATGGTCAAAAACAATCACCACTAGACCTTTTCTAATTTGGGTCAATACCTGCTCACACTTTTCACTAAGAGAGGCTTCTATATAGCCATAATCAGTGCCCTCTCGATTAATGAACTCTTCAATAACCCCTTGTAGCGCATCAGTGCTTAATTGCTGATAAGGCACCAGTGTGTATTCTTGAGATTCAGACATATTATTAAACGTATCACATAGTGAACTGAACCGAGCGTTACACTCAGTTTAGTTTAATGATTAAGGGAAATTAAAGGCATTTGGAATAAAGGATTATTTTAAGAAGGCCGCTTCACGCTCCCACTCACACTTAACCCTGAGGTCTCCTGAATTTGGAATATGGCAACCCAAGCTTGAAGGTTCCCAGTTAAATGTGTGCTTACCGCTTAATTCTGTTTCTAGGTGCACCGTGGCACTCACCCAATACATTTGCTTTAACAACTCTTCAAACTTGTTCATCCACAGTTCCCATTCATACTCAACAGCTCGGTATGAGGCACCAAAATGAATGACCTGAGTGTGGTAAGAGCCACTAAATACATCCATACCCGGCAGCGTAAACATATCACCGCATAAAAATGGTGAGTCTGCATCGAAGGTTTGTGGCAAATCTAAAAGACTCGCACTATTAACCATGCGACGGGTCTGAGCATCTGGCTCTGGAGCCATGGCGATGTCTTTAATAATTCCATATACGATTGATTCCTGATCCACCGCACAGCCCTTATACAAATTAAATTAAAATATTAAGTCACTAACCAAAAATTGAACGCCAGCTACGATTCTCTTCAAGCCCAGCATTACATTTTCTCAATTGTTCGCGATACATATTACTGCGTTTTTCTACTTTACGTGCAACCTTCAATAGCCAAGGTTTGTTTTTATACGTTTTACGGGAAAAACCACCCTGACCTTCATGATAAGCGAGGTACAAACTATATGCATCATGAGGGTTTATTTTATTGCGAATTAAGCTTTTATGGTTATACCAACCAACAAAGTCCACCGCGTCTTCAAATTCATCTCTGTCCGCCCCCCAATTATCAGTTTGGCGCTGATACTCTTGCCATGTGCCATCTAGCGCTTGAGCATAACCAAATGCACTGGAGGCTCTTCCTGTGGGGAAAATCCACAAAAACCATTCCCAAGGGGGACGCGCATCATCGATAAACTTTGATTCTTGATAAATAAACGCCATGGTCACATGCTGCGGCACATTCCAGCGATCATAAACTTCATCTGCAGCGAGGTACCAGTCGTAGTACTCATCATAAATAGAACAAACGTTTTCAATATTCTGTGGCGGATTAGTGGAACACCCAGCCAACAAAAAAATAAATGCAAGCCCTAAAAACTTAGCTTTCATGGTTAATTCCATGGGTTTTTATTAAATTTATAAACGCTTCTTCATCTAGAATTTCTAATCCCAAATCTTGGGCCTTCTGCAGCTTAGAGCCAGCTTTTTCTCCTGCCACCAAGGCATGAGTCTTAGCCGATACACTGCCTGCCACCTTAGCTCCTAAATCTTGTAAATACCCTTTCGCTTGGTCTCGCCCCATTAAATTCAACGTACCCGTTACCACATAGGTTTTACCAACTAAAGGTAATTCATTATCTTGTTTTCTTTCAACTTTCGGCCAGGTTAACCCCGACTGCAATAAACCATCTATCACAGATTGATTATGGGGCTCTGCAAAAAAATTCAATATATGTTGGGCCACTATAGGACCCACATCATCCACGGCCACTAACTCTTCAAAACTGGCCTTCACTAATACACGAATATCCAAAAAATGGTTCTGTAAATTAAGTGCAGTGGCAACACCTACTTCACGTATACCAAGGGAATATAAAAATTTTGCAAAGGTTGTGGATTTACTCTCTTCAATAGAAGCCAATAAATTTTTAGCAGACTTTTCTGCCATGCGCTCTAGCTTGGCCACATCGTCTAATTGCAAAGAATACAAATCGACAAACGACTCGATTAAATTCTCATCTACCAGTTGTTCAACAATTTTATCCCCTAAGCCATCGATATCCATGGCCTTGCGAGATGCAAAATGCTTAATGGCTTCTTTGCGTTGCGCACCACAAAATAAACCGCCACTGCAACGCGCCACAGCCTCCCCTTCAACACGCTCTACAGCGCTATCACAAACAGGGCAAGACTTTGGAAATTCAATATCTTGAGCATTAACTGGGCGCCTATCCAGCACCACTTTAACCACCTTAGGAATCACATCGCCAGCACGACGAATTATCACCGTATCGCCCACTCTAGCATCTAGACGCTTGATTTCATCCATATTATGCAATGTGGCATTGGATACCGTGACGCCCCCCACAAATACCGGTTTAAGTCTTGCAACAGGTGTAATAGCGCCGGTACGTCCCACCTGAAATTCAACTTCTTCAAGCAGGGTCATTTCCTCTTGAGCTGGAAATTTTCTAGCAATGGCCCAACGGGGGGCTCGACTAATAAAGCCCAGTTTTTGTTGCTGTTCAATAGCGTTTACTTTAAAAACAATGCCGTCTATCTCATAGGGCAAATCATTTCGTTTAAGGGCTAGCTGTTGATAATAGTCCTGACAACCTTGCGCGCCCAATACCACTTTAGACTCTGCATTGGTCTTAAAACCCCACTGAGCAAATTGCGCTAAAATTTCACTGTGCTCTACCGGTAACTGCGCCCCTTCAATTCGCCCTAAACTGTAACAACAAAATTCCAAACGACGGCTTGCGGTTATTTTAGAGTCTAACTGGCGTAAACTTCCTGCTGCTGCATTACGCGGATTCACAAACGTTTTTTCATCTTTTAAGCGCGCTTTTTCGTTAAGTGCCTCAAAACTATTTTTAGGCATATAAACTTCACCGCGTACTTCCAAAATAGGCGGATGATCTTTGCCCAATAATTTAAGAGGGATACTGGCCACTGTTCGAATATTTTGCGTGATATTTTCCCCGGTACTGCCGTCGCCTCGAGTGGCTGCCCTTACGAGTAAACCATTTTCATAAAGTAAGCTCACCGCAATACCATCTAATTTCGGCTCACAGGCGTACGCAATATCTTCCTGCACACCTAAACGATCTGCAACACGGCGATCAAAGTCCACCATATCTGAATCATCAAAAGCGTTATCCAATGAAAGCATAGCTACTTCATGAGTGACTTGTTCAAACTTGGCAAGAGGCTCTGCGCCCACTCGTTGCGTGGGCGAATTGGCAGTTAACAGCTCAGGGTGTGTGCTTTCAATGCTGCTCAATTCACGGAAAAGACGATCATATTCCGCATCGGGCAGAGAGGGGTCATCTAAAACATAGTAGGCATGATTGGCTTGATTGAGTAGCTTGTGAAGCTCATTCACTTTTGCACGAGCTTCAACTAAATCATTTGCCTTTGGGGTAGGTGCTTCATCGAATAACGAAGGCTGATCAGTGGTCATACAAAGGCTCTAAAACAAAATTAATTAAGATTTTGCCCATACATAAGGTGACATAAACTTACCTGTCTCATTTATGAATGAGCAGTTTAACTAAGCATTGACTGGAATATACTTCCGAGAAAACTCCCGAATGCGATGGCGATAATGCTCCAGCGTCTGCGGTGTTAAATCACTATGACTTTCATCATAAACAGAAGCATTAAAATTGCGTGCAAACACTTGCGCCATTTCAGACATGGCGTCAAAGGCTTCCATGGGGTTTTCAGGTCCAGGTAAACTCATAAACAAACTAATACCGGGTGTCTGCAAAGATTCCATATTATTAATGTCAAATATGCCTGGCTTAAGCGTATTCACCACACTAAATTGAATTTTGCCTTGAGCATGAGCTTTTTCAAAGCGATGAAAAGCACTCATTTCCCCATGTCGCATATCGCAAGCTTTGAAAACATTAAATAAATCCAAACCGTTTAACAAAGGCGCCGACTCTTTCAAAACATTAATAACAATAATCTCTTCCGCTGCCGGACGCTCTGCCAATAACTCACCCACTGGCTCTACAGGCACACTCGATGGGACAGGCTTGGGTTGCGATTCAGTAAATAATGGGTCCACTTCCACGTCATCGCTCAAAGAAGACAAGGGCTTTTCTTTAAGGGTTTGCTGAATATATTCAGGTAATATAAGTTCATGTTGCTTGGGAGGGTTGCTTTCCATCTGCTCTCCAAGCTCCACTGGCTCCATCAACACAGGGACCGCTTCTTGTTCGGTAATGGACGTGGAAGATTGCGACACTGTTTCTCGCGGCTCACGTTTTGCCAGTTTTTCAGCCGGTCGCTCATAAGTAAACTGGGTATCTTTACGAGTGTCAGCCCCAGGTACAGCACCCTTATCTTGGTGCGCTTTTAATACCGAATCATTTAAACTGGGAGCAATTTTATCCTCCATGTCGGCATGAAGCCCCTCTAAAGGCATACCCTCATTTTCAGAGCCCCCCATGGCCTCACCATAATCTTCATCCTTAATGGAATCAGGCAGCAAGTCATCGGTGATTTCTAGCTCTTCATAGCTGGCAGCAGCTAAATTAGTGGCGCGCGTCAAGGACGCAGCATCATCCGGTGTGAATTCAAAGTCGTCGTCTAGTCGATTCGCACGGGATTCGCGCACTCTCTTAATGCCATCCCAGACAATAAATGAGATGACCACTAATCCGACCACGAAGATAAAACTGTGTAAACTTATATCCATAGCGTTTTATTCTTTAATAATTAGTCTTTGAAGCTATTTAATTTTAGCTTCTAATGTTCCGTCATCTCTACCGCTTCTTCCACATTAACAGAAACGATACGTGACACACCAGGTTCGTGCATGGTGACACCCATCAACTGATGGGCCATTTCCATGGCTATTTTGTTGTGTGAAATATAAATAAACTGAACTTGCTCAGACATGGCATTCACCAAGCGAGCGTAACGCTCTACGTTAGCATCATCCAATGGCGCATCTACCTCATCCAACATACAAAATGGTGCCGGGCGTAAACGGAAAATGGAGAATACTAAAGCGATCGCGGTTAATGCTTTTTCACCACCTGACAACAAGTGAATAGTACTGTTTTTCTTACCCGGTGGACGCGCCATTATAGCCACGCCGGTATCCAATAAATCATCACCGGTTAATTCTAAATAAGCATGTCCACCACCAAACACTTTCGGGAACAGCTCTTTTAAACCCATGTTAATTTTGTCAAAGGTATCTTTAAAGCGAGTCCGCGTTTCTTTGTCTATCTTATGAATGGCATTCTCTAACGTAGCCAGAGCTTTTTCCAAATCGCCATTTTGTCTATCCAAATACTCTTTACGCTCAGATTGGGTTTTAAATTCCTCAATGGCTGCGAGGTTAATCGCCCCTAAGCGAGTGATTCGTTGTTGGATTTGCTCTAACTCTAACTGGCACGCCTCAATAGAGGCATCCTCAGATAATTCATCCAATACAGCTTGAAGCTCTAGTTCTTGCTCTGCCATTTGCTCTTCAATACCACCACGACGCGTGTGAATGGTTTGATATTGCATTCTGCTTTGCTCAAGCTTAGAACGAATCCCTTGAGCATGCTGCTCTATGTTGTTTCGTTTTTGTTCTATTTCACGAATTTCGTTTTCAAGCAGCTCTTTTTTACTGCGAGACGCTTTCATGAGCTCTTCAACATCTAATCGTTGAGTCATCATCTCTTCATATTGAAGTTTCAATTCCTCAACCGGGCTATCCCCTTCATTCTGCTGACCTTGCAATTGTGTTTGTCGATCTTGCAGCTTCTGCTTTTCTTGATCATAACGCGTCATGGCATCCACCAGCGATTGCTTCTGGTGCATCAAGGTTTGCACTTTTAATTGCTGCTGATGAGCATGATCTTTTTGATGGCGGGCCTGTTGACGAGCCTGATCTAAAGCCTCTCTAAATTGATCGCGCTTTTGCAGTAATTCTTCTCGTTGCAAGGTAAAGGTTTCCATATCCTGCATGGCGGTTTGCCATTGAATACGGGTTTCCTGCAAGCTTTCTTGCTCAAGAGTTTTATGATCTTTTTGTTCGGTAATCTCGCCCAACAATTGATTGCGACGATTTACTTGCTGCTCAAGCTGCACTTTTTCAGAATGAATGGTGGCCTTATGATCGGAAAGTTGCTGAGAGGCTTGCGTCACTTCACGCTGAGCATTATCTCGTTGCTGCTCTAGGGTGTTAATACGTAAAGAAGCAGCTTCTAAATCAGCCTCTAACTCTTCAACCAATGCATCAAGATCATCTTCTTTAACAAATAACGCTTCAAGCTCTTGCTTACGCGCCAGCACACCGGACTGATCTTCCCCTGCGCGTTTAACTCGAATCCAGTTTGTGCCTATCCAAATACCTTGTGGGGTAATAATACTCTGACCTTCACTTAACTGGCCTCGCTTCTCTAACGCACCAGACAAATCATCGGCACACAAAATATTATTAAGCCAAGAAGTGGTTAACCCCGTGACTTTACTGGCCAGCGAATCGACTACTGATTGATGAGCACTCGCTTCTTCAACCAGCGTCATTTGCCCTTGCTTTAAATGAGTTAAACGCTCAGCAAACTGATCAATGCTCGGTACCATGACAGATTGCAACTGATCGGCCAGCACGGTTTCTACGGCGGTTTCCCAGCCACTTTGAACGGTTAAATTATCTGCAATACGGCTATTTTCATGAATTTGATTTGACTGCAACCAACGGCCGCTTTCGCTATCTGTGCCTAAAGCCGCTTGTTGTAACGCTTCAAGAGATGCCTTGCGTCCCATCACCGACTGCAATTGACTGCGAGATTCATTTAAGTTTTGACTTAGCTTCTGTTGGCTCTCTCGACTTTGTTCTATTTGGCCTTGGTACAAAGCCACGTCTTGGATTTGTTGCTCAAGCTGTAGTTCTTGCTCGCCTAATTGCTCATCTAACATGGCCAACTGTTCTTGAGCCTCGTCACCGATCTGCAGAGACTCTAATTCCCGTTGCAATCGATCCATGCGCTGTTGAATACGGGTAATATTCTGCTCAAACTGCTGCATTTTAGACTGACTAACATCCGCAATACGTTGTGGGCCTGAAGACTTCTCATTAAACTCATCCCAAGATAATTGCCAGTCTTGCATGGTTTCTTCAGCAACAGACAAACCTTCTTGCCCAGACTCTTCTTGTGCCAACAGTAATTCAGTTTCTGGCTCTAACGCCATTAATTCTTCTTCAAGGCCTTCCAGCGTCATGGCATCTTCTTCGTGCTGACTTAGCACCCCTTCCAAAGACAAGGCCACTTCTTGAAGGTCACTGTCCAATTGCAAGGTACGCTGACTTTGAAACTGAATATTCTGTTCCATGCGCCCTAAGCTGCCACCTATTTCATAAAATTGGGCTTGGACTTTTTCAAACTCATCGGTGGAATCCACCAATATAATACGCTTTTCTTCCACGATGGTGTCGTCATGAACCTGACCTGTCACCACTTCTTCAAGGGCCAACTCTTGCTCAGCGACCACTTGATTGATTTGCGAAAGCTCCGTGTCCATGCCTTGCCAGCGCATAGCCAATAATTGCGCACGAGTAAGGCGCTCATCTTTTTTGAATTGAGTATACTTTTGAGCAGAATCGGCTTGACGTTGTAGGCGATTAATTTGCCTACCGAGCTCTTCACGAATATCACTTAGACGCTCAAGGTTTTCATTGGTGCGACGAATACGATTTTCAGTTTCACGACGGCGCTCTTTATACTTGGAAATACCGGCCGCTTCTTCAATATAAACACGTAATTCATCTGGCTTAGATTCAATAAGCTTTGAAATCATGCCCTGTTCAATAATGGCATAACTTCTAGGACCCAAACCGGTCCCTAAAAATAAATCAGTGATGTCGCGGCGACGGCATTTCACACCATTTAAATAGTAGGTAGATTGACCATCACGGGTCACTTTACGTTTAAGAGAGATTTCTGCGTATTGGGCGTATTCGCCCTGAAGCTTGCCTTCAGTATTATCAAAAACAAGTTCAACCGTGGTTTGCCCCACTGGTTTACGCCCCACCGAGCCGTTAAAAATAACGTCTGTCATGGAATCGCCGCGCAAGTTTTTAGCGGAGCTTTCGCCCATCACCCAGCGTACGGCATCAATGGTATTGGATTTTCCACAGCCGTTTGGCCCTACAATACACGTAAGGTTTGTAGGAAATGGAATTTTGGTTGGATCAACAAAAGATTTGAACCCGGCCAATTTAATGGACTTAAGTCTCACAGCACGCCCCTTTTTATTATTAGTGCTCTAGGGCATTCATCATGATATCTAATAAATGTTTGCCATAATCCTGCATGGACTTTTCAACTTTGGCAATATCGCGTTTTAGCACACCTTCTAGCAGCTGAGCAAAAAAGGTCATACTGTAACCCATGGCATCCACATCCAATGTCAACGCTTCTTGATAAGCTCGGTGAATGGCAGGCTGAAGATCTTCAAGCATGCCTTCTAAATAAGGGTTATTGGCCATGGGGTATGCCATGCGCATCAAATCAAATCCTGCCTTAACCACACGTGTGGGCACATCTGAACCCGATTCATTGGCGATAGACCTAATTTTCTGGAGCTGCTCGACCAAAGGGTCTAATTCCCCCGGCTTCCATTCGGCAGCTACTTTACTGGCCAGTACGATCAATAAAATAATGTAAATTTCATAAAGGGCTTGAACATTGGCCTTATTCATTTCGGCCACCATTGCCCCACGGCGCGGCAAAATATCAATTAAGTGACGACCTTCTAAAATCAACAAGGCCTCGCGCACAGAACCACGACTAACTTCTAGGTCATTGGCCACTTTCAATTCTTGAATGCGCTCTTTTGACTTTAACTGACCTGTGATGATTTGATCACCAAGGTGTTGAGCAATTTGTTCGGCTAAGCTTTCTGGGGCTTTGAAACTCATGCGGCCCTAAATCCTGTACAAAATACCATCAATACCAACCCATAATCCATGGGTACAAGGGCGCTAGTGTACCATACCGTGCGCAATTGACTACGCCCGCCACAGCCCAAAAGAGAACTGTAACCAGCATAAAATCAATTGTTTCAAGGCAAGCGCTGACAAACGATCAAATTTTAAGCGGGTGCTAAATGTGCGGTAATATCTTGATGCTCTTTTATCAAGTCAGCCACCACCGATTCATCTGCCAGCGTCGAAATATCACCCAGACTATCAAATTCATTCGCCGCAATTTTACGCAGTATACGGCGCATTATTTTACCGCTTCGAGTCTTGGGCAAACCCGGTGAAAACTGAATAAGATCAGGAGTAGCAATTGCGCCAATATCAGAACGAACCCACTTTTTAAGCTCACCTTTTAATTCAGGGGTAACCGTCACACCAGCATTAAGGGTCACATAAACATAAATACCCTGACCTTTTAGGTCGTGTGGGTACCCCACTACAGCCGCTTCAGCCACGCTGCCATGTGCCACCAAAGAGCTTTCAATTTCAGCGGTTCCCATGCGGTGCCCAGAAACATTCAATACGTCATCTACGCGCCCTGTAATCCAGTAATAACCATCACTATCACGGCGCACGCCATCCCCAGAGAAATAGGTACCGGGGAAAGTTTTAAAATAGGTTTCAATAAAACGCTCATGATCGCCATAAACGCTGCGCATTTGCCCGGGCCAACTATCTAGCATCACCAAAGAGCCTTCTGCCTCGCCCTCCAATATATTGCCGTCATTATCTACAATGGCAGGCTGAACACCCGGCATAGGCTTAGAAGCCGATCCTGGCTTTAAATCCGTGACACCTGGTAATGGGCTAATTAAAATCCCCCCTGTTTCTGTCTGCCACCACGTATCCACTATCGGGCAGCGCTC
Source organism: uncultured Bermanella sp. (assembly GCA_913058575.1). Lineage (GTDB taxonomy): Bacteria > Pseudomonadota > Gammaproteobacteria > Pseudomonadales > Oceanobacteraceae > Bermanella. Next base: position 40,192 of record CAJXRF010000030.1, read on the forward strand.
ATCACCTATGGTTTTAAAATACCATTCCCATGCCTCTGGATTAATGGGTTCACCCACACTGCCTAATAACCGTAAGCTTTTACGATGCGTGCCTTCAATGGCTTTATCTCCTTGCGCCATTAACGCTCGAATTGCGGTGGGGGCCGTATAGAGAATATTAATTTGATGCTTATCAACCACCTGAGCCATTCGGTTAACCGCCGGGTAATTTGGCACCCCTTCAAACAAAACGGTTGTGGCACCATTAGCTAACGGGCCGTAGATCATATAACTGTGACCGGTAATCCAACCCACATCTGCCGTGCACCAGTAAATCTCCCCTTGCTTGTAATCAAACACATTCTCGTGGGTGTATGATGCATACACCAAATAGCCACCCGTAGTATGCAGAACCCCCTTTGGCTTACCTGTGCTGCCTGAGGTATACAGAATAAAGAGCGGATCTTCTGCATTCATTTCTTCGCATGGGCAATCAGCATCTACTTGCTTAAGGGCCTGCCCATAATCGACATCGCGCCCTTCTTGCCAGCTCACGTTATTGCCTGTGCGCTTAACCACCAATACTTTTTCAACACACTGGGTGCCAGCTTTAGTCAAAGCATCATCCACACTGGCTTTTAACGGTACAACTTTACCACCTCGCACCCCTTCATCAGCGGTGATCACCCACTTACTATTGCAACCTTCAATTCGCCCAGCCAAAGCCTCGGGGCTAAAACCACCAAACACCACGCTATGAATGGCACCAATGCGAGCACAAGCCAACATCGCCAAAGAAGCCTCCACCACCATAGGCATGTACAGCGTTACTACATCGCCCTTTTGAACTCCCATTTCTTTCAATACATTGGCAAATTTAGAGACCGCTTGATGTAACTGAGAATAGGTTAGAGATTTATCATCATTAGGATCATCCCCTTCCCAAATGATGGCCACGTCATCAGCCTTTTGCGGAAGATGACGATCCACACAGTTGTGGCATATATTTAACGTGCCATCGTAAAACCATTTAATGTGCAAATCATCTTGATTAAAACTGACGTCTTTAATTTTAGAATAAGGCTTAAACCAATCTAAACGTTTACCTTGTTCCGCCCAAAACGCTTCTGGGTCCTTCACAGATTGGGTGTACAATTGCTGGTACTTTTCTGCATTCACATGGGCTGTCTGAGACCATTCAGGGCTTACTTTATGAAGAGGATATTCACTCATGGGGTTTCCTACCCTAAACGGGATATTGTTTTATATTTATTTTTATACAAATTATTCAGTTACTGCATTTAACCAGAACAATGCCTTGTTTCAACCATTAGCGACATAAATTGATTAAGTTACTTGTCACTATTTGCTCCTTTGAATGACTTTTAACGTCCTAGCGGCGCCCTTTCCAATTGATACACTGATACCACTTTCACATTTTGCGAGCCAACGATGGAAAATCTCATTAATCACCAGGGTCAGGTTAAGTTCGGATTATTTGAAAACACGCCCAACACCATCAATCACCACGACTTCGATTTACGTGACCACATGGATAAACCCATTAAAGGTTTACGTAAAAAAATGAAATTTAATCAGTTTCAGTTCATTGGCCTTACTGGTGACGATTTTATCCTAGGGGTAGCTATTGTTAATTTAAAGTGGGTAAGCAACTGCTTTATATATGTGTACGAGCCCAAAACCAAGAACTTCAAAGAATATTCATGGTTAAAACCATTAGCCTTTAACACCCAATCCAGTAATCAGCCTAATAATGGTGATTGGTCCTTTAAATCAGGAAAAAATGAAATACACATTAAATCGCTGCTAGGCACACGACACTTAACACTCAACATTGGCAATGAATTAAATGTAGATGTGCAAATTCAAGAAAATAACCCCCAGCAGCAAGATGATTATCAACCGTTATCTTTATGCTGTCGCGCCGGCTATAACGGCTGGGTATTTACTCAAAAGACCACCGCCTTAGAATTTAATGGTGATATTAAATTTCAAAGAAGAGCAATTAATACACAAGACTTACTGGCCAGTGTCGATTGGTCCTGTGGCTACATGCGCCGCGAAACATTTTGGAACTGGGCAAGCTTGAGCCATAAAACCAGTGACGGCACGAAAGTGGGATTAAACCTAGCAGCGGGTGTCAACGAAACCAGCCATACCGAAAATGGCCTTTGGATAAACAACGAGTTAATTAAACTAGACCGAGCCGAATTTATTTTCGAGCGACAAAACCGAATACATACATGGCACGTCACCAGTAGCGACGGCCACATCGATTTGCGCTTTGAGCCTGAAGGGGAGCGCAAAGAAAAAGTTAACGCAGGGTTTATGGCCTCTAACTTCACCCAGTTATTTGGCCGTTTTTATGGTCAAGTTAAGGACAAAAATGGCAACACCATCGACATTAATGGCGCCATGGGCTTTTGTGAGGATCACTTCGCAAAATGGTAACGCACTAAATAAATACTCACGTTGCGTGAACTAAGCTCTAGGTGACAAGCACAAGAAAGTACAGTCACCTTAAGCTTAGATATGAAACACCCCTGCTTAAAAATCACTTCAGCCCCAAACGCTTGGCCAATCGGTGTAAATTGCCAGAGTCTAACCCTAGACTTTTCGCAGCCAGTGACCAATTACCCTGATGCGACTCTCTTGCGTGCTTAATCATGTTTATTTGTAATTCTTTCACCGCTTGATTCAAGAATACTTGCCCTTGCTGCTTTACTTGATGGTCAGGCATGGGGTCTTCACCTTGAGACTGCAGGACCATTAAATCTAAATCATCCGAATTAAGGGTGACGATGCTTTGGCCTGGGTGCAAAGCCAACGCCTTTAAAGCCGCCCGAGAAATAGTGTGCTCAAGTTCACGCACATTACCAGGCCAGGCATATTGCATTAATACCGACTCGGCACTCCCTGACAATCGCAGCCCCCTCAGCCCCAATTGCGCACGACTTTTTTCAATAAAGTACCCCGCCAATAACAAAATGTCCTGCTCACGCTCTTTTAATTTAGGCACGTGAATAGGGTACACACTCAGGCGATGATATAAATCTGCACGAAACGCTTGCTCCTCCACCATCGCAGCTAAGTTGCGATTGGTGGCCGCTACAATTCGAACATCAACATGATGAAACTCATCACTGCCCACCCTTTGAATATCACCACTTTGTATGGCCCTGAGTATTTTCGCTTGAATCAATAGAGGTAACTCGCCCACCTCATCAAGAAATAACGTGCCGCCATGGGCTAACTCAAATTTTCCTTTGCGCGCATTGACCGCCCCCGTAAACGCCCCTTTCACATGACCAAATAATTCACTCTCCGCTAGCTGCTCTGGTAAAGCAGCACAATTTACAAAAATATAAGCCTGAGCACTGCGTGGGGATTGGTCATGAATGCCCTTAGCCACCAATTCTTTGCCAGTACCTGTCTCCCCTTGAATTAAGACCGTTAAATCCGATCCCGCCACCACTGACATGGCTTTTTGCAAGGCCTGCATTTTAGAGCTATCACCAATCATGGATAAAGGGCTTTCCTGAAGTGCTTGGGCACTTAAAAGGTAATGAGCAGCGGGAGACTTTTTTAATAAAACATTTTGTTCGATAACTGCATTTATGACATTCACCCATTGCTTAACTTCACTTTCAATGGCAACTGGAAAAGAACCAGCTTGTAAAGCGTCGAGCGTGACTAGCCCCCAAGGCTTGCCATTAAGCTCAAGCCGGACCCCCATGCAATCATGCACATCCAACTTGCCTTTATGATTAGGAATTAGGCCGTCAAAAGGGTCTGGTAAATCGGCATCATGGGCAAAGTGAACCGGAACACCTGTGGCCATAATGGCTTGCAGGCGTGGCTGATGAATTAAATCGAAGCGCCGACCATAAGCATCTTTACTTAATCCAAGCGCGCTCACGGGCATCAAACTCTCATCCTCCAATCGCATAATGCAAAGAGCATCTACAGGTAATTGACCTAACATTGCCTCAAGCAGTCGATCACACTTCTTTTGCAACCCATCAGGACGTATTAAATCTGCCCAGAGTTTTTTATCCATAGCCCTTTGCGAAAAACTCTTCGCCCCCAGAAATGTCCTTATGACACAAAATTGTCATAAGGACATAAATTATTAATTGTCAATATGACACTTATAAAGACCAGCCCCAGTAAAATCAAGGGTTAATTCATTGGCACAAGTTTTGTTATACCTAATGGAGAAGGCGTAGGCGTCATTTAAAAAGTAACGAGACCAAAACATGATTTCAAACAAAATTGGCCAAGCCGGTATCTATATGATGGTCATAGGCCTGAGTGTCAGCAGTCTTTGTTTTGTGGGGGCCTTTATAAAAGAAGATGCGCTTCCGCTAGCAGCCCAAGTGGCTTGCCACATTGGTTTTTTTATTTTCCCGCTGGCCATCAAGCTCGGTTATATCTTCAAACTCATAAGTCACAATCAAATAAATAAGGCGTTGGCCAATGGCTGATTTAAATCCCAACATTAGTTTAGAAAACCGTCACGCAATCCCGAAGTCCCGCCTGCACCCGGTTTGGCAAAGCCCATTTAGACCCTTGTTTCTTCTGGGTTCGTTATTTTCTTGTGCCGTGATAATTGCATGGAGTTTGCAACTGACAGGCGTGCTACAGCTGAGCACTTATGGTGGCAGCTTATATTGGCATGCCCATGAAATGCTGTTCGGCTTCACGTTAGCCATAGTGGTAGGATTCTTATTAACCGCAGTAAAAAACTGGACAGGTAACCCAAGCGCACAAGGACGAGCCATAAAACTCATGATTCTGCTATGGGTGTTAGCCAGGTTATTATGGCTATTCAGTGGCAGCCCAGTTTGGCTAATGGCTTTAGTGGATAGTGCCTTTCCATTTTACAGTGCCTATTGGCTCGCCAAACCTTTGCTGAATTCAGGGCAAAAACACAACTGGCCATTTGTGGGGGTATTAATTGCCCTTGGCGTGTTTCAAATACTTTATCACGTACTACTGAGTGCCAATCCTGCTCTAATTTCCCAACTGCATACTGTCATTGTGTTAATTATGGCAAATCTTGTTTTTTGGGTGGGGGGGCGTATTTTGCCATTTTTTGTGCAAGCTAAATTGCAAATCCCAAAGCGTGACTTACCTTCTTGGCTCACCCCCATGGCCATGTTGTGTAGCTGGAGTTTGATTCCACTAAGCGTTATTGGCGAACCCATCTCACTGGCCATAACCGCTTTTAGTGCCACCATATTACACAGCACTCGCTTGGCTATGTTTTGGAGAATGAAAGCCATTAAAGAGCCCATGCTTTGGTCACTTTTTGCAGCAACGCTTTGGATTATTCTGGGATTACTGGCCTTAGCTTTACAACGCTCAGAGTGGTTACACCTTATTACTGTGGGCGGCCTTGGCGGCATGATCTTAAGTGTTATTAGCCGAGTCAGCTTAGGGCACATAGGAGAGCCCATACGCGCTTTAAAGTGGATGTCTTTAGCGTTTATTTTAATCAGTCTCGCCAGTCTCTTAAGATTCTTTGCACAACACATTGAGGTATTTGGCGTGTCTGGTTATAGCATCAGCGCCATTCTTTGGGCTTTAGGGTTTGGTGGATTCTTATGCCATTACACAAAGCGTTTATTGTCTCCACGCAAAGATGGCAAGCCCGGTTAATCACATTAGATATCTAAAGGTGTTAGAACATGAAGAAATCACCCAAAGCCCTTAGTGTTAAACAGGTTAGCACTCGAGTTTGGAAGCAACACACCACATGGATGAACATTATGAAGGAAGGCTCACTGACTGGAATCACGAGCAAACGCCACAGGGACAGTCTGTCTGTTAAAAAATAACGGTTAAGATGATTCCCATTTTAAGTGTAATTGGCAGTACCTTTTTAAAGACTAGCTAGGCACGGATGCCTCTGACCACACTGCAAATTCATTTCCATTAGGGTCGGTAAAATGAAACCGGCAACCACCTGGGAAACTAAAGACATCCTTTACGATTTCCCCGCCCGCTTTAGCAATTTTATTTAATGTCTGATTAATATCCTTACTATAAAACACCACCAATGCAGCACCATTATGCGTAGTAGAATGCAGCTTGGACACGAAAAAACCGCCATTCATTCCCGCATGGGAAAATGCGCTGTAGGCAGGGCCGTAATCGGTGAACTCCCACCCAAACACTGAATTAAAAAAGTGTTTGGTAGCCACCATATCCTTAGCCGGAAATTCTAAATAATTAATTTTTTCGTGCTGATTCATAGCCAACTTCCTATAGAAAAATTTTATTCATTGATTAAACATTCATCAAACCAAGGCTAGAAATGGACTCACTGTAATGGCTATTAGCCCCACCACCAATAACAAGTATAAAACAAACATTAATGGCTGCTGCGAAAAGGTCGACCAAAGCGTGCGCTGGCGACCCTCTTCACATTCTTTTTGATACGCTTCCCTTACACGTACCTGCCTTGCCAGCTGGTATTCGTGCAACAAATTTTTTACCTCTGATAATCGCTGAGAGTCTCGTAACCACAACCCTTGCAATCCTATCCCCCAAAATCCCGCAGTGGTTTCATAATAGTCGATATTATGCTCATCCAATAAGGCAAGAATTTCTTCATGCTCATCTTCTGGCACCTGCTTTAGCTTTAAAAGTAATTCTGGCATTTTGTATTCCGCATAATCATTAAACGGGATTCTACCCAAGCCAGCCAATAAGGCTATCCTTGGCCCCTCATTTTACTCTAAATGTTTTTATAATTTTCAATCCCTATAAAATGTGATTTTTTCCCACAATCAGTTACACTGCCATTATGGATACCAATGAAAAACAAAATCAGCTGCTTAAATCAGCTATTAAGCACATGCTTAAGCCTCTTGTACGCTTTTTAATCAAGAAGCAAATAACCCTTGCCACCTTGGTTGAGGTGATTAAATCGGCCTATGTGGAAGTAGCAGAAAAAGACTTTGCCATCGAAAATAAAGCACCCACCGACAGCCGTATCAATCTACTAACAGGTGTACACCGTAAGGATGTTAAGCGCTTAAGGGATTTAAACGAAGAACACCAAGCATCGGAGCGCTTGTCTATCAGTAGCCTCATGCTGGCCACCTGGATGAGTGAAGAGCCTTTTGCTAAAAATGGACACCCCCAGCCCATTATGATGACCGGAAAAAACAGCTTTGAATCCTTAGCCAACCAATACAGTCGACAAAATATTCGAGCTACCAGCATTATGGAAAACTGGCTAGAAATGGGATGGATCAGCCAAGCAGATGATGGTTTATTAATCCTCAATTTAGACACCCTGCAAGATAATCAATTAAGTGAAGATCAATTGTTTTTCTTTGCTGAAAATCTAAGCGATCACATGGCCGCCAGCACAGGCAATCTCGTTAACCGCACTAAAATGTTTGAGCGAGCGGTATTTTATAATGCCCTAAGTAAAGAGTCGGTGCTGGTTCTTAAAAAAGTCGCCAAGGAAAAATCCATGGGGGTTTTAAAAGATTTAAACAAACAAGCCTTGAGCCTTCAAAAGCAAGATAAAAACAAGGACATTCCCTTGTATCGCTTCCGCTTAGGCAGTTATTTCTACACGGATCTAAACAATGATTAAGCCTATTCGTATTTGTTTAATGCTGTTGGTAAGTGGGTATTTACCTAGCCAATTCGCACAAGCTGCCCAAGAAGACATTATCGGCGGCATTGGCGGCACAGGTGAGCAAGAAGAGATTATCGGCGGCATTGGCGGCACGGGCATTCGTGACATGGAACGCCCCGAACTACTGGAGCGCCCTGAAATTTTAGACCGCGATAGTTTAGATGAAGCCCTTGATGCGGCAAGTGACGGCATCGATATAATGGATCAAGACCAATTGCCTAACTCTGATGACTTACCTGATGAGCCATAGCTGAGTTAACGCATTACCCACTAATATTTAAACGACCAATTCAGCCCTGATATCCAATTTGGGCTGGAGCTACTCAAGCCCCTACCAAGAGTCCCACTGACCTTTTGTTTAGCGCTAATTTTATATTGAATAAGTGAGCTAACCGCCTTATCTAAATTACCCAGTGCGGTGGGCTTATAATCCAAAACTACCCCCGCGATCCAGCCCTTTTTAACTGGGTAAACCGCCCCTAGTACGTAATAAAAACTGTTTTCACGCTCAATACTTGTATTCTGGGTATCTGTACTCTGAAAAAGTACATGATTCTCGCGCCACCAATGCCCTAATTCCAAAAATGCCACCCCCCCCAACATATAACCACTGACCTCAACGCTGGCCGCTCGATCTTTCACCGGCAAAGTTAGGTTTGAATTGGCGGTATTCCACTTCTGTTTAACATGAAAATCAATATAAAGGGATTTCCACTGACTAAGATAAGAGAGCTTTATACTGGCATTGCCTAAGCCCGATTGCCCTTGGTAGTCACTAATGTAGGGCACACTTACACGAGCCTTATATTGCTTATTCTTGTACGTGGCGCTCACAGGCGTAAACCAATAACTGCCCGATGAATCGGCAATTCTATATTGCCCCAGGGATATTTTAACGCTTTCTTTGGCTTGAACAGGCGCCATCAACAACCACATCAATGCCAAGCCAGTACCTATTACTTGTAACACAACTTTTCCCTAATAAACGCTTATCTTCTCACCCTGAATCACTCACGTTTAGCACTTAAGAACACAGGCTTATTAAAACAAAACCATTGTAACCTTTTTAAATAAAGAGTCTCGCCCTATTGACGTGGGAAAAAATCCCACTATTATAAAAATATGTATCAAGGAGGCTCCATGAATACCACAATATTAAAAAATAATTACCGGCCTAGGCTAAAGATTCTGGCTCTCACAGCCACCACCGGGCTGCTGGGTTTAGTAGGCTGCATTGAAATTGGCAGTGAAAGCAGTGCCGCGCCAGAATCCGACAACCAAGCACAAGTACGCCTAAAAAACACTCAAAACCAGGCAGAGTTTAAAAGTTATCTCATTAAACCCTTTACCCAACTCCCTGCCGAGCCAGCCTATTCCATTTTAGAAGAGGATTTTGCTAGCACCCCTGAAGCCACCAGCCAAGCCACTAGTGATGACGCTGCCTCTGATGGCGCAGAGTTCAGTGGTACCAACAATCAAGTGGCAGGGGTTGATGAAGCAGATATTTGGAAATACGACGGCACCAATTTTTATGTGCTGAAACAAGCTATTTGGGATTACCACTATAACGACGCGCTCACCACCCAATGTGAAGGTGCAACCAGTACGCCTGATTTGTCAGCCACGCAAGACAGCATCGAAATCATGCCCTGCTACCCAGAGCCCACCTTACAAAGCCCAGCACAAATACGCATTGTAAAGAATGACCAAGCCACATTAGCCACCCTAGATTTAACAGACATCACACCAAACGCCCTTTATTTAAATGACAATGATTTAGTCGTGCTAGGCAATAAAACTCAATATGGAAGCAATTGGGGCAGTTACCAAAACTGGCAAGACGGCCAAACTGACATTCGCATGTTAAACGTGACTGACAAAACCCAACCCCAAGAAACCATGCGCATTAGCATTGATGGTTATGTAGTACAAAGTCGCCGCATTGGCGATGAAATTTTTGTCATTACCCGCTTTAGCCCAAACATCAATGACATTAACACATACCCAACGACCCCATTGGAAATAAACCAAAATGAAGCCTTGTTGGAAAATGTTTCCCTTGAAGAGTTATTACCCCAAATATCCATTAATGGCCAACAACAAGCCTTAGTCAGCGGTGAAGATTGTTTGTTGGCCGATGTTCCGGAATATCAATACAGCTACCCCACCATTGCCACCATCACACGTATTGATATTAACAGTGGCGAATTCAGCAGTCGGTGTATGGCGGGGCAAGTAGACGGTATTTATATGACCGAAAACAGCTTGTATTTATTTAACACCAGTTTCTGGAACTTTTCTGAGGACGAAGTAGACTCAGACATCGTTTGGAATTGGAACTCAGGCAATACTCACCTTCACAAGTTTGAAATTCAAAGCTTCGATTACCAAGGCTCCGTTATTTTGCAAGGTCGCCTCGGTTGGAATAACCCAAGTTATCGTCTAGGTGAATTGAATGATGGCAACTTAGCGGTAGTGACCAGTGAAGACAGCTGGCGTGACCCGGTTCATCACTTAACGGTATTAGGCGGCCACAATGCAGAGCTATCAGTTTTGGCCCAACTGCCCAATGAAACGTTTCCCGCTGCCATAGGCAAACCCGGAGAGCGCATTTTCAGTGTGCGCTTTATGCAAGACCGAGCCTACATTGTTACCTTCATGAACACCGACCCTTTGTATGTCATTGACCTTTCTAATTCTACTCAGCCCAATATTGCAGGTGAATTAGAAATTCCAGGCTTCAGTGATTACCTTCATCCTATTGGCCAGGATTTATTACTGGGCGTAGGGCAAAGCGAAAGTCGGGCTGTGAAAGTATCATTATTTAATGTGGCCGATATTCAAAACCCCACTGAATTAGGCAACAAAATTATTGGTAAGAGTGGCTCAAGTACCTTATTAAGTTACCAGCCCCATGCTTTCACTGGCTTGCAATTAACAGATCAATATCGCTTTGCATTACCGATCAATGTGTACGGTGATAACTATCAGTGGCAACACTCGGGCTTATACTTATTTGATGTGACTGATAATCAGCTTAACGAAGCCGGCGCCATGGTCACTAACTCAAGTAATGGCAATAATGAATACCAATACGGCAGTGACTGGAGCGCGCGCCGTGGACTGATTCAAGGGGATGATGTGTACCATTTAAAAGGCAGTGATATTTATCATGCTAACTGGCATTCACCTGAAGAAATGAGTGGTCAGTTTTAACCCGTTGTTAATAATCAAAATATAAATGAGTCAATTAATACTTTTAAACATTCACTAAAAACGCTTTGTCCCATTAGGCCGCGCCAAGGATTGGCACGGTCATTTTTTTAACTGTTAAAAAGTTATTTAGCCAGCATCATTTCGTATTCCACCATCACATCTGGTGCACCTAGACGCTCCACATATCGTAAAGTGCCCGTTGCTGGCTTCACTTCAACGTCTTTAAGGTATTCCTGCCAAGCTGCCGCAATGCCTGTGAATTGCTCACTGTTTACTTCTTTCACAAACGTCCAATCTGTACGAACGATATCGTGAACACTAAAACCGGCTTCTTCAATTAAGTCTTTCATTTGTGCCAGAATCACTTGAGTTTGTGCCACTGGGTCACCGGGAAAGCGCGTTACAAAATTTGGATCACAATCAGTATGACCCGTCACAAAAAACACATCGTTAAAGTCAGAAAGTTTTAACCCCCAGCTAAAAATACCGCTCATGTTAGGTAGATTTTTATTATCAAATGCTTGCTTGATAGCCATGATCAATCCTTGATTTAAAGTTGTAAAAAACAACACGACATTAACCACATTCGTTTTACAATTCAAACGAACAGTGTTTTCCAATATTGAATACGTGAATTTAATAACTGGCCACCCTAAGCGGTGACGTTAGAAACAAAAATAGATAATTATAAAATTATCGCGCTCAAGCCAGGAGCGCATTAAAGCAGAAAAAGGGAATGCATCGGATACCTTGTGGCAATACTTTATGAGGTGTTTAGAATCCAAGACATGATTTTCTTGTACTCATAAAAAAGCCCACAGTGTTAGTGGGCTTTTCATATTTGTCAGTAGGCTTTCGCTGGCTTAAGCCACTTGAGATGCCGTTTTTTGACTGTCTAGGTATTCTTCGTAGGTGCCTTGGAAATCCACCACTTTTTTATCTTTTATTTCCATTACGCGCGAGGCCAATGACGATACAAATTCACGGTCATGGCTTACGAAAATTAAAGTACCATCAAAATCTTTTAAGGCGTTGTTTAATGCCTGAATCGATTCCATGTCCAAGTGGTTAGTAGGTTCATCCATCACCAATACGTTTAAATCCATCATCATTAACTTACCAAACAACAGACGGTTTTTCTCACCACCTGAACACACGTTGGCTTTCTTGTTAAAGTCGTCTTCGGTAAACAACAAGCGACCCAGCATGGCTCGAACCATTAGATCGTTGTGCTTAACGGTGCGCCACTGGCTCATCCAATCAAACAAGGTTAAATCGCAATCAAAGTCTTTGGTGCTATCTTGAGGGCAATAGCCGATAGTGGCATTCTCAGACCATTTGATGTCACCCTTGTTGGCTTTCAATTCATCAATAATGCAGCGTAAAAAGGTGGTTTTACCCACGCCATTTTCACCAATTACCGCCAGTTTAGCACCGGCTTCTAAAATCATATTGCCGTTATCAAATAACAAACCTTCTTCTTCGAAGCCATGGGAAAGCTCTTCTAGAATTAGTACTTGGCGGTGTAATTTTTTGTCTTGTTTAATGCTGATAGACGGTGTTAAACGGCTGGTTTGTTTCACTTCATCCAGGGTAATTTTATCTAGCTTTTTAGCGCGTGAGCTGGCTTGCTTGGCTTTAGATGCATTGGCACCAAAGCGAGCAACAAACGCTTTTAGCTCTTCAATTTCTTCGCTCTTCTTAGCGTTCTCACCCAACAATTGATCGCGAATCAAGGCTGACGCTTCTAAAAAGTACTCGTAATTACCTGGGTAAATACGCAATTCGCCGTAATCGATATCCGCCATGTGCGTACACACAGAGTTTAAAAAATGACGATCGTGAGAAATGATGATCATGGTGCATTTACGCAGATTCAATACACCGGCCAACCAGTTTATGGAGTGAATATCCAAGTTGTTGGTAGGCTCATCCAGTAACAATATATCAGGGTTAGAAAACAAGGCTTGTGCTAATAACACTCGCACTTTCCAACCTGGGCTCACTTGGCTCATTAGGCCAAAGTGAAATTCTTCAGCAATACCGGCTTCTAAAAGAATATCACCGGCGCGCGCTTCAGCGGTATAACCATCCATTTCAGCAAACTCTACTTCTAAGTTTGCTACCTTCATGCCTTCTTCTTCCGACATTTCAGGCAAGCCATAAATACGGTCACGCTCTTGTTTTATTTTCCAAAGTTCTACATCACCCATGATCACAGCATCTACCACGCTGTATTCTTCAAAGGCAAATTGATCCTGGCTTAAGGTACCGACCTTTTGCCCTGGGGAAATAGACACATTACCCGCTGTGGGTGCCAATGCGCCGCTTAGGATTTTCATGAAGGTGGATTTACCACAACCATTTGCACCAATAAGGCCATAGCGATTGCCATTGCCAAATTGCGCTGAGATGTTTTCGAACAAAGGCTCGGCGCCAAACTGCATGGTGATGTTTGCGGTAGTAATCAAAGAAATATTCCTGAGAATGAATGAGGGCGCTTGTGAAGAATGACTCAGCGCCCAAAGGTATCTGTATTTGGGCGCGCACTATATAGAGGAATAGTAAAAATGTCGAGTTCAATTGGTCATTAAATAAACAGCAACTCCTCAATAAAGCCACTAATCGTCAAACTAAAGGCAAGGTGAAAGCCAGTGTTTAGGGCCCGCCAAGCGTATTGGAAGGCTATTACAACGTCATTAGTGGAAATTGTGTGTGTAGATTGTGTCATCTAGCTTAACTATACTGGCGTCACTTATTTAACAAAGCGTTTTTATGACACGCCCATTATTAAAAGCCGTGCTTAATCTATGCTTGATGATTGCCGTTGTTGCCCTGCAATTGTCCAGTGCGCACATTCATGTGGCCGAACATCATCAACACGATGGCAGTCACCATGCCCATGCGAGCAAAGCCCATTCCCATGCGTTAAGTGCACATCACACAGATGCGTTTGATAATACGCCGGATTCAACCAGCAATTTGGTGGTTGAAATGGCTCAAGAAGCCATTTTTCTGGGCTGCTATCAAATAGATGACAACTCCCTAGTCCCTTACCACAGGCCTAAACCGCTCACACCAAACACCTTGACGGTTACACAGGCTTTTAACGTTAGTCATACCTATCAGGCCAGCTGGCTGCGTTATTCGAATATACGCCTGCGCGCGCCCCCCGCTTCCCTCACTTAGTTTTTACCGATTATTTTACGCTTTAAAGTACAGTGCATTTAGACCACGTAATGGATGATGCCTGCTTAAAGAAATACTCATTGAGACACTTCTATTGAGGGAAGTATGTTATCTAGAATCATAAAACAGCGCGGGCTGTGGTTATTAGCATTAACGTTAATAACCAGCCAAGCCTTAGGCCACGGTATGTCGGCCACTGAACAAGCCTCTATTATTGAAGGGGGGAATTTAAAGTACTTAACCATTGGTGCTGGCCACATGCTATCGGGCTATGACCATCTTTTATTTGTATTTGGCATTATCTTTTTTCTCACCCGCTTTAAAGACATTGTTAAATACATCACCGCTTTTACTCTAGGCCACAGTATTACCCTAATACTGGCCACCTTTAATGGCATTCAGGTGAACTATTTTTTAATAGACGCCATCATTGCCTTAAGTCTTTGCTACATTGCCTTTACCAATCTTGATGGCTTTAATAAATACCTAAACATTAAAGCCCCCAACATGCTGGTGATGATCATTTCTCTGGGGCTTATTCATGGCCTAGGGTTGTCTACACGCTTGCAAGAACTGCCACTAAGTGAAGACCAACTATTAATGAATATTATTTCATTTAATTTGGGCATTGAGCTGGGGCAGATATTGGCATTGTCAATGATGTTATTGTTATTGTCTTTTTGGCGAAAACAAGACTCTTTTAAAACCTTTAGCCGAGTTTCAAACTACGGAATAGTGTTTGCTGGCATTTTGCTATTTTTGATGCAAATGCATGGCTATAGCCACCAAAGCAGCCCAGATGAATTTGGCTTTAGTCGGGATAATCACCTGCATGAGCATATTGAAATGGATAAAGACGCTGCCCAAAAGCAAAAGATTGAAAGCCATCATGAATCATTGTTTTAAATAGTAAATTATTAAAATAGTTGAACTTCATTAACAGCGTAATGACGCGATTGAATAACCGAACGTTTAATTTTAAGAATGATAGGAAATTTTTATGTCTAAATTTATAACCGCTATTTGTATGACCCTTGCCTTATTCTCCACCCCTGCCTTTGCTGGGGGTGGTCATGATCATGGGCACTCACATGGCCCTGTTAAAGCTGAAGTGGCTGTGCAAAAAGCCAAAGATAAAATAGCGGCGCTGGTTAAAAGTGAGAAAATTGCGGCTAGCTGGGGAGCATTAGAGCCTGAGTCGGTCGTGCAAAAAACCTACTCAAAGGGCCCTGAATGGTTGGTTACCTTTAAAAACATCAAAGAGAAAGACGCCAGTAAGCAAACGCTTTATATGTTTTACAGCCTAGATGGCCACTATATTGCTGCTAATTACACGGGGAATTAATCGCGCTTAGTTAAGGTATTATCCAAATAAAAAAGGGCCTAAATATTAGGCCCTTTTTTATTTCTTGAATGACAAATTCAAAATTGCTTGCTATTCAGAGGCATACCCCATGATTAATGGCTCTTTGCCATTGGCGATATCAATGGCTTGCTGCAAGGAAAGTTGAAACCAGTATTCAATTTCATCTTCATTGTAATAGCTAAAGCAAAATCGGTTTTCGCGGCGATCAAAGCCACCGCAATACACATCGTCTTGGAACATGTCAGCGCTGGCTACTTGTGCCCATTGCTGCAAAGAATAGTTTTTGACTTTAATTTGAAAACAAATATGTTCCAATTGCTCGGTAATAACGATTTCCATGAATACGACTTAATTCCAAAGAAGGTGAAAACAACGGCAATGCCTGAATACACTATTATACACCACTGCCCGCCCCACTTTCAGTAGGCTTTACCTAAAGCACCTCAAACACATTGTAAGAAATACCTTTTTCAGTGCGATAGCCCTGCGAAACCCCCACCAGTTTATTTAAATACTGACTATTTAATACCCATTAGCTTAATAACCTAAGGCAATTCAAATAAGAGTACATTTAGCCTCTTTTAAAGGCCGATATGGTTAAGAACAAAATGTAATATCACGGAGGAAATTACCAAACACAAAACACTGGATATTAATACAGCTTACTTATGAAAACTCCAAAAACAATGCGCATTTACACAGGAGTCTATGCAACCTATGCACGTTTACACTGGCCGTTTTAAAATAACTCGTGCAAAATCGGGCTCTTATTGAATTCCGGCCTGGTTATATAGGTTTTCGTTATTTTGGCAAACAGGCATGCGCGTTTATACGGAGCTTGGAAATGGATTTTGATATTTCCCCAGTCAAATTAAACAATTACGCGGGTTTGCGGCTTGAGGTCGTTACGTGCAAACGCGCATGCCTACAAATAAGCTGTTAGTAGTCTTTATAAGGATATAATTAGTGAACAATTTGAATAAACTAGGTTTG
>CAJXRF010000031.1 GCA_913058575.1 uncultured Bermanella sp.
AGTGCGATAGAACGGACCCTTCGGTCCGTATATTCGCTTTTTGTACGTTATTTTATTTTCCAACTTTACCTTAAAATTCAAGGTCTTACCATGCACCTACCACTCATCTTTTTCTGTATATACGGACCAAGGGGTCTGTATATACACGCCTGCTGAGTTCGGTAATATCTAGTCTTCTGCTTTAAACCCAATTCCGTCAACCACAAAAGGAGCGACCCTTATGAGGTAATATACCGACCCAAACCGTCCCTTAAGTTTTTGGATTAATACGCAGTAAAATCCAGCGCTCACATTGAACAATTTCTAAACAAATTTCTGCACAATTTAGCGACCATCAAAAATGTAGCTGGAACCAGGCTCAAGCCCTTAGGGCTGTGGTCTTTCTTGATTGCCATGTTTTAAAACAAGCTGTAGGTGCTCTTGATTAGTTTCGTAATGTTTGGCGCTTCAAGAACATTCCTACAGCGCAGAGTAAAGAGGAAGTCGATCTACTATCTGTGTGAATAAAAAGCACTACAAAAATCATGGCTGGATAATTGTATGGCACTGGGCTCCAAGTAAATGAGTGTTTTAGTATCAAAAATCGGACACATTATGGCTCAAACATTGAACACCCTGTAATTATTAAGGTCTATTCCCTGCTAAGCCTAGGGTTTATCATTGTCACATGGGATTTATACACATTTACTAGAAGGCAAAACATGCGCTGGTTACTGATGGGCCTATTGGTTCTTAACGTTTTACAAGGTATTTACATTTTTTCTTATGATGATACGAAAAGCTTCAACGCAAAGGTAGCCGCCCCAGACCCAAAGCACCTATCAAGCACCCACAACACAGCTGTCACTTCTCACAAGACATTGCAGGCCCTTGATGATGCACCAGCACCCCCTAGCCATAAATCAAATGGCATAGCTGTAGTTTCACAAGAGATCAGAGTCGTGAGCCGCAGCTTAGTGAACAAACTAGTGCAGTCTGGCAAAGGGCTTAATACAGTACGGTTTGCCCTTTGGCCAAAAGGGGGGTTCTTAGCCACCTATGTTAAACAGGCCAGTGTTGTAGCCCGCCTAGGATTAATGAAAGGGGACGTGGTTAAATCCATTAACAACACACAAATGAGCAGCGTATTGCATGCTTTAAGCATTTACCAAGATCTAGAAGATCTACACTTTTTGGAACTGGCAATTGAAAGAAAAGGCAAGGCTATTTCTTATTTTTATAAACTCATTGATTAATAGTTGCTGAATCAATGCTTGAAAAAATGATGAGAATATAGATATCGCAAGGCCAAAAAAAATGGCTTAGCTGGTTTAGTATAAACGTTTTAGCCGTTAGACCAGTCAATTATTAAAAGAGGGATTACTCCTTAGAGATTTACATTCACTTTTAATTCTTTACCGGTTATTACATAGCTTTACCCTTTCCACACAGCAATTTTAAAAGTGACAACTAAGCTTGGATTAATGGTAATAAAGTTGGTTTGAATACATCTCAACTTGAGATGCGATTGACCACAAAATTCCAGGATTAATGCAAATACAGACCCAGTGTATATTTTGCCTTACCCCCCAAATTTGGATAAGGCAAGATACACGATCAATTGTCGACACTAAATTGCATTAACAAACGGTAATCATCAGACGATGATATACACGAAAGTAAACGGGGAGACCAGTAAGTAGTAATGGGGACTGAAAAAGCGCATTAGCAGACTCAATCACTTGGTTGAATACAACCTGCAGTAACACTGCATATAACAGGAAGTCTGAGCGTGATAACAGTTAGTATTTACTTGAAATAAGCGGCCGCATGATTAGGACAATCATGGTGTGCCGTTTATTTGCTTTATGCATTTCGACATTTGGTAATTTCCCTACCACTCTAATCCCTCTGTCATAAAAAGCTACCAAAGGTACTTAAATTGACATTGTATTTATTATGCCATCACTAATAATAGCATGATCATATTTTGTAACATTTTCAGAATTTTATACTCGGATATTCATGCAACAGCTCGCTCGAATTGACACCACCCTGCTGAAGTGGGCCTACCAAATACCTTTTAAGAACAGTTATCTTATTAAGGCGTTAATTTTTATGGGAGATGCGCCATTTTGGATGCTCATTATTGTGATAAGCGCACTGCTCGGCCAGTTTTTAAATGCTCCTTCATTTGAGACGTTAGCCATCTCTCTTATGTTAGGGTTTGCCATTGGTAATTTACTATTTAGCCAGCTTAAAATAAGAGTCAATCGCCAACGCCCCTATGCCAATGCATCGCTTCAAGAAAAGCTTAATATAACCATTAATAATCGTGATCCTGGCCACGGCTCTAAAGAACAGGAGAGCTTTCCTTCTGGCCATGTATTTTGGACCACCCTGTGCGTAAGCCTTATTTGTTATCAATTTAGCTGGAGCGGTTTTTTCATAGTGAGCTGGATGGTGCCGGCCATGATTTTTTTACGTCCTCACCTTGGGGTACATTACCCAAGCGATGCCCTTGCCGGGTTTGTAATTGGCATCATGCTCGCAATCATTACCCTGTTATTGCTTCCGTTGGTATTAGGCTATCTAGAATTTTTAAAAGCATTTAGCGGCTATGTTTATGGCTATTGGATTTTCGTCTTAACATTTTTAATAGTTGGCATTAAATCTTGGAGAAAACGCGTTTAATTAAAACTAAGGGCATTGGCTAGTAAAGGTAGCGATTTACAATTTCTTTAATAATGCCCTTTTGTTTCATTTCATTAATGGCAAGGTTAATCGGTTGCAGTAAGTCTTCTCTGGAGTGATGGATTCGAACTTTTAATTCAGAGCGATTAATCACAGGGCCCAGTTCAATGGCGCTCCATTGCGCCTTTAATTCTGGAATGTGTTTTTTAATATACGAAAGCTCCGCTTTATCAATAATACCTGCTTCAGCACGAACCAAGGCTAGCTTGCGTATTTGGGAGACATTACTAACACTATCAGAGCGCGTAAATAGATGGTCTCCCACATAACCATAACCGCGAATAGTGGAAATTTTACGGCCTTTTAAATCTTTAATGCTTTCAAAATTAAAAGCTTTTCCCAGCGGAAAAACTAAAATTTCTTCCACTACTAATACCGTATCGCTCCAAACAGAAGCTGCTGGTTGTTCCTTGCGCCATGCAATATTCACACAGCACTCTATTTGCACCAGCCCTTCATCAAAAGCTTTTTTACTGCGCTTAACGGATAATAATTTACTGGGTAAGAGTTTAACTGACAGGCGCTTATCTAGCTCAAGGGTAATTTCATGTAATATGCCACTGGCTTTACTGCCATCCATGATCCAGTACGGCTCCCAACTCACATCCGTCACTGCATAACGAACACTGTCGGCAGCACTTACCAACGTAAACACCCACAGTATACTCAATAGCAAATAACGGTATGGAACGGCTTTATAAATTGCCATGCAAGCTGCTCGAAACGGATTAGTTATGAGTATAGTCGGTATTATTAACCCATTAAAAAAACAGCTAATCACTTTCAACAGGAGTGTTAGTTTTGGCCAAATAAACACTCTTCATGGGTGTCTAACCACAAAGGATATTTAGCCATCACCTTAGTAAAAAAAGGGCTTTGCAAAAACAAGGCTAACCATTTTTGTAAGTTTGGATAAGGGGCCTTGATAAACCATTTTTTATCTACCCGAGAGAATTGACGAACAAAGGGTAATAACGCGTAATCGGCTAGGCTGGCGCCATCTCCCAATAAATATTCCTGCCCATTAAGGCGTTGCTCTAGGCTTTCAATAAACACTTCGCATTCACGGCGATAGAATTTTTCTGAAACCTCACTAAAGCGCCTTGCTCTTTTATATTTCTCTAACGTGGGTTTAAAGCCAACATCATTTTCATGCACCAATTGCAGCATGGCCGACAAACCATTGGGGAAATTACAATACAGTAAATCGTGGGGGTCATTTTCACCTAATGCCCATAGCATGATATCCAAACTTTCATCAATGACCTGCCAGTTTTCTTTAGACTGCGTTGCATTTATTAACAATACAGGCACAGTGCCCTTGGGCGAGATGGCCAGCATTTCTGGCGGTTTGTTTTTTGTCACCACCGCCCGCAATTTAACGGTTTGCTGGGCCATTAATATGCCCATTCTGGCACGCATGGCATATGGGCAATGCTGTAGGGAATACAAAATGGGATGCGTTTCAGGGTTATTCATTTTCCTTTACTCTCCCGATATTCGCCTGGCGTAGTGTCATACCAGCGTTTAAAAGCACGGTAAAAATTACTGTGATCGGTAAAGCCCAATAAAAATCCAATTTCTTGCAACGAGACTTTCTGATTACAAGCGTAATCATGGGCAAGCATTTTACGAGTGCTGTCGAGTAAGGATAAGAAGGTACAATTTTCTTGTTTTAAACGGCGCTGAAAAGTACGTAAACTTACATTAAAAAATGCCGCAAAGTCTTTTATCTCGGGTTCACCACTGGGCAGTTTTTTGCAAATTAAATCCTTTACCTGTTCACTTAACGTGGTTTGACTGAGCTCTTTAAGGGTTTTCAGAACGATCTCAGCATGGTGATCGCGCATGGCCTTATTGGCAAAAATCATTGGGGTATCTAGGTATTCATGGCTTATTTCTAAACTGTAATGGGGTTGTGAAAATCTCAATTCACATTGAAATATTTCTTCATAAGGCTGAATATTTTTAGGTTTAGCATGTTTAAAATTAGCCACTAAAGGATTCAGTGGCTGGTTCGTGACAAAGCGTGATGAAAACACCTGTAAGGCCAAACCGGCATCAAAGCCTTGGTAGGCCACAGGCAAATCATTGCCTTGGCTTAAATAAATAATTTCACAGCCCAATTCATTGGGCACCTGATATAACTCCACTGCCGAGCCAATAATTTTTTGATATTGAATGGTACGCTCTAATCCTTCTCGTACATTATCGCAAGACATAAGACTAAAACTATAAGCATCAAAGGAGCTCACAGTGGGCTGCTTGCCCATGGTTAATCCGATGGCGGGGTTATGGGTTAAACGACTCGCCTCTTGCCATAACAGGGTGAAATCGTCTTGTTTGAAAAAAGCCCCTGGATTAGTCAGCTGAGCGGCATCTAAGTTAAATTGAGTGAATAATGCTGAAGCATCCAGCCCTTCGCGTCCTAATAATTCAAACACCAAGCGTGCCCAGCCCACAGACAACTGCTGTACTTTAGCCATGTTCATATCCACTTCTCATTATCCACTTCCAAGATCGCCATGCCCGTCATGCTTTTTTAATTTTGTTTTAAATAGATTTATACACCTCATGGCATCCAAAGACAATCGGTTGTCATGACAGGCCAAAGAGACCCTTGCCCGAAGCGCCTAATATTGGCCTAAATAAAAACAATGCCTATGAAAAAGGAGTAGCCTGTGTTTGATTTTGTCATTGTAGGTGGCGGTTCTGCTGGTTGTGTATTGGCCAATCGTTTATCAGAAAATGGTCTGTTTAGTGTTTGCTTGTTAGAGGCTGGCAGTGACAACAACAGCCCATTAGTTTCCACCCCCTTAGCCACCATGGCGTTAATGTTTACCAAGAAATATAACTGGCTATTTGATAGCACCCCGCAAAAGACTCAGCAAAATCGTGAAATTTATTGCCCCAGAGGCAAGGGACTAGGGGGTTCTAGCGCTATGAATGGCATGATTTATATTCGTGGTCACGATAAAGATTACGACCGTTGGGAGAAAGAAGAAGGGGCCAAAGGTTGGAGTTTTAAAGAAGTACTGCCTTATTTTAAACGCTCGCAACATCAAGAGCGTGGCGAAACAAACCGCCATGGAGTAAATGGCCCATTAAATGTCTCTAATCCTTCGCGGCTGGTTAAATTTAATAAGCGTTTTATACAAGCCGGCAAAGAAATGGGTTATTCATACAACGAAGACTTTAACGGTGACACCCAAGAAGGGGTGGGCGAATATCAATTCACTATTAAAAAAGGTAAGCGCCACAGTGCCGCTGCCGCCTATTTAACAAAGCCTATTAAAAAGCGCCCTAATCTCACCATTATTACTCATGCCCATGCCAGTCAAATTGAATGGCAGGATGGCCGTGCGGTGGGCGTTACCTATCTTGATAAAGAACAAACTCAGCATAGAGTAAACGCCAAAAAAGAAGTGATTTTATCGCTAGGTACCTTTAACTCACCGCAATTATTAATGTTATCTGGAGTGGGGCCTAAAAAAGAGTTAGAAGAAAAAGGTATTAAGGTTAATCACCATTTACCCGGGGTGGGTAAAAATTTGCAAGAACATGTGGACATCATGGTGATGCGCAATGCCAGTAAAAAAATAGGCGGCCCCATGGGCATTAACCTGTACCAAGCCATTCATGATTTTCCCAGTTATTTAAAATACCCCTTGTTCAGTAAAGGCATGCCGCAATCACATCACGCAGAGACGGGAGGATTTTTCAAGTCATCAGATGACAAACCCTTGCCCGATCTACAGTGGACATTCTCACCTGCTAAATTAAATGATCATGGCCGCGATATAAAAGCCTTAATAAAAACCGGTTACAGCGCACACATAACTCTGCTAAGACCTAAAAGCCGCGGAGAGATCACTTTAAAAAGCACCTCGCCATTGGATGCCCCTAACATTGATTTAAACATGCTATCCCATCCAGAAGATGTTAACGATTTAATCTCTGGCTTGAAAAAAACCCGTGCATTAATGACCGCCCCCGCCTTTGAAGATTACTTAAGCGATGAAGTTTACCCAGGAGCAGGTTGTGAATCGGATGCGGCACTTGAAGAGTATGTGCGCCGTAAGGCCAACCATATTTATCACCCCATTGGCACCTGTAAAATGGGCGATGATCACATGGCAGTGGTAGACAGCGAATTAAAAGTACATGGTTTACAAGGGTTGCGTGTTGTAGACGCTTCTGTGATGCCATCGCTCATTGGAGGTAACACCAATGCACCTACGATTATGATCGCCGAAAAAGCCAGCGATATTATTTTGCAAGACCACGCATAATTAACGGGTTCACCATGCTTACCATCGAAAATACAATTGAAATCAAGTCTTCTGTTGAACAGGTCTGGGAAGTATTAACCGATCGAGAAAGTTATGCCCAGTGGAACCCTGTGATACTTTCACAAACAGGGGTATTAAAAAGGGGCTGTCGCGCCAAGATGCGCATCAACCCAGCCCTTTTTCCCATGAGCGTTGACATTGTTTACCGACAAGTACAAACCAACAAAGAACTCAGTTGGTTTGGTGGCCCGCCTCTTATTAAGGGCTACCATTATTTTAAACTGCAAAGCCTACCCAATGGGAATACTCAAGTAATCCATGGTGAACGCTTTGGTTTTTTAGCCACTCTTATGGGTTGGCCAGCCATTGTTAGCCTAGTGAAGATGAAATATAAAAAAGCCGACCGTGCTTTAAAAAAACGTTGTGAAACCATTTTAAAATCACAACAGGCCGCTTAGACTTTCATTTTTAAATAGGAAATATCATGGAGCCGGTAATAAAGTTGGTAGGCGCGCCCCAGTCCCCCTATAGCCGTAAAATGCGTGCCGCATTGCGCTATCGACGTATTCCCTATCAATGGGTACGCCAATACTCAGCCGCCAGCCAATCGCAACCAGACATAAAAATTCGCCAAATGATTCCGGTGTTATGGTTTTCTCATGAAGATACGAGCCAAGACAGGGCTATGCTGGACTCGACCTTTCAACTAAAAGCCTTAGAAGAAAGCCACACACAACGCTCACTTATTTGCCCTGACCCTGTGGTGATGTTTTTTAACCTGCTGATGGAAGACTTTGCTGATGAATGGCTCACCAAGGCCATGTTTCATTATCGTTGGAGTTATCAAAAGGATACCCAAAAGGCTGCCACCATTTTACCGTTAGAAGTGAAATGGGACCAAAGTGATGCCCAAGCCCTTGAACTTCAAAATGACTTTGGCCAACTGCAAACTTCTCGCTTAGGGGTGGTGGGTTCCAACGAGATCACTAAACCCCTCATTGAAGAAAGCTTTAAAAATATATTACTGAGCCTTAACGACATGCTTAGCACGCAACCCTTTGTGTTAGGCCATCGCCCCGGGGCCGCTGATTTTTCTTTATATGGTCAACTGGTGTGTTTAGCGTTATTTGATCCAACCTCATCTCACCTAACACTAGAATTAACCCCCAGAGTGTATGCTTGGGTAGAGGCCATGGAGGATACTTCAGGTGAAGAGGTAGATGATCATGGCTGGCTAAACCGTGACGATATTCACCATAAATGGGGAAGCCTATTAGGTGAAATAGGGCGCACTTATGTGCCTTATTTACTGGCCAATGAGCAAGCTTTAAAAAATCAGCAAGGTGAGTTTCAGTGCCTTATTGATGGACGCCTATGGCAGCAAAAACCATTTTTATATCAAGGCAAATGTTTATATTGGTTAAGGGAGGCTTTTAATCATTTGAATGACAAGGATAAGCAACATGCATTCAGTATATTAAAAGAATTTCATTGTGAAGCATTATTCGAAATGCAGTAATTAATTATTCACTTTTAAAATGACTGACGGTGGCTCGCAATGATGACGCCACTTCATCCATACTTTGGCACGCTTCTACGCTGATTTTTGCGGCATTAGAAGAGTCCTCGCTAATTTTTGAAACCAGTTTAACGTGCTCATTAATGTTGTCATTCATTTTATGTTGTTCTTCAGTCGCTTGCGCAATCTGTTCATTCATGCCAGATATTTGTTCAACCACAGTTTGAATTTCAGCAAGGTGCCCACTCACTTCAGTCACAAACTTCACACTGGTCAGTGTGGCTTCATTACCCGATACCATAACATCTACCGCTTGTTGCGAGCCCTTTTGTAAGCGGTCAATCATTTGGTTAATTTCTTCTGTGGACTCTTGGGTGCGCTGCGCTAACGTGCGCACTTCATCTGCCACCACTGCAAATCCCCTACCCTGTTCGCCGGCTCTAGCCGCTTCAATAGCTGCGTTCAACGCCAATAAATTGGTCTGCTCTGAAATGCCTGAAATCACGGCTAGCACCGAACTAATGGACTCCACATCGGTGGCTAAACTGCTGACAACTTGCTCAGCGTTACGAATGTTTTCACTGAGTTTCTCCATTTGATTAACGGTTTTTGCTATGGTTTGCGAACCGCTAGAGGCTTCGGATTTTGCCGTAGAGGATAACTGTGCAGCTTGGCTAGCATTATGGGCAATTTCTTCCACCGTGGAACCCATTTCAATAATACCACTAGCCACCAATTGCGTTTTTTCCTGCTGAGTAGAGGTATGAGATAGGGTGGCATCGGCGCTGTCGGCTACTTTCCCCACCGACTCATGCACAGTATGAGCCCCTTGTTTAATTTGCGTGAGCAATTTACGCATCGTGTCATTATTTTTATTAAAAGCGCTGGCTAACTGCCCTATTTCATCATTGCTGTTAACGTCAAGCTCACGACTTATATCCCCTGACTCACTGGCATAACTCAATGCTTTGGAAATAACCCCTAGTGGCAATAGGGCGAGACGGACTGACCGGTAAACAATGAACAATAAAATTAGCACTAAGACTAAACTGATAATCGTGGTGAGAGTGGTGGTGTAATTGACATCCTTGTATAGCGATTTTTTTTGAACTTCTGCCACCACATACCAATCCACTAAAGGTATGTGCATGGCAGAGGCAATATATTCAACACCGTCACGGTTAAATTCAATTTCGCCTATGCCTTGCTTGGTAAATAGCTCCCCTAAGGTGGTTAATCCAGTTAACTCACTGAGTGTTTGGTCTTTATCTGTTGCGTCATTGGATTTTACATTGCCTTTATTATCTACTATGTAAACTTTTCGCCCTTGTGAATCTTGACTTTGGGCAATGTCCTTTAGGGTCGACAAAGTTTTTCCCATGCCCGCGGCCCCTAACGTTTTTCCTTGATGCATCACTCGGTAGTTAATAAACACTGTGGATATTTTACTGTCTAAATCCAGTGCTATATCCAATTCATAGGCATTATCAGTTGCCATAAAATCGTAAAACCATTTATCTCCATTGGCCGATGACGATAACACTCGTGAGAGCCCGTCTTGAAAAAAGTATTTTCCACTTGTGTAAGAAACCCAATAAGTAGTGCTGGCCCCTTCATTCACTTGTATATCTTTGAGCATATTTATCAGAGCTTGTTCGCCCTCTTCATTCTCACCTTGATTGGCCCAATCTAAGACGTAGCTATTTTGAGCCATGAGTTTAGATATACGCACAGGAATGGATAGTTCGTATTCAATGGCATTGCGGACTTGTAATAATACTGTAGGTAGTTCAACCCCATGAACACGGTTATCTACCAAGGTTTTCATGGATGCATTGTATAAAACAATAATAGTAAAAAAGGAGACGGCTAATAAACCACCTACCAATAACACCACTTTTTTGTGAAGCTTTTTACTCTGGGATTCCATTCCAACTTTCCTATCAGACGATTTTGCCTAGCGTCCAAGCTGAGCAAATTTATAAAATTCTTATCTGAGTCTAGCAGTTATAAGAAAACCTGCTAAACGCAGCTTAGGCGTTAGGATTAGACTCCCATTTTACTCGATCGCTGTCGTTGATTGCTGACTAGGCAACCTTTAAAATAAAAAAATTCGTATAAGTCACCCTTCCTATTTACTGTATTTAAAAACAAGTAAGCCACGCCAGAACTCCACTTATACTTAGAAAATAACTCCTATCTATTCGGCTTCTTATTTAAAACATATTCGCTGCACATTTAGTGCACATTCTTCACTTACATTAAGGACTTCCAATACAACCATAATATCCGTCAGAGGAAGTGTTATGAATTTCAAGCTGGTTTTTATCCCCCCTTTGTTAGCCTTGCCCTTGTTATTAGTTGGCTGTGGCAGCAGTGATAGCGCTGAAGACACCACAACCGACACCACCACTGATTCGTCAACCGACACCTCAACAGATACCGATACATCTAGTACCAGCAGCGGTTGGATCATTAACAGTGATGACGAGGTGTCCCAAAACCTATTTGAAAGCGGCACCAATCAAGGCTCATTAGTGAACGTACAAAGTGTCACAGCCGAAACCGTAGACGACTTGGAATACACAGTGGTGGCGGCCACTGGCATTGCTAATTATCAAGTCACATTAAGCCAAGATGAAATTGATGCCTTAAATGCCCGCCCTAAAGCGGCTACTGATTTTTTATCCGGTGCCACCACCGCTCAAGCTGATGTGGCTTTTGAATTTGGTGAAGACATTGGCTACAACAGCAATAACGATTGTGAAACCACAGGCGGCGCAGGCTACTGGCCACCGGGGCCGGTTTGCCCTGAAAACCTATCGCGTACCGGATATTTTCCTAACAGCCCAGAACCCGCCACTGAAGATGTGGCTAGCGGCTTAGGCGCCATGGGCTACTGGGTAAACGGCACCTCTGTTTACCAATGGGGTGACGGGCAAAGTTATAACAACGAAGGGGTTTGGCAAACTCTGGCTCCGGTGGCGGAAGTATACGATGTGGACGTATGCGGCGGTCACGCGGCCAATGGCGATTACCATCACCACTTTAGTTCAGATTGCTTAGGAAAAATGGTGAACGATGAAGGCACCAGCCATTCACCCATTTATGGTTACGCTGCCGATGGCTATGCCATTTATGGCCCTTGGTACAGCAATGGTGTCTTGGCAAAAAGCAGTTGGGCAGTGCGTGATTACGACGATGCCAATTCAGACACCGGTTGCGGCACTGCGGGTGTGCGAGACTGTGTATTGATCGATGAGTTTAATGTGAGCCTAGGTTTTGAAGATGCGGCGTCAGGCCCTAGCACGTCTGATGAATATTCATCCCTTTCGGGCAACACCTTTATCGCCAGTGCCGGATTTTTTTATGAAGACTTCTATTGGGATACTGCCTTAACCGATTTAGGCGCTGAATATCTTGACCAATTTAACGGCCACGACAGCGGTGATGACTTAGGCTACCACTACCATGTAACCGTCACACAAGACGACAGCGGCACTCAAATTCCTGCTTTCCCTTATACCATTGGGCCGCGTTTTTACGGAAAAATTCAAGATAACGCCATCACTTCCACTGAGGGTGGCGCACCTGATGGTGGAGACGGTGGTGAATTGCCTGACTTGCCTTTTTGCGAAGCCGATCAAGAGCCTGAAATGGGGGTTTGCATTCCTCAAATGTAACGCTCACTTAACAAATAGTTTGAGTGCTTTGATTAGCACTTAAATTACTTTTTCATTCACTTTTATTTATTTGTAGGCAATGCCCATGAAAATTAAAAACATCTTTGCAATAGCCAGTTTAAGCATTAGCCTGATGTGCTTACCATTAATGAGCCATGCTCAAATGGACATGCAACATAATCACTCACCTAAAGATTTACCAATCAGTGCCTTAACACCCAAATTAATTATTTCTATTACTGAAGACGATATGTCAGGTTTTAACTTGCACTTATCCACACAGAACTTTCAACTAGAATCCCCCACCCAAGAAGGCAATGCTCCTAACAATATTGTTGAAGGCCATGGCCATTTATATATTAACGGCACTAAAATTCAGCGAGTGTACGCAAGCGATATACACATTCCGGGAAAGTACATTAATAAAGGGGTTAATCAAATTAGTGTCACATTAAATGGGCACGATCACAGCGCGTGGCGTAAAGATGGCAAGGAGATTATTTCAACGCTTTTTATTAACACCCATAAAAAAAATATCATCTCTCATCAGTTTTCATCTTTCCCAGTATTGGTGACAGCGCCGTAAAGGCAAAGCTAATGACGCATCAAATTATTTTAGGTAAGAAGTAAAGCACAACAAAGCATTAACGATATTGATCAATGATGCTTTGATACTGCGCTTGGTCAAATTTCAATTCATTTAAAGCATTTGAAAATAGCGCCGCCTGCTTGGCTTTTTCCCTTGGGAAAACGGCGTAACGAGATACTACCTTTAAGGGGTTAGCTAAAATTTTAATGCGATGAGACATCCTCAGTTTTTTGGCCTCAAATTCAAGGGTACTTTGATCGCCAATAATCACATCTACTCGGCCTTTAAGGAGCTTAGAAATTAAGGTGGCATTATCAATGGTGGCGGGGTGTTTATCTAAGAAGTCTGCCTCTTCAAATTCTTTAGTGTATGAATAACCAGAGATGGTGCCGATTTTATAATTAGATAGATCTTTCAATGTATTAAACTCAATACCGGAATCTTTTTTAACCATGAACACAGTACGACCATATTGAAGGGGACCCACCATTAAATATTTTTGAAAACGTTCGCGCTTCTCTACCCAGCTTAGTGATAATGTAATTTTGTTGTTATCGGTCATACTGATAACCCGCTTCCACGGGTAGGTTTTAATTTCGTAATCAACCTTCAATCTATCTAATACCACACGCACTATGTCAGCATGAATGCCTTTAACTTGGCCATTTTCTTCATACACATAAGGGGGAAAGCTCACATCCCCAGCCACCAACCACTTTTCACTGTGTACAAACCCTGAGAGCAGCACAGACAGAAATAAAATGACCTTTATTAACATGATCTTCATATGCGCCTTCTAATTCTACTCAAAATCATCGTACATAAAGCTTAGCAGGTTTCTTTAACCTCTCTTTATTAGGCCCAGCGTAGCAGACCCATTTTATGGAGGGGCTGGTAAGGCTAGCGCCCTTTAAATAGGGCTCTATTGAGGGCATGCCAATTAAAATTAGGCTGAGTCGGCCATTAAAGCGACACAAGCCTTACACTTCTATACACTGCGCCCCAGAAAAAAGCATGACACCTGATCACTTAAGAGTCAGACGCTAAAATCAGTTTCGGGGAGATTTACATGAAATACAATTTCGCACTGTGCCTAATGGCCTTACTGGTTTCAAATTTAAGCTGGGCAGGCGAGTACTTTGATCAATCGTTAACCAGTATATCCCAATACAAGCTTACCGCAGGCACCCCCAATACAGATGAAGTGACCGATGAGTGGTTTGAAGGGGCATTTGAAGACGCCATTAAATATGACACACAAGAATTTAGTTTCCGCTCACCTCGCTTTAAAGATTTCTCCATCGATTTCACTACCTTGCTAAACGCCGATAATGACCGTGAAAAAATCTCGGCGGCATTAAAATGGAAAGGCATTAAAATTTCCCATGAATCAGGATCAGCCAAGGGTAAATTCATTACCCCAAACAGCAATGACGATTTATTTGTTAATGTGGGCGACACGTTACCTCGTAGGTGTGTAGGTTATTCGGCCGGAGATTGTCTTGAAAAAATCATGATCGAGGCTGGCAAAGAAGTAGAAATGGAATTTGAAGGTAACAAATTACAATACACCTATGCTTGGGATGGCGGCATGCAAAAGGTCATTGGCATCAGCCAATACGATGTGCAAACACCGCTTTTATTATCAAGAAAAGTCGACCCCGACTCCAATGTAAGCTATTCCAGTGGCAATGAAACTCACAATTATAAAGGCACTGAACTATGGGGTTCTGTTATTGATAGCAAGGGGGAAGTGACGTCCACTAATATTTATTTTGGTATGGATGCCACTGAGCTGCGCTTAATTGAAGCCTATGAAAATAATAAACGTTTTCACCATGGCTTTGTTGGCAGTATGTTTACCATGCTGACCACCCAGTCTTTTAAAAGCTCCGGCGAACAAGAGCAATTACTTAGTGAAACTTACGGCATCGAAATAGATAAAGCCGAAGATTTTGACAGCACTTCGGCAGCGGTGTTTTCATTTGAATTTAATGTAGGCTACCAATTGGTTTTTCAAATAGACCGCACTTCAAAAAGCCAAGCGTTTATTCAAGCGGGCATCCGTGGAGTATGGTTATTCTCTGATACCTTCGCCGATGAACCTTCTAGCGAATCTACCTATGTTATTGATGAAATAAGCGGTGACACTTACAATGGCTATTATGTATCGGTGGGTTCTAATTTTTGAATAAGTTAAAACTCATTCATAAAAAAAGCACCAGTGGTGCTTTTTTTAGTTTTACTTTTTGAAAAAGCTTTAAAAGAGCATATCTACTCCAAAACGTATTAGGGTAGCATTCGTATCCAGTTTAGTTTCCTCAGTACTGATTAATTCAACCTTTACCGCAGCTGAATCATGGAAGTCATGACGAAGCCCTAATGTATGTGTTGTCACCTCCCTATCGACATCACTAATAGCACCAGCAATAGCAGCTTCAAACCCAGCTGGAGCATTATTTTCTATAGCTGAATCGCCCTCTTTTTTATTGCCAGATAATGAATAGCTAACGTTAGTATCTCCAAAACTATAAACTACCGAAGCTAGTGAGCGAGTCTCTTTTGAAGCAATCAATAAAATTTCATCAAAATCAAGTTTCGAATATTCTAGTATGACTTTTAAAGGGTAGAAATTTAAATCAAAACCTATACCAGTAAAGATAAGTTGTTTATCTTGTATTGATACATGCTCAGCTACAAATGCAGCATCAACACCAAGCCCTGTATAAGTTGTCTCCGCGCCCGAAATCGCTGTACCTTCAAGTGTTAAGTCACCTTGAACATATATAAGCTTTGTTGAGTGGCCATTAAACTCAAATTGCCCCGTCACCGCTACTATAGATTTAAATTCAGAAGTGGTAAGAGTTGGATCTTCAGAATAATCATTTCGGTTCGCAAGTGAAACTACAAATTGACCATCTACAGCGCCCATCGGCACGTTATATAAAAGGCTAGCACCATCCATATTGGTAATTTGCGCCGCATATAGTTCTTGAGGTGGGCGAATCCAGTGATAGGTGTAACCCACTTCTAAATATTCAGACAACATATAAAAGGGCGTTCTGATTCGACCAAACTTAGCAGATAACGTAGGCGTTAGATTATACGTCATATACATCCACTCAAATTCGGGCTTATAGTTTTCGCTGCCACGTGCAATAATTTGCCCTGTAGCGGTTAAGCCATCACCTAAACGAGAAACCGCCTGTAGGCCATACACGCTATTTTTGTCATACTCAAGAGTATCTGTATAACCCCCTATACGATTATCGCTAGACAAACCATCATATGCATCATCACTATCTACAACAACACCACCTACAAACGATGCAAAACCTTGGAACTCTACTTCCGCCAGTGCGGGTAACGACAGGGTCAACAGTGCGATGCACAGGGCCCTAAAACCATTCATTATTTTCATGATATTGCCTCTATGATCCACTTAGAATTTAGCCACGACTTTCACACCGGCACCTTCATTGCCCGATGTCACGTATCCAATAAAGCTGGGGTTCTTTGAGACTAAATCCACCATCTCTGAATCCTGCTCTAACTGCTTTGGTGGCGTGCCTTTGCCAGTGAAGATCATTTTTGCCCAATAGGCCTTGAGCTGTTTGGGCGACTTGCTTAATACGCTTTTGGTAAATTCTTTGGAACTGGCCGAACCGTCTTTAAACGTCACAGGAATGGCATCCCCCCCTCCAGGAAAACCTCGAGTTTTCCCTAAGAATATTCGTGAAATGGCGTCCTTATCTAGAACGCTGGCATTGGATGGGTGCACAATAACCGACACTTCCGCCAAGGCCGTTGAAGCCAGTAGCAGTGCCAGTAAAGCCATAAACCCGTGACGGAGTAACCTCATAATATTTATCCTTATTGTGAAGCGCATAATGTTTGCGGGAACAAACTTTCGTTTCATCCTCTAGCCCTTTAAGGCATAAGATAAAAAAAGCATAGTTCAAAAATAACAAAAGGTAATTTCTAACACTTAATAGACGAATATTGACCAATACAGGGCGCTAACCTCTAGTAAGTCGTTACATACTTTTACAGGTTAAGTTTGCTTTTTAGCGTATCTAAGGTAATGAATAGCCATACCTTGTATCTGTGGCGTTATTAAAAATTCTGGTTAAATAACCGCCTAAAAGCACCACAAGACTCTCAACTCATTCCCTTCTATAATGGCTCTACTCGCCGAGATGCTTTCATGCATCATTACTCTCTGGAACCAGTTAATGAGCGAATACCCACTATTTGAAGCCCATGAACGCTTAAAGACCGGATTTGAGATGCACCTAGGTGAATCTCTTAGCCATTGGGAGTCCTTTGCCCACAAGTTTTATTGCCGTGACATGAAGCCTCAGGAACATTGGGTAAAAGCAGGTGATTGGTGCAATGAGCTGTGCTATATCCTTAAAGGGCTTATTCGTATTTATTACATAGACATGGCGGGTAACGAAGTGAATCAACATTTTTACCAAGCCAACGAAGTGATTGCCCCAGTGAGCGTGTTAATTAGCGATGAGCCTTGCCAGTATTTTATTCAGGCGCTGGAGCCCACCCAAATTATGTTGGCTGATTATTCCGACCTTTATAAAGATGGCAGCGATAATACCGAGTGGTTACGCCTAGAAGTAAAAATGCTGCAAACCGTGTTTGTAAAAATGGCGCGCCGTGAAGCGCGTTTATTATTGGGCAATGCCGAGCAACGCTACAAGTGGTTTTGTAAACATTACCCGGAATTACTCGAGCGCTTACCGCAATATCATGTGGCGTCTTTTTTAGGTATTACACCAGTGTCGCTTTCGCGTTTGCGAAAAAATTTAGAAATATAACTTTTACGCGTTATAAATGTTCATTAGTGCACTGGTGCATCATTATGAATAACACTGCAATTTCGCCCAGAATTTTTCGCTTCGTACACGGCTAAATCTGCACGATTGATAATATCATCCATAGAGGTATCGCTTTCTCTCAAAGAGGCAATGCCCGCACTGAAGCTAACATGAATGGTGGCATCTTTAACAACCTGAATGATATGCTTAGATAATGCCTCCCTCAAACGCTCCACAAAAACAAAAGCACCTGAACTGTCTGCATGAGGCATTAATAAAATAAATTCTTCACCCCCTAAGCGAGCAAATAAATCAGACTCGCGAATTCGCTCTTTTACAAACCCGCTAAATTCTTTAAGTACTAAGTCACCGCCATCATGACCGTATTGATCATTCACTTTTTTGAAAAAATCTAAATCTATAAACACCACCGAGCAAGCCCCTCCATAGCGTTTATGAAGTGCCAATACGTCTTCGGAAAATTCATAAAAATATCGTCTATTGGGCAATCCGGTTAAATAATCGGTGAAACTCATTTCCTTTAATTCTTGTGTGGCTTTTTTTAGTTCTATTTTATTTTTCAATAAATCATCAATGGATAAACCGAATGCATATTGCAACCAACCAATGCATACCAGTGCGACCAAACTTAATAGAAAAAACACCCAAATATGCGTACCCCAGATAATGGGCGATTGATTAAAGGCATTCATGTTGACGTCATAAGAAGCCCCTCCGGTCACGGTAAAATAAGCAATCACTGCCATCAGTAAAGCCAGTAACAACAAACAAACAATTGCCCAGCGCACACCAAACATGGTCATCACTAATAATGCGCACAACAGCACAGCAAAGAAACCTAAACTAGAAAGGCCATAATGGAGGAAACCCGACATAGCAATGGCCGCAGGTAAAAGGCAAATAAAAACAGCTTTAATGCAATAGGAAAAGTGCCTGCGAAAAATGGCAAGGCCAATATAAATGGTTAATAAAGCGCTATAACCCATATGGGTTACATCGGCTAAAAAGTATTCGCTGCGCAGCCAAATAGTCGGAAAACATAAAACCGAAACGAAGGCCACCGCCACACTAAACGTGTCGATAAGCTCATGCCTGAGAGAATTAGAAACATCTTTTTTAGAGCCTCTAATGACTTCAAAGACCCGATCTTTTAGTTGGTTAATCACGTGTGAGTTGTAACCGTCCTGTTTACATCAAAAACCTAGCTTAAGCGCCTGCCAAGCGCCGCTATGACCTTTAAGTATAGGACAGCTCTGGCCAAGGCAAGTATTAAGCGAATATATTGGCCTGTAAAAGGTAATCAATTAACACACGCGTACGCTGAGGCACTTGCCGCCTAGATGGATACACCAAAGAGAACACCAGTTTTTCTATGGACAAGGATGGCATGACTTTCACTAATTGCCCTGTACGAATTTCATCACGC
The DNA here is from genome assembly GCA_913058575.1 of uncultured Bermanella sp. GTDB lineage: Bacteria > Pseudomonadota > Gammaproteobacteria > Pseudomonadales > Oceanobacteraceae > Bermanella. The sequence continues at coordinate 19,099 of CAJXRF010000031.1, forward strand.
ACTGTGGTGGGCAACATAACTCCTAAACCCAAGCCTGCTTTCACCATCTCTTGTAACATCATGGGTGAGTTGGATAAAAAATACTGCTTAGGGGTCACTTGTAGAGTGCGACCTTTTTGTTTAAAAAAGTGCAAGCCATCGCTTCTGCGCTGGGACAGGGAGACCCACTTATGATCCTGTAACTGAGCCACACTGGTGGGGGTGCCGTGGGCTTTAAGATAATCCGCAGCACCATAGATATACAAGGGCTCCTCATGCATGACCCTTGCTATCAATGAATCGTCCTTGGGAATACCAATACGAATCCCTAGATCAATTTGATCCTGAATATAATCAAGCTTGTCGTCGCTTAGTATTAAATCCAATTGCACTTCAGGATAGGCTTTTTGAAACCCCGCCAAGACAGGCAATACGTATTTATGGGCTATATCGTGATTCATGGTGATGGCCACGCGGCCCGTGGGGATGCTGGCGGTCGTGATGGCCTCTACCTCTTGCAAGATATCTGGTAAGCGTCGGGCCTGCTCATACACCCGCCTGCCCTCCTGAGTAATATTCAACTGGCGAGTAGAACGCTGAATCAGTCGCACCCCTAACTGGCTTTCCAGTTGCGAAACCTGCTCGCTGATGCGTGAACGGCTGCTGTGCAGGCGCCTTGCCGCACCGGCAAAACTGCCCACCTCAATAACCGTTGAAAACACCCCTAATAAACGTAAATGAGAAAAATCAATTGTACTCAAAACCAGAACACCTCATTCTTTTAATGCCAGCTTATACTAACAATCATTGTTAACCATACTGACCCTGTTTTCAATTAAAGCCATTCAGGCAAAGCAGAATACACAAAACAGGAGCACCACCATGATTGCCATTACCGGAGCAAACGGCCAACTAGGCCAGCTGGTTATTCAAGCGCTATTAAAGCAAGTTCAAGCCAGTGAGTTAGTGGCCCTAGTGCGCTCACCAGACAATGCTCAAAACCTGAAGGCCTTAGGCGTGCAAGTGAGACTTGCCGACTATAATCAGCCAAATACACTGCCCAGCGCCCTAAAAGGGGTAGATAAGTTACTGCTCATTTCTAGCAGTGAAATTGGCCAGCGAGTACCGCAACATCAAGCGGTGATTACTGCCGCCAAAGAAGCAGGGGTAAATTTACTGGCCTACACCAGCTTATTAAAAGCCGATACCTCACCGTTAATTTTGGCAAGTGAACACAAGGCCACCGAACAAGCCATAAAAGACTCTGGATTGAATGCCGTGATTTTACGCAACGGCTGGTACAACGAAAATTACAGCGACAATTTACAAGGGGTTTTACAATCAAACGCAGTGGCCAGCGCCGCACAAGAGGGTAAATTTTCAACCGCGTCTCGCAAGGATTACGCACAGGCAGCTGCCAATGTTTTAGTCTCGCCAGAAAGCCATGTGGGAAAAACATACGAACTGGCCGGAGACAGTGCTTACAATTTGCAAGAGTACGCACAGATAGTGGCTAAGCAAACCCAGCAGGCTATTGAGTTTATCTCTTTAAGCACTGAAGACTATAGTCAAGCACTGGTGAGTCATGGTTTACCACAAGGCTTTGCTGATGTACTGGCCGACTCCGATTTTCATGCACGAGACGGATGGTTACTTGATGATAGCAAGGTACTTTCAAAACTCATTGGCCGAGCCACGACTACCATTTCGCAATCGGTTGAGGCGGCACTAGCCGGTTAAATGTAAAAAAATGCCATGTCACATAAAAATAAGGCAGCTATAGATGCCTTATTTTTACTGCTATTTATTTAATAACTGCCCTTAAAGTTAATCGCTGCAATCATTAAAGCAAATGTTGCTTATCTCTACGTTAAATTCTGTATCAAGTTGATTATTAAAAAATAACCCGCGACTAATCGAAGCTTCATAGGTCCCAGGCTCTTCTATTTCAAAGGTTTTTGTTACCCATTCATTATCGGTGCCTGCTAGAGTGTTTACCGGTGCCAATGAAGGGCCATCACCAAATAAACCTTTTCGGTTAATGTAAAGAAGCATCAACCAGTCATCAATACCATTAGCACGATAAGTAACCGAAACATTTTTAGGGTTTACCACGTACTTATTGCGCTTAAGCGTGAGCTGCTCCATCACCTCGTAATCGGCAATAATACTGCCTGAAAAACGTTTTTTATTTTTCACCCAGCCGCGTATTTCCCATAGTGAACTTCTATCTCCTTTAAACATATGTTGGCCCACTGCACTGGCCACTACATAACTGCCCGCGGCATTGCCATTTATTTCAAAACTTAATAAGTCTTCGTATTTAATAGGGTCTTGAGGGTTGGCGAATACCTCAATGGTACACTCTTCTGATGGTAGCAATGTATGACAAGTATTACCGGATATCGAAAAATGATCTCCCTTTACAAAGTCAGCATTAAAAATATCAAATTTTTGATCTGCTGAATGATTCGTAAAGGTAACGTTTAATTTAGTTCGCGCTATTAATGGCCTTTCTCCCAAGTCATAAGCTGTTGCAACACTTAATCCAGCTTGCTTTGCATCCATCAAATTTTTCCATGGTGTGTATTGGCTGATAGCTGCCCAGTTATCACAAGATTCAATAAAGTTCGTGGTTCTTCTTTTATAGCCTAATAGAAATTTTTCACTGCCCGCTTCATACACTACAGGTGCACCTGTTGATTTATTGGCCACATCAATTGTGCAATTTGGGAAAGGGTCTGATAGATGCGCGACTAAACATAAGCGACGAGCAAGAGGGTTATTGGTTAAGTTTTGACACTCGCTAATAGGTGCAATATTAAACATCTTACTGCCAATTTCACCTGTGTAGTCGGTGTAATAACGCCCCACCACTTTCACTTCCATGTCTTGGCCTGATTCTAATTTATCTAACAATGCATCGCTGGCCAGTGTTAGGGTCTCGACTCCTTCAGGAACCGTATTCACAGTGGCGATTATGTCATCACCACTAAATGGGTGAGTCATTCTTTGGCTAATGGGGTAGCTGGCTGACTGAGTACCATCGGCTAAATTAAAGACCACTTGTACTGGGTAGTTTGGAATGGGAAAGGGACTGGGAATAATTACGCCGCCATCTATGGGGGTCCCTCCTATTATCCCGCCATCTGGAATAGAATCTATGGGCACGCCATTAATCACAAGCCCAGCATCCGATAGTGTGGAGGCGCTAAAATTAGAGGTATTAGAGCTATAAACACCTGGCGCAATATTTGGCATATTTACCGTTGCCACACCATCAATCACCACAGAGCTACTATCTAAAGATGTGGGGGTTGATGAGCTGCCAATGGGAAATGGAGTAAGGTTATAACTCCGACAATCTGGTGAAAATAATACCTGGTTACCACCAATGTAACTGCCATTACAAAGGTGCTCTCCTGTGGAATCCTGCACTGAAACTAAATAAGAATAGCTTTCATCAGCCTGAGCGTATGTGACACCCAGTGACCCCAACATGAGTAAGCCTGATGTAAGGGATGAGAATTTTTGAAGGTTAAGCGAGAAGTTCATTGATTAACGTCCTGTAATCGATTGGGTTACCTACGACGTGTAGGTGCCAAATCATAGGGCAAGTTAAAGGCCAACAGACTTCAAAAATAAATTGGGAAAATTTTTCAGAAAAAAGTAATAAAAACCTCGCTTAGTAAAAACAATCAAAAAAAATACTCACTATTTTTAATTAGCTATTTTTTAAAAAAGTTATAATTAAAGTACTATGTATTTCATTTATAAAATACATATAGCTAAAAATTTTAACATTAAACATTTACACTCATTAAATGAATTATCAGTGATAATTTTTCAAGCCTTAAAATGAAATTAGTACTTTTTTCTGTTTTTTTAGGGCGCTATAAATTATATGAACGACAACAACAAAAACATGGCCAATATGTCCATTAATTGCCGCCCTAATAAAGCACTGACAATTATTTATCGCCCCTTTCACCTCGCCCCATACAAAAACAATTGATTTTATTGACAATACATTACACGTATTACTTTAATCGCAGCACGACTCCGCCTTTAGCGAAAAAGCAGTAATGCGTGTATAAAAGAAGAGGAAAAGGAGCCGTTAATAGGCAAGGTTTAATTTAAACGCCGCAGTCTGTTCACCTTCTAACCCGCTAGCATTAAATTGCGCCAGATAGGCGTGTGATGAAGCTTCCGCTAGAGTCACTTCAATAATATCACCTTGACCATCCCCTTCATAAAAGTACACCGAGGTATAACCATCATTTAAAGTGCTTTGGTATTCTAGGGTCACATCAAACGCGTCTTCTATCTTTGGCCCATTAAAATCACTTCTAGAATATTCTATTTCTGAAATCGCCTGACTGTCTATAGATGCCTCAAGGCTGTCGGCAAAAGACACTTGCGTGGTTGATATAGTATAAAAATGGCCATTTAACATATTCGTTTCAAGTTTTTGTTGGCATAACCCCGTGGCTAATTGGGAGCTAGCTTCTTGTAATATGCCTGAACCACTGGTTAATACTGAACCCAAAGTATTTGCGGAATGATTGATTTTAAGCGCCGTCCAGCTAAAGCCCTCGCTTTGATCTTGCAAGGTAATGGTATTGTTATCCACAATGCTCGTGACTAGGTTTCCTTCAATGACAATTTGATCATCATTAAGATTAATGGCAATTGATTCGCCGCTGCAATCGCTGACAAATAAGTTTTCTTGATCTGTACTGAAAATTGAAAACACCATTTTTTGGCTGGCGTTAAAACTGTAATCCATACCATCTTCACTGCCATCTCCTGAGTGATTACCCACCCCTACCCAAATTCCTTGTAAATTGCCAGAGTCGGAAACCGCTTGATAGTTATTTAAATCAAAAGGGGTGAATAGGTCTTCACTTGAGTTTGAATCGGAAGTGCTGCCGCAGGCTGCTAAAAATAACATGGCCGCGGTTACCATTATTGGATTAAGTAATTTCACGATTCGTCCCTTTACAATTAAACCGTCATTGATTTGAGGCGAATCTTACTCTTTCTTAAATGGCCAATACGGGTACAGCACACAAAACATTAAACTTAAAAAAGCACTTATTAAAATTTTGAACTGGCTGGCAATGTTAATGTGTACTAGGTTTGATTCTGACACTAGGCACATTTATTTGGGAAGTGTCTTGCTAAAAACTGACATCAATTAAAATCAAACACCTAGCACCTGAATACTGCTTTCACCTTTTAGGTTAAATTCAAGGGGCTAGGGGTAACTTATTAAAACCTGTCTTTTAGGTTTTAATAAGTTAGATTAAATTTAAAAGCAGCGGCCTGTTCACCCGTGGAAGAAGTGACTAAAAAATTCCCCGCGTAAGAATGTGAACTGTTTTCAGAAACTATATATTCAATATTGTCACCCAGATCATTTTCTTGATTAAAGTTCAAATATACAAAGCTATCCGTTAAGAAACGTTTATAACTTAGTTCAATATCATAATCCCCATCAATCTCCGCCCCCTTATAATCCTTTCGTGTAAAATCAAGTTCTGAAATATTTTGAGGATTCGCCGATAATTCTAAATTATCAGCCATGGATACTTCTGTACTGGTGACGACAAATGAATGCCCAGAAGTCGTTGTGGCCGCTGTGCTCTGCTGGCAAAGACCCACAGCCAATTGAGAGTAATCTCCCGATTGGGTTCCGGAACCTTCAACTTTTACAGATCCAAGCGAGGCTGGGCTGTGGTTTATTTTAATGGCTGTCCAGATCAACCCACTTTCTTGGTCCTGTAACGTAACCGTATTATTGTCTACTATATTTGTGATCACAGCTCCGTTGACATCAATTTGTTCTGCATCAAAATCAACCACTTTAGATTCACCATTACAATCAGTGACGTACAGCTTTTCTTGCTCACCGCTAAAAATAGAAAATACCACTTTCTGGCTGGCATCAATGGCATAGTCAGTGTCATCTATACTAACTGTTCCTGAATAATTACCCACTCCTACCCAGATACCTTCCAAATCACCAGAATCGGATACGGGCTGATAATTGGCTAGATCGTATTCTGTGAATGCGATACTTCCTGTATCCTCAGAATCAGATGAACTGCCACAAGCCGCAAGTGAAGCTATAGCCAAGGTAAGTAAGGCGGGTTTAACAAGTATCATGATTTTCTCAGAGTAATCGTATAACAATAATAGGCTGCCATATTACCCGTATTTTAATCATTCATAATGGGTATAGCGCACAAAACCAAACAAAGAAAAACCACTTAAAACACAAGCTCACCCCAAGATAGCCTTACGGGGCATTTCTTTGGGAAGGGTCCTTAGTGAAGGATTGAATCATGTGATGGGGGTCTTGGTATTGAGCTTGGCTTTGCGCAGCCTGTGCCCACCATAACAATTGATTAAAGGCTCTTGTAAAATAGCTTTGCCACTGTGATTCATCTACGCCTTCTAACACACCGCCCTCTTCATTAAATACTTGCTGGGCATTGGGCACATGAACCATGGCCGATACCGGCAGACAACCTAATTCAGATAAAAAGGCACGCATCCCCAATGCCGCACGGGCACCACCCCATTGCCCGGCAGAATAACTCACAATACAACTGGGCTTATAGGAAAATAGCGAACTGGCAAAATGGTTGAGTAAGTTTGCTAACGCTGGGCTCATGGAATGATTATATTCAGGGCTCACCATCACATAACCCTGCGCGCCCTGAATTTTTTCGGCAAGCAATGCAAGGTCCTTAGGGGCCCGGCTTTTAGCATAAGAAAAATGCGGCTTAAAAATAGGCCCTTGTTCATAATCAAGCGGGTCTATTATTTCTATGCAATGCTCACCCTGAGTGAGCTGTAAAAAATATTCACAAGCGCGGCTCACCCGTAACCCTAAACGGGCAGGTCTGGGTGGTGTACTGTCTCTTAGAGAACCCAAGAAAATTAAGAATTTCATTTTTATCCTCGGTGAATAAAGGCTTTTAGGATAGCTATATATCATTTGGGTCTTAGTTTAATCATAAATCGGCTATCCATACACAGGCTAAGATAAACATTATTAAATTAAAACCTGACCGCCACTCGGTACAACTGGAATTTCAATGGAAAACAGCTAACTTATAGAGTGGCAATTTGTTTTATATTAATTCTAGCCATGCTCCTTTTTATCTTTGATACCTATCATGTGCAATACCACTCTCAAAGCTATATTCTTCACTTTATTCTTTAGCTTACACAGTTTTGCTAAAGACAATATCATATTGCCCATTGCCACTGAACATTATCCGCCCTATGAAATGGTTGAGCCCATTGCAGGACTAAAAGGATTTGATTATGAAGTGTTAGTGGAAATTTTTAAACGACTCGACTATGAAATAGATGTGGAATTTCTTCCATGGAAGAGAGCACTTGCTTACACCAAAAGAGGTAAAGTATTAGGCATACTTACCTGTGCTTATGAAAAAGATCGTGAAAAATATATGATTTTTTCAAACCCTATAAGCACACGATCTGATGGTTATTATATTCGTGCTAATTTTGAAGGGCCAAAACCCACTGTAATCGAAGATGTTATGGGGCAAAAAGTCGCCTCGGTTAGCGCCTATACCAGCTTACAAATATTGAAAAAAGCGCACTTAAACCCCATGGCAGCCAACAATACTGAAGCCGCCATTGGGATGCTGCTTAAAAAACGTTTTGACTATTTATATGTAAATAAACAATCCACAGATTTCATTATTCAGCAACTTAGCCTTGCCAGTGCCTTTAATTTTTACCCTATCACTCATAACGACTTTTATTTTTGCTTTTCTAAAAAATATAAAGGAGTCACTAAAATCGTTCATCAATTTAATCAAACCCTGAAATCAGTTAAGGAAGATGGCACCTATAATAGGATTCATGATAAATATCGATAAAGCAGCACCATTCACTTGGTTAAACGGTTACCATTTTCTAACGCCGATCCAAATCGGTATTAAAATAGCGGTGTAAGGGACTAAACTCTTCTTTATCCGTTTGACGCCAACCATAAATTTTAGGGCGTTGTTTTTCAATGGTCAATGAATCCCACAGTAACCAATCATAAATGGCCAACACGTTGCACATGTTTCTTGCCGAATTAGCACTGCGACTATGATGGTGGTGGTGCATATTGGGAAACACAATTACATGACATAAGCCCCACATGATTTTTCGAATTACTTCATGTTTATGGTTCAGTAATATCAAATCGTAACTCCAACCCCAGTTGGTATGAACATGCATACCCCAAACAGCTTTAATTAATGTGCCCCAGAAAAACCATTCGTAAAAGCCTAAATACAAACAAATAAGTCCAAACCAATAGTTAGGTAAAATTAACCACCAGCCCCAATGTTCCACATAGGTGTGAGTGGTGGTTAATTCACCCTTACCGTCATTACCTCCAATTTGATGGTGAGGGCGGTGGGCAATTTTATAAAATGCCTGAATACGCTCTAAAATTTTGTTTTTGGGTTTGCGTGAATGGGCAAACAAATGAGCGCGGCCATGCAGGTATTCGTCTATTAAAATATAAACCAATAACCCAGCCCAAAAGTATTGCTGCTCAAAGCCTTGCAAGCCCCCATTAAAACTGGGAAAGAGAAAGGTCATTATAAAAAATACAATAAAAGTTAATACCGGGCGTTGCACCACCGCTAAAAAGCCCAAAGCTAAACCCGCCATGGCCCAATCTTCTTTGGTTTTTTTACCGTCTTTATAGCGCCCTGCCAACCATTCGTAACTTAGCAGCAAACCAAGCGCCCCAAAGGCAAACATCGACATACTAAGAGATACATCATGAGCTTGGGAACTCACCATTGTTTGAATGCTCATGAAAACCTCTTCTTCTTATTAGGATTAATCCAGCTTATGAGGTTTATGGTTATAATAAAAATATATAATATACATATCAAACATTCATCAAACTAAATTCTGGACACCTAAAGCCCATGAGTATTAATTTGCGCAGCGTAGATTTAAACCTGCTTACGGTGTTTGATGCGGTCATGGAACACGGCAAACTTTCCCATGCCGCCAACACGCTTGCCATGTCTCAACCAGCGGTTAGTAACGCTGTGGCAAGGCTGCGCCTCACTTTTCATGACGAGCTATTTATACGCTCCCGTCACGGCATGGTGCCCACGCAACGGGCCAATGAACTCATCATTCCCGTACGCCAAGCCCTTAAGATGCTGCAAGGGGCTCTAAACCCAGAAAGTGCCTTTGACCCCAATACTTCCAACCGCACCTTTAAATTGGCCATGGGAGATTATGGCGAACTGGTTTTATTGCCTGCGTTGTTGTCTGTATTCAGGCAGTATCAGGGGGACATGCAAATTCAAACACACCCAGAAGTAAGCCAACACAGTTTCGAGTTAGTCAAACACGCACAAATTGATTTTTACTTTGACTATAAGCCGCCTATTGAAGAGCAACTAAACTACTGCCAAATTGGCGAAGAAGAAGTGGTGGTCATTGCTCGAAAGAATCACCCTGTTTTTAAAACGTCCCTAAGCCATGATGACTACATGAATGCCAAGCACATTATTTTAAAATTTAATCATCACAGTCTTACGATGTTGGAAGATTTTTTACGTGTAAATAAGCGCATTCCTAGAAAGGTCATGGCACAAGTGAGACAGTATGTGGCCATACCCGGTTTGATCACCCACACCGACTGCATTGCCACAGTCCCCAAAAAAATGGCCGAATATTATGCCCAGCGCGAAGCCATTAATGTTTTTCCTTTCCCGTTTGAATTAGAGAAAACCCCCACCTACATGATTTGGCATAAATCTATGAATCAAGACTCAGGGCATTTGTGGCTTAAAGAGCAAATTTTAACGCTCATTAAACTGGCCACCACAGCCTAGCGTTCGTTTCAGTTAGGGTTTCAATAAAGCCAATCTTCCCTGTGGGCTGTCACGATGGCCTGCCCTCCCATAACTGTGCCTTTCAAGGAACTTGTATCAATAATTGAAACACTGATAACAAATTTCTTGTAATTGTACTAATAAATATAAAATCCTAAACTGCTGCTCGAACTCAACCAAGCCTTGGCTTGCAGCCAAATTTAATTAGGAGAACTCCATGAAGATAAGACTGATTCTGGCATCTGCCGCACTGTTACTTAGCCCATTAAGCTTTGCCGACAACATATTAGTGGTCATGTCAGATAAAAGTGAAATGGCCCTTAAAAATGATAAAACCTATAAAACGGGTTTTTATTTCAATGAACTAATGGAGCCTGTAAAGCAGTTTATTGATGCAGGGCATACTGTCACGTTTGCTACCCCATCGGGTGTGGCACCGGCCATGGATCCAAATTCCGATTCATTATCATTATTTAAAGAGGACCAAAAATATTACGATACCCACAAGGCGTTACTGAATGAGCTAAAAATCATGGATCCAGTAAGCAGCCCTGTCATTAGCTTTAATCGCGTAGAGCAAATTGGGGTGGATAAGTTTGATGCCTTTTTCGCACCCGGTGGCCACGCCCCTATGCAAGACTTAGTAGTGGATGATCAGTTGGGCAGAATATTAACCGCCTTTCACAATGCGAAAAAACCCACTGGCTTAGTGTGCCACGGCCCCATCGCGTTATTATCGGCCTTGCCTAATAACGATGAGTTTGTGGATAGCCTTAAGAAGGGGAAATCAGTGAAACCATCAAGTGATTGGATTTACTCCGGTTATGACATGACTGTATTTAGTAACAGTGAAGAAGTCACCGCCACTAAATATTATTTGGATGGTGACATGTTTTACTTCCCACAAAATGCTTTAAGCCAAGCAGGTGGTGATTACCAGCGTAATGATGCCGATTGGACTGCTAAAGTGGTGGTGGATCGTGAATTGATCACAGGGCAAAACCCAGCATCTGCCATGGGCGTTGCACAAGAGATCATTAAACGTTTATAAGCGTTAACGCAATATTTGCCATTAAAGCCCGGCCTCAGTGCCGGGGTTTTTAATTTTTATAATGTGAAGCTTTTATAATGTGGATCATTCATATCCCTGAACTCAGTTAGATCAATTAGACCCTCAAAAGAAGTATACAAAACTAAAATATCGTATTAACTTGGCTAGCAGTCGTTTAGTGAGAAGTAGTATGGAACAAGATAAAGCCCTGGAGCCTGTGACCTTAGTGATATCTAAGGTCGTGAAGATCGATAAAAATAACGCCTATGAAGCTTGGGCCAAAGGCATCAATAAAGTCATTAAACGCTTTGACGGTTTTATTGGGGTAGATGTTATTCGCCCACGGGATCCAACTCATAATGAGTACGTGGTGATTATTCGCTTTGAAAATATTGAAAGCCTCACCAAGTGGCAATCTTCCCCTGTGTGTCGCAGCTGGTTATTAAGCTCTCAAGATTTCATTGAAACTCAATCGAAGTATCAAACTTCAGATGACTTAGAGCAATGGTTTACTCTGCCCGACCAAGATATCAAAACTCAGCAAAATCCGCCCTATTATAAAAAGGTGGTGGTGGGCATATTATCGGTTTACCCACTGATCATGGTGTCGAATATATTGGTAGCACCCTATACCGTGGAACTGCCCTATTTATTAAGAACCTTGGTCTCTGTGATTATTATTTCATCTCTAATGAGCTACCCCATGATTCCATGGATATCCAAATTGTTGGGATTTTGGCTATACCCAAATAAAAAATCCTAAAGTTAATATCATGACATCAACACCCAGTACAAATTGCACAGGCTTAAAAGGAGCATCACTAACCAATTTAACAAAATGCCATACATTCTAAATGGCGAGTAGCCTCCCAGAGCCCGAGTATAGCCAAATGCATGGGCCGCTCGGGATAATACAAATAACCCACCAAAACCATGAATCACCAAGCTGCTTTGAATTAAGTTTTCTGCAAACAACAATAACAACAGTGAAATAGGCGCGTATTCAATCATGTTTGCATGGGCCCGAATGGCTACGCTGAATGCTCTGTGGCCTTTGCCTCCCAACCCTGCATTAAGTTGTCTGCGAAAAACGGTCACTCGATAAGCCAATAGCAGCGTTAATATTGCAATAAGAGAGGTGTAAATGGCGGTTATTTCAAAGTTCATGGGCACCCACTTAACTATTTTACTAAACGGTTTAACTTAAAAAGCATTCTCGCTACACTTAAAGTAGCTAACACATACTATCGCTACACAATAGGTAGCACAAGGAAAATCTAAATATGGCACAACAAAGGCCCATCATGGCTCTGTTAGAGCTCATGAATAAAAAGTGGTCCATGCGAGTATTGTGGGAGTTGCACACCTCTGCCAGCACATTTCGTGAACTGCAATCTAGATGTGGTGAGATATCCCCGACGGTTTTAAATAAAAGAGTAAAGGAATTACGCGCATCACTTTTAATCACCGACGGTGACGCAGGCTATGAATTAACTTCGTTAGGTCATGAATTGATAGAGCAATTTCACCCCATTAACAAATGGGCTAAAAAATGGGTGAAGCAGGTGGGGGTCATAGATGAAGCAGATCATTGACCTGCTTCGTTAACGAGTCTTATTTTATTCGTTTCGTCATCTTATTAATTTTCACTGATGACGGTTATAAAGCAATGTGTTTAATTCAGGGTAAGACAAATCAAATACCGCTTGAGTCCAGGCGTTAACCGAAGCGTGCTGTGGTTGTAGCGTTGCACATCGGGCAGGAAATTCGTTACGGGCTAAGGTAGATTTTTTAGTGTTCGCCGTGCAATAAGTATCAATCCACAGAGTGTTTAAACGTTGCAATGCTTTGTTCACCAATTCATTGCCCATGCCGTCCGCCCACGCACTTTTATCTAAGAAATTCGGATTTAAAGGTCTAATATTTTCACTTTTAAAGTAATGGCTATGGGATTGGGTTTGATGAACCTGTTTAGCTGTTTGTTCGTGAACCGACAAGGCTTTTCCCTGTACAAAACCATGAAATTTTAGTTTATGGGAGGTAATTTCATGATGAACTTTACCTTTAAATGTCACGTGTTTTTCCACTGGTTTTGAATGCACTAATTTACGAATGATTTTTTTAGGGTTTTTAGGATCTTTAATTAACTCAATGGTTTCTTTTTTAGCTTTGTAAGTATGGCTAAAGGTTTTTTTCTTACTGGTATTTTTATAGTGAATGGCGCCACTCATGGCCATTTTTAATGGTCGTTTGGCTTGCTCACTAAACCACGGATGACCTTGAACCCCAGCCGCTACACGCCTAGCAATACGACTTGAGCTCACTCCAGCTTGATTATCAACCTTAACTCCTTTCACAGAAATTGAAGCGGATTTAAAACGAGTATTGTCGGCTTTCATGGGGTATTTCACTTGTTTAGAAAAAGCGCCGCAATAGGCCTGCCAAATACTGTGTAAGAAATGGCTTTGATTGGTCAGTTCTTTTCTCATTTTTGTACATTGTAATTGACCAAGCTTTAGCATGTTAGCTTGGTGGCGCTTGCGGCTGTCGTCGGCCAATCCGGTGGAATAAATTTCGTCATATTGCTTAATAGAATAATAGAAGCGGTTGTGATTTTTATTTCCAGCCAATTCAGCCAGCTCTTTATTTAACCAATAGCCTGCTTCCATCACCTCTTTGTCTATGGTGGCTTTTACTCCACTGTCGGCCATGACCTTCCATTTTTTAATATTTTTTAAGGCAATATTCAAGGTATTCGCGGCCGCCCTTGGTTGATTACCTTGACGTTGCAGGCGCACCTTAATCAGTTGCGCTTGAACCATACGAGTACGTGCTTGGGCAAGCTTATGGGCTATTTCTTCATCACCAGGATCGGACTGATAGGCCTTTTCATAATACATAACGGCCTGATCGAATTGCTCAGCCTCCATCATGTTATCGCCCTTCCTTAAATTACTGGAACAGGCCGACAAAAAAACCAGAGAAAAAATGATAATGATACGCATGATAAATTCTTAAAGTTCAGGTAGGCGCGAGATTATGCCAGAGAAGAAAAAACCAATCAGCCTTTCTTTAAAGCAGCTATAGAATTGACCCACATAGAGATAACGCAAGAAAAGAAAAAATAAAAAAACAGTGAAAATAACCCAATGTAAATTTATTGGATTATTTCATTTAACTAATGGCTATAGGGTGCGTTACTCAGCGAATAAAACCGCGGTATCCAGTGCTTCACGTTCAGTACGAGTGGCATTCGCTGGGGCTGTTTCATCCATGTAACCAAATGACATACCAAATAAAATGCCGCGTTCTTCTGGTAAATCAAACATGGCTTTAACAGGGTCAGGGAACTGGCCTAGTGCCCCTTGCATACAACTTGAGATACCTTGCTCTTCAAGTAACAAGGTTAGGGTTTGTGCATAAATACCCATGTCTACCGCACCCATAATATCTAGGTATTTATCCATGGTGAAAAAAGCCACGTGGGGTGCATCAAAAAAGGCCCAGTTTTTAATCATGGCCATTTGACGCTTGGCTTTATCTTCACGCTTAATACCCATGGCGGTATACAAAGCATTGGCCGAACCAAACTGACGGTCGCGGTGCACCCCTTCGTATCCCACTTTCCAGTTAAAATCTGGATTCGGTTTACCCTGACTCATGACGTTTTGCATTAACTGGTTTTTAAGTTCGTCTTTTTTCTTACCCGATACCACTATGGTCTGCCAAGGCTGCACATTGCAGTTAGAAGCCGATTTTTGGGCTGAGGCAAAAATATCGCGCAGTAAACTTGGGTCCACTGGGTCTGACTTGAATCCACGACAACTAACACGTGCTTGAACGACTTCGTTTACACTCATGATCACACCTCTGAATAGGGTTTTGCTTTTTTTGTAATGAACTCATTTTAGTGACTTAGCACTATAAACAAACTGAATAATTTTAATAACTACTAATAAGTATGACTAATACCTAAAACAGGATAAAGGGACACTTCGCAGCCTGTGGATAAAGACTCTATTTTTAAACTTATTGAAAAATGGCTCCCCCAACAGCCAAAATAGTAAGTACACACAAACTCTAATGCGACCATTTTAAAGCTAAAATAACGTGATAAGCCAGTCTAGCCAGAGAACGGTAGCCCTTTCATCCAGCCGCTTAAACTGCCCCTTTTCAATAATCGTTTGACATTAGTATGGGTACGAACTAATTTGGTTCGCACCCATACAAAATTAAGATGTGATGCAAGCCCATGGAAAAACGACTCTTTTTCTTAATTCACCAGGTACACAGAAAAGTATTTAAAGAAGCCAACCGCCTTTCTGAAGAAGATGTAGGCGCCCCTATTTCTCAAGTGGCGGCCCTTTTGGCACTTCAAAGAGGGCCGGAGAAAGTTAACGACATTGGTAAAGCCCTAAAGTTAAACCGCGCCGCCACCTCCGAATTAATTGCCCGCATGGAAAGCAAAGGCTTGGTTACTAAAATTCGCTCTCAGCATGATGGGCGCGCTCAAATTGTACAAGCCACTCCTGTTGGCAGTGACATGCAACACAAGGCCTTACCGGTAATCGCTGCACTTAACGACCGCATTAAAGGGGATTTCAGTGATGACGAAATGGCAGTAGTGACTCGTTTTCTTGAGCGTTTAATGGATGAATTTTAGGAGAATACAATGACATCAAATCAAGCTAACCCAGCGCTTGCAGCGCTTGCAGCGCAAAACGATTGGCCGTTTCAAGAAGGGTACGACCAACAGCGTAACCAGTTTCAGCGTTCTGTTTTTCAAGCCCACCCTTTGGTGAGCCATTTAGATTTTCAATATGGTGATGCCAAAGAAGGTTACTTTCGAATAGACATTCCTTGGCAAGAAAATTTAAGTAACTACGGGCAAGAGATGCACGGCGGCATTCATGCGGTATTGGTAGATTCGGTATCGGGGCAAGCCATTTATTCTTTGCTTAAAGAAGACTATGGCTTATCCACTGTCAGCTTAAGCACCCAATACCACAGGCCCTTTAAAAAAGGCGTGATGAAAGCAGAAGGCTGGGTGACACGCTGGGGGCGTAGCGTGTGCCATACACAAGCAAGGCTTACGGTAGACGATGAGATCATCGCTGAAGGCAGTACGGTGTACTCGATTTTTGAACACAAGAAATCCAAAAGAAGTCACTGGGTAAAAGAGCGCGAAACAAAAGAAGAGACCGCTGCCCAGTAACATAGTAATCAGCCACCATACAGCTGTAAGGTATCTAACTTGCCCATCATGTGAAGGCTTAATGCTTTGTCATTTTGAGTCTTTTCAATGATGAAGTTCATGGCCCCTTCAAAATCATCCACGGCTTTACTCATGGGCTGCAATGGCTCATGAAAAGAGTGGGTAAAATCATCCCAGTGTACCGGCACGACTCGCGTGGCGCCCACACGGCTCACCACTTCATTAAAGTATTCTTGTTGATAACTGGCTGTTTTTATTC
This sequence comes from uncultured Bermanella sp., assembly GCA_913058575.1. Lineage (GTDB taxonomy): Bacteria > Pseudomonadota > Gammaproteobacteria > Pseudomonadales > Oceanobacteraceae > Bermanella. Next base: position 35,508 of record CAJXRF010000031.1, read on the forward strand.
CTAAACCTGCAATGCCTAAAAACACCACATCCGCTCTAACACCTTCTAAAGCTAATTTTTTAAAGCCTGCACTGCCATGAATTAATACATTACCCAGTGGATGTTCTAAGAAAACAGAATAACTGCCCCCTTCTTTAAAATCAGATAACTGGGCTGGAAATGTCATAGGCTGATTTAAGGTTTGGCCAGCACCGGTTAACTTCTCAATGAACTCAGGTGCTACTGCATGTTCACTGGTAATAAGACGCACTTTAAATTGGCCAAATTGCAAAGGTTGTTGAGAAGTCACCACTTTAATTTGTTTTTCAGCCAGCCCCCAACCACGCCCAATATTGGCACTGGATTCAGAGCCCACTAACATGGCCCCCGTTTGCAAGGCTACCTCTGGCGCATCCATGGCATGATCGTGGTGAGAGTGCACCGGAATCACCGCCGCTAAATTATTGACATTCATCTGCAATAAAGCCTCTTTAATAAGCGCTTTATTAGGTGATATTTCACCCCATAATAAATCCCAGAAACTGGGGCGCGTAAAAAAGCCATCACTCATGATGGCCGTTTGCCCATCACTGATTAATATCGTAGACGTGCCCATGTAGGTGGCGATGAGATTCTGCGGTCCTGCTTTTTTAGAAATAGAATAAGAGGCTGGTTTAATCGAGCCTTTAAAATAAGCTTGGTAAGGGATTAAACTAGGCAAGTTATTAAATTGATAAAAAAACGTGGCAACTGACACGACTAAAATGAGCAGCAAGCCCATGAACAGTTGTTTAGTGTATTGAATGACTTGCTCCTATTATTAATCGCTAATTGTAAATTCAAACAATTAATAAAATATAAACGAGGGTACCCGCGGGTGCCTTCTTTTTCCAAGGCATCACCATGGCGTTGCATTGCTTAGGCTGATTATTATTACTGTTATTGCGCTATGAACCATACCAGAATTAAGTATGAATTGAAGGATGAAAGGTATGCGCAGAGGGAGTGCAAGGGAAAGTGCTTGAGGCTAATTGTCTCTCCTTTCTTAGTTTCATACCCTATTTACCCTGAGTGTTGAAAGGCCATAAAAAAGCACAGCCTAATATTAGCGCTGTGCTTATCACCCACCTAATGACCGATTTGATCCAGCCGTTAAGTGCCTGGCCCGCCATTCATTTGCGACTGAATGTAGTTTTGAAGACCAATTTTATCTATTAAACCTAAGTGCTGTTCAATCCAATAAATGTGATCCATTTCGGTGTCATCTAAGAGCTCTTCCAAAATCTCACGGCTCACATAATCCTGTTCTTGCTCACACACAGCAATAATACTTCTAAGGCTTTCTGCTACTACTTGCTCGGCTTTTAAGTCGTTTTCTAGCATTTCCTTAACATTGGCGCCAACATTCACTTTTTCACGGGACACAGTGTCGGCTTTGCCTTCAAGAAATAAAATACGTTCAGCCAAACGCTTGGCATGATCTAATTCTTCGTCATACTCATGTGCAAGCTTTTCATGCAGCTTATTTATGCCCCAGTCTTCATACATCTTTGAATGGGCAAGGTATTGATCCATAGAGGTTAATTCTAGGGTGAGTTGCTTATTAAGCAGGTCTATGACCTTTTTATTGCCTTGCATAATTAATCCTCCATCATTGATTGCTGGTAATTCTCAATGCCCGTGTTTTCGATTAAGAACTGTTGAGATTCAATCCAATCTACATGCTCTTCCTCTTCTTCTAATATTTTTTCTAGCATTTCTCGGCTAACGTAGTCTCGTTCTTTTTCACACAAATCAATGACTTTACGCAGCTCGGCAATTTGCTCCATTTCAAAATCAAGGTCGCATTGCAGCATTTCATCTGTTTTTTCGCCAATGCGTATTTTTTCGAGTTTTTGCAGGTTAGGCAAACCTTCTAAAAACAAAATGCGTTCGATAATTTTATCGGCTTGCTTCATGTCTAGAATAGATTTTTTGTAGTCTTTATCATTCAATTCTTCCAAACCCCAGTTTTTATAAATACGGGCATGCAAAAAATACTGATTGATAGAAGTTAACTCTAAAGTCAATATACTGTTTAAAGCGGATAATATCTTGGACTGGGATTTCATAATGGTGCCCTATTATCAGTGGGTCATTTACCTCAGAAAAGCATAGGCTATATATAGGCGCCTGCAAGACTATTTACACATAATGAAGAACCCAATATAGCCCTTTAAGATAAAGGAAATACAATAAAAAAAAGAGTCATTCTCATTAGTATTTACAAGCTAGTTAATTGGTAACCGCTGACTAGGTTGTGAAGCATTGGCACGAATTCATAACACATTGCCTGACATTCAATGACGATCACAGCCAACAGACTGTTTTATATTTCTTAGCCCTTTCAAAATTACTACACTCAAATTGAATAACGATCACACTTAAACCTTTTGCCTATAGCAAGAAAAAGCAATGCTTAGGCATGAATCTAAGTGGCTCGTTATTGAAGGAAACAGGCTATACATCAGCCATTAATAATAAAAATGGACAAACTTCGGAGTTGAATTCGTGAAACATAAAAAACTCATTGCCTTTGCAATTATTGCAGCCCTCCTCACCAGTCCCGCCCATGCAGGGTGGTGGAAAAAAGCCAAGAAGAAAGCGAAGAAAGCCGTAAAAGAAGTGGTACAGGTCGTCGACACCGTCAGCGATACCTTGTCTGAAGGCGCATTGTGGATCAAGGGCATTGAGGAAACCGCGGGTAAAACCGGTTATACAAAATCAGGCAGTTTAAAATACGCTCCCTCTCAAACTCCTGCTGCTGATTACGGCACCTTAGTAGTGGGCACGTATAACATGACAGGTTTGCCTCAGGCTTTGGGGGGCATCAAACCAAAAGAAGCAAAAGTGATTAGTAAAATGCTAGAAAGCTGGAATTGGGACATGGGCGGTATTCAAGAAGACTGGGTGGTGCATGAAGAATTGATTTCAAAACTCTCTACCGACACTTACCCCTCTCGCTCACGCCACTACAATGGTAACCGGGTACTGTCCTTTGGCGATGGCTTATTCAGTGTGGCTGGCTTTAATAGTTTTGATGAAAAAATTCATCGCGAGAAATTTAAGAAATGCCGCGGTACCTTAATGGATTACTTTAAAGGAAAAGAAAAAAACCCAGATTGTAATTCAGATAAAGGTTTTACCGTGGCTAAGGTAAGGTTGGCCTCTGATTTAACCATTCATTTTTACAACTTACACATGAGCACAGGGGCCGATGAGGATGTTTACCAGCCTCAGTTACAACAACTAAGCGATTCTTTAAATAGCCGCTCGAAAGATGTGCCTGTGATTATGGTGGGAGATTTTAATATGAAATACGACCGTAAAGAATCTGATGATTTGCAAAGCTTCGTACAAAACAATAATTTAACGGATTCTTGCTTTGGCCTTCAAGCAGATTGTGGAGACCGCTTAGATCACATGCTGTTTAGAGGGAATGACCAATGGGAGCTAAGCTTATTAAGTGAATCCACTGTCAGTGATGGCGGTGTTTCTGGGGGCAAAGGGGGTCATCACCCAAGGCAAATGACCCTGTCTTACCAAGCCATCAATTAGACACAGACTCATCTTAAAGCCCTTTCTGTATAAAGAGAAAGGGCGCATAAACAAGGCTTATATTAATTCATTACTTAAATTAATGAGACCTCACTTTAGTAACCAACAGTTATAAAAAAAACCATTTTTAATAATAACTTTGTCTTAATTTGACTATTATTCCCACAAACTCCATCAAATCTTACAAGTCTGTGAGATACTCATGACTTACAGTTTCTCAGTGGAAAAGCTTAGTTCGTACTAATAACGAACAGGCACATAAGTAGTTGCTACATCTGTCTTACTAGGCCCATGTAACACTACGGGTTTTAGATAATATAAAAATAAAAACAACCTGCGGATAAAACAATGAAAAAACTAACCTTCTTGAAAAATGGAATACTGGCCAGCGCCTTAATGTTCCTAACCCTGCAAGCCAATGCCTTTTGTTTTTGGCCAATGGATTGCGATGCCTATGAAACCAAATACCCCATGGTGTTAGTACACGGTGTGTCGGGCTTTGATTCTATTTTGGGTGTGGATTACTTTTACGGCGTTCGTGACACACTAAAAGATCGCGGGGCTAAGGTGTATACCCCTAATGTCACCGCCTGGAACGACGCCTATGTACGCGGTGAAGACTTAGTCACCTACTTAGAAGATTTAAAAGCCACCACAGGTTACAGCAAGTTTAACTTAATTGGTCACAGCCTAGGGGGCCCAACTATTCGCTACGCAGCAGGTGTTAAGCCTGAGTTAGTGGCATCGGTCACCACCATTAATGCCGTTAACTATGGCTCTGACTTTGCCGATGTGGCCCGCGGCTTAGTGCCCTATGGCAGCAGTGTGGAGTCGTTAATTGAGTCGGCTTTAAATTTACTGGGTGACGTAATTGATACTCTTGCAGGTAACCCAGAGTACACTCAGGATGCCCTAGACAGCATTACCTTCATGACATCAGAAGGGGCCGCTGAATTTAACGCGCTATTCCCTGATGGCGAACCCACTTCTCGCTGTGGCGAAGGTGATTCTAAAGTGAATGACATTCGTTATTACTCTTGGGGTGGCGACATGGCTTTCACAAATGTGTTAGATATATCTGATGCTTTCTTAACCCTAACCGGTGCCACCATAGACGGCTCTAACGACGGCTTAGTGGAGCGCTGTGATCAACATTGGGGTAAAGTAATAGGCACAAACTACAACATGAACCACATGGATGCCGTGAACCAAGTATTTGGTATTCACCACATCTTTGAAACAGACCCTTTAACTTTATACGAAAACCATGCGGTACGATTAAAATCAAAAGGTCTGTAATTTAATTTTAGTCAGGCACAAAAAATGGGCTCTTGTGAGCCCTTTTTTACATCTTAGACGGTACCCAGTATGAGTTTAAAAAAAACAAGTTTCATGGCTTTAGGCTTAGGAATTTTGGCAGTCGGCATCGTCTATATTGCTTTATCCTCATCCCCCTCAGTGATCGACAATGACACTACTCAAGCTAAAGAACTTGCCACAACTAAAAAAAATCCCCAGCAAGTTTCTTCAATAAAGGTATTGGGTTATCAATCGGAATATGGGCCGTTGCCCAATTCATTACAAGGGACAATTTTACAAAAATCCGTATTATTAGATGAGCAAGGCAACCTCTTCATTAGCCAAGATTTAATGCGCATATTTAATTTCTTTTTATCCACCTCTCAAGAAGAAGCATTGGAAATCGTCATTGCAAGAATTCAGGAGTACCTTGCCCACTATCTACAAGGAGAGCCCTTATCCGAAGCCCTTGTGATTTTAGATCAATACATAGATATGAAAAAAGCCATGGTTGAATTAGAACAAAGCCATGCCAATAGCCAAGACGGCAGCTACCTTTCTAAAATGGAAAACATATTAAATTCCCGCAGCGCCATTCGTGAGCAGTATTTATCACTAGAGGTGGCTCAAGCGTTTTACGGCAGGCAAGACCAACTAGACCAATACACTTTATCTCGCATGAAAGTGGCAGCCGATAACACTTTAAACAGCGCACAAAAAGCCGCCGCCCTTGAAGAAATAAATGCCCATGCCCCCGCTGACTTAGTGGCGTCTAGGGCCGAAACTCAACTGCCCGACACCCTAAGAGAACAAACCTCTGCCTTAATGGAAGAAGGGGCCAGTGAAGCAGACATTCGAGCCCTGCGCGTTGAATTAGTGGGAGAAGAAGCCACCCAACGATTTGAAACCCTCGATCAAGAGCGAGCCCAATGGCAAAGCAGAGTTGACAGTTTTTTAAAGCAACGACAAGATATTTTAAATTCACAAGGCATCACACAACAGCAGCAATCTGAACAAATTAGCCTATTGCGAGACGAGCAATTTGATAGCCGAGAAAAGATTCGAATTAAAGCTTATGAAAGAAGTGCCAACAACGTAAGATAAATTAAATTTAAAATAACAAATTCAGAAAATTTAGTGTCTGTTGGCACCTTAATTCAACAACCGAAAATTGAGGCACAACGTTTACGCTTCCTTGAGTGCTAGGGCCATGGTGATACTATAGGGCCCTAAATTGACTCCCCCTGATAAACTGATCATGGAATATTGCACAGCAACCTTATGTTTTTTCGCTAGAGTTTCTAATTTAGAAAACCGAAAAGGCTTTTCTTCTTCCCATGAAAGGCCAGTACTATTAACCAGAGGATTATAGCTTAACGGAAAATCGGTATTACCAATCTATTTACCAAAGTTATACACAAGCAAACCTTACCCTGTCTTCTATACTGTAATGATGTGTACTAAAAAAGCTTGAGAACCCTCTTAAAGAACCCATTAGACAGGGGCCTAAGGCCCATATGATTTTGAGAAGGGCATTTAAAACACTAGCCTGGTAGGACTTAGTGGCTAATTAACACATCACTTAACGGGCCCCTATACATGAAATTACCCTCATTAGTCCTATATTGCATGTTGGGGCTGCCACTCATCTGCCATGGTCAGCAAACTCTTATATTTGCACAAATCATTAATACTCCCGACCAAGTCATAGGGGCTGAAATTTTAAGAGTCGCCTACGGTTATTTGAACATCCCCATCGAGATTTTACCCATTTCAGGAAAACGCGCTTTAATTGAATCAAGTGAGGGACGCTTAGACGGGGAAGTTCATAGAATTATCAACATCGCTCACGAATATCCCACTTTATTGCGTGTTCCCACCTCCATTAATTACATTGAACCCACGGTTTTTTCCAATGGTAAAAACATTACCATAAAGGACTGCTCTTCATTAACCGGCTATAAAATAGGCCGCGTAAGGGGTGTTAAGCATGCTGAGATATGCACTAAGAATATGAAAAAAATCACCATTTATAATAACAGCCGAATATTAATAGATAATTTAATTCTTAATCGAATTGATTTTATAATTACAGCCAAAGTAAATGGCTTGATGCACTTAAAAAAAATTGGCAACCAAAGCGTTTTAGCCTTATCCCCATCCTTAAGCCACTTACCGGTTTACCATTACCTACATGAACAGCACATTCATCTCGTTCAAAAATTAGACGCCATATTTAGAAAAATGAAATCAAGCGGTGAACTTGAAAGTATTAGAGAGCGTATTATTGCTAAAATGTTAGCGCAAATACAAAAAGAGTAATGGCAGGCTTGCGAGTTTTCTTAATACGCTCAGCGTAAGGTTTACTTTATTTAAAAAAAAACTTATTTTTGGCATTGTATAAAACATCTAACCATTAATATAAATACAATCCGTTTATTGCGATTTAAACATGGCTTCCTGAGACTGACTTTCTAAGGTAGTGAAATCTTGCTCAAACGGCTTGGCTCCGTACTGATTTAATATTTTAGTCATTTCACCTGATTGGCGTAGCCTAAAAAATTCAGCGTTCACTTCCTTAAAGTACTTCTCGGCCGGTGAATTTATAGGGATAGAACTGTAACGCCCATTAAGAAACGTCATTTCATAAGGTGCCACCTTGACTCCAGGAATAGCCAGCAGCATCTCTAAGTCATGCTTGCTGTCTGAATTAATAATAATGGCATCTACCCTACCCACCTCAAGCACTCGGCCCAACTGTTGATAATCGTTAAAATTAAGTTTTGTGAGATTATGGGCGTTGTTATATTTTGGCGCGTAAAAATACCCTCTAATTTGCCCTATTGTATACTTCTTTAAATCATCAAATTGGTGAATGCGAATGTCTTTGTTAGGCGCGGTTAGAAAAGTTACTTGCCGCTTTTGGTAACCCATAAGAATAGGCTTAAGATACTCACGACGCTTTTCATTCATTGAATGGCGCACCAATAAGTCTACCTTACCCAGCTCAGCCCGATGCTGGGTTCGCTTCCAAGGTATTGCCTGCCATGAAATGTTATGGCCTGCTCGCTTTATCGCTAACTCTACCAACTCTTTAATTGGGCCGGCTGGTTGATTATTGAAGTACACCATGTCGGGGGCCACAACCCGAAAATCTGCTTTAAATTCATAGGCTTGAACATTGCAAGCCAGTAATAGAATAAAGAAACATTCCAGTGGTCTCATAACAGACCCTTATATAGAGAACCCATCTATTTCAATATAGTAAACAATGAAAGATCGCACCGAATTTTAAATGTTAATGCAATGAGGGCATTTCAAAAAATCAACAATTCAACAATTCAACAATTCAACAATTTTAAACAAACCTCAGCAATTTCTTATTTGCCACTGAACAGAATGATAACAGCCGTTAAATTATTCGATATTAATCGTCATATCTGGGCGCCCACGTAATGAAAGCTAAGGGCAAATCAGCCCACCATTTCGGCTATAACCGCGCACCACTTCAAAATCACCACTGACCAGCCCAGGGCCCACTTTAGGTTCTCCGCAACTAGTGACAAACTCGCCATTTAAATCATCATTTATATAAACTGAAATACTTGGCCCCATGGTTTTATCTTTTTCGGCACCATAAAACTCAAAGGACTCCTGAGCGGATACCGTGCTATCAAAAATAATTTTGGCCCCCTTATTTTTCTGAGGTTGCTCCACACGAATTTGAGCGCTTGCTAAGTCCCCTGTGTATTTTAACTCAAGCATGGTGATTTGCCCTGCACACGACGAGCACTCTTCTCCTTCACAGGAGGCCTTTATTTTTTGGTAGGCTGTTTTCTGGCAGTCTTCACAAACTAAAGGGGTAATTTTAATATGATTGTTTTCTGCACTGCTTAAGCAAACATCACCGCTAAACCAACCATCAGGGGATAAATCAAAATTTACAGCGTCACTGTTGGTGGTTTCGTTAAGCACTTCAATGCCTTTTAACCCCACTAGGCTATATTGGGCAATCTGGCTAACCACCAATTCACTTTCGAGGCCATAATAAAATCCACCGGTAATGGCCGAAATAGCCGGTAATGTGGTGAGTTTACTGACTACATTTACAGGAAAGGTATTAACCACTATGTTCTTTTCTTTAAGGAGTTTCGCCGCTTCAATAGAGGCTAATCTATCTTCTTTTTCTTGGGTAATACCCGACTCAAATGGTGCAGTGGGTATGCCATCTGATAAAAATACTACCGTTTTAATATCTGGTCTTTTAAGGTCTGCAGCATCATAACTTGCTGCGATCACTTCCAATGCGGCTTTGTAATTAGTAGACGCACTGCTGCTTTTTGGTATCTCTGGCTCCATCACACTCAGTGCCCTTTTCACAGCCGCTAAATCATCGGTGAAATCAAGTATTAGGCTGGCATCACTGGCAAAACGAACAATACCTACATTTAATTTCTCATGCTCAGTCAATCTGTTCACCAAAGCGCTTAGGGCTTCAATTTCGATTTCAAATACCGTTTGATCACCAATGGTTTTTTCGGCACTGCTGCCAGATGCATCTACCGCCAACAAAATATAGGCTTTGGTTTTTCTGCCTCCTTTTTTAAAGGCCTTTCCAGAAAGCGTGACTGTGCAATCACACTCGTTATCCCTAGCATTGGCCAAAGTAATCGACTCTTGAATGGCCGTGCTTGCTCGGTTAACGCTACTGATAAAAGATTGATTTTGTGTAATTTGCTGAGTATCGCTAGCAGCCACGTCTATGTCTAAATACTCCCATGGAATAGATTCACTGAGCGTGATGACATCGGCAAGTTGGTAAGGGCTTTCAACCCCTAATAAAGTTACTTCTCGGCTGTAAGATTCAAACCCATCTTTGGAAGCCGAGAGAAAGGCACTGGATAAAAAGTCCTCTTCACTTTCAACAACAAACTGACCACTACTATTGGTTAATGACACCGCTTCAATACCATCTATGGTCACCATAGCATTTTCAACTAGGGTTTCATCTTCTGATATTACGGTACCTGAAATTGAGTAAACAGGCGCTGTTTCAGTGTTGCTGGTTGATTCTATACAAGCCGCTAATAATAAAGCCATAAAAGCGATGCTTGTTATAGATAAAAATGACCGAAAGCTTAACGATGATTCAGAATAACCCATGAAGCAATTTCCTCGGTTCAAAATAATCATTTTATAGACCATAAGGCAGCTGGCTTGTATTGATGAACCAAATACCACTCAGTCCAAAGAGTATATTCTAAACGCTCTGTTGAGAGCGCATTTTATGCTCTACATTAAAATTTAGAATTTAAACTGCGTTAATTAGAAGCTATTGATATAGCGTAGTCAGAAAGCCGCTAAAGTGAAATGATATTACCGCCCTTACTCAATCCCAATGAAAAGCTAATTTGCACGAACAACATTTACTTTTCGACTGCTAAGCCTGTCTATACTAAAGCATGAACCTAATCGGTTGCTTGCATATATTAATAAGTACCTTCAACCTATATTTGTTATTACATTTTCCATTTTTTTGTTAGTTTCATCCCTTGGCCATAGCTGCGAGTTGGTGATGGGCTATCAAAAAAAGGCAAAGCCCCCTCTTATCAATAATGCCCCCGATAACTTAGGAATATATCTTGAAATTTACGCCCAAGCGGCCCAAGAGCTTGATTGCACCTTAAGGTGGTTCGCTTACCTAAAAGGCGAGTATTAAACGAAATGAAGCAAGGCTGGATTGATTTTTACCCGGGTATGAAATTTACCGATGAGCGCTCTATCTATGCGTATTTTATTGCTAATGGCTTAACCACAGGGCGTGTTGGGTTATCACGAATCAGCATGCCATTGATTACCAACAAGCAACACCTCACTGGCTACTCGCTTTTAATTACCTTGGGTGGCATTAACTATGTAAGAGATGTTCATGGCATTAAAGTACATCAGGTATTAAGGGCATCTCTATTAATTGCTTGCGCCTCTGGCTTTACGCCTTGTTCAGAATCAAGGCGGGCAAGGAAGAAATGCTTATTGCCTTTCAAGGAAGACCACCGCAGAGTCTGGACAAAGCGTAAAGCCCCGTAGGGCGCGACGCCAAGCACACATTGTCGGCGTTGCGCTGCTTGAAAATGGAACCACCATTTTACTTCGCCGCGCGCCTTGTCACTGTACGCTTGGCGTCACGCAGAGAAAGTAATCAATTAATAGAGGTGCCCTTAAGTTTAGACATTGAAAAAGCGGCCAAAATGCTCACCTTAGAACGGGGAGACTTCTTCGCCACAGACCCTTTTGTCATAGACAATTTTCTTAAGAATGTCGAAGAAGCCATCTTTAAAAAACACCCACATTGTTGCGGCGGTATAAAACCCATGTATATCGGGTTCTCTAAGAAGTCGAAGCACTTAGCAGAAATAAATAACCCTGATTACAATAAAAATTTACCCTTAAGCCTAAAAAATTTTTCCACATTAATCGCCAAAGACAGCACAGCTTACCGATTTGGCGAAGCCGTTAGGGGCTTGGTTAAAAGATATCAGTATAAATAGTTAACGTTATTCAAAAAAAATATAATCACACTGGAAATGACGATTATTAAAAGTAATATTATGGCCTACGTTTCTAGGCTCATATTAATGGGTCAAACTCTAAGCTTTACCATGGACACAATACCATGCCATTTTTCCCTAAGCGGCTTACTCTACACCTTGTAATATCAACTTCACCTGCTCAGGTAATAATTTACCCGTAGGTGGCATAAAGCCAGCTTCGCGGGTTAACTTAGTTTGTAAAAGCGTTTTTCCTTCCAGCGTCTTTAGCCAACCTGAATGGGGGTTTAACAATGCCCCTGGGTCTGATTTAAGTTCATTGTGGCAGGCAGAGCATTGATCAATCATTAACGATTTTCTGGGCCCTGAAAAATTAAAGCCTATAACCTTGCTTGCTTCATGAGGTAAAAAAGAATTTTTCTGTTGGTTTTCTTCAAAAGAAATTCCATTTGATAAGCGTAACAATGCTTTGTTTTTATCATCCACAATTAAGATAGAACCATCGGCTAATTGCAATAATCCCACCGGCGCTCCTTCTGGTCGTAACCCCTTGACACTATTCCAGTGAGAAATCACTTCTTGATGTTGGGCATCCAATTTTGAACCACCCTTAGGTGAAAAAAAGTGTTTGCTAAATTCAACTTCAGGGGCAATGGGGTCTCGCTTAAATGACACCTTCTCACTGGCAGTCAGTATTGGTAACCCTTTGGCATTGACCTTATAAGAGACTAAACGATTGCCCACCACACGATAACCATGCCAGCTCATTAGTAACTGACCTGTTAGTGTGGGTAATTTTCTGCCTGTGTAATACATCATATCTAATGGCGCCACATGGGGCGGCATTAAACTGTAAGGGGTTTTATAGTTTTTTTGATTACACGAGTTTTCATTAACGCCAATAGTCTTTTTAAGCAATGAAAAATCACGATTAAGGCAATAAGGCCAACCATAAAAACCCCCTTGCTCGATGAGATTAATTTCCTCATAAGGCTCATTGGCATCTTTTAAATCAGCGCTGTTTTCACCCTGTAAAATGGTACCGCTGCTGTGCACCAATAATGCAACTGAATTGCGCAAGCCTGTGGCGTATTGATCAAAATCACTGGCCCATTGATTGGTTTTAGCAATAAAGCCATAACGCCTTAAACCCACTTCTTTTACTTCCGAACATTCACTCTTATCTGTAGAAGCATCATTAGGTGCACTGACCTTTTTGAGCAGGCCACAGTCATCTGTTTGAGAGCCCACATTAATAAGTAAGTCATTATTGTTTAGAAAAACGAAACTGGTTAAAGGGTGAAGATACTGGCCATCAGGGTAGGGTAAACCTGTAATGACTACCTCACGGTCAATCATGCGCCGCCCTTTAATGCGAAAGCGCGTAATTTGATGCGCTTCCCCTAGATAAATACTCCCATCTTTGCCAAGCTTAATATCATGGGGAAGCACCAGTTTTTCAGCCACTTTAGTGACAGATATTAGATGACGATAACGATTGGACTGGAATTCCAATAGCCATAATATCCCTTTGCCTGCTGTCCAGCCGCCCATGTCCGTCACCAGTATCTGATGACTTTGTGGCAACTCTAACGCTTTCCTTGGCTTCTTAAAGTTAAGGCCCATCTGTTTATATTGAACATTATCTGCCAACAAACCCAAGCAAGTACCTTGAATACTGCCAATGGGCAATTGAGCCAAACCATCACAATTTCGCTCTTCAGAATTGATAGGTGGGTAAGCTGCAAGGGTGAATACACTGGTGAAAAACAACATGTTAAATAAAAACAATGGGGCAAGATATTTGTTTGTTGTGGTGAATTGCAGCATCAAAGACCTAATTACTCGGTGAGTTTGAAGTTAAAACCAGCATAGTACTGATATCTAATCAGAACAACCATATGCATATGACAAGCAACGCAGTGTGACAAGGCTTTTTGAAAACAATTATTCAACAAATCATGACTCTGGCATTTTAGTAACTGGCCATTGCATTTACAATGGGGCACCTTTTCCCATAGTAGTTTTGCATGTCTGATTTATCGCTTATTCAATATTGCCTGATTGGTTTAATTTTTATCTGGAGTGGCTTTGTGCGCTCTGGCTTGGGCTTTGGTGGCGCCGTGTTGTCTCTGCCCTTTTTGCTATTGGTGGATAATCAACCTCAGGTGTACTTACCGATTATTGCCGTTCACTTGCTGTTTTTCTCATTTTTAACGGTTTACTTAAATAACCGTAAAGCGCTAAAACTGTCGGCAAACACCGCAACCAATTCAACCCCTTTCAGCACTGTAGATTGGTCGTATTTGAAATATGCCCTTGGCATCATGATCATTCCTAAGTTAATTGGAGTATTTGGCTTAATTACCCTGCCCCCTGCGTTAATGAGCAGCATTATTTTTACCATTGTGGCCTGCTACGCAATGTCTTATATCCTTAATCGACCCTTTAGCAGTAACAGCAAAACCTTGGATATTATTTTTCTAATGTTAGGCGGTTATATTAGTGGTACCTCGTTAATAGGTGCACCGTTAATTATTGCGGTGTTTATGACTCACGTGGCAGCACACCAATTACGAGATACTCTATTTACCCTGTGGTTTATTTTAGTGGCCATTAAGATGGTTGCATTTATTTGGGTGGGAATCGACTTACAATTGCTACATGCATTAATACTATTGCCCTGTGCCGGTATTGGCCATGTATTGGGTTTAAAAATTCACGAAAGAATGTTGAAAGCAGAAACCAAAGTCTTTTTCCGTGTGCTGGGCACTGTACTCTTGATCATTAGCGGCATTGGCCTGGGAAGGGTTTTGTTTTAAAAATTTTGTTATACAGGGGTCACACCTGTAACCCCTTGTGTGGCGGCCTATGAAAGGCGAACTAAATTAATGAACACCATTAATTTAACTGAACAGGGCTAATTTAGTCAGCTTTTAATGCTAACGCCATGGTAATGCTATCAGGCCCTAAATTTACCCCGCCAGATAAACTCAGCATCGAATACTGAACCTCAACATTATGCTCCTTCGCGATTGTCTCTAATCTAGAAAAGTATTCTCTATGAGGAAGCTCTTCTATCTTACTGCCCACACTGATATTAACCATGGGGTAGAGTAATTTTTTATGGCTGATGGCATCCACCGCTAACTCCAACATATTCTTAATGGCGGCCTCATAACCGCGTTGGCTTGAGAGTACCCCAGTCTGACTATTATGAATTTGAATAATGGGATTAATGCCCAGTATTTTTGCCAACGTAGATTTTAATACGGTTAAACCTTTACGATCTTTACTGCCGCTGCGTTCACGAAGGTGAGCCACATTTGGAATGGTGGCATAAGCATAAATAGATTGGGAAAATTGCTCGGCTTTTTTCTTAACTTCTAAACCCGTTAAGCCTTGTTTAATAAGATCTAAACTGTATGACGCTAATAGCCCTTGGCCTGTGAACATGGTTTTGGAATCCACTAAGTGGATATTTGCGTTTTTAGCTGAGTTTTTCTTTTGAATGAGGGTGATGGCTTTTTCTGTTTGCTCAAACACCATGCTTGTGTCTTTACTAATGGTTTGAATCACGATGTCTTTACATTCAGCGTCGAGCAGGACTTGTATTCTTTTCGCTATCGCTTCAATTGACATGGCTTCTGTTTGAACATCTTTGCCAGTACTGGCCATAGACATGCCGTAGAAGTGAGACATTTGAGCACGATTACGCTGATCATTAATTTTATTGCCGGCCACATTAATAACATGAGGCAAAATAGGTAGTTTAAGCTGGCTAAATAAATGTTCCGGAAGGTCACACCCCGAATCGACAACGAGTTGTACGCTCATATATTTTCCTGTGTATTGTTTTTATTATTTTAAGAAATAGGGCTTTCAAGCCATACTTTTAGTCTGATAGTAAAACATGAGACAAGACACATGCAATCTATTATCTCAATATGAGTATATTGCCTCTAATAGTGATTTTAATAAGATTGAAGAGTCATTGAGCATGGATGGAGGCTTAGCGTGACAAGTGATAGAAGTAATACAACTCAAAGGCCATAGCTTCTTACTTTAATGGTTGGCAACTGCTTACTGACTTATGTGCATTCCAGAAGTGCTCGTTAAGTGTGCTGGCAAAACTCCCCCTCAGATTAAGGTTTATAAAAGCTTAGTGGCCACCACATACACATGTTTTTCTGGGTACTGATCAAGCTCAAGATGCAAAATGGACAGGCCATTTTCGATCAATAATTTCACATTATCGTTTATGCCAATGGAACTGTAATAAAAGGTATCGTTATGCCATTGAGCAGTGCTCTCACCCACTTCATTGCCAAAGGTATAAATGAGAATTCCGCCTTTTTCCAAAAGCTCGCATAGCTTAGAGACAACGGGTTTTTGCATCATAAAAGGCAAATGAAAAATGCTATCCCAAGCGACGATAAAATTAAATTTTTCGTCTGTTTGCCAAGAGCAAATGTCTTGCTGCATAAAATTATGCTGCGGGTGATTATGGCTTGCTAAATTAACCATCTCTTGGGATACATCAAGACCCGTCACCGAAAAGCCATGATCTTGTAAAATACGAATAAATCGCCCTCCGGCTCCACAACCCACATCCAGTGCTTTTCCGCCGTTTTCCGTAAAACCAATCGCTCGCTCAAATTGACGAACCCCATAGCCAGATTCAACGTGTTGGTTATGCCACCACTGAGCAATTTTATCGTATTTTTTTCCAAGTAAAAGTGGATCCATTTTAAGACCTTAATATTTTAAAATGTCATTACACTAAAGAATGCTGCCTGTTTATTGAATAGAGATAAAGCCACTTAAAATAATGGAGCGGGGTACGGGAATCGAACCCGCGACTTCCAGATTGGGAAACTGACACTCTACCAACTGAGCTAACCCCGCCCATATTAATTTCTTAACCCTTGTTCAAGGCGGTTAAGCGTTAACTTAAAATCAACACCCTGTTGCACCTAAGTCAGCACGTTACTTGCTATGTTTGCCCGTCATAACTTAGCGCTAGCCCTTAGAAGCAAAGTCTCTCGCCTTACTCAACTCCCCCTCAGGACCTGCCCATCGCCAATGAATGTCTTCAATGGTATTCCCTAAGGCGTCTAGATCATTTTTCAGTTTTAACTTATCCCGAACTAACCAAAACCAAGCACTGGTGTTGTAACGTGTAAAAACACTTACTGAAGTGTGCTGATGGTTTTCAGCCCCTAAAGAACGAACGTAAGCCGATGCAGCTTTTTGTTGAATTAGCGAAGATGAAATAAACTGCTTTGCTTCTTCTGGTTTTTTATCAAAAAGATCTAAGTATTTCCAGTGCTCTATATAGGCTTTGATTAAAATAGCCGGTAAATCTGATCCGTCTGGTGCGTTATTAGATGCTTTTTCAGCAAATGCGATCATTTCTTTATTATCTCCGCCCCACTTTTCCGATAAGGCAATAATCATATGCATATGAGCAGCCCAATTAGTAGGGTCTCTACTTACGGCTTGTTGAAAGTAATGCTCGCGTACGTCTTGATCATCTGAATTCCAAGTAGACACCATAATTAAGTAGGCCCAAGGGGTCGGATCGTCTGGCATAGTTTCTGTACACTGCGTCAATATGTCTCTTGTTGTTGCTAACCTTTCAAAAAACAACGCCCAATTCTCTTGGCTAATTTGTTCTCCCATGCCATAACCCCTCGCTTCCCATGACCATTGAACTAGCCTAGCGCCGTAACACAGCTGAGCATCAGCGGAATTTGGCTCGTCACCTAACCATTGTTCAAGCACATTAATAGGGTACAACCGCGAAATACTCACAGATATTAAGTAACGATCTTCATAGGTGGTCTCAGGCGTAAATAAGGCCTTAAGATAAGAGTAGTCAGTTGAGTTTTCTAAGGCGCTATAGATTTCTTTGTTACCATACGAGCACTGCCTAATTTCACTATTTTTTTCAGATTGATTGTAGGTTCTATACAATGCCAAAAATACAATAAAGGTAATGGCAGCTAAAATTAAAATGGTCATTCTTATAATTCTTTTAAGTGATTAGATGTATTCAGGGGAGACTTGATAGCCCAACTAAAATTCAGGTAAGTACTAGGCACTATACTCTTAAATTTCCAGCACAGTGTAATTGGCTGCTAAATTTTAATCAATTAAGCATATCTACAATATAATGGTAAAAGAAAAGGAAAACAGTGCCCATAGATGATTGCCCTCGCCATATAATACCCAGCACCCACTTGTATGGGCATGGTGGATAACTGCAAAGCGGTTTATTTACGGTAAACTATTTTCAAACAACGTATGGGTACATATTTAAAAACTCTATACTTCGCCCCATAAATTAGATGAATAAGAACAACCTGGCCCTTTAAAATCTGCTTAGTAAACCATGCTATTTATCAAAGCACTGTATACTTTCTTGATCACTATCTTATCTCTCTCCATATACCGGCTAGCCATTTTTAAAGGGCTAGCACCCAGCAAATAAAAAGAGTTAATCACTCAAACCACACTCTTTACAATATTGGCCATATACATAGGTATCCCCTTTACAATGACCGCACTGCCTAAACTGTTTAAAGCCACATATAGAACAAGCCTGATTGCCATTAGGCAAGTGGCACCCACAATTTTGACACTGTCCTTTTATAATGCGCTTTTGAGTGATTTTTTCCTGAGAGAAAATCTTTTTCTGCATGAAATATATGAGTGATAAAGCCGTGATTACCGCAATGCCCATCATGGCATAATGCCAAATAGCAATAAGGTTAAAAGATTCAAGAAATTCAAAAACTTGTTTTAAAAGCTTCTTTGGCACTATGTCATAAATAAGCTCCACTATTTTAAAAATAACGGGAATAAACACCACCACCAAAAGATGGGCAGATACCAAGCTTTGGTAAGGACGACTTGCTTTGACGCTTTTCGCATTCCACAAATAAAAAATAAAGATAAGCGGCAATAGAAATAGCATTTCCATTCCAAGGCGGTTCACTGGATACCAGAAATTTAAATCCCGCAGCGCCTCTAATAGAGCACCTCGATTTACTTTTGGCGACCTTTCTATCATGCTAAACAAGCGGCTAATACGCTCATCTTGCATAATCTTAGACTCGGCTTTGGCTTCTTCACTTACCAGGCCATTAAGGTCATCGGTAAGTTCTGATATTTTTTTCTTTAAGGGCGCTTGATTTTCATTAGCAGAGTTTTGCTCGGCAATTACTTCTAGAAGAGCGGTATTATATGCACCACTGGTACGCTTAAGTTCTAACTCCATTTTGACAATATGGTTTCTATTTCGAAGAAATGCATTCAGATCACTGGCTAAGGTTTTATCGTCTTCAATAGATCGCAATAGTTTTGATATTGGCGCACAAACAGGATGTAGAGATTTTACCCTGTCTTTTTCGTTTATATGAACATAACTGCTGCGATACCTAGTTACTATGCCTGCGGTGCGAATAAGCCGATTGTTCTGGTTCCAGTCATCGTCAATTACAATATCTCGACAATATTGAGGAATAAACTCATTGGGTGTAGCCAATTGACGGGTGTGATCAGACAAACCTTGAAAGACGGAAATCAAGATAAACACATCAAGAAAAATAATAATGGTGAATACTGTCTTACCAATAGCTTGATCATTTAAACTGGTAAGATTAGAACTGAATCGCTTTATTTTATTTATGATGTGCTTCAGCATGTTGTTTGTCCTATTATGGCCAACTCAAAGTTATTATAGCCAATACCTTAGCTGTGATGAAGAAGCAGGGAGTTCAGATAAATTTTTATTAACATCAGAAACATGAACTGACTACTTGAATTTAGTTTTCAATAACAAGCTTAGAATGCTTTTTTAACATGGGCACCATCTCAGAAATAACAGCCGCACACTGCTCGGGCTTAGATTGTAAAATAAAATGAGGCCCTTCTATGGTTTTTACCATTATATTATTAAAGCTATTTCTAAACTCGTTAAGTTTCCCAGAGCACACCAGTTTATCCGATACCGCTTGAATATACCCCACCGGTAGCTCAATGTCCCTAGGGTGATAAATAAGAGAATACATAGCGCCTAGCCTGGCCTTGATTAAAGCAGAAGAAAGTGAGTATAAACAAGTTTTAAATAGATGAATTAGCTCATCGCTAGCATCAGAACCTAGAAATAAAGCTTTAATGAATAGCGTTGAAAATGGCAACTTTAAAAGGAATTTAAGCGGTAAGCACCGCGCTAAAAACACAAGGCATTTACTTGGCGTGGATAAAAACGTAGCAACAAATATAACCCCTTTCAAGTTCTCCATTCCACTCTTAGCGAGCGCCATGCCAATAGGGCCAGAAAAAGACTCTGCTATAAGAATAAAATCTTCATCAGGCAGTCGCTGTTTTACATATACAATAATGGAAGCGTAATCCTGCGCTCCTGAATTAGGAAGCGCTATTACTTCCCATTGAAACCCAGGAAGCATTTGAAGCAAGGGAGAAAATAAATCTCCCGTACCGTCCATGCCTGGTAATAAAACTAGCTTCAATATGGTGAACTCCCTTTAAAAATTAAGCTCAGACAAATTTATTCTTGACTACTTTAATCGCTATTTTTACACACATAGAGCAAGGGAAATTTGTACCGCTAGGGCCTTGCTTAACAGAGCATTTAATGGTCACTAAACTCTGGCACAATAATCACCAAGCCTTCTGTAACCTTATTCCTTAATTTAGATAGCTCCTGGCTTTCTTTGCAATCATAAAAAGCCTGAGCCTTTTCCTGACTAGCGAATTTATACATCACCATATGAGAATATGGCGAACCTTCAAGGGAGGTTACAGTGGATGCAACCAGCAATTCTCCACCGTGCTTTTCAATTATGGGTAAAGATAACGGCCCAAGTTCATGAATTCTTTGCTTATCGATAACATTGTAATGATAAATTATATATCCACTCATTTTTTAGTCCTTAAATACTGTAAACAACCCAAGCGCCTAACAACCTTAAACATACAACCATAGAAATATTTAAAATCGCTAAGGAATTGCATTACGCCTTATTGTGAATTAACTATATTTTAGAAGATAGCCACGAATTAAATAACGCGGATTCAACCTTGAAGTGCATCAAAGCCTAAGCTGCTAATGCAGCCATA
>CAJXRF010000032.1 GCA_913058575.1 uncultured Bermanella sp.
CTTCGGTTTGTGGCTTTTTTCTATAAACTGGCTGACGATTTAAGAAATGCAATGGTTTAAAAAATGCATCAAGATCGTTTGCTGAATTAAGGGTATGCATGCGCATAATAATTGTCTCCTAAGATTGGCTATTGCCATACTCAAATAATATGTAAAAGCGGTTTTAGTTCGACATGTCTTACTGGCCTACCCCTTTAATAGGCTCTGTAATTTTTATTTCAATGGTGAGAATTAAAATAAATTAATTTTTTAGCTATTTTAGCTAAACAATAACAAGTAAACCTCTTATTCCATATTGGCATTAAGAACTGATGAATTTATCAATCAGAAACCTTGATAAATCAAATCCTGCCCATATATAAAAGGTTAATACAGTGCTCATCCCTATTTTAAATCCTGGGTTTTAAATAAGAACTTCAATAGCCTCTAAGGATTTTTCAGATACTTCAGTTTATTTGGCTCGTAAAAATTACCGGCGTTTTTTCATTTACATACCACACCCACTATTAATTACAGCGTATTATTTTTATCAGCCAGATATAAAAATGGGCCACTTTATTATAAGCGACCCACAAAAAAATAAGAAAATATGCATTTATCTTTAAAGCATTTATCACCCAGCAACTCTAGGTGTTAACGGTAAAGACTAATAGCCGCCAGATTATTACCCTCGTATGGCACTAATTGGTAGATCCCCTCTTCACCCACCGTTACAAAGTGACCATTCCCTAGATGAATGACATCCTCACATAAAACAAATGCAATCTGATTTAATTGCTCCACCAATAGTGGGTCGGTTACATCAAATTGAATAATGCCGTCCACTGGATCGCAAACTAATAAATTTTTCTCCCACAAAGCAAGGCCTTGCACATAACCAATATTAGGGTAGAAGCTCAGTTCGGTAATATTTTTAGCATCATCTATTTCATAGACATACAAAGCGCCATTGCCTGATTGATTGCCTTGTGAATCCGTACGCTCCTGCGTCACAATGGATGAGTAAGCATATTCACCGGCCTCATCGACGATCACAGGATCCTGACCGGTAATTTGGCGACGACTGTCATCAATAAACTGCAACCCCGTATTCTCATTATACAAATAAGTACGCACATCTCCGGGACTGCCTATATATAAAGCTTCACCGTCAGTGGTTAACGTTTCGGCATTACGACCTGCCGATACTTCATCGGTTATTTGAGGGTTTGCTGGATCGCTAATATCCACTCGTACCAATTCATTCGCTGCTAAAGAATAGATAGCGCTATCCAGTTTAATTATCTTTGCTTTAGAACCCGATATCCCTTGGCTGGTACTGCTGCTGTCGCTTTCACCACAACCTGCTAAAACCACCAAGACAAAACTGGCTAGCCAACTACCAGCAGAATATGAAGCATGTTTCATTATCTTTCTCCTCAAGTTCATAGCCCACCACCACTTGGTCTTTCAATAAACTACCTTCAACACTCCACACCGCGCCTCTGGGAAGCTCGATATAATCTTGGTAATTATATAAATCTTTTACTCGGCTAAGCTCTTTTTGCTGCGAGATTGAAAAAATAACCAAATCACTGTACTGATTGGTAACAAAAGAATCCCCTTCAATCACAACATCTTCTATACCTGGCAGGTTTATAAACGCAAGCCCCTTGGGAGACACTGGATTGCTGTTATCAATCACCTGTACGCCCTCGCCTTTTACGGTCGCGTAAAGAGTGGTATCTAATGCATAAAGGCGACTATAACCAGAGTCATGACTGGCATTACTTCGATTAGCATCAATATAAATTTCCGCTTGAAGGTCACTTCTAGACTTAGTAATGGGCGTGGCTTTGTCGTAGCCATCACCTACGCAACCACCAATAGCCACTAAGCATAGAGCTGTAATTAATTTGAGGGCGAGAGTTGACTTTGAAAATGCGACACTGCCATTTACACAGCTTGAGGAAAATACAGTTTTAAAAGAGAAAGCAGTTTTTATACTGTTCATACACTTCCTTGTTTAGGTGAATTAGTAATAAAGTAACGGAGCATTAACGGGCTTTACGGGAGCTCCAAAGCGCCTGAATGGTTAATATGAATGCTCCCAAAAATAACGCCCCCATTAACGGCACCACACCTAACATAGCGGCCTTTGGCCCATTCGTTAGCAATTCACCAGCACTTATAATAAATGCCGGAGCCAGTGCGGTATTGCCATCCATAGTATGGAACGCAGGGGTAAATAATATCACCGCCGACACCATACGAATGAAGTTCACTACGTCTTTATTGCTCCAGTACTTTGTAAATTTTACTGCCACGTAGTACATACCCAGTGCGGCCACTAAATAAAATATCCAGGCGTACTGATATGTTTCGTAATAAGCCATTTAGTTTCTCACCTTTAAATCAATTGCGTATTAATAGCCAAAAAGTCAGGCCTATTCCATCCAGATGATATGGTCTTCCCATTGATCTTCAGGGATTTTATCGTCTGGAATGCCCTTTTTGCGCATTGATTGGTTACGCTTATGTATAGTGTTTTTATCACCACTTCTAAGGTGATGCCATTTAGGCAAAGGCTTACCTTCGCTAATTAAGCGGTACGAGCAACTGGATGGTAGCCAATGAAAATCTTTTACATCTTCAGGTTTTAACCACACACAATTGGGGACCAATTCTTGGCGGCGCTTATATTCCGTGCAGTTACAGGTATCACGGTCTAAATAGCGGCACACTATTTCAGTGTAATGTACTTCACCTGTGTCTTCGTCTTCCAGCTTATGCAGACAGCATTTAGCGCAGCCATCACACAAGCTTTCCCATTGCTCTTTATTCATATCCGCAAGAGGAATGGCTTCCCAAAACGGTTTATCTTTACTGTTCATTTACATTCACTACACTTTCGCTTTAATTACTGTGCCTTAGATTTTTACACATCACGAGTGCTAAACAATGTCGGTATATCTAGCGGAAGTATCTTTATGCAAATCCAACATGTAATCATCTCTTACAGGTGGAAGCTGCAAGTAGTAACCTTTAATTTTTATTTCTTCCATGACTTTTTTAGCATCGGCGCGCCCTAGCTTCCGGTCTTCTGAAATAGGTAATCCCATCACTTCTTGTGGCGTGCCAAAAATAGCCAATAAATCCTCAGGCACACGTTTTAAGGCTTCTAGTCGATTTGTGTATAAATACATTTCTTCTTTTTTAGGACTGCGCCACACGGTTAATAACTGCTTCATAATATTCACCTGTTTTTAAATTTCGTTTAGCCAGCAGCTTACTTAGACAGTTTATTAAGTAACTGCACTAACGGTTGAGCCACTATGGTGTCACGCCAGCCCTGCCAACTATCTGGAACCTTCATGCTTTGCCCAGCATAAGCTTGGCGTAACAGCTTTTCCATGGGCTTTTTACGAGCCAGCAATTCCGGCGGTACATCTAATTCTTCAGCGCGTTTATTAATGAGCGCACGCATTTTTTTAAACCAATCTCCTGCCGCTTGCGACAAGGGCCTGTCCATCATTGCAGGCCACTGAGATTTATCCATATCTTTACAAGACTGGATAATATTAATCATGGTTTGGCCCTCTTTTTTAAGCGTAGCAGGGCGCAATCCTTTAATATGACTAAGCTGTGACATGGATTGCGGTAAACGCAAAGCAATGTCCATTAATAGGTCATCTTTAACAATATGACCACGTGGTTTATTCACGGCTTTACAATGTTGCTCACGCCACTTAACTAACTGTGCTAACACATTCAGCTGATGGCCTTTAAGGCTCCATGCTTTTTTAACGCGTTGGTATGAGTAACCTGTCTGCTGTGCTTCTAGCCAGTCGTCCAACATGCTGGTGCAATCTTCTTCAAACCATGTGAGACGATTCAACTGTGTTAATTTTTCAGTTAATAAATCGGTTATGACCAATAAGTGATTAACGTCTTCAGCGGCATAATGTAACTGGCTATCGCTCAGCGGGCGCTTAATCCAATCGCTGCGGGTTTCCCCTTTATCGACATCTATGTCTAATAGGTTTTTCACTAATTTCTGATAGCCCATTATGCCGCCAAGGCTCGCCATGGAGGCGGCCAATTGAGTATCAAATATAGGGCGCGGTACCACACCCAGATTATGAAAAAACACATCAAAATCTTCGCTGGGACTGTGTAATATTTTTAACACACTTGAAGCACTAAACACCTCAATTAACGGCTGCCACTGATCAATGCAAAGTGGATCAACCAGGTAAGTGTTCTCGCCGTCGTTAATTTGAATTAAGGCTAAGATAGGATAAAAGGTATCCACGCGCATGAATTCGCTATCAAGGGCGATGCGCTCAAGGGTTAACCAATGTTTGGCAATTTCAGCCAATGCATCATTGCTTTTTACGTAAATCGCAGACATATATTATTCAATACCCATTAAGAAATGCTAATACGCCCGGCCAGCGCGTGGGCCAACGTGCCGCCATCAACATATTCAAGTTCACTGCCTAACGGCACACCATGGGCAATACGACTCACAGTGACTTGTTGGTTTAACAACATTTGTTGTATAAATTGCGCTGTGGCTTCCCCTTCAACCGTGGGGTTAGTGGCCAATATGACTTCTTTCACGCCTCGCTCGACCACCAGCTTTTTTAGTTTATCTAAGCCTAATGCATCTGGACCAATACCTTCGATGGGAGACAGGCGCCCAAACAAAACAAAGTAACGCCCTCTAAAGCCAGTTTGCTCTATAGCCAACACTTCTGAAGGGGTTTCCACCACACACAATTGGTTGTCATCGCGCTTGGCATCATCACACACGGGGCACAAATCATTTTCCGTGAGATTGCGACAACTTTTGCAGTGGCCAACTTTTTCAAGGGCTTCACTTAAATGGCCTACCAACATAGCGGCCCCTGCTTTGTCTTTTTCTAATAGATACAAAGCCAAACGCTGAGCCGATTTTTGGCCCACACCCGGTAAAATGGTTAATGAATCAACCAGACTATTAATTAATGGACTAAGCGATGCCATTGATTCAACCTTTAAAAAAATAAAAAGGCAGCGTAGGCTGCCTGGTCGTTCTTGAGGTGTATTCGTTTGCCCAAGCCGGGCCACACCTTTTTGAACTAGCTAATGAAGCTGCTAGGGATAAAAGGCCAGTCATTAGAAACTCACAGCCTACCCCTGCTACTCAACTCATTAGAAAGGCATCTTCATGCCTGCTGGCAAGCCCATGCCTTGGGTCATAGAACCCATTTTATCTGAAGACGCGGCTTCAATTTTACGTACCGCGTCATTTACCGCAGCGGCCAATAGATCTTCAATAATCTCTTTATCTTCTTCCATTAGGCTGTCATCTAAAGAAACGCTTTTCACGTCGTGACGACCAGTCATAACAATTTTTACTAAGCCAGCACCCGATTCACCGGTGGTTTCAGCATTAGCCAGCTCTTCTTGCATCTTCTGCATTTTTTCTTGCATTTTTTGCGCTTGCTTCATCAAGCCGCCCATGCCGCCTTTCATCATTTTGGATATCCTCAACTTAACTGTTTAATTTGGCTATTTTACTTATAAATGGACATAAATGCCCGCTTTTAAGCATCTATAGGCGTAATGCTGTCCATTATAACCTGTGCAGCAAACGCTTGTCGCAGGGCTTGAACATTTGAATCGTTTTCAATGCTGTTTATGGCTTGTTGCTGGCGCTCTGCCACTAGGCGCTGTATGCGCTGGGCTGGCGTTTCATATTGCCAAGGCCCTTCTACTACCTGAATTTTATAGCTAGTAGATAGAGTTTGATTGAGTATTTGGTTGAATTTCTGCTGATGATTATCACCAAATAATCGCATGTGGCCTGCATCCGAGTGAAATAACAGGCTCTCGCCCTGTATTTGCATCAAGCATGTATTGGCCACCAAGTTGCGCAGCATGCCTTCTACTGGCAATGCAGTGAATATCAACGGCCAGCTAGTGGGGCTAAGGGGCATCTGTAGAAGCTCAGCTTTTTCTTTTACTTTTTCTTGGACGGAGGCACTGACAGCCTCCTCTGCCTTGGTAGTCTCTTTCACAGGGACTTCATTTGAAGCGGGCTGCATCAAGGGCTTAGGCATTGATGGCGCGGCTTGAGCCTTAACGGAGACTGAACCCGCGGCGTCTTTCGGCGCTTCTTCCACTCTAGATTGCATGGCCTGTGCACTACTGCCCGCGTCTATGTATTCCACTTCGCCCATAGGTTCAGGGTTCCAAGGCGGCTCAAGCGCCTGGACAGCCGGGGCTGGTTTTGCCTTGGCCTCCTGAACACGAGCCTGCATGGCTTCTATTGGGCTAGGAGACGCCGCAGTCTCTTCCCTTACAATCTGTGTCGTTGCCGGCGCTCCTATACTTTGAGGTGCAGGCATGGCCTCTGAAACAGGCAAAGTGTTCGTAACGCTATGAGGCACCTCATGAGCCATAGGTGTTTTTAAATTTGATACAGGCGCGCCAGCTGTTACAGGTGCCTGTAATGGAGCATCGGCCTCATTGGCAGCCTGAACCGCCCCACCTTGCTGGGGCTGACGCTGGGTAAGCGTCAGATCAGACTTTTTTGCTGGGGCTACCCCTGTGGCAGGCGGTACTTGATCGGCAGCACTGCCTACCGGGGCAAAGTTAAGCATGCGCAATAAGGTCATTTCCATGCCTGCTCTTGGGTCTGGGGCTAGGGGCAAATCGCGCTTGCCAGTTAAGGCCACCTGGTAAAACAACTGCACCATGGCAGGGCTCATGGCGTTAGCCAAGACCATAACTTGCTCTTTGTCACCTTGACTGTTATCAACCGCGTCGGGCACCGCTTGAGCGATGGCAATTCGATGAATTAAGCCCAATAAATCGGCCAGCAAATTATTGAAATCCACTGCGTGCTCAGCCATTTGTGAGATTAACGACATGGTTTGCACAGCATTGGCTTCGGCCAAAGCAGTGGCTAACTGAAAAACTCGTCCACGATCCACTGTGCCCAGCATGCTGGCCACATCTTGTTCGTTAATTTGACCGTTACCAAAGCTGATAGATTGGTCGGTAAGACTTAAGGCGTCTCTCATACTGCCTTCTGCAGCCTTACCCAAAAGCCATAAGCCAGGCTCTTCAAAGGTAATTTTCTCATGACCTAGTATGGTCTTTAAATACCCCACAATGCGCTCTGGCGTCATATTTTTAAGGCTAAACTGCAAGCATCGCGACAAGACTGTGGCCGGCAATTTTTGTGGATCTGTGGTGGCCAATAGAAATTTAACGTGTGGCGGTGGCTCTTCTAGGGTTTTTAATAACGCGTTAAAGCTGGAATTAGACAGCATGTGCACCTCATCTATGAGGTAGACCTTGAAGCGCCCGCGAGTAGGGGCGTATTGCACGTTGTCTAGAATTTCGCGGGTGTCTTCCACCTTAGTACGAGATGCGGCATCCACTTCAATCAGATCAACAAATCGCCCTTCACTGATTTCGGTACAGCTATTACAAGTGCCGCACGGCTCTGAGCTAATACCCTGTTCGCAATTAAGGCATTTAGCGAGAATTCGAGCAATGGTGGTTTTCCCCACCCCTCGAGTCCCAGTAAACAAATAAGCATGGTGTAAACGCTGGTTATCAAGGGCGTTGATAAGCGCACGCATCACGTGTTCTTGCCCTACCATGTCCTTAAAGAATTGCGGTCGCCATTTCCTAGCAAGTACCTGATAACTCATGATTCACCTTGAAAAATTATAACCGCGCATGACGCCCAACTGCATAGCCAGTCCTGATTTAATGCGTTAAAAACACTCAGGATACAGCCGTAAAATAATGGAAAGAGATGATATAGCACCGTCTGAAAAGATGCTAGCTGGGAAGCCGTTTAGCCCATGATTCAGGGCTTTAGAGAGCATTTATTATACGAAAGATAAGCTCACTATTCTCTACCTGACCCAGCCATGGGAACCGCACCTTCCTTACACTTCTTAATTTATATTTACCTATCTTTGTCAACTTTAAGAATGCTGGTGCGTTTTTATAAATACCGCGACACAATCGCAATCCAGAACAGAGGTAGGCATGGTATTTAATCCGTTAAAACAAATAAGACTTAAACCTCTCACCTTAGGTTTAATAAGCAGCATGGTATTAAGCGCCTGCATTGAAATTCCCCAAGAAATGAGCGAAGACACCGCCAGTGCTAATGACAGCGAAAATCAAGAAAATAGCGACACGACTGAGCAAACCGACACCATCAGCTCCAGTGATCGTGATTTGGCATTGCCCAATTTAAGCTTTAATTACGCCAACATCACTTTGCCAGAGCACTTTTTAGTCAACAATTACCCTGACAGCATGCCATTTCAAAAGGCCGTGGTTGAATATGACAACACCCCAGCGAGTAACCCCATTACTGATGCCGGAGCCACCCTTGGTCGAGTATTATTTTACGACACTAAGCTCAGTGCAAACGACACCACATCCTGCGGCTCATGCCACATACAAACTTTTGCTTTTTCAGACCCCGAGCGCTTAAGCCGTGGCTTTGATGGCGGTCATACTCGCCGGCGCAGCATAGGCCTAACCAATGGGCGCTTTTACGAAAGTGGTAAGTTTTTTTGGGATGAACGAGCAGGCAGTTTAGAAGAACAAGTCTTACTGCCCATTCAAGATGCCGTAGAAATGGGCATGGATTTAACCACTCTTGTGGGCTTACTCAGTGCGCAAGATTATTACCCCGACCTATTCACCCGTGCGTTCGGCGACAGTCAGGTGACTCGCGAGCGAATTGCACTGGCGCTGGCGCAATTTGTACGCAGTATTATTAGCACCACCTCACCTTATGACTTAGGGCGCGCGCAGGTTGAGAGCCCATTGGATGACTTCCCAAATTTCAGCAATCAAGAAAACCAAGGTAAACGCATTTTTAACACCCCAGGGAATGACTTACCTTCTTGCGCTGGTTGTCACCAAAGTGAAGCCTTTGTGGGGGCCAACCCTGCCACCAACAATGGCTTAGACCGCCGATCGACTGATGATTTTGGCATAGCTGAAAGTACCGGATTGGAAACAGATGAAGGTAAATTTAAAACCCCAAGCTTGCGCAACGTGGCGCTTAGACCACCCTTTATGCACGATGGACGTTTTCGGGATTTAGACGATGTGATTGATTTCTACAGCCGCGACATTGAAGATCACGACAATTTAAATCCATTTCTTAGAGATAATCGTGGCCAACCGATTCGATACCGCTTTAATCGTGATGAACAACGGGCTTTGGAAGCGTTCTTACACACTCTTACTGACACCCAAATGATTAATGATGAAAAATACAGCGACCCTTTTGAATAAAGAGTCGCTATTTTAGGGAGCAGCCGTGAAGGAAAGCTTACCGGCAATTTAGCAGCAAGGTAAGCTTTTCAATTTTCGCTCTAAAATACGTTACTCGTCTTTGGCAATAATGTTGTCAGGAGACTCTGCACCAGCTTGTTGAGCATACCAGCGCGCACTTAAACGCGGCGCGATACTTTTTAAAATAGGGCCGTAGTTCTGCTTTTTAAAATCTTGGTTGATGCCGCCATCTTTTGCCGACCAAGCATGGCAAGTATTACGAGCATAGCGCTCCATGGTATTCATGGCCACCGGCACCGCCTTTAAAGGCAGCTCTTCATCAAAACTGCGGAAGCTTTTATTCCAAGAATATACCTGGGGTAAATACGGCACGATGGACTGCAATAACGTATACAGATGAAAGCAAGAACCAACCCCTTCATACAGCTCTTTTATCTTCACACTAAAGCCACTGCCCACCGCCACACCAATTAAGTCACTGGCATCCCTAGGCAGATGCTCACACAAATTTTTCACAGCCATTTTAGGCAATGCAAATTGCGCATCGGTTATGACCCGCTGGTTAATATCCACCACCAAACTTAACACCATGCAGTGCACCACATGTTCTTTTTCTGGGTCTTCAAAATCACGACGAGTATCGGTGATCTGCCCGCGAATCTGTGCATGCACGTCATCTATTAAACAGGTTTCAATTTGAATGTTGCGCTTGGATGCCGAAGGATTTTTCAGCGGTAAAATATCTTCAAAATAACGGGCCATTTTCTACACCTACACGACCTTGCCATGAACATTCATAGGCAAGCAATTTTTAAAAAAGTTTAGGGGATGGAATATATGAAGTATATGGCCAGAATCATCAATAGGGGATGCGAAAGCGTTAATTAAAAGTCACATTATGGCATTAGGCGAAACTATGACACTGGCCTTATAAAACGAGCCACTCTCAATGACCAGTTGCCACCCTTGGTTATTGCAGGCCTGCTGCGCAATGTACAAACCTAAGCCATACCCATAACCAGGTGATGGTGATGGTGAACAATCTTTCTCTTGAAAGCTTTGAGACTGGGCAGTAGATACCTTATTCTCAACCCATATGGCACTCTCATTTGCCCCAACATACACACTTCCTGGCTCACTGTATTGCACGGCATTTCTTAATAAGTTTTCAAGCACTATTTTTAAAGGTGCCAACGCTACCAATAACGATAAACCCCCAGGGACAGCCATTTTAAAGTGAACTCCTTTTGGTAAATGTACACTTTGTAGGCCCTCAATTATCTGCAGTATTAAGGATGAAACACATACATTTTGAGAAGACACACTCTTCTCATTTTTCCAAATACTTAATAAGGTATTCGCCAAAGAGACCATATCATTATTGGCAACTCTAATTTTTTGAAGTTTATCTTTTACCTTTTTATCAAGATCTTTTTTTTGCAATAAATCTAACGCCACAGAGGTAATGGCCATAGGTGTGCGTAATTCATGACTCAATCCCTGTATAAGCATGCGCTCTTTCTGGGTTTGGTTATGAGTTTTTTGCAAGGCTGCTTGTAATTGAAGCGCAAATTTCTGCACCTCTGTAAACTGCATACTCCATAAAGCGCGCTGCTGATCACTGTCTTTCACACAAGCAGTATCAAGGCACTGCTGATCACTAAATAACTGCAATGCTTGCATGGATTTTATTACACGCAGATAAATAAGCGTAGCGCCTAGCGCCATGACCAAAAGAACACCCAACAGGGTTAAAACAGCCACCTCAAAAATGGACATGCCAGGCAGTTCATCACCTTCATTAAAATGAAAGCGGTGAAAAACAAATAGGTTTTCATTACTTGAAATAGAGTCATTTAAAGGGAGTTTAATCCCGTACGTAAAAGAATCGGCATTTTGAAAAGTAAAATACTGAATACCTTTAGACACTCTTTCCAAATGACTATCGACTATAGCTCTGTAATTGTCAGGTAATGCACTCACACCTAAATAATACTGCTTATTATTGTTATTAACTGGCAAAGATTGTTTGGCTGCCAACAAAGACTGGGCGTACTGAGCATCTTGCAACAAATAATGCTCGCTCGAATCATCCAGCCCCCAATTGTAAACGGTGTACATCAGCACGCTGAACACACCGGCCAATATACATCCCATTAATAATAAGCGATTTCTCAGATATTGAGAGAGGGTTTCTTTAGCCATTAATTTACTCGTAACGCCAAACCCACACCTCTTATGGTGTGCAACAAAGGGGAATCTTCATTGGTTTCAATATTCTTTCGTAACCGGTACACCAACATTTTAAATGCATCCGTTGACGGTGCTCCTTGAGGCCAAATCTCATCTTCCAAATCAATTTTATTAACAATACTCGGGCTTTTCCTTGCCAACAATAAAATCAAACGCCATTCATCAGGAGACAAATGCACCACAACACCGTTACGTTGGACTTTTTTTTCATCAATAATGACCTCTAGATCACCCACCTGAATCACACTGCTTCGCTGACGACGATGTGCCAGCACTTGAATACGTGCCACTAACTCCTCCATGGCAAAGGGCTTCACCAAGTAATCATCGGCGCCGCCCTTGA
The DNA here is from genome assembly GCA_913058575.1 of uncultured Bermanella sp. GTDB lineage: Bacteria > Pseudomonadota > Gammaproteobacteria > Pseudomonadales > Oceanobacteraceae > Bermanella. Next base: position 11,909 of record CAJXRF010000032.1, read on the forward strand.
AACCAGCCAACTTATCTGACAAAGCGTCTCGTGCTGTTAGCATAATGATGGGGGTATTTACCCCTTGAGCTCGAACCTGCTCGCATACTTGTAAACCGTTTATACCTGGCACATTGATGTCTAGCACAATCACATCATGTTCATTATTAATAATTAACTGCAAAGCCTGCTGGCCATTACTGGCGTGGTTGCACTCAATATTTTCTTCAGCTAAATATTCAACCACTAATTGCGCTAATGTTTTTTCATCCTCTAATAACAGCACTAACATAAAGGCCCTTAAATTATTAAGCAGTGAACCACATCCATTGTTCACTGCTTGGTTAAAAATATGAGATAACCTATTATTTCTGGTAAATTATTTTCCCTGCAAAAATCGTTGTTAGCACTTGTGTTTTTGCAATATTTTGCAGAGGGATATCAAGCAGATTTTGATCAATAATAATCATATCTGCTTTTTTCCCCACTTCAATGGAACCTGCAATATTCTCTTGTCCTAAGCTATAGGCACCATTGATCGTATAGGCGCGAATAACAGCATCTAAACTGGGCAGACTCTGCGCCCCTCTTGTTAAGGCATTTTGCATGCCCACAAATGGCGAGAGCGTACTGACATCCCAGTCACTGCTTAAGGTGATGGTGGCGCCTGTTTGATAGACATCATTTACAGGCAACATATCATGGGCGCGCTGGCCAATGAGTGGCTCCATTTCATGAAAATGTTGTGGCTTAGTAAAGTCTCCTGCCAATTGAAAGTCGGCAATCACCCCCAACTGAGCAAAACGATTAATGTCTTGCTTACTAACCATTTCAACATGAGTGATACGATGACGGGCTACAGAATTGATGTCTGCATTATTTAACGCATATTCAATGGCGTCTAAAGACTCTTGCACACCTCGGTCGCCAATTGCATGAATGTGCATATTAAAGCCTACTGCTTGCAGCTCTGACGCATACAAAGACAAGCGGTCTTTATCGAAATAATTTAAGCCCTTCGCCCCCACTTCCTCAAAGTAATCTTCATAAGGGCTTAAAAGAGCCGCCGTTGTATTGTGTGTAATACCGCCACTGTAAAGCTTCACTTGGTTAACTCGCAACAAACTGCCAGCGTCATTACTGTACATACTTTTAAGTTTATTCAATTGCTGGGCGTCATTCATGTCTGGGTAAGCCCATAACCCTAAGGTAGTACGTGCGGTCAGTTGATTTTCTTTTTGTGCTCGCTGCCAAGTTTCAAGATAATTTCTGCGCCAATACACACGAGCATCGGCAATAGACGTGATGCCATTTTTAGCCACCTGCTCCAAGCCATACAATAACCCGTGGTAATTACTTTCCATTCGTGAAGGTGTCGGTGCAAGCGCTAGATCAAATATTAAATCACCGGCCGCATCTAGCAACACACCATTAGGGTGACCAAGCGAGTCTTTTAAAATGGCACCGCCTTGTGGATGAACGGAGCTTGCAGTGACGCCAGCCAATTGCAATGCCTTGCTATTGACCCACACTGAATGAGAGGTGGCCTCCATAATGGCCATGGGGCGCTCGCTCTCAATGGCATCCAACCATTTTTTAGGTGACGTATTGGATGCCAATAAGGTATTTATATTATGACCCCAACCCAGCAACCATTCTTGCTGGGTGTTGTTAGCAGCACAGCTCTTCAATTCAGCAAGCCAATGATTCAAGGTTTGTTCACTATCAAGGGTGCATTTAATTTCATCTAGACCGGCTTCTAAAGGATGTAAATGGGTGTCATGAATACCTGGCAGGACCATTTTTCCTTGCAAATTAATGACCTCTGTTTGCTCCCCTATAAAGGCCTGAGAATTCTTAGTGCTGCCCACAAAGGTTATTTCATCCCCTTCCATGACCACAGCTTCATGAATCGCCTGTTCATTGTTAACGGTATAAATTTGACCATTTACCAAAGCCAAACTATTTAACTTTCCTGATTCAACCGAACTGGCCACACACGCCATCAATGGCACAGCTAATAGGGTAACTAAGAGGGGCTTGTTAAATAAAGATACAAGAGGGAACTTCATGATCGTGCAACCTGCCATTCAATAAGAAGCCACAAGGTTATCAAGTCACAGGTAACGGTAAGGTAACAACGAATCAATCAATGATTGAACATAGTGAGTATAGGTAAAACTAAAGAGAATTAAATTAACAAGAGCTGGATAATATAAAAGGGAGGTGGAGGGACCTCCAGCCACACCCCGGCACACAAGTCCACTACTACCGTTGCTCCCTTCCGGGCCTGGCGGAGTTCATAGTTTATTGTTGCGGGGGGACCGGAGGCCACCATAATGGGCCGAAACTAGAAATTGGCCGCTATGTGCTATAAAGCACGCGCATTGTCTTAAAAAATCCAAGTCTATTCAAGGACTTATTCGCAAAATGTGAAAATAAAGCCGTTATGCGACAAATTCCCAGTTTTTATAAAAAGCAGAGTACAATTTAGCTATCTTCAGATTAAAGCACCAAGCACGGTCAAATTATGCTCACGATTTATCCCATCGCCATTTACGAAGACAATTATGTTTGGGTAATTGAACACCAAGGACAAGTCGCGGTTGTTGACCCGGGTGACAGCCAGCCTGTGGTGGACTATCTACGTAAGCGAAATTTGTCATTAGATTACATATTGGTGACCCATAAGCACTGGGATCATGTCACCGGCATTAAAGAACTTACCGGCACTTTTCCTAATTGTGAAGTTTATGGCACCGGTCATGAAACGATTCCCTGCTTGCAACACCCATTATTAGGAGGAGAAACCCTTTCACTAATGGGCCTTGACTGGAAAGTGATGTTTACCCCAGGCCACACGTTAGGGCAAATTGCTTTTTACATGCTCGATAAAGAAGGCCAAGGGCATTTATTTAGTGCTGATAATATTTTCGTGTGTGGTTGCGGTCGAATGTTTGAAGGCACTGCCGAGCAATTTCAAGCTTCTTTAGCAAGCCTAATGGCCCTCCCCCACAACACCCTTATTTATGGCACCCATGAATACACCTTGGCCAACATTAATTTCGCTTTACACATAGAGCCCAATAATACCTACACCCTTCATCGTCAAGATGTGAGCCAAACCCTCAGAGAAGAAGGCAAACCTACCTTACCCACTACTGTGGCCGACGAATTAAAATCCAATCCATTTGTACGCTGGAACCAGCCCGACGTGATTCGCGCAGCTGAGCATTTCAGTGGCTTAAAACTCAACAGTGATGCCGCCGTATTCGGAGTTATTCGCGCCATGAAGGATCAGTTCTAAAGCAAGCTACTTGTTTATATGAGGCTCGAATATTCTGCCATTTCACATTGTGCTGCTCTAGGCTGCGAGCATGGTCTATTTAACCTGCCTTGTGTAGAGACAGCGCATTACCGCTATTTCACATTATGCTGTTCTAGGCTGCGAGCATGATCTATTTAAACTGTGTTGTGTACGGAATGCGTATTGCCGCCATTTCACATTATGCTGTTCTAGGCTGCGAGCATGGTCTATTTAACTCGTGTTGTGTACAATGCGCGCCATTTAACACTATTCAAGTTAGCGGGTTTATCCATGCAGACTGTTCAGCATATTTTTGAACAAAATAAAACACCAAAACCACTTGTTGCAGCGATCAATGCTGTTTTAGACGCCAGTAAAGAAATTGCCTTTCTTTTACAAAAGGGCGCCATGGGTGGTGTTCTAGGGTGTGCTGATCAAGAAAACGTACAAGGTGAAACTCAAAAGAAACTAGACGTCATCTCTAACGATCTATTAAAAGACACGTTGAAAGCCTGTCCTGAAGTTGCTGGCATTGCCAGTGAAGAAGAAGACTTTCCAGTACCTGCCAATAAGGACGGTGAATTTCTAGTGATTTTCGATCCACTGGATGGCTCTTCTAATATCGACATAAACGTAACCGTAGGTACTATCTTTTCTATTTTGCCTAGCAATGGTGGCGATGGCAGCGATGAAAAGACCTACCTTCAATCAGGTCGTAACCAACTAGCTGCTGGTTATGTATTGTATGGGCCTTCTACTTTATTGGTCATGACAACCGGCCAAGGGGTAGATATTTTCACAATGGACCCAACCACAAAAGAGTTTGTACTGACCGATTGCCAATCTAAAATTACGCCAAGCACTCAAGAGTTTGCCATTAACATGTCAAACCAACGCTTTTGGGCCAAACCCATGCAAAACTATGTGGCCGACTTGCTTCAGGGTGAAGAAGGGAAATTGGGTAAACGTTACAACATGCGTTGGATCGCTGCCATGGTGGCCGAAGTGCATCGTATCATTAGCCGTGGCGGTATTTTCATGTACCCATGGGATAATCGTGACCCAAGTAAACCTGGTAAATTACGCTTAATGTACGAAGGCAACCCCATGTCTATGCTGGTTGAGCAAGCTGGCGGATTATCCAGTAATGGCGATATTGCCATTATGGACATTCAACCAGAAAAAATTCATCAGCGCGTACCTGTTATTCTGGGCAGTAAAGAAGAAGTAGAAACCGCACTGAGCTATCAGTAGTTTTCTCGCGCCAGTTTTCTAAGCTGGCGCTTCACCCCCCTTTATCCCAGTTATTTTTCACCTCAATAAACTCATCACCCGACACCGCACGACTCACATAAAACCCTTGAACTAAATCACAAGACATATCGGATAATCGATCTAATGTTTGCCTATCTTCGGCACCTTCCGCCACCACGATTAACGAAAGGTTATGAGCCAAGTTAACAATCGAGTTAACAATAATTTCATCCTGCTTATTGTTGCACATGTTTCGAACAAACATGATATCTATCTTCAAGGCATCTATGGGCAGTTGCCGTAAATACACCAGTGATGAATGCCCTGTACCAAAGTCATCTACTGAAATACTTACTCCCATCTCGCTAATTTTAATAAGCGTATACAGAGCCCGCTCTGGATCTGCCATAAGAGCGCTTTCGGTAATTTCCAATTCAAATAATTTTGGCGGCACTTCATATTCATCTAATTTATTTTTAATAAATGACAATAAATTATCATCCAGCAAATTTCGGGTAGAAACATTCACCGACACTTTTATTTCAACACCCGTTAATAACCATTTTTGAATTTGCTTTAAGGCTTGATCAATGACCCATTCTGTCATGGGGATAATGACATCGCTTAACTCAGCAATAGGAATAAACTCTCCAGGACTCACCAATCCCATATCTGGGTGCTGCCAACGAATTAAGGCTTCCGCCGCATGAATGCTTAGTTTTTGTAAATCATATTTTGGCTGGTACAGTAAAAAGAACTGGTCCTCCTCTATACCCCGCTCCATGGCAGCCATTAAAGCCAATCGCCTAGGACTATTTTCATCCATTTGCTGGCGATAATATAAAATCCCTCCAGGGTGTTTTTTGGCTTGATACATGGCAACGTCTGCACAACGAAACAAAGTACTGGTATCACCACCATCTTGTGGGTAAAGGCTAATGCCGACGCTGCCACCAATCACAACATTCAGCTGACCAAGATCAAAAGGCTCACGAATTTTTCTTAAAATATCCTGAGCCAATTTTTGAGCATCTTCAACACATTGCAATGAAGGAATGATCACTGCAAATTCATCCCCTCCTAAACGAGCAAAAAAACCACGACAAGAATTTAACAGCGGGCGAATTCTCGGCTCAATTTTTTTAAGAAGCACGTCACCATAATGATGACCCAAGGTGTCATTCACCTCTTTAAAGCGATCTAAATCGATGAGCAACAAACCCACTTTAAAACCAAACTGTTGCGCTTGATCTACTTTTTCTTCTAGGGTTTCACGCAAAGTTAAGCGATTAGGTAATCCGGTAAGCGCATCATATCGAGCTTGATGCTCTAGATTTTGAATGTGCATTCGACTTTGAGTGATATCACGAATGATCAACCAAAGCCTTAATAAGTGGCCATCTTCGATATCCACCATAATACTGCAACTTAACCACTGAGTTTGATCGCCATCTCCTTTATGCACTAAATCTATATTTTCACTGCCATAACCGCTTTGAAATACATATTCAATGGCATGCCTTAAGCTATTAATATTCAGTAGCTGACCTATGCTCATATCGGTTGTGACGTTAAACATTTTTGAAAATGCAGGATTATAATTATTAACCCTTGCTACTTGTAAAAGCGTTGACCACTGTCTATCAAAAGCGTCTTCTAGACGAATACCTGGGTAAACGTAAATATCGGCAATGGCTTCATCGCTTCGATCAATAAACGCATGGTAACGATCATTACTGACTTTAATTTGATGCTTGTCATGGATATGTTCCAGTTCGAAGCGCACTCGTAAGCTCAAAACTGATAAAAAATCCCGCAATGCATGATTCAATTTAAAGGGCTGCTTTTGCAGTATAAGAATGATGCCTAATTCTGCTTGCCCCTCGTCACATAAACTCACGCCCCCTACATAGCGTGTGTCAAACTGTTTTATAAAATGATCTTCACTTGCACTTTCCAGTTCTGAAATATTCAGCCAATGCCAATGATTTCTTTGAGAAGACAAGGTGTGATCCATTTTTAAATCACTAAAGATATCCACACCCGTTTTATCTCCTTTGTGAGCCAAGTGGATGTATCGGCGGGCATCACTATCGAAGCGCGCAATATAAATTAAACTGCCAGAGAAAAAACCATGAATAATATTCACTATGGCCATCAAGGTACTTTCACCATGATGGTCTAAATCGTGTAACACTTTGGCCATGAAATCGTTCTGCAATTGCACTGAGGTGGTTTCGGTGGCGATGTACGCCCAACCATCACCTTTAGGCAAAGCAAACTTAGCAACCCAGTAAGCAAAACGCTCCCCTTGCGGGCTCGTTAACCACGTATTTTGCTGCTCTTTTGTACAATGCTCAAAAGGATTTTGCTGAACAAACCTCTCTTGAATAGTATGAAAGCGTTTATTGCTATAGGTAATTCGATTATCGCGTTGAACAAAGACTGCAGCAGGTAATTTTTCGTAGATATCCCTTAACCACTTTTGATAATTCCCCATGTACTGGTTGTCATATAGGCGGATATAGGTAAGACGCAGCAGACCCACTAAACTCACCACCACCATTAACACGGCAAGGGTAAACAGTAAAACCTGAAGGCCCGCTAAAAAATGATTGCCAGTGACCTGAACATACAAAGTAATGCCTTGAGCCAACACCAACATGGACAAACTGCCCAGAAATAAAAAGTACACGGCATTTTCCATGGCGCGCCGCAGCACACGCCCAAATATCACAAAGGATATGAGCAGCAAGACAAAAAATAGCAAGCGAGCAACCAGAAAATAATCGGTTAGAGCCACAAACAGCATTCACTTTTTAACGACTATCCTTTAGGTATAGCCAACTGCAAATGGCATGGCCATTAGACAGGCCATATTTGAGTCATTGACAGAGACCTCACTAGGTTTTAGGGTGCGCAAAACAAATATTTAAGGTAACTGCTTATGCCATTTTTACCCATTAGCGGGTTTTATGCCTCTCTATTGGCTTTGCTTATGATTCACCTCGCTTATGCCGTGGTTAAACAGCGAATCAAGTTTAAATCGGGCCTAGGTCACGAGGAACAAGCATTGATGGTGGCAGGCCGTAATCATGCCAACGCCAGCGAATACATACCCATTGGCCTCATTCTTCTGGCGTTAGCGGAACTTAATGGCGCTAATTTTTTATTACTGCACTTAGCGGGGCTAGGCTTGCTCGTATCAAGGGTGGCCCATGCTTGGGGCTTTAAAGAAGGACAAGGAGAAACCCATGTAGGGCGCTATTGGGGCACCTTAATTACCTGGATCTCAATTGTCATGCTAAGCCTTATTAACTTGGTGTATGTCTGGGGGTACTTAATTTAATGTTGATAAGTCACATCACTCAGCCCACATCACTTGCCCCTTCTATAAAAATAATAGGTTTATCATGAGTAAAATTATTGAAGGTCTTTTCTATTCCAAACTAGGGCAATCACTTATGAGTGCCGTTGGGGTAAAAACACCTCACACACTAAAGCGCTACGAAGGAGAAGTGCCCTGGGTAATGGAATGCGTATTACTGGTGCGACCAGCAAGCGATGCACTAAATAAAGTGTTAGAAGAAGCCCACATAGCAAACCAAATATTTAATGCCGACATCAATGACCCTTGTGGGGCCCTACTATTTGATGCCACAGAGCTGGAAACAATTGAACAGCTGGAAACTCTCAAAAGCTTCTTCAGCCAAGCCGCCAAAAGGCTGCCAGTGTCTGGACGAATTGTCATAATAGGCAAAAGCCCCACCAGTTGGAGCAGCCTTGAACAAGCCTCCATAATGGATGCCCTAAACGGCTTCACTCGAGCCTATGCTAAAGAGCTGGGCCCGAAAGGCATCACGGTTAACTTGGTTTACGTGGAGGGCTGCATAAATGCATCACTCACCACACCTTTGTGTTTCTTATTAAGCCACAAGGCCAGCTACATCACAGGCCAGCCTATCTACATTAAACATTTACAGGCTTTGCCTGAGCAGGGCTCTAATTGGCAAGCTCCCCTTTCAGGAAAACTGGCCTTGGTAACCGGTGCCGCCCAAGGAATAGGGGCAGCCATCGCCAAAACCCTTAGCCGAGACGGCGCTACTGTGATTGGCCTAGACATTCCCAATGCCAAGCTCATGCTCGAAGCCACCATGGCCAGTATCAATGGGCAAAGCCTCACCACCGACATTACCAACCCCCACGCATTTGCAGACATACAAACCGCCCTAAATGGGCGCAGTTTGGACATTCTGGTTCATAATGCAGGAGTCACTCGAGATAAAACCCTAGCCAAAATGCCTGAGCACTTTTGGAGTATGACGCTAGATATCAACCTAAATGCGCCCATTCAAATTACTCAGGCACTAGACAAGCACCAAATGCTTAGCCCTCAAGCTCGAGTAATTTGCATCAGCTCCATCAGCGGTATTGCAGGCAATGTTGGGCAAACTAACTATGCCGCCTCGAAGTCAGGCATTGCAGGCTTTGTCCGCCAACAAGCCCAACACTGGAACGACACGGGTAAAACCATCAATGCCATTGCACCGGGTTTCATCGAAACTCAAATGACCGATCAAATTCCTTTTGTGACTCGTGAAATGGGCAGGCGCATGAACTCATTGTCTCAAGGGGGGCAACCACAGGACGTAGCAGAAGGGGTGGCTTTGTTTGCTCAACCCAATAGCTATGGTTTGAATGGGCAGTTATTACGCGTATGCGGGCAATCGTTAATCGGTGCCTAAAATGAAAATAGGCGGGAAAGCTAGCTAAAAAAGTCTTTCCTCGCTCTTTTTCCCCCACAACTGCCAGCGCTGCCCTTTATAAATAAAATAAACGTACTTCTCAAACGGCTTCTTTTTACTTTCCAGTGCACGCTTTAAGTCACGGTGCTTGCGGTCCTTGAGGTTTATTTTTGTTAGCCAGTCTGGCACGTCAACCGCATACCAAGATAAATAAATTTCGCAAACATAGTCGTCATTTTGCGGGGTCACATTACTGATACTAAATATGTCCTTTATGCTGGGGCGCCCATAAAAAAAACCTTGATCGCTCACCCACATATTGTCTTGGTTTAGACTGTATTCAAAGCCACCGACACTCACCTCTCTGGGTTCCCCATACATGATTTTTTCAGCTAAGAATCGCGATTTAGCCTTATTAATCAACCCCAGCTTTACCCAGGGATCTAGAGCTTTAATCATCACTTTATGAGTTCGCTCTACCTCTACGGGAAAGTCATAGGGCTTAAAAAACAACAATTTCTGCCCAAACTCATTGTTAAAGACCTGCCTGACCTCTTTATCGGTAGGAGCGTTAGGTATTTGCGCATAACCAAACTGAGCACAGCCAAGCAGGCATAAAACAATCACTTGAACGCACCGTACCATCACACCACCTGTATCCGATATTCATATGAATTCTGTAAGCCTAGCAGCTAATGAACAATGAATAGGCTCAATACTGCCAAAAACAATAAAGCTAACTACACTTAAACCATAACTTAACTTAATAGCTTATTTGAGGGGACCCTATGGCAATCAGCATTGCAAAAGCCTCTGTCTTTGTGACTGAACTTCTGGAGGTATTGGAAGATTTGTATTGGGAGTCGGCTAGCATTACCGTCAAAAACCAATGCTTTAACGTAGTAAGGTTATTGCAACAAGAGCTAACCGAGCTGACAAAAATGTCGGTTCAAGATCACCATTATGATTACGAGTTAATTGCATGTTCGGTGGCAGACATGAGCCAGTGCCTTGATGAACTGGTACAGTTACTGTCAAGTGAAGCCCTTAGGACCCGCACACGCAATCACTTAACGCCTCTATTGGCTAAGTCAAAAAAGGTGTTCTCTTAAGGGAAAGCGGCTGTTTATAAGAATTAGACCGGATCTGGCTCACTGACAAGGTTAGAAAAGGCTTCATCTGTATTGGCGATCACCCTATTTCGGCCGCTGTGCTTAGCTTGGTAAAGTGCATCGTCAGCGCTTTTTTGCCATTGCTCAATGCTCATTTGAGTAGAAGCACTGGCTAATCCCACACTAATCGTGACCAACCCCAATTGAGTTTGGGCATTTTCGATTTTTAAAGCCTGGACCCCTTCCAAAATTCGCTTAGCCACGTGCATGGCCCCTTCTTTCGGGGTTTGAGGCAGTATAATGGCAAATTCTTCACCGCCTATTCGGGCCGCAATATCATGGGGACGTACTGCCTCGCGTTTAAATACTTGAGCTAGTTTATATAAACACTGGTCGCCGGCCACGTGCCCATACTGATCGTTAAATTTTTTAAAATGATCAACATCTATCAACAGCAAAGAGCTAGTGCTTTTTTGTCTCATGTTCTGACGCCAGCACCTATCAAGATCTTGGTTAAATTTGCGGCGATTAAATAGCTCGGTAAGAGTGTCTGTGACACTTAAGTTTTCAAGCTGGGCCACATAGCGCACCCGCTGCACATGCTGAGACAAACGCAAAAAGACATTATCTAAATGAAACGGCTCACAAATATAATCAAGCGCACCACTTTGCAGAACTCTTTGCTCTCGCTTTTCATCAAAAGTATCAGAAAAAATAATTAAGTTTTTAGGCAAAACCATAGCGGCTTGAGTGCAAGCTGAAAATTGGTTCCAGTCCCAAACATGCAATTGAGCCTGCTCTGAGCATTCAGCGTGCTCTAAGCTATCACAGCCCGACACCCACGCTTGCAGTTGCTTTTGCAATACAACATTGGAAAGTTGAAAATTAATGATGAAACAAGCTTTCATCTAGCCTAGCACTCCCTGTTAAATTTCAGATCGAACACTAAATGTTCAGACTGAATTTTAACCACCTTATCCCTGTGCAAATACATAAGACTAAAGCATTGTTTTTGTTTGAATTACGAACCACGACTTTACCTAAATAAAATTAATGAAGATACATTTCCTTGCCCTTAATAATAAAAAAATCTAAGTAAATAAGGTACTTAGCGCCCCTTACCTCAAATGCAAAGAGCCTTTACAATATGCAATCTTTAATAAAATTTTTTTACAAATACATGTTAACTTGTGAAAAATATGCAACCACTAATTAAGCATAACCCGTGATCAATATCACAAGTTTTAAATCAATATTTTAAAGTAACAATGTACACAGTAAATATTGTCAACCAAGTGAATCATAGGAAACTTAAGCCTCCTTCAGCACTTGTTACGGTTAAAATACATACAACCTCTTTATGGGTAATCAACCACCTACAAAGCATTATTTAATTGGAGCACATATGTCGTTAGTTTATTCCACGCAAGATGGCCGAATTTGCCCAGAATGCCGTCAGGCCATAGACGATTGTACCTGTAAACAAAAGTCCGCCCCTGAAAGCGATGGCGTATTACGAGTACAAAAAGAAAAAAAAGGACGTGGCGGAAAAATAGTTACCACTATCACAGGCTTTGAAGGAGATAAAAAAGGGGCCAGTGATTTATGTAAGAAACTTAAAAAACGCTTTGGATGTGGGGGCGCGGTGAAAAATTGGGTCATTGAATTACAAGGAGACTTAACTCAACAAAGCCTGAGTTATTTGCAAGAACTCGGTCATAAGGTAAAAATTTCAGGGGCTTAAAAAACACACAGTTCATTTTAAACAATACCGAATTGCCAAGTTGCCTAGTGCTTGGGCTCAATTCGTCTATAAAAACTGTGCGGCAATTATAAATTAAGCGTTTAATTCAACGCATAATGTCAAACAAAGTCGTGCATAATAACGCCTTAATATTATTGAGCTAAAATTAAAGGCGAAACAAAATGAATAAAGGAGGCGGGATAATGGATTTAAGCATCAATAGCCTGGGTTGGTTTGCTCGCTTCAAAGATGCCACCACTGCTCAGTTAATTAAATTTAACCGATACAGTTTGGTATTTAATAGTCCTAAGAAACTAAAACCAGGGCAATTAATTCATCTTAATATGTCAGCAGGATTGCATAGCCTACGAGAGGTAAAAGCCCGTGTAGAGCTGTGTGAACGCAGCGGGCCCCACTATCAATCTCAGGTACGCTTCATTTTAGAGCGCCCTGATAAACAACCATATCGCGAAGCCATTTCCATTTTAAAAGCCATTGAGCAAACCCTGCCAGAATCTGTACGGGCTCCATTGCACATATAAAATGATGAAATCTAAGTTTTGCCCGTAAAGAAGTAATAAATAAATGACAACTCAGCAAAATATCCTTGTGCTCAATTGCGGCAGCTCTTCCCTTAAATTTGCCGTTATCCAACCCTTATCGCAGCAAGTATTAATTCACGGCTTAGCTGAACGCCTAGCAAGCAATAGTGCACAAATTCAATACACACTTGCAGGGCAAGCTGATAAACACACTCTCACCCCTTCCCAAACAGACCATCAAGGGGCCATCGAATGCGTTATTTCGCTTCTGCAAACGCAAGATCTCCTAACGAGTTTGGCTGGCGTCGGTCACCGCGTCGTACACGGGGGAGAGGCTTACAGTGAATCTTTATTATTAACCAATGAATCCATTAACGACTTAAAAACACTTCACCACCTAGCGCCTTTGCATAATCCCGTGAACTTGTTAGGCATAGAAGCCATCACTCAATTGCTACCTAAGATTTCACAAGTAGCCGTATTCGATACCGCTTTTCACCAAACCCTGCCCGAAGCTGCCTATTTATACGGCGTACCGCTAGAGCTTTATAAACAACACGGTGTTCGCCGATATGGCTTTCACGGCACCAGTTATCGATATGTCGGCCAAAAAGCCGCTCAGCTGCTTGGTAAAAACAGCGATGAATGCCATTTTTTGGTGGCCCACTTAGGCAATGGCTGCAGCGCTTGCGCCATTAAAAATGGCAAAAGTGTCGACACCTCCATGGGCATGACCCCGCTGGAAGGTTTAGTGATGGGCACTCGCAGCGGAGATGTGGACCCCGGTTTAATAGACTTTTTGTGCGAGCGCTTAAATCAACCTCTTAGTGAAATCATGAGCTTATTAAACAAGCAAAGTGGTTTGTTAGGACTGTCAGGTAAAACCAATGACATGAGGGAGGTTCAACAACTTGCCGAGCAAGGCGACACCCGCGCCAATCTTGCTATTGAGGTATTTGCTTTCAAAATAGCCCGTTACCTAGGTGCCCTAGCTGTATCCTTACCCCGTATTGACGCTCTGGTATTTACCGGTGGCATAGGCGAGAACGATCGCTTAACCCGTAGCCTGATTTTAGAACACCTTGCTATTTTAGGGTTTGAATTAGACGGCTCCCTGAACAAACAAAATGGTGATCACAAAGGTCGCATATCGACTCATGAAAGCACCCTTGCCATGGTGGTACCCACCGATGAAGAACGAATGATTGCCATCGATACCCACCAGCTTGTTAGCCGCGACCAATAATTTTTAGGATTCAACATGCTACACACTTTTTTTATTGCCCCTACTGAAATTAAAACCGGCTTAACCTCCATTACCCTAGGATTAATTAGATCACTCGATCAATTAGGTCTAAAAGTCGCGGTGGGCAAACCCATTGCCCACTTAAAAGACAGTGACCGCCACCGCTCCATTGAAATGATTCGACATGCCACTGGCATTGAACCCCCGACCCCTATTAGCCTAAAAGCGGCACAAAGCATGGTGGGCAGTGGCAAGCAAGAGCGTTTAATGGAAGACGTGGTGGCCATGCATCACAAACTGAGTAAAGACGTTGACGTGGTAATTATTGAAGGCATCGTACCCGACAGAAACGAGCCGTATACCGCCAAACTGAATGTAGAAATGGCAAAAACTTTAGACGCTGAAGTGATATTAGTCACAGCCCCCTTTGGTCGCACCATGAATGAGCTCAAAGAGCACCTTACCATGGCCACAGGTTTATACGGCGGGCACAAAAATAGAAACTTATTAGGCATTATTATAAATAAAGTAAATGCCCCTAAAAACCCCGCGATTCCCGTAAAAGATCAGGCCTCTATTAAAGCCAATGCAACCAGCACGCAATTGGCCATGGATCAATTAGCCCAACTGGAACAACACCACTTTAATATTTTGGGCATGATTCCATGGGACCCAGATTTGGTCGCGCCGCGAATTGACGACATTGCTAATTACCTACAGGCTCATTATTTACACACGCCAAAACAGTTGGGCCAACGGGTTAAAAATATTAGTTTATGCGCACGCACCGTCCCCAATATGGTCAGCGCCTTACAACCTGGCACACTGATCGTCACCCCAGGTGACAGAGAAGACATTTTACTGGCTGCTTCAATGGCTGCCAGTAATGGCGTGCCCTTGGCAGGGTTACTGTTAACCAGTGGCTTACAACCAGACTCCCGAGTAATGGATTTACTCACCCCATCCTTAGAGAATCTGCCACTGCTAACCGTACAAACGGACACCTTTCAAACGGCCTCTCAACTGTCTAATATGGATGACGGTGTGCTACCTGATGATGTGGAACGAGTCGAATCCATCATGAATCACGTGGCTCAGAATATAAATGCAAAATACCTATCTGAGCGTTTACAGGTGGATCACGTGGCACGCTTAAGCCCAGCGGCTTTCCGCTATCAATTAGTTCAGCGTGCCCAAGCAGCCAATAAAAAAGTGGTACTTCCTGAAGGCGAAGAACCCAGAACCATACAAGCCGCCGCTATTTGCCAGCAAAGAGGCATCGCTCAGTGCATATTACTGGGCAACCCTGAACGCATAATCCAAAAAGCTGCGAGTTTAGGGGTTCAATTGCCAAAAGATTTGCAAATTCTCGACCCAGATGAGATTCGCGGCCAATATGTGCAACCCATGGTGGAATTAAGAAAACATAAAAACCTCAGTGCCCCCATGGCAGAAGCGCAACTGGAGGATACTGTGGTCATGGGTACCATGATGCTGGCCTTAAACGAGGTTGATGGCTTAGTCAGTGGCGCCATACATACCACCGCCAATACCATTCGCCCTGCTCTTCAACTTATCAAAACGGCTAAAAATGCCAAACTGGTTTCCTCTGTCTTCTTCATGTTATTGCCAGAACAAGTAATGGTGTATGGAGATTGTGCCGTTAACCCAGACCCAAATGCCGATGAATTGGCTGACATTGCCCTGCAAAGCGCACAAAGTGCCCTTGCATTTGGAATTCAACCCAAAGTAGCCATGATCAGTTACAGCACAGGATCATCCGGCTCGGGAAGCGATGTTGAAAAAGTACGCAGCGCCACACAAATAGCCAAAACCTTGATGCCCGACTTAATCATCGATGGGCCATTGCAATATGACGCGGCCACCACCGCTTCAGTGGCGGCCTCTAAAGCACCTAATAGTGAAGTGGCCGGCCTTGCCAGCGTGGTCATATTTCCCGACCTTAATACCGGTAACACCACATACAAAGCAGTGCAAAGAAGTGCTAAAGTTGTGAGCATTGGGCCCATGTTGCAGGGCTTAGCCAAACCAGTAAATGACCTATCCCGCGGCGCTTTAGTGGAAGACATTATTTACACTATTGCCTTAACGGCTATTCAGGCTAACAGCAACGATTAACAGTGGCATAAAAAGTCCCTGCTTTTGGCCTTTTTTACCCGTTACCTTAAAATCTGCGTACATTAATATAACTGTTCGCAGATGTTTTACTTGAGCAGAACTATGTTTAATTTTTTACCTAAAACCCTTGTGGGCATAATTGCCTCAGGCTTGTTACTTCTTAATGTACTCTTTTGGTGCTCTTGCTTACTGATTTTTGCTGTCATCAAGGTCATGATTCCCCTAAAGCATTGGCATAATTTAATCACCCCCATCCTCACTAAAATTGCCGAATGCTGGGTGAAATGTAACTCAGGTTGGATGGCGCTCACACAAAAAACCCATTGGGATGTGCAAGGCTTAGCTAATTTACAATACAATGGTTGGTATTTAGTGAATGCTAACCACCAATCTTGGGTGGATATTTTAGTACTTCAGCATTTACTAGGAGGAAGAATTCCTCTATTAAAGTTCTTTTTGAAACAAGAGTTAATTCGCGTACCCATTATGGGTTTAAGCTGGTGGGCACTGGATTTCCCGTTTATGAAACGCTTTAGTCGCGAATACCTAGAAAAACACCCTGAAATGCGTGGCAAAGACTTAGAAACCACACGCATTGCCTGCAAAAAATTTGCACGTACTCCCACCAGTGTGATGAATTTTATGGAAGGCACACGCTTTACCCCTTCAAAGCATAAAAAACAAAACTCTCCTTATCAGCATTTACTTAAACCAAAAGCCGGTGGCATTGCCTTTGCTATGAATGCCATGGGCGATAAATTTCAAAGTCTACTCAATATCACCATTGTGTATCCTGACGGCATTCCAAGTTTTTGGGATTTTCTAAGTGGGCGCATTAAGAATGTAAAAGTTCGCATCGAAGAGGAAGCCATTCCAATTCATTTTACTCAAAAAGATTACAATGAAGATGATGAATTTCGTGCCGAGTTTCAACAATGGACTCACGAAATGTGGCTAAAGAAGGATGCGCTCATCTCTGAATTGAGCAGCGATTAAACAAGCTCTGCTTTTTAAAACTTCCTATGAATTAATAAACCCAATCGTAGGAAGTTAACCCCTGTTATTACTTCCCTTTAAAGTCAGTTTTTGCTTCTATACTTGTCTCGCTTCCCTTCATTTATTCAAGGAACATCATGCAAGTCTTTGACGATATCAGCCAGTCCATTGGCAACACGCCTCTAGTTCGCCTTAAAAAAATCACCGATGCCAATATTTTATTAAAAATTGAAAGTCGCAACCCTGCGAATTCAGTGAAGTGTCGCATTGGAGCCAACATGATTTGGCAAGCAGAGAAAGACGGTCAATTAAAGCCAGGCATGGAAATTGTTGAGCCTACAAGTGGTAATACGGGTATTGCTTTAGCTTTTGTAGGCGCTGCGAAAGGCTATCAAGTCACGCTAACCATGCCAGCGACCATGAGTGTTGAGCGTCGTAAGGTCATGAAAGCACTGGGAGCCAATATAGTACTCACTGAAGGCCCAAAAGGCATGAAGGGCGCCATTGATAAGGCTCAGGAACTGTTTGACGAGTCGCCAGACACTCGGCTAATTCTTCAGCAGTTCAGCAACCCTGCTAATCCTGCCATTCATGAACAAACCACAGGGCCTGAAATTTGGAAGGATACCGATGGCACCATTGATATTCTGATTGCAGGCGTGGGAACCGGTGGCACCATTTCAGGCATAAGCCGCTACATTAAAAAGACCCAAGGAAAGAACATAACCAGTGTGGCAGTAGAGCCTGCTGCGTCTCCATTAATTAGCCAAACCAAAGCAGGCGTACCGCTTACCCCTGCTCCTCATAAAATCCAAGGCATTGGAGCCAACTTCATTCCAGACAATTTAGATTTAGAAATGGTCGACCAAGTGGAAACCATTGAAAATGACGAAGCCATTGAAATGGCGCAAAGATTGATGAAAGAAGAAGGCATTTTATGTGGTATCTCAGGAGGGGCCGCGGTGGCTGCGGCGTTAAAAGTGGCTAAACAAGATGGCAACCAAGGAAAAACTCTCGTGGTCATTCTACCTGACTCGGGTGAGCGTTATTTATCAAGCCCTTTGTTTGAAGGCATGTTCAGCGCCAACGAACTAGCTTAAACCCCACAGGGCTTTTATGTTAGTAAATAAAAGTCCTACATTCACTCGTTTTCACCCTCTATTTTTCTAATTATCCCCACCACCAAGTCTTTTAGACTAACATTATTGAAGGAATCATTTTTGGGGTATAAAGGGTAAATGCGCGGTACTAAAGCACTTGTTATTGAAGATGCCCTATCTCTCTCTAGCGCCATTGCCAGTGAGTTAGAGAACCGTTATGACATTGCCTGTGATATTGCCACTAACTTAGAAGAAGCTAAAACACTTCTTGAACAGTATTCTGACGAGTATTTTATTGCCTCGGTAGACTTGCAACTACCCGATTGCCAAACCGGCGAAGCGGTAGATTTGGTCAATAAATTTAAAGTCCCTGCTATTATATTTACCGGCCAGCAAGATCCTTCAATTAGAGAGCGCTTTAAAACCCATGATCTTGTGGATTATGTATTCAAAACCGGTACCCACAGTATTCACTACATTTGTTGGCTAATTCAACGGGTGCAACTCAATAGTGCCATTACTGTATTAGTAGTCGATGACAGCCAAGCCGTAACCGTTTCATTAAAAAAGCTGTTAGGTAATCAGGGCTTTAAAGTGATTAGTGCTGAAGATGCCGCTCACTGCAGAATTGCCATGAAGCAAGAGCCCGATATAGTGGTGCTAGATCAATATCTACCCGATGGCTTAGGCCATGAATTATGCCAAGAAATTCGCACCAAACACGATAAACCTACATTACAAATCATTGGCCTAACCAGTAAAGTAGACGAAGATACCGCGGCCTTTTTTTTAAAAAATGGCGCCGATGACTTCTTAGCCAGTCCTTTTAATCCCGAAGAATTCACCAATCGAATTAATCACCGCGCCAGTTACATTGATCAAATTCGTGAGCTGAACAGGGTCAGTGAAGAGAAAAACCACTTTTTGGGCATGGCCGCTCATGATTTACGAAACCCTCTAGGCGTCATTCAGCAGGCCAGTAAGCGCCTATTTGATGGGGGATTATCTGAAGATCGCTTGAAATCATTAAAAGATATGATGCAAAAAAGCATTTCTTCCATGCAAATATTGTTAGATGATTTACTCGATATCAGTGCCATGGAAAAAGGAGAGTTAGAATTAAGACTCTTTACACTTAACCTGTCTGAACTGGTTAAAGAGCGGCTTCTTTTTTTTGAGCCTATAGCCCAAAAGAAAGACATAGAAATCGTGTCAACATTACCTGATAGCATCATGATAGAGCTAGACCCAACTCGTATCACGCAAGTGATCGATAACTTGCTCAGTAACGCTATCAAGTACTCCCCCAATAGAACCAAGGTCACAGTCGAGGCGCAAAAAGAGAATGCATTTATTCGAGTGAGTGTTTTTGATGAAGGTGCAGGCATTAAAACGAAGGACATCCCGCAACTCTTTAAAGCCTTTAAACGATTAGGGCACAAAACCACCGGAGGAGAAACCAGCCACGGCCTGGGGTTATCCATTTGCTTGAAAATAATCAAAGCACACAAGGGTAAGATTGCTTATAAAGAAGCTTCAAGCAAAGGCAGCCACTTCTTTTTTGAGCTTCCTAAGTAGTGCCAAATGCAGCCTAAAACATGATGTTTTAAATACTACTCGCCGTTATTTTTTATCTACCGGTTAATGCTTGTCTGGCCCAAAGATCATTTCCAAACGGAAGCTGATGGCGGGCGTCGCTTCGTAATCCTGCTCTCTTGGCCAGGCCATTTCAGGAATCACCTCTGCAAAAACAAAATGGCGATATATCTTTCGTCGATAACTCACCGTTAAAGCTGTATTATTCACTTTACTGATTGAATCAGTATCGCCAAACACCGCTACTTGATACACCATGGCCGCTCGCGAACTAAGCTCATGAAATATAGCAGCACTGGTACTCAAATCCGCAAAGTCATCGCTTAATATGTAGCCTGCATTGAAGCCTGTTCTAAAGTGGTAATGTAAGCTAATGGGCCTTAATAGACTGGCACTAAAATCAGAACCCCATTCAACATCGGTTCGCCAGTAAAGGGTTTGCAATAATCTAGAGCGCCAGTTTTCAAAATAATCGGTGCGCCGAGCGCGCAGCCTTGAAAAGTACACCGGCTCCCCTGACCAACGAACACCGTTATCCCAGCTCGATTTCCAGCGCTTGCCTTTCTTTAGTTCAACTCGTAATGCCGTTGAATATGTCACATTATCGGTGGTGCCGATCACATTGGTTTCTTTTTGAGTATCTTCATTCTCATCGGTTTCCACCAATAATTTAAAACGGTCACGGGTTCTAGGTAAAACCAACTTTAAATTAACGCCCATTTGATAATCGACCCCATCCCCTCGAACACGGCGAGTGGTAAAAAATAGGCGCCCGTTACTGCCTGACGATTCGTCGTTGATAATTTCATCGTCGAAAAAAGCATCCATGAAAAAAGAATCAACCCCATCGTTCAGCCCTTCCACATAGTCACTGGCTAAACTACGGGACCAATCAAGAATTTCAATGGGCGTCTCTTCAACCATTTCCTCTTCAGGTTCTGGTTCAAAGTCTGCTCCAGGGGCGGCTGGCTCGGTCTCCATTATTTGAGGCACTACCGCGTTTGCCCAATTAATTGGCACAGTAAACCAAATAAGCAATAACAAAAAACGAAGCATTAAGGGGCGGCCTTAGTGGGATCATGATGTATTAAAACGTCGGCGTAGGGATATTCTTTAATAATTTGTTTTTCGATTCGGTCTCCAATTTCATGGGCAGACCAAAGGGCCAAATTTTCGTCAAGTTCTAGGTGAAATTGAATGAACATGTTAGGCCCAGATTGACGACAGCGAACATCATGACAACCCTCACTTCCTTGGGCACCGCTAACTAACTCATAAATACGCTGCTCCACATCAGGGAGCTGTCGATCCATTAAATCCTCAAAAGCTTTTGCTCCAACCCGCCAAGCATTCACACACAAAAAAGCACCAATGCCTAACGCCATTACCGAATCAGCCCAGAAGATCCCTATGCCTGCCAACACCATGGCCAACAACACTGCGCCATTCATTAAAATATCCCCTTGATAATGCAAAGAGTCAGCTTCAACAATCAAGGAGCGGGTTTTACGCATGACACTTTTTTGAAACAACACTAACGCCACAGTTAATACAATTGCCAAAACACTGACATAAATACCAATATGGGTATTCACCACTTGACGTTTATCAATCATGACGTCAAAGCTATTGAGCACAAGCACCACAGCCGAGCCAATCATAAATGCAGACTGTGCCAATGCCGCTATGGACTCTAATTTCCCATGACCAAACTTGTGATCTTCATCGGCAGGCACCAAAGCAAAGCGCAAGGCAACAAAATTCATGAACGACGTCATGCCATCCAGTAAAGAGTCGAGTAATGAACCCAATAGACTCACTGAGCCCGTGCTCCAATAAGCCCAAGTTTTGGCCACTATTAAAATAATAGCCACAACAATTGAGGCAAGCGTTGCCTGTCGACTTAGATGACCATAATCGCTCATACCACGATCCCTTACTGACAATAATAACCCTAGCATACCAAATACTTTGGAAGCACTGATGCCAGTATAAAACACTATGCGTAAGTAAAAATAGCAATCTTATTACTAAACGCTATAAGCTGATCAGGAAGTATTCACTGAAATAGGCTCGATGCCCTACCACTCCACACACGCCTGCTATGCTTTAAGTAACTGTGATTTTAAGGAAGATCCATGCCCCAGATTCTGGTGGTAGACGACTCTCGGACTCAGCGCTTTGTCATTAATCAGTATTTAACACCGCTGGAATGTGATGTGGTTTTGTGTGAATCAGGAGAAGACGCTTTATTTAGAGTAAGCGAACAAGTACCGGATCTAATAATACTCGATGTAGAAATGCCTGGTTTGTCGGGGTTTGATACCTGTAAAGCCCTTAGAGGCTTACTACAAGATCATTGGGTACCGATTATTTACCTAACAGCCCGCTCTGAATCTAAAGACATCGTAGAAGGCTTAAGCGTAGGAGGTGACACTTACATCAGTAAACCTGTACACGAAGAAGTATTAACCGCCATCGTTAAAGCCATGCTTAGAGTATCGATCATTCAAGCTGAGTTAATGCAAGCCAATCAGAAGCTTGATGAGGTGGCCCACTATGATGTACTGACCCAGGTGATGAATCGCCGTGGCTATGAAGACATGTTTATACGTTTATGGAAAGATCACCAACGCAAAAAAAGCCCGCTTACCATCATGATTTTGGATATCGACCACTTTAAAAAATACAACGATGGCTATGGACACATTCAAGGAGATCAATGTTTAAGGCAAGTGGCTCAAACCTTAAGGGGCGCTCTTAAACGCCCGATCGACATACTAGCTCGCTATGGTGGCGAAGAATTTGTGGTTTTATTACCCGGCACAGATGAAGACGGGGCTAAAAATGTAGCCCAGCGTTTTATTGATGCCATGCACCAAGCCAATTTGCCCCATGAATATTCGGACACCCAACCCTTTGTCACCGTCAGTATCGGGTTAACTCAAGTACGCTTTGACAGTGATAACAGAGAACAAGTATTGGAAAGAGCCGATAA
This sequence comes from uncultured Bermanella sp., assembly GCA_913058575.1. Taxonomy (GTDB): domain Bacteria; phylum Pseudomonadota; class Gammaproteobacteria; order Pseudomonadales; family Oceanobacteraceae; genus Bermanella. Next base: position 34,667 of record CAJXRF010000032.1, read on the forward strand.
AAAACTTTATCAAGCCAAAGAATCGGGACGAAATTGTGTCAAATTTTAATAAATGCTCTACATATTTGTTTTCTATAATAAATGAATGCGTTTCAAGAAGGTGAGCTATGTCACTGAAAATTCAAGACCTAACCGTGTTATTAATTGAGCCTTCAAATACTCAAAGTAAAATTTTGCAAAAGGTATTAAAGGAAGAAGGCATTACTAAACTGGATATCCTTTCAAACGGCCAAGAGGCTATTAATTACCTACAAAATTCACAACCCGATTTAGTCATCAGCGCCATGTACTTCAGTGACATGACGGCCATTGAATTATTGCTAAAAATACGCAATGAACCACTTAGCCAAGAAACTAACTTCATGCTGATATCCAGTGAAACCAGCTTCGCTAAAATTGACCCTATCAAGCAAGCCGGAGTGCTGGCAGTTTTACCGAAACCATTTGATCAACGGGATTTTCGTACCGCACTCACTGCCGCACGGGACACGTTAGAGGTGTCACATTTAACGTTAGAAAATTTAGATTTGGATAATTTAATAGGATTGATTGTTGACGATTCTAAAACCGCAAGGCGCCACATTATGAAATTATTAACGTCATGTGGCATAGACCATTTTTTACAGGCAGAAAACGGCCATCAGGCCATTGATTTACTGCATAAAGAGCACATTGATTTCATCATCACCGATTACAACATGCCAGAAATGAATGGCCAGGAATTAGCAGAATATTTATCCAAATCAGAATTTTCTTATTTGCCGGTACTGATGGTGACCAGTGAGGCCGATAGCAGTCGTTTAAGCGCCATTCGCCAAGCTGGTGTCTGCGCCCTTTTCGATAAAGCCATAGACACTGCATCACTGAAAAATGCGCTTAATAATGTTCTTAACGACTAACTAGCTTCCTCCTTAACTTTTTTCAACTGCGCTAGTATGGCCTCACAAGCCTTGGGTTTATCGCTGGCATTCACCATATAGTTTTGTTTATCAGAAGTAATTAGCATTAGCTGAGGTGGCATCCACCTTAAAAAATACCCAGCTTCCAAGTTTTCTTCTAACTTATGGCAAGCCGACACAGGCCACCATTGAACTAGCAATGCTGCCCCCAATAATGCCAAGGTCACTGCGCCAAAAGGCAGTATACTTTTTTTATTACCCATCATCATATGGATTGAGAAGCCTTTTTCAGGATAACTGGCTGAGCATAGGTATTAATCACTTGCTCCAATGCAGAGTCCGACAAGTTTTCGTATTTTTGAGCCCACGAAGAACCTTTCAACGCCTCTTTGATATTTGAGCTATTTAATATTTTCTCAGCATCCAAGTTATTATCATAAATGTGATAATTCTGGTGAATACTGCTATCCATGGCTTGACTCCATTGTTCCGGCACCGATGAATCTATTTTTAACGGCTCAGAGAAATGAATGGATACTTGTCCCTTCTTTCCCTTAATGCCTTTAACGATACTGTGAAAATCTTCATCTTGTGATTTTTCATATTGACCATGCTGTTTAATAGCATCCAATTCTCTGGCTTTATCTTCATCACAAGGATCCCACTCGTAACTAATGGTAACCGGCACTAGGTTTAAAAAATTCATACTTTCATTAAATTCCCAACCTAATTTTCGGCCAGCCATATGCAGCATTTTTAATACCGCTTTATCTGTCACGTCTTTACCGTCTTTTGCACGCCCTTCTTTTTGAGCGATCCAAATACTCTGATTTGATTTTAAACTGTGGTGTATATAATTTGATAAATGATTAACTGCTTCTAACTTTTCTCTTCTGCCTTCCAACTTACGACGCACCACAAAGCTCTTATTTAATCGCATTAACTTATTAACAAACGGGCGCTCAATTAAGTTATCGCCAATGGCTATTTTACAGGTGTGTAATCCTGCGGTCAGCAAAGCATAATTTACCAACATGGGGTCCATGGCAATATCTCGATGATTACTCATAAACACATAGGCTTTATCGTTTTGTAAATTTTCAAGGCCCGTCACATTAAATTGTGTGACGGTTTTATCCATCATAGACTGTACAAAAGGCGCAAGTTTATTTTGCATGCTTTGAATGTTATGAACCTGCTTAAACTGGCTCTGTAATGCTTTTTTAATGCGGCTTTGAGTTAACGCGGGAAAGAAGCGCTGCAATCGTGGATATTTTTGCACGGCAATAAATTGTAAAAACTCACTGTCTTTTAATAAAGACATTAACATATCATTCACTTCATGATCTTGATATGCGCGAATGTCATCAAATTCTGGTTTCATACTTTTACTGACTCTTATAGGTCTCTGTCCGCTAAAAATTTCTGCGACCAGTACTCTGCTTTTTTCTGATTAATAGTTAAACCGAACAATCCTTGTTCGTGGGCTTCACTTAAACGTAATTCAGCCATTTTATAACCTTGCTTGGCCGCACTTTCATATAAAAATAGTATTTCACTTTTGGCTTCACAACCCAACACAGTCTCTTTTAAGGCTTCAGCGAGCATAAATTGGTTTTGACTAGCACCATTAGAAGCGGCCTTGCGAAGATACTTAATACCCGAGGTTTGATAAGCGCCATTTGTCCCACGATACTTAAGACGCACTCCCAACAAATATGCAGCCTTTATATGACCATTATCAGCCGCTCGTCGCAGGCATAAAACACCATGGTCATGCAGCTTCTCATTTAAACGCCCTAGAGATGAATAAAAAATGAAGGCACCCCAGTGAAAGTGTAAAAAAGCCCCACTGCTTATCATCATTGACTTTAAGAAAGCCATTATATTCACCTAAGTAAAGCCCTACAAATATTTGGTTTTTATCATCTATAGGTTATGGGACAATGAATCACGTTAATTATCTAAATAGGACTCGGCCCATGTCCGTTGACTCTTGGCAACCAGTACAAGCTCCTTCCCAATTGGATGAAGCGGCATTAACAAAACTGATCAACCTAGCTGCCCAAACAAGCGATAACAGCCACCTTACCGTAGAAATGGATTGGATTCAGCCATTAGCGCATGCAGACAACAAAATTTGGTCACAAAGCGCGCAAAATCTTCAAGAAAATGAGCTCATTGATTTGATTCGCTTATTAACCGTAATTGAGGAAAAACAAAATTGGAACTTAGCGGAGAAGTCACCGGTCATTGCTTTATTTAAAGCGTTAAGAAAAAAGGCCGGCATCAATAAAGAATTAGTGCAATGGGTCAAAGCCAACAGTGATAACAAATATTTACCATTTGGCCCTTTATTGTAAGTCCAGCTCAGTCCTTAGGCACTGCTTTGACGCTGCTGTTGCTCACTGCCCAAAACCGTTTCCAAGGTATTCTGTAACTGTAAACGGTTGACAGGCTTGGTTAAAAAAGCATCCATTCCTGCAGCAAAACAGGCTTCTTCCACTTCTTTCTGCGCATTAGCGGTTAAAGCAATTATGGGGACATACTTGCCCTGCATCAGTCGGATTTTTTTAGTGGCCTCAATGCCATCCATAACCGGCATTTGTATGTCCATTATGATCCCGAGAAATTGGCCTTGTTCGTAGGCCTGTACACCTTCAAGTCCATTGCACGCAATGCTCACGTCATAGCCCATTTTTTCAAGGGTTCTTCTAATAACCAACTGGTTAGTAAGATTATCCTCGACCAATAACAACTTACCCTGACTAGTACTTTGCTCTTCAGTATTCATGCCTGACGCCACTCCTTTCAATTTTTGCTCGTAACTTTGTAAACGCTTACAAAGGGCTTCACGCCTAAATGGCTCTGTTAAATGAATCCCTTGCACTAAATCTAGGTCATAATCAGCGCCTATCCACCACACCCAACTTAAATCGGTATTTTGAACATAATCGGTTACTAGTAAAGCATCCTTCACAGAGTCCCTTTTTTCAGTAAACTCATGAACAGGTATCTGTAACGCTTCAAAAAATGGCCTAAACCACTGACAACTCACCTCGCTTTTCACGGCTATATACACACCGCTTTCTTTTAAATGCCTAAACGTTTCAATACTTTCACAGGATTTCAAAGGCAAGGTAAACCAAAAATCAGCCCCCTGCCCTTCTTGGCTTTCAACCGAAATAACCCCTCCCATCACTTCCACTAGATTGCGACAAATGGATAACCCCAATCCTGTGCCACCATGCTGGCGAGTAATGCTCGCCTGTGCTTGGCGAAAAACATCAAAAATAAGCGATTGCTTAGAAGGATTGATGCCTATTCCAGAATCTTTAACAGAGAACTTTAATAAATGCTGTTCACCCACCCATTGGCTACTCACATTAATATCTATATTGCCCTTGTGGGTAAATTTAATGGCATTGCTCATGAGGTTATAAAGCACTTGGCGCAAGCGAAAGGCATCAATCTTTACCATTCGAGGCACATTGGCGGCTAGGGTTACTTGAAGCTGAATATGCTTTTGCTGGGCTTGAGGCAAATACAATGCTTCAAGGTCATCCAATATGTGCCATAAACTGGTATCAGACTCATCTAACTCTATGTGGCCTGCGTCAGACTTAGATAAATCAAGTATGTCATCAACAATGCGCATTAAGTGCTGTACGCTACTGGCTAAAGGCTGAGTATATTGAACCAACTCTCCATCCTCGGCCAAATCTTCAATTAATGACACCATACCGACAATTCCACTGAGCGGCGTTCTGATTTCATGACTCATATTGGCTAAAAAACGTGACTTTGCGTGAGCGTTCTCTTCCGCTTGTTTAGTGGCTTGCTGGAGTATTTTCTGAGCTTCCCTGTGTTCTGTTATATCTGTGGTGATCACTAATGCACGCTGTTCAGGGCTTTCTAAGCGTAAAGGGACAATCTGATTGGAAATATATTTAATGCCATCTGGCAGTGTCACCTGCAATTGATATTCACCACGCTCACCCGTAGTAAGCGCTTGGGCAAGCTCCTTTTTAAACAGCGCACTATCGGCTTCATTTAGATAATCAAAGCTGCTGGTGCCTATTAATTGCTTCACCGAAAGCTCATCACTAAGTCCTTGATTTAATTCACAAATATTACCATTTTCATCAACTTCGGTGAGTACATCGGGGACGTGCTGCCACAAAATTTGAAGCTTATGGCTGGCTTTAAGCAGCTGCTGATTACGATGCCATAAATAACCGATCAAACCTAATAATAAGCAAACAAATCCCCCAACCAATAGCCAAAACCATGATACTGGCTCAACAGATTGCACCTGGGTCACTGAATAGCCAAGGCTATTTCTAGAGCCAAACAAAATTAGTATTAAAAGAAATTTCATGCTTTCCCCATTTCCGTATTCATCAGTATAGCTAGCCTTCTCCATAAAGCTGCCAGCTAGTCTATAGTTAACAAAAACAGGATACTATTTGTAAGGCTATGGCACGGATTCTCGTTGTAGATGACATTCCAGCTAACGTAGAAATATTAAGCATTCATCTCACCGACGAAGGCTATGAGGTGGTAACTGCCATGTCAGGCAAGCAAACCTTCGACATATTGCAAGCCTCTCAAGAAAATCCCCAGCAAGAAATAGATCTGATTTTACTCGATGTCATGATGCCCATCATGAGCGGGCTGGAAGTATTGTCTAGATTAAAGGACAACCCCCACACAGAGAGTATTCCCGTTATATTGGTTACCGCCAACGCCGATGAGAAAAATGTCGCTGAAGGGCTGGATATGGGGGCCTTTGACTACATAATTAAACCCTACAGTTTATTGGTATTACTGGCTAGAGCACGCACCGCCCTTAGGGAAAAAGAGCGACAAGACCTCTTAGAAAGGTGGGCCACCACCGACCCTCTTACCGAGCTTTTTAACCGTCGCCACTTTTACGAATTAGCCGATCACGAGCTAGATCGAAGCCAAAGAGTGGGCAGCCCCCTCTCTTTTGTCATGTTAGACGTGGATTATTTTAAAAAAGTAAATGACAAGTTTGGTCACATTGTGGGTGATACGGTATTAATTATTTTAGCAAAACTGTTAAAGCAACAGCTTCGCAGCATCGATTTGTGTTGTCGTTATGGCGGTGAAGAGTTTGTTATTTGCTTACCCGATACAAATATTGAAGATGCAAAAGAGGTGGCAGAACGCATTCGCTTGGCTATTTGCCAAGAATCTATCCTATCAGCTGGAGAACCCGACTTATTCATCAGTGCCAGTCTAGGTGTCGCCACAACCCTTAAAGATGAAAAGGTAGAGCACACCTTAAAAAGGGCCGATGTGGCCCTTTATCAAGCCAAAGATGCGGGGCGCAATCAAACTAAAGTAGCCTAAGCTCATCCGTTAATCATCTCGTTCATTCCCTTGAAATCAGGTAGAATATCGCTGAATTTTTTAGACAAATTAGAGTCCTACCCTTGAACAAACAAAAAGCTTACAACCACATAGCCAAAGCCACGATCAAAGCTCTAAAAGAGCAAGCCGACCTGGGTAAGGTTAACGAGTTAACCACTGAAGCGGTGTATCTGGCCATCGATAAGGCTTTTAACAAAGAATATGCGGTTATGTTTGAACGCCTAGATCAGTACAAAACGGCCCTTGAGTTTGTCGCAAAAGGCCAAGATTTAGAGAAAGAACAATTAATTAAACTGGCTCAGCAAAGTCTCAGCCAATCGAATTCGTAATTAACCTAACGATATAATAATAAAAGCTGTCAGCCATTAAGGACTCTTCATGCCCTCTCGCAATCGTACTTTTTTTCTTGCCATCATACTGGCAATTGCCTTTAGCTTTTTTAAAAGTACTTTTAATGCTCAACCCATTGTCAGTGACAATGATGAAAAGCAATACCGCTATTTAGAGCTTGATAACGACCTTCGAGTGTTGCTCATCAGCGACCCAACAGCGGATCGTGCAGCCGCAAGCCTAGACGTTCACGCAGGCAGCTTACAAGATCCCACACTGCGCCCTGGACTGGCCCATTTTCTAGAGCACATGTTATTTTTAGGGACCAAAACTTACCCTGTAGCGGGTGAGTATCAGGCTTTTATTAGCCAGCACGGCGGCAGTCATAACGCCTTTACCGCCCAAGAGCACACCAATTACTTTTTTGAAATAGACGCCAAAAAGCTCCACGGTGCACTTGATCGTTTTAGTCGTTTTTTCCACGAGCCCTTGTTTACCGAAGATTACGTTCAGCGTGAGAAAGAAGCTGTGAACGGTGAGTACAAATCAAAATACAAAGATGATTACCGCCGCATTCAATATGTTATGAAAACCTTGGTGAACCCAGAACACCCCGCCAGCCACTTTGCCACCGGCAATTTGCAAACTTTAAGTGATAACGAACAAAGTAAAGTGCGAGATGATTTACTGGCCTTTTATAAGAAATATTACAGCGCAAACCTAATGACCCTAACCGTTTACGGCAAGGAAGACTTAGACACCCTTAAAAATTGGGTATCGCCATTATTTAACCCCATTGCCAACAACGAAACTCAGCTAGAAGAGTACCCAGTAGAGCTTTACCCAGAATTACCAATGGATGTGCAAATTCAACCGGTAAAAGACATTTTTCGTTTAAGTTTTACCTTCCCGTTTAATCAGAATCTAGATTTTTATAAGAAAAAACCCACCCAATACATTGGGCACTTTTTAGGGCATGAAGGAGAAGGTAGCTTACTGGCATGGCTTAAAAAACAAGGTTGGGCTGAAGGTCTAAGCGCTGGTATGCACAGCCGAATCCGCAACAATGGGGCGTTTCAAGTTAACATCAGTCTGACTCAAGAAGGCCTTAACCATATCGATGAAATCAGCGAACAATTGTTTGCTTACATTCAAGTCATACAAAAAGACGGTGTACAACAATGGGTATTTGATGAACTCCAGCAGTTATCCAAAATGCAATTCGCCTTTCAGCAGGGACAAAGACCTTCCGGGCTGGTTCAGGGGTTAAGTATGAATATGCACGACTACGAAGTGCAGGATTTTTTGCGCGGCCCTTATCTATGGCAGGAATTTGATGCAGGCCTCATTAGTAAACTGCTCGAAAAATTAACGCCTCTGAATGTCGTGCGCACACTGGTGTCCCCTACTGTGAAAAGCGACACTCACGAAAAATGGTTTGGTGCACCGTATATTCAAACAAACCTTTCAGCGCAATTAGTCAAGCAATGGCAAACCCCTCAGTTGGCGCAGGGCATACATATTCCTAGTGCTAACCCATTTATTGCAGAAGACGTATCTCTTTTAGAAAAATCCAATCAAGCACAGCCTGAGCTTATATCTGAAAAAGCCGGGCTTGATATATGGCACATGCAGGATCTTGAATTCACCGCCCCACAAAGCAGTGTTTATCTAAACTTTCGATCTGCGCTGCCGCAAATTAGCCCAGACAATCAAATACTCATAGATGCATGGGTTAGCCTGCTAAATGATCATTTAAATAGCTTTAGTTACCCAGCTCTATTAGCTGGGCAAAACTACAGCCTTTATAGTCACATGCGCGGGGTTGGTATTCGATTATACGGCTATAGAGACAAACAAGATGTGGTATTAGAAAAAGTACTCTCTGAAATGCTGGCCTTTGAACCAAGCGAGCAACAATGGCTTCAAACTCAGCAAGAACTGGTTAGGGCCTATCAAAACGCCCTAAAGCAAAAACCTTATGAGCGCACAATCGCCCAGCTTAACCAAATGCTTTTACAACCCAGTTTCAGCGAAGCACAATTATTAAAAGCAGTTAAATCAGCGGTTCGTGAAGATGTGTTGAATATTAAGCAACAATTTTTCAAGCAGCTAAACATCGTGGTTTTGGGGCATGGCAACATTAGTAAAAACCAACTACTTAAAAGCACACAGCTGTTAAGTTCTGTTTTAGAAAACAGTGAAGACATTCAAGTTAATCGCAAGCAAGTTAAACAACTGGCTCACAGTACGACAAAGCAAGTGGTGAATGCTCAGCATAGCGACCATGCCATGACACTGTATTTTCAAGCTCAGTCTCAAGACAGTAAAGAGCGTGCCACCATGGGGTTGATTGCACAAATTATTAAAGCACCCTACTACACCCTCATGCGCACACAACGTAAACATGGCTACATAGTGTTTGGGACTGCGTACCCCATGTTAGAACAAGGTGGATTAGCCTTCATTGTTCAATCACCCAGCACCCCATCACAAAACTTATATGATGAAACTCAAGCTTTCATACAAGACTTTGTGAATACTCTTGAAGAAATGCCTGATGACGAATATAAAGCCCACCAACAAGGTTTAATTGCTAACTTGGTGAAGAAGCCACTCAACCTTAAAGAGAAAACCAATCGCTACTGGCGCGACATTGATATTGATAACCATCAATTTAATACCTATGAAGAGCTCGCCAAACATGTAGGGTTATTAAGCAAGCAAGAAATCATCGCCTACATACAGAAGTACTTAATTTCCAATGAAAAGAAAGCCTTGTTTTTAAGCTTTGATGGCAACGTCCAGCCTTAGCCTGTCCCAAAGTGGCAATGCTTTTAAGTGAAAGCATTGCCACTCTTCAAGTTTCACGCCCCCACAAGATATTAACTAGCTTATGTATTCTGATTGAGGTACAGAGTAGCCAAAGCTTGAATGTTTGTACCTGACTTTTCGATGGGCGTAAAAAAGGGAGCCTAGTTTAGCTCCCTTTAGATAATCTTTTAGACAGTCTTTTTAAATAAATGCTTTCGCTAGCCCCTTAATCGAACCATCTAATTACTGGACCACTTAATGTAAAGCCCAGTAACACAAACCACCTAAGCTTTAAGCGATTCTAGTACTGTACTGTTTCAAAGAATGAGAGAAGTCGGCCAGTGCTCGAATGCCACTCTCTTCTGCTTGCTTGCACCAGTCTTGCATGGCGATTAACAAATCATCTTTATTGGCGGTACGTTTTTTCCAGACTTGCAATAAACCCTGCTTCATCTGGTAAATGGTTTCCATAATTTCATCCTTATCGGTCAGCTCAATCAATTGTTGTCGATAAGAATCACTTAATAAATTATCGTCTTTGGCGATAATTCGTTTAGCCCGCTTAAATAAAGCTCGGCCGCTTTCATCTGCTTGCTTCTTCTGTTCGGCCACCACAGGTTTTATCACCGTTTGATAAAATTTAGCCATAATTTGAAAGCGATTATTGGCCGCAGCCATGGCCGCGTCAAAATCCAATTCCAGTTTATTGCTGTCAACATGCACCACCGGACCACTGCGAACATTTTTCACCAGCCCTAACATTTCAAAAGCACGAATGTACATCCAACCAATATCAAACTCCCATTTTTTAACCGACAATTTAGCCGAGTTTGGGTAGGTATGATGATTATTATGCAACTCTTCACCACCAATCCAAATAGCAAAAGGCACTATGTTTCGAGCAGCATCGCTGCACTCGAAATTTCGATATCCAATGGCATGGCCAAGCCCATTAATAATACCTGCTGCATGAAAAGGCATCCAAATCATTTGCACAGCCCAAACAGTAATGCCTATTGGCCCTAATAAAATAAGGTTCACCACAAACATAATGGCGATTCCCAACATTTTATATTTTTGGTAAACATTATTTTCTACCCAATCATCAGGGCAGCCTTTACTGTAACGCTGAATGGTTTCTTTGTTGTTAATTTCTTCGTAATACAATTCAGCACCAGTCAAAAGCACCTTCTTAAGGCCTTTTACCACAGGTGAGTGAGGGTCATCTTCTGTTTCGCATTTTGCATGATGCTTTCTGTGTACAGACACCCATTCTTTAGTAATAGTGGCGGTGGTCAGCCATGCCCAAAACCGAAAGAAGTGCGCTAATGCAGGGTGCATATCCATGGCTCGGTGGGCCATGCAGCGGTGCAAATACACAGTGACACAAATAATCGATATATGGGTTAGTACGAGGGTATATAGCAGTGTCTGCCAACCGCTTAATGCTAATAAACCTTGCTCAAACATATTTGTAGGGTTCCTAAAACTGCGTGACTCTAAGCCATTTTATCGTTTCCAAGCACAAACTTAAAAGAACTAATAAAGGTTAAAATGGAGCAAATACACACTAAAAATGATAGCCAGCATGCTACCTTTGCCCCCACATAAGTCAACCAAACAGGGAGAATTAAGCGAACAAGTGTTCACTTAACTGGTTAGCAAGGTGATTTAGGACAGATAATAGCGCTAAATCCTAAAAGAGGTACGCGCTGGCCACACCCACCAACACACTGTTTTCCTTCTTCACTAGCGGACTATCGTCATAAGCGGCACCACTGATGTTCACATAGCGCATGAATCCCGCCACCAGCCAATCTGACCACAGTACTGCCGTGCTATAGCCTAATTGAAAGCCCCCATAGCCGCTTTGTGCTTTATATTGTTGGCGTTGTTCGGTGACGTCTTGCCCTTTCACGCCGTAGGTGTAGTCGTGGTAATGACTACTGGCAGTGCGTATTCCCACCGTTAATTGTGGACGAACCTCATAAGGGCCCATTTGATAGCCTCTGCGCCACACAACCCGAGGGTTAAAGGTATAACCTCGGTATTCCCCAGCGGTAAAATCGGTACTGATGGCACCTCGTAAAGGCAGCTCAAAATATAAGGCATTTTCCTGTTTACGGTTTCCTTGAAAGTAATAGTGCACCGCAGGGCCTGCTTCGATAATGAAGTCTAAATCACTCATGCCTTGGCGGGCTTCATTTTTGTCACTGTCTACTTTTACGGCACCTCCGAGGCTAATTTCCAAACTCCAATTGCCTGTGCGCCATAAATTGGCTTGAATTAAGTTTCGGTCAACACTGATTTTTTCACTGCGATAACGCAAATACGGAAATGGCAAATAAAAATCTTCTGCTTCATCACTGCCAATGTAATGGGGCACATGCACGGCCGACATGCCCAACCCCACTTCAAGTTTGGCATACGCCATTCCTGGCAGACACCCAAACAGCGCTATAATGCTCAATAGACAACAACGAATATGATTATTTACATTTACCTGCATGATTTACCCTTTTTTATTTTGGCCGCTACCCTATAACAAGTTTTATAAAAATAACATTGCCCTGCCATTAAATTTAGAATCTCAGTGGGCTTTAAACTAAACAAATCAAGCGCCGACACTGGCATAATACCCAGCATGACCACATTACCCATTCAACATATATTGCCACAACTGCTTAGTGATCTTGAAAAGCAGTCACGACTCATAGTCCAAGCCCCCCCTGGTGCTGGGAAATCAACCCTCTTGCCTTTGTATTTACTGAAAGGCTCTTGGTTAAAAGATGGCCAAATTTGGCTATTGGAGCCAAGGCGCTTGGCAGCCGAGCAAGTGGCTCGCCGGCTTGCTCATACCCTTAACGAAGAGCTGGGCAACACCATTGGTTTAATGACGGGGGAATTCTCGAAAGTATCAACAAAAAACAAAATTGTCGTCATGACCGAAGGCATTCTTAGCCAGCGCTTATTAAACGAAAACGACATCCCCACTTGCCAAGCCATTGTGTTTGATGAGTATCATGAACGGAATGTACAAACTGATTTAGGCCTAGCACTGGCCATGCAATGCCAAGAGTACCTAAGAGACGATTTAAAAATTGTGCTGATGTCCGCCACCCTAGACAGCCAATTACTAGCAAATAAATTACAAGCCAATACTGTCACCAGTGAAGGGCGCAGCTTTGAAGTGGCCATAGAGTATTTGCCTAGCCTACTTATTCAAAACCGCCCAGCTTTGCTTTCCCAGCAAGTGGCGACCGCCGTTCGACAAGCACTGCCCAAACAGGAAGGCGACATATTAATATTTTTGCCCGGTGTAAAAGAAATCCGCCAATGCAGCGACGCCCTAGAATTCCTACAAGAATACCTGCAAGAACAAAACATAAAGGTAGTGCCATTGCACGGCCAGCTCACTTGGAACCAACAGCGTGATGCCATGGCATCCAGCAATACACGCAAAATAATTTTAGCCACCGATATTGCTAAAACCAGTATCACTTTAGAAAACGTCACTGTGGTCATTGATTCAGGTTTAGAGCGTCAAGCCCAATACAATGTGCCTCAAGCCATGGATGAACTCGTTACCGTTAAAGCCAGCCAAGCCAGTTTAATACAACGCACAGGACGAGCGGGACGAGTACAAGCAGGTATTTGTATTCGGCTTTTTAGTGAAGAGGATTACTTTACTCGAAATGCCTTCAGCGATAAATCCATTACCCTTTGTGACAGTTCCCAACTGGCCTTAAATTTAGCCAGCTGGGGCAGTGTAAATTTAGACGATTACTTTTTAATGGATAAGCCAGAAACCAAACGCTGGCAAAGCAGCTTAGAATTATTACAGCAATTACAAATCACTCATAATCAAACCATTACCCCTCACGGGACGGCTCTTAGCCAATTGCCTTTGCATCCGCGTTTATCTCATATGATAGTGAAGGCCAAAGATATGGGGCTAGGCAGTACTGCTTGCTATTTGGCTGCGCTATTAAGCGAAGGTGACCCACTACATTTTGATGCAAGAGATGGCAATAACAGTGACCTTGAAACCCGCCTTCAGTTATTTGAACTCAGTCAATTTCCGCAAAGTTTTGAACACGGCCAAGTAAAATTCAAAGTGGCCCAGCGCATTAGCAAGTTAGCGCAAAAGCTCATGAAGCAACTGCGTATTACAAACACACCATTAGATGTGAGCGTTGCGGGAATGTTAACCATGCTGGCCTATCCTGATCGCGTGGCGCAAAAGCGTGGCCAAGGTTACCGGTTACGCTCAGGCATGGGGTGCGCCATGTTACCCATGGAAGCTTTAAAAGCGCATGAATATTTAGCCATTGCCCATTTAAGTCTCAATAAAAACAACCAAACTAGCAGTCAACCGTTCATTCGTCTGGCGGCTTATATATCCATTGAAACCATCACCTCTTTATTTGAAGAGCAATTTGAACAACACATACAACTAACCAGCAATCCACAAAATAAACTGGTGAGCATTGAACAAACCCGATTAAATTCATTAATCATCGATGAAAAAATCACACCGGCAAACGCTCAACAAATTAAAGATTACGCATGGCTATCCATTAAAGAAAAAGGCTTGAAGGCTCTTCCCTTAAAAGAGCACCATCAACACCTATTGGCAAAACTCAATTTAGCCCATGAAACGTTTCCAAATGTCTATCCAAGCTTTAAAGAGGCCTGCTTAATAGAGGATTTAGAAAACTGGTTGGCACCCTTTTTAGCCACCAGCTCTCTTGCACAAATCGATTTCAGCCAAGCGCTGTTATCACGTATCGATTGGCAACTTCAACAACAACTCAATCAAGACTTCCCTTCTGGTTTTACACTGCCCACCCAACGTGAAGCCAGTATTGATTATTCGCAAACGCCACCGGTTATTCGTGCAAAATTACAAGAATGCTTTGGGCTCTTGCAATCGCCCATCATTGCTAAAGGAAAGGTAACCCTTAACTTACATTTGCTGTCACCGGCGCAACGACCACTTGCAATGACTCAAGACTTGGCTTTTTTCTGGAAAGAAGCCTACCCGCAAGTGCGTAAAGAAAACCGTGGACGATACGCCAAACACCCCTGGCCTGAGGATCCGTTAACCGCTATGGCCACTCACATGACCAAACGCCGCCTGCAAGACTCACAATAAATGGCTTAAAAACACTAAGGCCAGCATTAAAAGAATAAATTCTTATAAGCTGGTCACAATGGTCCTAATTGAATGCTGCTAGAGTTAGACTAATATGTAGCCATTATTGCGGATAGTATTATGGGCCAGCCAAAATTTTACTTGCTAATCATTGCTGTCATTTTAGTCATCAGCTGGCTGAGCTTTGATTCTGGCCCTAAAGTGATTGAGCCTCAGTTGAACACGGAAATGCTCAATTCCACCACTTCACCTGCTGTGAAACCCGATACTGCAACCACTGCTGCCACCATTCCTTCATCGGCTACCCCCCCCGTCAGCCCCACTGACGACACCGCGTCTTTAAAGTCGGGAGACGTTCGGCACATCGACATGCTATCTGAAGAAATGAAACAATCCATTCGCGACAAACTTTTTCATCATGGACCAAAAGACACCATAGAAAGAGACGATGGCTCCATCATATTACCGGCAAATGGCCGTTTCACCCAAATGCCCGTAGCGGTACAAATGCCAGATGGCACCATCAAAATTCAGGAATACAGTGTGCTTCCCAAGTAGCTATTCCTTGACAGGCCGTGACTTAAAGCAACCCAAACATGAGTTCCTTTAATATAAATAGTCAGTTAAAGGTCATGCCCGCCATCACCTGTCATAGTTTTTAGTTAAATCACTGGTAATTTTTAGCGAAGATTTTGCGTCACAATAAAAATTAAAGAAAATGGTTTTAGTAGAACACCTTGCTTCCTGCTAATTAATTTTCATCAGGTAAACGCAGTGTTTGATGCTCTGACTTATCCAATTTTTAACTACTGCAACCTAAACGTCACACCTAAAAGACAAGTCGAGTAATTAGAAGGAAAAATTTTAGGAAACCTCACTAACATCCTCGCGCATTTTAAATTTCTTTATATGATATTTTAATCAGCCAAGGTGTGAACACTGCATTAAGGTTTACTGCTTTTTTCATGCTGCGTTCATTAATAACTGGATCTAACCAAAACCAGTTTGGACACATTAACATTTCAACAAAGTTATTTTTCAACAAAGTTATTTTTCAACAAAGTTATTTTTCAACAAAGTTATTTTCCAAGCACCATTTTAGATATGAGTAGCATCACTGAAAGCCAGTCATTTGAAGTGCAATAAAAAGTTATTTTGGGTGAGGAAAAAGCCCAGCTAGAATCCAGCGAATTTAACCTAGGGTCTGCGTTTACCCTTTAAGGTTTCTGAAGCTTGCAAGTATATTAAGCGCCTTAAGAAAATCTAGTTCGATAAAAATAGACTAAAGACAAATAGGGAAAGTGACGAGGCGAGTTAAAATTATTAAAATTAATATGCCATTTTTGTTTAATGAAGAAGGCTTTAATTCGTTTATATTTTTAAAAAACATAAAACCCTAATCAATCTCCCATTTTCTATGACGCAAGCTGGGTCAATTCAATAAAAGGGCATAAGCTATTTAGTAGCCCCCTTGTATTGAGGCCCTCATGCCCGTCATCAAGTTATTATTATTTTTGCTTTCTCTTGCTTGTAGCCCGCTGTGTTTTTCGGCCGCCTGCCCAGCCTCGAGCGATGCCACCACTGAAGGCAATGGTAATTGCACCGTCACGGGCAGTGCTTCCAGTATATTACTGAATTTTAATAGTGGCTTTGATTCCAACACCGCCCTAACCGCCATCGATGGTAACAACGGCACCACCATAGGGGCGCAACGTAAACTGTCGTTTATAAAAGCCGCTGAAATCATTTCCGAATTATTAACCTCCACCGTCACCATTGAAGTAGACGCCAGTTTTTCTGCCCTAAGTTGCACCAGTAACTCGGCCACGTTAGGCAGTGCCGGTGCTACCAATAACTTATCTTACAACA
The DNA here is from genome assembly GCA_913058575.1 of uncultured Bermanella sp. Lineage (GTDB taxonomy): Bacteria > Pseudomonadota > Gammaproteobacteria > Pseudomonadales > Oceanobacteraceae > Bermanella. The sequence goes on from CAJXRF010000032.1 coordinate 51,137, forward strand.
ACCCTCCGCCAACGGGTTTAGAGCATTCAACGTTTTATCCAGTGGGGCTCATTAATGCCATTCGTAGCACCGATGTAGATGGGGGCAGTGACATCACCGCACAATTTAACAGTGATATAGGCGACGCTGACTGTTTAGCCGCCAGCGATTGGTACTACGGATTTGGTACACCTGGGGCCAGTGAGATAGGTTTTACCACGGTGCTGCTTCACGAAATAACCCACGGACTTGGATTTGCCAGTTTGGTGGACCCTGCTGATGGCTCAAAGGCCAGTGGCTTTGATGATATTTTTTCCAACAACCTATTCGATAACGCCACCGGTTTAAACTTTAATGATGGCGCAGAAACCGACCAAAACAGAGAAGACGCGGCCATCAGTGTCAGCGGCCTATTATGGAGTGGTAACAACGCCAACACCCAAGCCATGGGGTTATTAACCGATGGTTTTAACGATGTAGATGGCGATGGTATTTTTGAAAGCGGCGACAAGATAGAAATGTACGCTCCAGCAGCCATTGAATCGGGATCCAGTGTCAGCCATTTTAATACAGACGCCACACCCAATGAACTTATGGAGCCCAGCTACACAGAAGGCCAGTATGATTTAGGTTTGGCTGTTTATTTATTGCAAGATTTAGGGTGGAGCGTTACCGCGAATGCAGCACCCACAATTACTGCCGTTGACCAAACGGTCGCTGAAGATGCCAGTATAGTGGTAGACATAAGCAGCTGGGGAAACGATGACGATGGTGACGCCCTCACTTACACCGTTGCCACTTGCGCCACTAACATCACCTGCAGCATAACAGGAACCAATTTAACGCTTACCCCTGATGCCGACCATAATGGCGCCACCCACGCCATTACCATTACAGTTGACGATGGCAACGGCGTGACGGCCAGCGACACCTTTAATTTAGAAGTGACCACCGTCAGCGATGACCCCACGATTACCGCCGTGGATCAAACCACCGATGAAGATGTTGAAATAATTGTCGACATAAGCAGTTGGGGAATGGATGTAGATGACGATACGTTAAGTTATTCCGTCACCAGCTGTGCCACGAACGTAACCTGTGCCATTGATGGCTCTAATTTAACCCTGACACCTGCAAGCAATCACAATGGTGACACTCATAACATCACCATTGAGGTGAACGATGGGCATGACCACACAGCCAGCGATAGCTTTAATTTAACGGTCACACCGGTAAATGATGTACCGATTGTTAATGCCATTTCTCAAATAACCGATGAAGACACACCATTAGCCATAGACGTGAGTGTCTGGGCCAGTGATGTTGAGGGCGACACCCTAAGCTATTCGGTGTCCAGTTGTGCCACCAATATTACCTGCACCATGGTGGGCAGCAACCTCACTCTTACACCAAGTGAAAACCATAATGGCACCACCCATAGCATTACCCTAACCGTCTCAGATGGTAACGGTGGTATTACCAATGACAATTTTAATTTAGCCGTCACCGCCATAAACGATGCTCCAGTTTTTTCTGCGCCAGCCAATATAAACGTATCCGTTGACCATACTGAACTCATTGATCTGGCACCTTTAACAAGCGACGTTGAAAATGATACTTTAACCTTCACGGTACTCAGTTGTGATGCGTTATTAGAGTGTCATTTCAATAACGATACTCTCAGCCTTTTCGCAGACAGTGGCGACGGTGAAACAGTACAAGTGACGGTACAAGTTAGCGACACAAGTGACGCCACTGACACCCACACGTTTAATGTAAGCATTGTAGATTTCACCCCTAGCGTTCACCTAGAAATAGGCAGTACGGTTTTAAATAATGGCGACGCCGCCAATATCTCACTAAATGCTGTTCAAATTGACGTCGTGGGTGGCAGCGGAAACTTCGCCTATGAATTAACCTTTGATGGCTTAAGCCAAAACACATTACTGACGGTTAATAATTCAGGGGCCAGTCTCGCCTTACCAGATAGCGGCACTTTTTCTGGGAGTTATGAATTGACGGTCACCGATACGAGCCGCAGTGAAGTAGTAAGCGTGACACTCACTCGTCCATTACGCATCGTATGGTCAAGCACTTCAATTTTAAATGGCATAGACAATCACACTTTAATTATTGAAGGGGGTAAAGCCGATAGGCAATACTCACTTACCCCCTCACAAACCGGTGTGGTTAATTTTCTAAATGAGGACATGGATGAACAAACTCTTTTTACCGCCCCCAATAATGCAACCTCTTTTAATGGCATAACCGTTATTTTAGTGGGTAGCAGAGTGATTGAAGTCACCACCACTGAAGTAACACTTGCCTCCATCAATAACGAATTTGATGACATCACTGAAACCCTTACGGTTTATCCATCTATCGGGCATGTGATTAGTGTGGTGGATATTTTAAAAGCGGCTGTGCCGTTAGCTCAAGGGGCCCTTGATGACCTACCCTTGTTGGATCAATTAAATTTAGAACTGAATTATGTGGCCGATGAAAATGGCTTCATAAATTTACTGCTGCCTAATGATCTTGAATCTTACCCCATGACGCTCAGCGCAACCGGCTATAATCCAAGCAATATTTCTTTGGATAGCACTCTAAGTGAGCACCAAGTTATTTTAGGAAAAGTGGGTGATGGCATTTTATTAACCGGGACCATAAATGCCGCTGGAAATCAAAATTTTGTTGAAAACCCTCCTGTGGCGAAATTAAGTTTTGCCGAAGGTGATAGCGAATTAATTGTGCTTTCTGTTAGTGACGCATCCCTAGCGTCATTTATTCACAGCGTTGATTTAACCGAACACACCTTAATTAACTTGCTGATTACTCAAGCTAAATCCATTGATCATGAAACTGATTTATCAACACTTTCGCAAAATCAAACCTTTGAAATCACATTAGAGCGAGATCCTGCCATAAGCGATGAAAACGAGAGTTCTTCAAGTAGCAGTGGCCCATTGCATCCGTATTTAATGGTTTGTTTGTTGATTATTTTGGGGTTAAAAAGAGAAGTTTTTATAAGGTCTAGCCATTAAATAATCAACATTATAATTTTGAAAAACCAACCACCCCCTCAAACACTCAATTAGCATGAGCTTGTTATTCCAAATGGGCTTATAGAATTTCACCCATACTCCTAGTGTTTATTAAAAATACCCTTTGTAACAATTTCTCACACAAAATTACCAGACGTAATGTGTCATTTCCTAAAAAAAGCATAAGCTATTGAAACCAGTGGTTAGCTTTAGGGGCCTACATGCCGTTTAACAAACTTGGTGTTTTGCTTGTTACCTTAATTTTTAGTCAGCTTAGTTTTTCAGCCGCTTGCCCTACATCCGATACCGCCACCGCCACTGGTGCCAGCGATGGCGATAGTTGCACCGTCACCGACGCTGACACAGGAACCATCACCCAGCTAAACTTTGTAAGTGGCTTTGATAGCAGTACTTCTGTAACCGCGGTTGATGGCAATAATGGCACCACCGTTGGTGCACAACGAAAACTGTCTTTTATTAAAGCTGCTGAATTAGTATCCGCACGAGTAGATACCGATGTCACCCTTATTGTAGACGCCAGCTTTTCCGCCCTCAGTTGTACAACCAACTCAGCTGTATTAGGCAGTGCTGGGGCCTCTGCCAACGTTAATGCAGGCGGTAGCCCACCATCGGGCATTCTTGCTAATATGTATTACCCAATCGGTTTATATAATGCCATTACCGGAAGTGATGCCTCGGGTGCTTTCAATGACATTGCCGCCAGTTTTAATTCAGATATTGGCGATGCCGATTGCCTAGCCGCCAGTGCTTGGTATTACGGGTTTAGCGATGCTGGTGGCAGTGAGATTGGCTTCACTACTGTTTTAATTCATGAGTTAACCCATGGCTTAGGGTTTGCCAGCCTAGTGGACCCTTCAGACGGTACCCAATCTAATAGCACAGATGATATTTTCTCTGAAAATCTCTATGACGATGTCACTGACCGCGGTTGGAATGACAACAGTCAAACTGATCAAAACCGAGAAGACTCTGCCATCAGTGTGGACGATTTACTGTGGAGTGGTAGCAACGTCAATACCAATGCCATTGGCCTGTTAACCGATGGCTTTAATGACGTGGACGCCGATGGTAATTTCGAAAGTGGTGATCAGGTCGAAATGTATGCGCCTGCCACACTAGAGTCGGGCTCCAGTGTTAGCCACTTCACCACGGATGCCACGCCCAACGAAATAATGGAGCCCAGCTACACCGATTCCTTATATGAATTAGGACTGGCCCTTTATTTATTGGAAGACATCGGCTGGACAATCGTTGAACCCAACAATGCCCCCACCATTACCGCAGTGGATCAAACGACGCCAGAAGACACTGCAATCGTAGTGGACATCAGTGGTTGGGGCAGCGATGATGACGGTGACGCTCTCACTTATAGCGTCACCAGTTGCGCCACGAATATTACCTGTAGCGTAAGTGGTACCGACCTCACCCTCACCCCTTCCAGCAATCATAATGGTGCCACCCATACTATCACCGTAAAAGTAGATGACGGCACAGATAACAGTTCAGACAGTTTCAATTTAAATGTGACCGCTCAAAATGATGCGCCTACCTGGAGCACTATTAGCGAACAAAACACCAATGAGGATAACGACCTCATCATTGACTTAACAGGCTACGCCACAGACGTAGATGGCGATTCACTCACCTTTAGCGTCACCAGTTGCGCCACCAACATTACCTGCAGCGTAAGCGGCGATAATTTAACCCTATCTCCCACGGCCAATTACTCAGGTGCCACTCATAACATTACCGTAGAAGCTGATGACAATACCGCCAGTGCGGTGAGTACCAGCTTTAATCTAGTGGTGAATGCTCAAAATGACGCACCCACTTGGAGTGCAATCCCTGATCAAAACCTTGATGACGGCGATAATGTGGTCA
>CAJXRF010000033.1 GCA_913058575.1 uncultured Bermanella sp.
CTTGCGCATTGTCTATCCCACACGACGTGGGATAAGGGCCGTAGGGCATGGATGCCCGTTTGACCCGTGGCAATCGAAGCAAGGCAAGGGGTTGAGCGACCAGAAGGCGGAGGAAAGATGGGGGTTGTAAAGGGGACCTCCCCTTTAAAGGAGAAATGTTCTAGCTAATCACTCAAAGACTAGCATCACTTTAAGCCTGATATAAGAATTCCCCCAAAACTAGACCCTTCTCTATTTACCAATCTAATTAATAGCTTAAAATACACCCAAAAGGGACTATCGAAAGGGACACCCATTGAAACACTTACATTCATACGCACTGATATTACTGCTGTGCGGCTTGTTCAGCACCACAGTTCAAGCCGCCAGCTTCAATTGTCTTAAGGCTTCCACCCCCATGGAGAAAATCATTTGCAGCGATATGCAACTAAGTTTGGCAGACGAATACATGGGCCATTTGTATTTTGCTAAGTTAGCATCCATTGAAAATATAAAACCCTTTAAGAAGTTCCACCGCAGCTGGCTTAAAGGCCGCCAAGAGGAATGCCCCGGCTTTGAGGTGTCGTGCCTGCTGAGAAGTTATCGTGAATACACTCAGCGCTTAAACCAAGATATGCCTGCACTGTGGCGCAAGAAAGGCAGTAATCAGTACACATGGTGGAGACACATCAAGGTGGGGGCTGATATGCCCGAGCTTCTTTTCGCGGTTCATATGACAGTAAGTCAAGATGCACAAGACTTCGCGGCATTGTTTGATGGAGCCCGTGCTAAACCTGCTAACAAAGCGTTTTATAAAGACCAGCGTTATTCATTTTATATTCAGTCTATTGATATTTACCAAAACTTTAAAAATATCCAAAGCATTCAAAATATAGAAAGCGAAACCTATGGGGCTGCTTATTCTTTTTCTCCCATTAAGGTAGGTGATTTTAATTTCGATGGCCACGCAGATATCTCGGCACATAAGTTTGTGGGCAGTGTCAATTCGCCCACGCACTATTGGTTGTTTCAGCCTACTACAAAGCAATTTATGTATTCAGGCGCTTTGTCGGCCATTAGCTCTGCTGAATTTTTTATTAATAAAAAACTCATTAAATCCTCGTGGCGATCATCTTGCTGTCACCATGGTGAAGATTACTACAAGGTGGTAGAAGGAGTGGTTCAGAAGCTGTACCAAAAATCATTTAAGTGCGAAGGAAACGGAAAAGGCTGTACCTACACACTAACAAGATGGGTAAAAGGTGAGCCTGTTATCATCATAAATAAAGAAGGTTTACGTGATTCGTTTGATTGGGTAAGTGAAGACATCGCTGATTTGTGATAAAGCCAGCAACGCAATCGCCTAGTAGTACTAGGCAATTGCCTCTTTTTACCTATTTATATTTTCCATTTAATTCTTTCCTAGCCACTGGCTGGGTATTAATAACAGCCTCCCCCCACCTTAATCACTTTTTCTAAACGAGGAATATAAGCGTAATACGCGCCGTTTTCACCAAAACCATAACCAAACAAAGGGAAGTCTTGTTGCGAATAACGCTGATAGCTTTTCTTGCTAATACTGTATTCGAAACCACACTCTTCAAGGGCGTATAGCTTTTGCCATTTATCCTCATGACTTAAATCGGTTCTATCATGGGTTTCTTGCCAAAGCTTACTTTGAGAGTATTTTTCTTCCACTGACGAAAACCTAAAGACTGGCCATTCCCTAATATTCACAAGTTCACTAAGTTTTTCAGCCACTGCTCGTTTTGCCCATGCCTTTTGTTCTTTGGCATTAAAGTCTCCTTCGTACATAGTCAAAGTTTTCACTGAAACTGCTTCTTGAAATACCACTTCATTTTTGTGGGCGTTAATAATGGTTAGATTTAACGAAGCATCTATGCAGTTGCCTTTTGTATATTCAGCGCTGGCAATAAAACCGCCCTTTCCCTTTACCAGCTGAATAGGCCTAGATAAGCGGTAATCGCATGCATTGCTGTCTTGTGCCAGTTGCATTCGCTGCTTTGAATACAGCGAGTTTTGAAAAGACAGGTGCTCGTTTCTTTTTGTGTATAGCTTCAACAAACAAGCATTGTCATTTGATGGACACGTTTGTGCTCTACTTTTAAGCCACCTTCTATGCTCAGACTTAAATAGTTTTTTACCATCCTCTTTAAGGTTTTTTCGAATGGCACCGTATAAGCGGCCTAGCTCTCCATCGGCATTGCTTAATGGCTGATTATTGCAAATGGTTTTTTCTAGCGGTGTGGAGGCCTTATTACAATTGAAACTCGCGGCATGAGCTGTGGCCCCCATGGATATTAATATAAGAAATATGATTTTCTGCATGATTCACTCATTATGATTGAAATTTACGCTTATCATTAGCACAGGTATATGAGGCGTAGAGTATACCTTGAGTTAACCTAATAAAGCGTTGAGTGCATCAAGTTCTGGCTATTCGATTCTTAGCCAGTCAGTGGACTGGCCAAATTGTTTGGCGTCGTAATAACCAGCTTGACGTTGGCCTTAAGGAAAGTACTTACCTACAAGAATTTAACTTTTGAAGTGACAATGAGTAATACAGAAGGTGGGGGGACTACTCTCCCGCTGGTAATGTCAGTACAAAACGCGCCCCGTCTTTATAATTTTTATCCAGCGTCAACGCACCCGATAACCGCCTAGCAAAATCAACACACAAGCTTAACCCCAAACCATTACCGGTTTCTCCTTGGGTCCCTTGCTGGCTATCTTGTCCGCCAATAAATATCGAATCGATAATATGTGCCGGAACCCCTATGCCATTATCTGTAATCGTCAACTCAATACTATTACCCTGCGCGTTTGCTTCAATGTGAATCAGGCCATTTTCATTGGTGTACTTGATGGCATTGGCCAATAGGTTTCGAGCAATGGTTTTAAATAGCGAACCATCAATTAACGCGACGGTGGTTTCATCTATTTGTTGCGTGACGGTGATATTTTTTAAGGTAAAAGCATCCTGCATAAAATCCAAGGTTTCTTGCACTAAAGGCTTAAGAGCCATTGGCTTAGTGGATACTGTAATGGCACCTAAATGGCTGCGTGACCATTGAAGCAATTCGTCTAGTAATTGATAAACATTCATGGAGGATTCTAATATGCCATTGGCCATAATGGTCAATCGCTCGGGGGTGACTTTACCCGCGCTTTTTTGCAGTATTTTAGACAGTCCCAAAATACCATTAAAGGGCGCGCGCAGGTCGTGCCCCACCACTGAAAACAATTGCTCTTGTTGTTTTTGTAAGCGTTTTAATTGCCGGTTTTGCACCCTTAATTCCAACTGGCCCACCACCTGTTTAGCCAAAACCTTAAGGGCCATTGCTTGGTCTGGTGTTAACTTATTAGGCACCGTATCAATTACGCACAGAGTTCCAATAGCCAAGCCATTTTTAGTCACCAATGGCATGCCCGCGTAAAAGCGAATATCTGGGTTTGATAAAACCAGCGGGTTATCGGCAAAGCGTTCATCTTGCAAGGTATCGGGCACTTCAAATACCGCTTCTTGCAAAATCGCATGGGCACAAAAAGCCAAATCTCTATGGGTTTCGGTGGCATCAAGGCCCACCCTAGACTTAAACCATTGACGGTCGTAATCCACCAGAGAAATCAGCGATATGCGGGTTCCACAAATGCTGCTGGCCAATTGTGTGAGTTCGTCAAAGGTATCTTCGTCCTCACTATCAAGCACTTCCAGCCGTATTAGCTCTTGTAAACGAGCTTGTTCTTGAGGATGTAATGGCGCTGATTGCATCTAAAAAAGTCCCTGTAATATCATTTAACTCTAGCCTATTTTTGGGTTGTGCTGTCTTCTTGTTACCACCCTAAATACTGAGTTCGATAAGAACGGCACGGCTTGAAATGGGCCATTCTCGCTGAGCCAGCGCTCACCACCCTACCCGAGCAGCACTCTATAATTTCATCCCATAGCACCCTCTCATATCCATTTGTTCTAACCCATAACTTGAAAAAACTACTGTATAGATATACAGTTAAATTCAAATGACGAGCTGGATATCATGAAGCCCCCCTATTTATTAGAAGCGCCGCTAACCACACACTTAAGTGAGCAGCCATCCGAGTCAGCCCCTAGAACAGAAGGGCCGCCAAGCCTTGAGAGCCTGCTAGATCACGGCCACCTTTGGCGTGGTAAGGGCCAGTATACTCAGGGCTTTCACAGCACAAGCTTCATTGAGCTAGACCAAGTATTGCCCCATGGTGGCTGGCCGCAGGATGCCATTATTGAGCTGATATCTGCCACACCTGGGTTGGGAGATATGGCGCTGGTGTTACCTGAGCTGGCGCGCCTTAGTCAGCAAGAAGGGGTGGTGGCTTGTATTGCTCCCCCTTGGTTATTACATGGCCCCATGCTGGAGGAGAGTGGCGTATGCCTTGAGCGCTTACTGTGTGTGCCTGCTACAGCTAATCAGTCACAAAGAACCCAAAAGCCCAAGCAAGATTCATTGAAAAGCCAGCAATGGGCGGCAGAACAAATCATTAAAAGTGGCGGTTGCAATGGGCTTTTGTATTGGCAGGCCAAACCCTTGCCGTTTATTCATTACCGGCGTTTGCAAATGTTATGTGGCCAGTTTCAGTGTCCGGTATTTATGTTTCACCAAAGTGCACCGCTAAATAGCCCCAGCAGTGTACGTTTGAAAATTATGGCTCGTACTGAAACACATTTACACATACAGGTATTAAAAGTGCGCGGTGCTTGGGGCCAGCAACAGCTGAACATTAGTATGCAAAGCCCAGCGTATCATCGTTATCAATTGGCTAAGACAAATAGCGATTAAATGCAGTACCGAAGGATTTACCTTGTGGGCTTGTATTGGGTTTTACGCCAATACCTATTGACACTTTTATTAAAAAGCAGGGCCTGATTGTGTGGTTGTATTTGTATTGCCCTCATTTATTTTTGCAAAGCTGGTATTTAAAAAACTACCAAGCTGAACCCATTGTACTGGTGGATCACAGGCATCATTGCGTCACCGATGCGAGCTCCCACGCATTAAAGGCGGGTATTCAGCTAGGCATGAAACTCACTAGCGTGCAGGCATTAAGCCCCAGTTGCCAAATTGTTTCGCTTAGCGAACACAATTTACAACAAGCCATGAGTGCTGCCATGGCCACACTTTCAAAAAAGCTCATGGGCTTTTCTTCATGGGTTAGCCCCGATGGACAAGATGGGGTGTATTTGGAAATTGCCACCATGGAAAAACTACTGGGCAAGGGCGAAGTATTAACCCAAAAGATTCAGCAAGCGCTATTACCCGTCACTGACATGCACTTTGCTAGCGCCCCCTATGCCAAAACCGCCCGCCTATTAGCACGCAGTCATATGAACATATACCTTGAACAAAATAACTTTAAGGAATATTTACAAGGCTTGCCCTTAAGGCATTTGGCGTTTTCACCGGCCATAGAACATGCCCTTCGAAAACTGGGCCTTAAAAAACTTAATGAATTACTGCAATTAAAACGCAGTGATGTGGCCTACCGCATTGACCCAGACCTTGCTTTGGAATTAGATTTTTTACTGGGTCATAAAAAATTTTTACCCACGCCTTTTGAGCCTCCCTTGCAGTTTTACCTGCCACACGATCTAGCCTGTGAAGCCGAACATGCCCAGCAGCTTAGGTTTCCGTTAAAACATGTGTTAAGCCAGTTTTGCCAATACATGGTGCAACATAATGTGGTGGCGCAACGGGTAGCGATTCACTGTCTTGATCGCGAGCAACAAGCCTACCCCATTGCCATAGAGTTGGCCCGTGGCTCCAGCCAATTAGAACCTTGGCTAGACATGCTTAAATACACCCTTGAACAATTTAAGCCCCCCCAAGCCATTATGCGCTTGGTGATTAGCTGTCAAGTATTTGAAGCGCAATCTCCCCAAAGCGATGATTTTTTTCAAAGCCCCAGCCAACAAAAAACGGTCGATGGTTTATTAAATAAATTGCGCAGCCGTTTGGGTAAAGAGTCTTATGCTTTTTTACATACCACACCCCAAGGCTTGCCTGAATTGCAAACTGACATGAGCCAATTACAAGCATTGCCTAAGGCACCGTCGACTACCAGTATCCACCGTTCTCATCAAACATTGCTCATTCAACCCTTGCCAAATGCCCCTTTGCAACCAGTGTGGTTATTGCCACAGGCTAAGAGTATTACCATGAATCCGTATGAGGTTTTACATGGGCCAGAGCGTAAACAAGGGTTTTGGTGGCAAGGATTTTACGGCTATCGAGATTATTACATTGCCCGTTACGTAGGCTGGGCCAATAGAGTAAATAGCCATCACGATAAACAAGGGGCTTTGCATTGGCTGTTTAGAGACCATAATAATCAGTGGTGGTTACATGGTTACTTTCCCTAGCAAGGCCCTAAAAACATTTAAAACTAGCTTACTTCATTTGGCGGTGTTAACAGCAGACTCAAAATGCTCATTTATAACTATAAACTGTACACTTTCGCCTGCTGTTGCCTTGCCAACTCTGCGCCGCATACGTTTTAAAACTATTGTGGCTAGCTGGATAAAGTGACAATGAAAAATAAACAACAATTTTCAGAACTGCACTGCTACAGTAACTTTACTTTTTTAAAGGCGGCCTCCCACCCTGAAGAATTAGTACGCGCGGCTTACCAACAAGGTTATGAGGCACTGGCCATTACCGATGAATGCTCACTGGCTGGTGTGGTGCGCGCATGGCGTGAAATCAAAGCCATACAAGACGCCCCTTCTGATCATGCTTCTCCCCTAAAAAAAGCAATCCCTTTAAAGCTAATTATTGGCGCTAGCTTTCATTTTAATGACCATGTCTTTGTGTTATTGGCGCCCACTTTAGTTGCCTATAAAGAGCTCAGCGTATTTATTAGCCATTGTCGGCGCCTTGCCGATAAAGGCCAGTATGTATTTCACCCCAATGATATTCATGGCCACATTAAGCACTGCTTTTTATTAATTAAAAGTGGTAAAGATGTTCATGAACTGAATGATTTTTTAAAAAAGTTTTTACATAACCATTTAAATAAAAAAAATCATTCCACCCCCCTTAACTGCCATATTTTATTAGAACTGGATTTATCCCCACAGGATAGCCTTGCCTTAAAAAATGCAACCTGGCTTGCCACGCAATTTTCATTGCCCATAATTGCCAGCGGCGGCCCGCGCATGCATAGTCGCCAACGTAAACCTTTGTTGGATGTGTTAACCTCCATTCACTTTAATAGCAGCATTCAAAAATTGTCGGCCATTTTGCCCCCTGTACTGCTGCCTAATAGTGAGCGTTTCTTGCGCCCCATTAGGACACTGCATAGCTTGTACCCAAAAAAGAGCATTGAAAACGCCAATACCCTTGCCCAGCAATGCAGGTTCACATTAGATGAAATTGTCTATCAGTACCCACAAGACACCGTACCACCACAACATAGCCCGCAGTTTTATTTACACCAACAAACTTGGCAAGGGGCACACAGGCGTTATCCACAGGGCATTCCTAAAAAAGTTAAGCGGGATATCAATAAAGAATTAACACTCATTAGCGAAGTAGAGTATGAGTATTACTTTTTAACCGTGTACGACATTACTCAGTTTGCCAAGAGTAAAAATATTTTACACCAAGGCCGTGGCTCTGCTGCCAATTCGGCGGTGTGCTATTGCTTGGGCATTACCGAGGTGAACCCGAATAATATTAATTTACTGTTTGAACGTTTTATTTCTAAACGCCGTAATGAGCCACCCGACATAGACGTAGACTTTGACAACAGCCGCCGCGAAGAAGTGATTCAATACCTGTATTCAAAATACGGGCGTAAACGTTGTGCCATTGCCGCTACCGTCATTACTTACCGGCCTAAAAGTGCGGTTCGTGATGTGGGCAAAGCATTGGGATTAGATTTAACTCAACTGGAAACCGTCATAAATAAATATGGCTGGCGCTATTTGGGCGACAATTGGATAGATCAAATCATAGGTGAGGAACTTTGCCAAAATCACGAATTAATTCACCATTACAAAGATATCATCACACAAATTTTAGGGTTTCCTCGGCATTTATCACAACACGTGGGGGGCTTTATTTTATCACAAGACCCACTTCATGAACTGGTGCCCATAGAGAATGCCAGCATGAAAGATCGCACCGTCATTCAGTGGGACAAAAATGATTTAGAAACCATGCGTTTAATGAAGGTAGATGTACTGGCCCTGGGCATGTTGGCGGCGGTGCAAAAGTGTTTAGATGATTTATCTACCCTGTCAAACAGCACGTTTAAACTGCAAGACATTCCCCAACACGATGACCCGAAAGTGTATCAGATGCTGCAAAATGCCCAAAGCGTGGGTTTGTTTCAAGTGGAGTCCCGCGCACAAATGAACATGTTACCACGCCTGCACCCCACCACTTTTTATGACTTAGTGGTACAGGTGGCTATTGTGCGTCCCGGCCCCATTCATGGTGACATGGTGCACCCTTATTTAAAACGTAAACACGGCCTAGAAAAAGTAGACGTCCCCCTTAAAAGTATGGAACCCATATTAGCGCGTACTTTTGGTGTGCCCATTTTTCAAGAGCAAGTGATTGCTCTGGCCATGATGGCCGCCAGTTTTAGTGGCGACGAAGCCGAACAATTGCGCCGCTCCATGGCCAGTTGGAAAAAACGTGGGCACATGCATTTTTTACAAAAAAAATTACACGACAACTTATTAAAGCAAGGGGTAAAAGAAGAGTATATCACTCGCTTAAACCGTCAAATTGAAGGCTTTGGAGAATACGGTTTTCCCGAGTCCCATGCCGCAAGCTTTGCGTTAATTGTGTATTACTCTGCCTGGTTAAAATGTTATCACCCAGCCATATTTTTTTGCGCCCTACTTAATAGCCAGCCCATGGGCTTTTATCAGCCATGGCAGCTCATTCAAGATGCTAAGCAACATGGCGTTGAGTTTTTAGAGTGCAACGTAAACGATAGCCAGTGGGACCATGAAGTACTGGGGCTCACAGATAAACACACTTCATTAAGTAACAGCCCACACACAGTGCAATTGGGTTTTTGTTTGGTGAAAGGTTTAAAAAAAGACAACATACAAGCATTAATTAACAACCGCCCTAGCCAAGGTTTTCAATCCATTAATCACGTATTAAACAGCGGCCCATTAAACAAACACGACATACAAGTATTAAGCGCCGCCCATTGCTTTAAATGCTTTAACGAAAACCGTTATGAAAACCGTTGGCAAAGCCAAGCTAAGGGCTATTACTCGGGCTTATTTTATGAACAAGAAGCAAGCCTTACTGAACATGAATCGCTAAACACACAACCCTCACGCATAGACAACCTAATAGAAGACTACAATGCCACCGGTGTATTATTGAACGATCACCCCATGGATTACTTGCGCGATCACCCTATCTTGCAAGACTGCATTAAAGCGCAGGATTTAATTCAGATGACACACAAACATGAAGGCTATGTGGCAGGGTTAGTGATTAGCCGTCAGCGCCCCAAAACCTCGGCAGGCGTTACCTTTGTGACCCTAGAAGATGAAAGCGGCAGCATTAATTTAGTGGTGTGGTTAGACCAAGCCACCCGCCAGTTGAAAGAGTTGACCCAATCGCGCATGTTGAAAGTATATGGCTGTGTGGATAAAGACCCCAGTTCAAAGGTGGTGCATTTTATTGCTTACCGATTGTTTGATATTAGCGAGGAGTTAAATGAATGGAAAAACCCTTCGCGGGACTTTCATTAAACTCATGTTTAGTACAAAGCCGGTGCATTTTATTGAGTTCTTAAACCTAGAGCGGATTGTTTGATATTAGTGCAGAAATAAATAAATAAATGGAAGAACCCCCTCGCGAAATTTTCACTAGCAAACCAAGTCATGAGTAAGCCAACGCAATAGCAACCCTAGTCATTAAATACACTCTGGCATTTAAGGACAACACCTTGGCACCCACCACCATGACCCAAACGGAAAACTGGCATACTATGGACTGATTCATAAAAATAAAAACAGCCGTGGATAATTAACATGAAACAACCCCCACAAGCCTATCAGGTGCATATTCTTGACCAGTCTTATTACAGTGGAAAGCTGCATTGTTATTTAAAATATAAAAATGTGCCCATTGAGACCCACGAAATAGATTTTGTTAAGTGGTGGAAAACCGGCTACCCCAATACCGGTTTAATGAAAATGCCTTTTATTCAAACCCCAAAAGGACAATGGTTACAAGACTCCACCCCAATGCTTAATTGGTTTGAAAAAAAGTACCCACAGAACCCTATCTTACCTAGTGATCCGTACATGCAGTTTTTTTGTCGGCTAATAGAAGACTATGCTGATGAATGACATTGGCGTCCCGCCATGCATTATCGTTGGAGCTTTAAAGCCGATGCGGCAGTAAACAGCATACGCTTTCGCGATACGTTAATGGCCAGTATGCCTGGGCCCCAATGGTTAAATTCTGAATTAGCAAAAAGACGTCAGTATAAAGAATATATAAAAGAAGACGGGGTCACCAAGCATACCCAAAAACACGTGGAAAGCATTTATTTAAATTCTTTAACCTGGATGGAAAGCATCTTAGCCAAACAAGATTTTTTACTGGGGGATAAACCCTGCTTGATGGATTTTGGTTTCATGGCATCCATGTTTCGCCATTACAGTATCGACCCAACACCTGCTAAAATCATGCGCGATACTGCCCCCAATGTGTATTTATGGGTGGCACGCATGTGGGCCGCTAATGCAGAACAGTATCAAGATAAACAATGGCATTACCAGGCTGGCGAATTACCTGAATTATTAAAACCTTTTATCAAGGATATTTGTGAAGCCTACTTACCGTATTTGCTGGCTAATGCTCAAGCTTGGCAAAATCAACAAAGCACCTGCACCTATACTGTACAGGGCGTGACCTATAAAAATACCAAAACCTACGATTACCGAGTGTGGTGTCGTGAACAATTAATAAAGCATTTTACAGCACTGCCCAGTGAGGCAAAAAAAGCGGTAGAAGAAACTCTGAAAGAATATGGCGGCTGGCCAGCTTTTAGTGAGCAACAAGATATCAAATCAAACCTAGACCCAGAAAACCTAGCGCCACTGCGCAGACCCATTAAACCCAAGATGAGTTTAAATATAAGAACTTTTTTCTCGGGCACCCCATGGAGTACCTCTAATAGATAAAAAGTACAGTGGCACACTGAATTGGATCACTAAGGAATTATCAACACGCCTCAAACTGAAACAGTTCACTTGGCATAGGGTGAATAGCGTTTAGGGCTTGTTGGCTGTCCCCCAGTAACCAGTTATCCATTTCATCATTGTGAATGATCAACGGCATTCTGTGATGCACATGTTTAAGCTTTTCATTGGGCTCAGTGGTGAGCGTGACAAACTGATGACTCTCTTGGCTAGAGTCTTGGTTAGAAGAGACGCCTGAAAAACACACCGCCGCCATTAACATGGGTTGCTTTAAGCTGTGTTGCACTAGGTATTTTTGCTTTTTAGCCCCTCCTTCATCTTTCCATTCGTACCAGCCCGAGCACACCACTAACCCACGTCGCTGCTCAAAGGCTTTTTTAAAGGTGTTTTTTTCTTGAATGGTTTCCGATTTTGCATTAATTAATAGCTTTTTAGACCAGCTTGGTTGAATGCCCCAGCGCATAGACGTGGCGGCCACGTCAATGACATTGGCCTTACGTTTTGGAATAAGCAGCAGGGTTTCATCTGTGGGGCGTAACTCTTGGTTAGAACTTGAATGGGAATGGGGATATAACGGAATGCCTAAGGCATCCATAAAGGCGCGCACATTGGGGTCATCAATTACGTTCATGCGGCCACACATATTACCCTCCTTCTAAATGCCTAAACCATATTCTAGCCTTACTGGCTAATTTTAACATATCCACAATGACAGACATACTAGGGTACACCCACGCGCTATTGCCAAAGTCAGGCATTTAATGAAATTTTGTATTATCATGCCCACCATTGTAATTATTAGCATATATGGCAGTCACACATAGCCATCACAGGTAAAAAACATGAGCGATACATTAGAGTTAGTCACACAACACTGGGGCTGGACAGGTCTTAACCCTGAGCGTCTGATTGCCGAAAACGAATTTGGTAACCTTATTATTAAAGATACTGAAGGAAAATTTTGGCGTATCTGCCCAGAAGAAATCAGCTGTGAAGTGATTGCTGAAAACGATGCAGCCTATAATGAACTGGTAAAAAGCGAAGAGTTTAACGATGACTGGTTCATGGAATTACTGCTCGTGGCCGCCAAAAAGAAATTCAGTGCTGAATTGGCTGATGGAGAAAAGTACACCCTTGCCTTACCCGAGCCATTTGGCGGTGAATACAACGCTACCAATTTACGCACCGTATCACTTGAACGCATTATTCAGTTCAGTGGTGATCTAGGGAAAGAAATTAAAGATTTACCGGATGGGGTAAAAGTAAAAGTGCAGTCTATTGTTTAACTCAACACGAGCTCAAATAAAACAACTAAAGACTTACTGGATTATGTGACCCTAAAAGGGCCATCGCAGTTTAGTCTCTTATAAAGGCCAACCAGAAAATAATTTTGGTTGGCCTTTTCTTTTCCTTTAAAGACTAATCACTTACCACTAACAGAGCACCTTTAAATAATATTTAGCTTTTAAAACCCCTACTGGATGTTAAATATATTATCAACCTGTAAGTACTGTTACCGCTATATACAAATTGTTATGGGGGATAAATTGCCATGGCGAATTATAAAATCCGTGTTTAACTGAGGGTAAAGTTAATTAAAAGGGATTGAAATGATTCGCCTAATTTTAATTATTCTCGTGTTTCTATTTTGCTCCCATTTTTCCTTGGCTTCCCAGCCCATTGGGTCACAACAAGAAGCGGTTCGCCTATTACAACAAGCTACCTTTGGCCCCAACATGACTGCCATACAAGAATTACAGGACATGGGCATGGAAGCATGGCTAGACCAGCAAATAGCATTGCCTCCCAGTTTTCACACGCCTCTGGTCACTGACAATTATCGACGGGACAGTGCCGTAAGACTAGAGTCCTGGTGGCACACCGCCATTTGGGGAGAAGACCAGCTACGGCAAAGGATGGCATTTGCGTTAAGCCAAATACTGGTGGTGTCTCAAAGCGCATCTAATCTTTTTGATCATCAATTAGGCCTGATTAATTATTATGACTTGTTAGTGGCCCATGGTTTGGGTAACTACCGAGATTTACTCGGTGCGGTTTCTAAGAATGCCATCATGGGCCGCTACTTAAGCTATTTAGGTAATCAAAAAGCCAATAGCACTCAACGCCCGGATGAAAATTATGCCCGTGAGCTAATGCAATTATTCACCATCGGCATGGTGGAGCTGAACATGGATGGTAGCCCAAAATTAAATAACAATGGCCAACCACAAGCCACCTATCAGCAACAAGATGTAGAACAGTTTGCCAAAGTATTTACCGGTTGGTGCTTCGCTGCCCCTGCCAATGATCGCTTTTGCAATAGCAGTTTTGATTTCAATGCCCCCATGAAAAGCTATGACGACTATCATGATAAATCTCAAAAAACCTTATTAAATGGCACCATTTTAGCGGCGGATCAAAGTGCCGAACAAGACTTACAGGCCGCCCTAGACAATCTTTTTCATCATGATTCTATTGCCCCTTTCATTAGCAAACAGCTCATACAAAAATTGGTCACATCTAACCCTTCCCCATCTTATATTGAAAGAATTGCACAAATTTTTGTAGATAATGGAGAGGGAGTACGTGGCGATTTAGCAGCCGTAGCCAAAGCTATCCTGCTGGATACAGAAGCCAGACAAGGCCATTTAACTGCCCCTACTATTTTTGGGAAAATGCGCTCGCCATTATTAAGAATGACCCATATGTGGCGCGCATTGAACGCCGATAATCTAGCCGATTATTTTCGTATCTACCGATTAAGTAATCTCACCGCACAGGAGCCATTAAACGCCCCTTCTGTCTTTAATTTTTACAGTGCCGATTTTACGACCGCCACATTAGAGGCCGCGGGACTATTGGCTCCAGAATTTCAAATCAGTAACGAGTCTCAGGTCATTCATTTTTATAATTATTTATTTTTCCCTATTCGTTATGGTATTTCAGAACATGTGGTACAGGGAGCAGGTAAAACATTCCAATTATATAATCAATACCAACCCTATATAGATTTAATGGAAGGGATAGAAGGAGACGAAGGAGCCATTGAGCGCCTTAATTTATTATTCACAGGCAACACCATGAGTGATGATTTAAAGCAAAGTCTAAGGCAGTTAATCATTGATATTCGCGTTAAAGATAACGCAAGGGGCATTTACGATGACTATACCGCCATGGCCAATGTCATGCTGTTGGTAATGTTATCTCCCGAATTTGTCATTCAGCGTTAACGATAAACGAGCCATTAAAATTATTAGTAACAAATACATTTCAAAAGGAGTAAATAATGGAGTCGTTAAATACTCGCCGTTCATTTTTAAAGAAATCTTTATATGGCAGCCTAGGGCTTTCTGCTTTTACCTCTACTCAATTTGCTTTGGTTAACTCCGCCTTGGCCCAGCAAATCGTCACGCCTGGGGGCTATAAAGCATTAGTGTGCATTTTTTTATATGGCGGCAATGATTCCTTTAATATGTTCACCCCCATGGAAGGCCAAGCCCTAGTTGACTACAAAAATACTCGCCAAAGCTTAGCAAGAGAGAATGCGATAGAGATCACCAGTCAACAACAAATCGAAGGGGGCATAGGCTTTGTGCCTGAAATGGCATCATTAAAAAATTTATACGACCAAGGGAAATTAGCCATACAAGCCAATGTGGGTTCGTTATTACAGCCCACTACCGTCACTGAAATTAAAAATAAGCAAGCTTTATTGCCCAATCAATTATATTCCCATAGTAGCCAACAACACACTTGGCAAAGAGGCGCAGAGCTAAACCAAAATCAAACGGGCCACACCGGTTGGGCTGGGCGTATGTTTGACTTAATGCAACCTAACCCCAGAGATGCAACACAACAATTTCCCTACATGCAAAATATGAGTTTAAACGGCCATAATATTTGGCAATCTGGGCTTATGACCTCGCCCTATAGCGTCTGTGCCACTGACGTGGAGACCATGAATATTTATAAGTTTCACCATCTTGCCAGCATTCGAAAACCCATCGTAGAAAATTATGTGAACAACACCGTTCATGAACATTTATTAGCAAAGGAATATTCAAAAATATTAATGGGCGCAGAAAAAAACGCCCGTGAATTAAACACTCAGTTGGCGCAACAACCAATTCTCAATACATTGTTTCCAGAAAATTCATTAGGTGATCAATTACAACAAGTGGCCCAGCTTATGAGAATTGGTAAGCAGCAAGGGTTAGGCCGCCAAGTATTTTTTGTGGGCATGGGCGGCTTTGATACTCATAGCAATCAATCTTCTCAGCACCCCAAATTATTAGCTACCCTGAGCGACGCCATGGCCAGTTTTTATAACGCTACAATTGAGCTTTCTATGGAGCATGAAGTCACCAGTTTTACCATGTCGGACTTTGGGCGCACCTTAACCTCCAATGGTGATGGCACCGACCACGGCTGGGGTGGACACCAGTTTATTCTTGGAGGCGCGGTTCAGGGAGAGATTTACGGAAACATGCCCAGGCACACAGTGGGGGCAGAAGAAGATATAGGCAGTGGCCACATGATGCCCACCACCGCCACCGAACAAATGTTTGCCTCCTTAGCCAGTTGGTACGGTGTTAACCACAATATGCTCAACACGTTATTTCCTAACCTACACAACTTTGATAATAACCCGAATTATTTTTAACAGGTGATGAGAGTATTAAATCAACGCACCTAATTGACAAAGACATATAAAATCACACTAAAAGAGATGCAAAGTAGTTAAGCGTATTTTTAAAATTGTTAACTACCACTATTTTAATTGTCATTGCCTGATGGGGCGTTCCTTGTTAGCGTGTTTGGCAAAATATTAATAAGAACCGACTAATAAGAAAATACCATGACTTACCAATCTTCCTTATGTGCTAATGCGTTCTCACAAAAAACCATGATCGTTACCGGTGGTGGCAGTGGCATTGGCCGTTGTATAGCCCATGAATTAGCCGCATTAGGGGCGCGTGTGATTATTTTTGGGCGTACGCAGGCGAAACTTCAGCGGGTAAAAAGTGAAATAGAACAAGATGGCGGCCTGTGTGACTTTCGCGTAGGGGACATTCGTGACAGTGACACGGTGGCCAACAACATTAAAACTTGCCTTGAAGAATTTGGCGCCATTCATGGGTTGGTTAACAATGCCGGCGGCCAGTTTCCTGCTAATTTAGAAGACATTTCCAGTAATGGCTTTATGGCAGTCATAAAAAGTAACTTACTAGGGGGCTTTTTGGTGGCAAAAGAAGTGTACAAACAAAGTATGAAACAACATGGCGGCGCCATCGTGAACATTACCGCCGACTACTTTGGAGGCATGCCACGCATGGGGCACTCTGGAGCGGCCCGTGCAGGCATGGAAAACTTTACTCAAACAGCCGCCATAGAATGGGCAAAGTCAGGTGTAAGAGTAAACAGCGTGGCACCGGGCTACATTATCTCCTCTGGCATGGACAGCTACGAAGACCCAGACATGATTGCGCGTATTCCCAAATTTGGGCAAAGCACCCCAGCTGGGCGCATGGGCACAGAATCAGAAGTAAGCGCGGCGGTGTGTTTTTTATTAAGCACAGGGGCCGCCTATATTAATGGGGTGACCTTGCGGGTCGATGGCGGCAGCTCTTTATGTTTAAGCTCGCCCTTGTCTGAACTAGAAGTGGCCACCAGCAACAATGAAGCCTTTGATGGTTTTCACCGCAGTGAATTGCCTGAGATTTTAAAAACACCTTAAATAGCCCAGCAAACCCCACCTTTCCCTAGGGCTTTTTTTACCATAAATGCAGACTAAGCCTTTGCATTTATGGCCGTCATTACCCCACCAATACCAGATTTAGGTCTACGCTTAATAGACAGTCACGATTGGCATGAATGATTATGTGGGGCGTGTGAAAAACATGGGGTTGAAAGCTAGGTGGATTGTAGCTTTATGGGGCTTATTGTTAATAAGCTGCGCCAATAGCGCCTCTCTTGAAGTCACCGACATTCACCAAAACAAGGTTTATGACCTTCATAAGACCCTGTACTTCATTAAAGAAAGCACAGCCCTTACGGTGGAAGACGTACAGGCGCTTCCCCAAGGGCAATGGCAGCGCCACCCTGAAAAGCCCATATCGACCCTACCCAAGCAATTGCCCATGTGGATTAAAATTCCGCTACAGATTCATGATGTCACATCTAAAAACTGGATACTCAAACTCGATGAGTCCTCTGGCCCTAATGGGCAATTTTATGTATTTATCAATGGCCAGTTGCAGCAACAACATACCGTCAACGGGCTGGGCAGTTTTGATCAGCGCCCCATTCAACACCGCCTGCCCATTATTCCCATTCAATTAAGCCCAAACCAAGCAATAGAAATCTTAATTCGATTAGAGAAAACCGCGGGCTTCAGTTTAAGTTTTAGCCTTATACCTAGGGATGAATTTTACGAAAAGGATGCGTTAGAAGCATTGCTTATCGCCATGCACTTGGGGCTTATCATTGGCATTTTGGCATATCATTTGGTGCTGTTTGCAGCCACCACCAATATTAGCTATGCAGTGTACTCTTTTTACTTGGCGACCATTATTCTGGTGACGCTGCGTATCTCTGGTTTTGGTTATCAATACTTGTGGCCAGATACAGCGTGGATGGTGGATCAAGGGCGTAATTTTAGTTTTTCTTTATCGGCCATTGCCGCTACGATTTTTGCCATTTATTTTTTGCAAGTTCGCACGTTTTCAAAAACACTGCATTGGGGGTTACATGGTTTATGGATTTTTATGGCCTTGAGTAGCTTGGTAACCTTTCAAGATCTTACCCTCATTCGCCAACTGCAAATTCCCCTACAAGTTTTGTCTTATATTTTGCTCATCGCCTCCGGTATCATGGCCATGGCCTACGGGTATAGCTATGCCAAGTTTTACGTTTTATCTTGGGCCATTTTTGTGGCCTGTGGGGTTTGGTTTGCCTTAAACGTATTGGCTATTTTTCCCTATGAACATGAAGCCAGAAGTGTGGTGCGCCTTGGCATAGATTTACAAGTGATTCTCATGGCTATGGCACTGGGACATAGAGTAAAAAAAATGCAAGCGGATCGTTTTATGGCTGAAGCAGAAAATAAAGCCAAGAGTGATTTCCTTGCTAAAATGAGCCACGAAATTCGTACCCCCATGAGCGGCGTATTGGGCATGGCTGAACTTTTAGGAGAGCGCTTAAAAGACGAAACCAGTATTCGTTATAACAATATCATTAAAGCGTCAGGGCATTCTTTATTAACCATCATTAATGACATCCTTGATTATTCAAAAATTGAAGCGGGTAAAATGGAACTGGAAAACGTGCCGTTTAATATTGAAAAGCTGGCCGTTGAGACCCTAGATACATTTAAGCAATTAGCCCTTGAGAAAAAAATTGAATTAATTGTTGATATTGATAAAAACCAAAATAAAAATCTTATAGGGGACCCGGTTCGACTAAAGCAGATCATGCTTAATTTTATCAATAACGCCATTAAATTCACCGAAACAGGCCACGTTTTATTAAGAGTGGCACCTGCCAACAATGAACTTAACCAAATAAAGATTAGCGTAGAAGATACTGGGCCTGGCATTAATATAAAAAATCAAAATCGCTTGTTTCAAGCTTTCAGCCAAGCCGATGCTTCCGTTGCCCGTAATTATGGGGGAACCGGCTTAGGACTCATTATTTGCAAACAAATTTCAATATTAATGAAGGGCACCATTGGTGTAAACAGCATCGAAGGCAAGGGCTCAACATTTTGGGTATGTGTTTCAATTGAAGAAAGTGAAGGCGAAATGGCCGTCTTAAATGAGCCTTCAAGAAGTTTACAGGGGCACAGAATTTTAATAGCCGATGATAATTTCACCTTCGCCGAAATATTAAAAGAAACTGTTAAAAACTGGAACATGATCCCTGTGGTTGCACATGATGGACAAGAGGTATTAGAGGAGCTTGAAAAAGCCCATCGAGAACATCAAAAAATTGATTTGATTTCGCTGGATTTATTCATGCCACTCATGAATGGCTTAGAAGCCAGCCGCATCATTGAAGCAGACCCACGTTTTAATCACATTCCAAGGGTGCTGCTCACATCTGCCGATACTCTACCCTCTAAACAAGACCTAAGACAATCAGGTATTTTTAAAGCCATGGTTAAACCCAGCTTGGCCGCTGAATTACACGATTCCTTTTGTCAGGCCATAGGCGGTATTATTCAAGACAATGAATCTATTCAGAATATCGGCATTCAACACAGTGAGATAAAAGTCAAAAACCTCAATATTTTGGTAGCAGAAGACAACAAGGTGAACCAAATGGTGATCATGGCCATGCTCAAAAAAATGCAGCAAACACCTCACCTAGTGGAAAACGGCCAAGAAGCATTGGATATGTTAGCCAACCCTGACCACAACATAGATTTAGTGTTAATGGATTGCAGCATGCCAGTAATGGATGGCTATGTTGCCACACGAGCCATTAGAGAAATGGAGAAAGAGCAAAAACGTTCGGCCATTAAAATAGTGGCTCTGTCGGCCCATGTAATGGAGGAACAGCGAGAAGCCTGTGTTGAAGCAGGCATGAATGATTACTTGTCTAAACCCATCGAAACGGCAGAACTGATTCGTGTATTAAATCAGCAAGGCTAATAATTTAACGGCATCCCCAATCCGTTTAAACCTAAACCCTCAGCTTTACGAAACCTTTACATTTTTTTCCTTAGTCCTCCTAATTCCCTCCTTATTTGCCCTCTAATCTATACCCATACCCAAAAGGCTTCATCAACCAACAGCCTAAATTATTTTAGTTAAATCATTAGGAGCAACACATGAAATCCATTAAACACACCACTAAAAAAATCATCGCCGTGACCTCATTGGCTTCTATGGTGGCCTTTGCATCATTGGCCTTTGCCCAAGAGCAGAACCAAGAGGGTGCAAAGCACTGCCAAACCAAAGGGCCTGAGCGTTTATACTCTGCCTTAAATGTGCAAGACAGCCAGAAGGAAGACTTTCACAGCATTATGCAAGCCCAGCATGACAAGCGCTCGGCTCTAAAAGAGGAATATCGCGATACCCATAATCAAGAGCGAGAAGCCATGGAAACACTGCATGCCAGCACCCTTGAATCATTAAAGGGCGTGTTAACGGAGCAACAGCTAGAAAACTTTAAAGCCATTACCCTACACAATCGTCCAAGTAAAAATGGCCGTATGCACATGAAGGGCCCTAAACGCATGGCTAAGCATGATGGTAAAAAAGCCAGTGAACACATGATTGCCACCCTAGAGCTAAGCGATGATAAAGCCGACGCTTTTAGAGACATCATGAAAGCACAAGGTGAACAAAGAAAGGCCATTCGTGGTCAATATAAAGAAACTTACCAAGCAGAACACAAAGCCATGAAAGCCTTATTTGAAGACACCCTAGTTCAACTAGAAAGCATTTTAAATGCGCAGCAAATTGACAATTTAAAAGCCATTAAAAAACACAATCGTCGGGTTTAACGGCCCATAATTTTTAACCATTTATTAAACTGCTTAATGCTCTTTAAAGGCGTTAAGCAGTTTTTATTTTTAACATTTAGACAAATAATTTTTAAACCGTTAATAAATTCAACTCCGGCCTGTCACACTATTTTTAAAATTTATCACCGTTTCAACAGCCACTTAACCATCACAATCTGGACAAACTAACGTCCTAAAACAACCTTCTATTTAGTGGACCTTACTCTACTATAGTGAGCCAATCTTGCTTATAAGAAAAACCTTAAAAAGGAGTTCACATGAATTACCGGTCGGTGAGCCTATCCCACGCTTACGCTGCCATTATTGGCGGGGTCGCATTAACTGTGTACCCACAGATTATTTTAAGCTTCTTAGAATTAAACCTAACGGATGGGCTTATTTTAGTAAGCCGATTATTCGGGGCATTTTTATTTGGTTTAGGCTTTAGTATTTACAGTACTAAGGATACGCCGGTATTTCCTTTTTCATTAGTGGCCGCCAATGCCTTAGTGGATTTAGTGGCCGCGGCTATTTTCTTACAAGCCACATTAAGTGGTACGGTAGGCTGGGCGGGGTATATCTTTAGCGGCATGTTTGCCATGAATTTAGTCAGCTGGCTGGTGATTTTGCCCCAGCGAAACCAAATGCAAAGTGCCTAAGTTATATCGGTGGCCAAAAATAATTGGGCCACCGATTTTAAGCTAACGCGTACTGTTATGGTGTTTACGCCAAGCCGCTGGTGTTTGGCCGTAAGACTTTTTAAACATGCGAATAAAATGGGTCACATCTGCCCAACCTACCTGATGGGCAATGCTGTCAATTTTTTCATCAGTATGCATTAACCGCGAACAAGCATGGGTTAAACGATTACGGTTAATCCATTCCCCCACTGAGTAACCGGTACTGTTTTTAATTTTGGTGGCCAAATACGCAGGGCTTAAATTTAAATGACTGGCAACGTCTTTTAAGGAAATTGCCGTTAAACTGTTTTTTTGAATAAACTCTAATGCCTGACTCACACGATTATTCCCTTCCGCCGGGGTATCGACTAATGCACTGCGCGCTTGTTTAACCTCATTTAAAATTAACATCAATAAACATCTCATTACCTCAGGTGAGTCAGGGCCGTTTATTTGCCCTTCTTTTTTAAGAGCTTGCATCAATGACACTAAATAATCTTGACGTGGCTTTGGTAATGAAAATACCGCTAAAGCCCCAAGTCTCACCTGCTCAAAGGGGGCCATTAGCGAATGGGCTTCGCTTAAATCTAGGCAACTGGTGCAAAAACTCACCCACCACGCACCGACATTTTCACCTGAAAACTGGCTATGAGGCACACCCGCGGGTACCAATACCAACATACCTGGCGAGATATTAATTTCTTGGCCTTGCTCAATGCGCATATGGCCCTGATCTACAAAGCTAATCACATGCTCGGTATGAGAGGCATCATGGTTCGCCGATACATCCTTGGTAAATTGATAACCCACGTTAATGGCGTGGCTGAAATGTATGTCATCCATTGCATGCCCTGCTTAGTCGCAATTAAAGTAACTCTCGCGATATAAAAAGATAAGCCGATTTAAAGAAAATATTGACTCTACCACCCCTAAATAAAGACTGACAGTATTCAAATAACAAACAATTAGCCGAAGTAATACTTTTTAGGCCATTCAATCACAAGTATAAAGGGGAAAAATATGGACTTCACATTGGCACTCATTGGGCTGTCGACTTACATTTTATTGTGGGAAAAGCTTCCAGAGTGGGGCACGTGGTTTAACTGGTTTCTGGCTCGTTTACCTGCCCCTTTGGCTTATCTTTATGAGGCTTGGCGTTGCCCTTACTGCTTTGGTTTTTGGGTGGCACTGGCATTACATGGCATAACAGGCTTATACACACTGCCCGCTTTGGCCAATATGCCAGATTATATGGGCATCACGGCCCAACCCCTTGCTTGGTTTCTAGATGCTTTGGCCACCGCCCCTTTAATACTCGTGGGCAAGCTTGCCATTGACGCCATTGCCGCCCCCGCCATTAAAGGGCACACCATGAAAGTGGAATTTAAAAAGTCCATGCAAAAAAGCCAAACAGATTCTCAAGCCGTAAAAGCTTAATAAATGTTGGCGCCCAATTGATAGTAGTGACAGAAAAAGAATAAATAGAGGAAGCATTAAAATGCGGCATTCATTAACTTGTAATGCCGCTCTTTAACCCTCTAGCTATCATTAACATCTTGAATGCGGGAAATTTTTCCCTCTTGAAAAGAAAAAATAGATTGCCCTTCTAAAATAAGCGTTTCCCCTTCTTTTAATCCGTTGGGTAAATCTGTGGCTAATACGCCGCGATATAAAATCTGCGTGACAACTTCACCTTTTAACTCTT
This sequence comes from uncultured Bermanella sp., assembly GCA_913058575.1. Classification (GTDB taxonomy): domain Bacteria; phylum Pseudomonadota; class Gammaproteobacteria; order Pseudomonadales; family Oceanobacteraceae; genus Bermanella. The sequence continues at coordinate 23,121 of CAJXRF010000033.1, forward strand.
TTATAGCCGTAATACTTTGCTCGCGAGACGTAAACAAAAATTGCCCCTGTTCAGCAAGCTCTCTAAATTCATGTACGCCTTTTGAATAAGCGTTAACCTCACCCTGAGAAATATTTTCAAATTCTATATTATCACTCACGGTTCGAATCATCCCTTCAATATCAAACGCATTATAAGCCTGTAAATAACGATTAATGAGCGCCTGCTTATCTTTATTATCCATACTCTATTCCATCCTTTGAACCGCTTAAGCGTAAAGCCTAATGGGACTATACAGCCTTAAAACAGTAGCTCAATACGCAAAAAGTTCACTAAGGCAAGCTTTGAAAATGAAGGCTATACTGAAGGTAAGTCATTGATTCCTTATTACTTATGCCTCAGGAAAAAGCCAGCGAATCTGAAAAAATTGAATTAGAGCACCAGGCCGCTAAATTATTTATGCGCTGGTATGAAAATGACACTGGCCGACACATTCGTCACATTTGGCACAATAAACCCAGAAAGCCCGATATCTCTTGTGAGCTGGAAGGTGGCCACCTTAATATTGAAGTAGCCCATCTTTACGGCAGTGAACAAGAAGCCATGATTATTTTAGGGCGCGTATTAAGTGAGCTTACGCATGAAGCCCTTCACGATTTAGAACAAGTTTCAGACCCCCACAGTCGGTTACTTAATGCCTTAAACAAAATACTATTGAATAAATCTCAAAAGTCTTACCACAGTAATCGCGTGTGGTTAGTGATTCGCAACGCCCACCCCGCTTGGGATAAAGATGAAATTCAAGCCTTGCAACACTGTATTAAAGTGCCGCCAATACACCCTTTTGAAGAAATATGGATGGTGGCCGACATGACAGGCAAAAGCGGTATTGTGCAGCTTTACCCCTAGTTATTCGCTGAATATTGATCCTTAGGCAAAAGTCTAAGCCCTGCACTAGTATTAACAGATGTTGACCAAAAATAACCCTAAATAGGAGCCTAATATGCGGATTGTGCTGTTCGTATTAACCCTAATGATAAGCCACATAAGTGTGGCTGAAAAAGTAGTGCATTTAACCTCCTTAGACTGGCCCCCTTATGCCAGTAAAAGTTTACCCCAGCAAGGGGCCTCGGTGGCGGTGGCCAGTGCTGCATTTAAAGCCATGGGGTACAAACTGGTGGTGGAGTTTTTACCTTGGAGCCGTGCCGTTAACGAGGCTAAAAGCCCAACCAGTCAATACATGGGGTATTTTCCTGAATATTACTCTCAAGAGGTGGCAAAAGAATTTACCTATTCACAACCTATGGGCAGTGGCCCGCTGGGATTTGTTGAGCAAGCGGGTAAAGCCATTACCTGGAATGCCTTAAGCGATTTAAAAGGCAAGCGTATCGGCGTGGTTCAAGATTACGTGAACACCACAGAGTTTGATTCTTTGGTGGCATCAGGAGGGCTAAAAGTGTCAGCTGTGGTAAGTGATAGTAAAAATTTGCGAAAAATAATCAATAACCGTTTGGATGTTGCCGTAATAGACAAAAACGTCATGACGTATTTATTTAAGCATGACAAATCTTTAAAAGGTGAAGAAAGCAAAGCCCACTTTCAAGAAAAACTATTAGAAGATAAAGAGCTGTTTATATGCTTTAAAAAAAATAAAATGGGCCAACAAATGGCCGACATTTATAACCAGGGTTTAACAAAAATAGATGTGAATGGCATTATGAAAAAGTTCCTAAACGCAAATTAAGTAAATTTTTAGACACGCGCTTTCAAGTAATAAGTGCAATATAGCTCACCCAAAAAAGGCCATCTAACTTTGGTTAGATGGCCTTTTAAAAACACCTTAATCAAGCTTAATTCAGGAATTATTTTTCCGCTTCCGTTTGAGCAATTGCATCACCCATTGATTTCTTAGCCACTTCTTCAAGCCACTGTAAATCCACGTCTTTATGAGACTCACAAATAAACCAGGGTTCACGAGAATCCGGTTCTAGCATAATGCCGTTTTCAATGAGGTTAAGGGCAAAACGCACGTACAATTGGCTATCGGTTTTTTTCCAGTCTCGATAGTTTTGCGGCACTTCCTTGCCAAAGTGAATTCCAAACATGGAGTCTGGCCCTGAGAACTTGTGCTCAATTGAAAAATGCGTAAATACTTTAGACAATACTTCGCGAATTTCACCACCCACTTTATTGATGGTGGCCAAGGCATCGGTGTCTTTTAAAATCGTTAACGTGGCTTTTGCTGCGGTTAAACCAATTAGGTTGGCGGTATAAGTGCCACCATGTGTGACGCCGTCTTGGTCAAAGCTAATTTTATCCATCACATCTTTGCGACCACCAAAGGCCGCCACCGGGTAACCATTACCAATGGCTTTTGCGTAAGTGGTTAAATCGGCTTTAATGCCATACAACTCACTAACCCCACCTTTGGCCACACGGAAACCAGTTTTCACTTCGTCCATGATTAATAAGGCGCCTTTTTCATCACACACGTCACGCAATTTTTGCATGTATTCTTGAGTGGCGCATATGCTGCCGCAGTTGCCCATAATGGGTTCAATCACAATGGCGGCAATGTCTTCGCCACAGCGCTTAAACACTTCATCTATTACGGCAAAATCATTAAGGGGCACTATTTCTAAATGCTCGCGAGTGCTCACCGGAATGCCGCCACCAAATGGAATAACCTGTGGTGCCGCTTGAGAGGCGGTATTCCAATTGTCTACGTCACTTTTCCACATCATTTCATCGTATAAACCGTGAAAGCCCCCTTCCACTACCACAATTTTGTTACGGCCAGTAAATCCACGGGCGGTGCGTACCGAAGCCATCACCGCTTCGGTGCCTGAATTGGCAAAACGCATTTTCTCAATGTGGGGGCACATGGCTTTTACAAGATCAATGACTTGTGAATCTAACTCGCTGGAGAAGCCTGAAATGGTGCCTTGCTCGAGAATGCACTTCACTACTTCTTGATCAATGCGATTATCGCGGTAACCCAAAATGATCGGGCCATAAGCCAGGCGAAAATCAATGAAATCCTGACCGTCACAATCGGTTAGGGTGCAGCCTTTAACGCTTTTCACAAAGACGGTGTCTTCTTGGCCCCAGTAGCGGTAGCTATCGGCAACCCCTAAAGGCATGTTTTCTTGGGCTTTTATTAGCAGCTCGGTTCCATGGGGTTTTGGATGTGATGTCATTTGCATTGTCCTCGCTGTCATTGGCCCAACGGCGCTTGCTTATGGCTTTACACTAAGCCTAGCTAGGCTTGGGTAAAACCCAAAGTACAGGGTACTGGTAATTTTAGGGCGGGGATAATACCTAGCCTGCAGCCTGTTGACCATGAAAAACGGCGCTAAATCTATGAAATAGCGCCGTCAGACAGGATATAGAGTGGCCAGGGCGCCACTTGCTCGTTATCAGCCAAAGGTCTTAGGCAATTTTACAGGCCTTAAGCGCTATTTTCTCTTTTAGGGGGGATGGCATAGGTGCCTGTGGCATGGGCCACTGGCTGCTCTTGGCCTTCGCTGTAAATGAAGACATCACCAATAATCAACGCCTTACCCACTTTAATTAGGCGGCACTCACCAATTAAGTCTTTATCAGCTGAGGGCTTGTTTAGAAAATTAATGTTTAAATTGGTGGTAACGGCCAATGGCACCAAGCCAATCTCTCCTAGAATGGCCACATACAAGGCAAGATCAGCAACCGCAAACATCACCGGCCCCGACACTGTGCCACCTGGGCGTAAATCCCCTTCTCCTAATTGATGACGCACGCGGGCGCTTTGTGGACCAATGTCTTCCACAATGGACGTCACTTGAGGGAAGTCTTTCTTTAAGAAGCTGTTTATTTGTGTGGTGATATCCATCTAACGTAACCATTACCGATAAATTGTTACTGGATGGTAATTAAGCTGTTTAGGAATGCAATGGCGGAGCACATCAAATGCTCTGACGCATTCCTTCTTATGTCTTAAATAAATATAAAAAAGATAATGCCCAAATAAAGTTTTAAAGCAGGATTTAAACGCTGTAAAAATTAAACACCATGACTGCACCTGCAATCATGGTTTGCAAAGTTACTGACTGCAATTTGCCGTTTGCGTATTTATTACCACTTCAGAGAAATGCAAAACATAATCGTCAAAAATAGCTTGAGTCTCATTGTCCCCTGCATTTTCACCAATAATATATGTTTGCGCTTTATCTATGCCCACACTGTCATAAGCGGCAATATCGGTACTGGCATTGCCATAAGCTCGCACTATTTTAATATCATTTTCATTCATTAATTTATTAAGGTATTGCGTTTTATAAGCTTGAGTATCTGGTGGTATAGGGCCATCACCATATGGGTTAGTGTGAAGGAGACCCATGGGTAATTCCATGTATTCAAACCATTCTCTTGTGTCTTTTCCTACCCAATAAGGACGCCCGGTTAAATAAATAATTTGATAGCCTTTCTCTTTATAGGCATTAACTGTTTGCTGTGCGTAATAATAAGCATCGGCCACATCTGTGCCTAAATAATCCCCCACTGCTTCAAAATCATTTAGAGTAAGCGTGCCGTCAATATCAAATAAAACCGCTTCGCGGCTGTTATCTACTACCGATACAAAACCATCGGCCATGCTTAAATCTCCGGTGACCACCATTCGTATTTGATATTCACCTACGCCTTTGTTTACCGGTACATATACTTTGCCGTCACTGTCGGTTTTATATTGGCCTAAATACTCCCAATCATCCATGCCCGTGCCATAGATATAGGCCTTAATGTATTCTCCTTCTAAGTCTTTATGTAAAAGCCAATCGTAATCAAACTTGCCCACCACCATGGCTTCTTGATTTGGGTTAACCATTTGATCATGAATAAAATGGTATGGTTTATACCACCAGCTCAACCAAGTATTACGTGATTTTCGAAAGCCACTGTCGTTTGGCATTGAAAAATGAGGTAACTCTTCTAACACTTGGTAATCGGGACAAGTCGCCCCAAAGGCAGGTCTAATGATTAATAAGCAAAAAGACATGAAGAGCAGAAAAGGCTTGAGAAATTTAAGCAGCATGAACATCATCCTTGTTATTGTTATTGAACTTTCAAACAATTTGAAAGTTCAATCACTCTACAGGGAATTTATTTCCATTCGACGACAGTTCAAGACAATTTAATTATAAAGATTCACTTAAATCTTAAATGTATTGGCTAAACAATATTTAAAGGCCGGTCCACGGCAATTGGGGCTTCAATTTGGCGCTGAATACTGGCGATATCAATTAAGGAATCTAAACTTTCGATTTTTCCTTTGTTAAAATTTAACGTGGAGATCGCGGTAAAGGTAATGAGTTTATCACTGGCAGGCAGCCCAAAAAATGGTTTGGTAATGGTGCCAGAAAGAATGTTATAGGCCATGGCATGATCACCTTTATTCATGACATCTTCGATGGTCAATTCAATGTCTGGCATGCAGGTACGAAAGGTTTTTACGTAAGCCACATAGGCGTCAAAATCTAAGACTTGCTCATTGAAAGTGGTGTGGTAATGAAAGTCGGTGGTGCAATATTGACGTAAAAGATTGAAGTGCCCTTTATTCCACGCAAGATCAATAAAAGTGCGGGCTAGGTCTTCTATTGGCCTATTCATAATCCAATCCTTTTTGATGAGTTGAAAAGTCATTCTAGAACCTTAACTCTAACTTACAATCAGCAAATAGTCCTAGGCATGACATGCCCTTTTATTAGGCTTAATGTGACTACGTTCATCACCTCTTAAAGGCCCATGTTTACTGGCCTTAAGCAAAATTTTGGTTATCTATTTTAAGATTGCCTTTAAATTTACCAAACACGTTTCATATTAGGAAAGTAAATCCTATCAAACGGTTATAACAGTCCCCTGTGAGGCTGCTATATTTTAAGATGAAACGAAAAATTCGCTGAGAAATACACTTATGGGTAATGACACTTTAGGGAGTGTGTATGCACTTTTTAGTCAATGGCTCGTCACCCATCAAAAGCATTGTGTTAGTGGGCTTATTAATAGGCGCAGGGTGGGTTCAAGCCCAAGAGGAAATCACTTTTTACCTAGAAGACGAGCCCATCTATACCTCCAGCTCTAAAACTTCACCAGGCATTTTGATGGAGCTGGTATTAGAGATGAGTAAACACCTAGACATAAGCCCTGACATTCAGTTTTTACCTTGGAAGCGTGCCCAAATAAATACCATTAAAACATCCAACAGTATTATCTTTCCGTTAACGCGCACAAAAAGCCGAGAAGACAATTATAACTGGGTGTGTAAATTATTTGATGTGCCAGTTATGTTTATTAATAAACGCGGCCAAAAAATAATTAACACCCTTGAGGATGCAAAGCAGCTGCAAAAAGTGGCCTCGGTGATCGGTTCGGCACAAGGTGAAAAACTAAAAAGTTACCAGCTAAAAGATACCATACAGGTGAAAGGATCGGTGTTATACAACTTATTAAACTCTGGGCGAGTAGACGCTATTTACACCGCACAGCCAGAGGCTGTGTATGCCTGGAGCCAACAAGAGTATGAAGATAAACTTCAGTTTGGTGCCACCTTGCAAGTATTGCCATTGTGGATAGCCTCATCGAAACAGTCCAACCAGATAGACAATAAAAAATGGCAACAAGCATTGGATAAAATAAAGAAAAGCGGGTTTTTTGATAAAAAATTAAAAGAGTATTTTGGAGAATAATAAGCAGGTCATACAGCTAACGAACCTACTTATTATTGATTAATTTTAATTTTTAAAAATTAATTTTTCACATTTAGTAATCGATTAAGTCTTACGCTAACCAATCTACACTGGGCGTAGCTCTATCAACAATGGCCTTGCAGTCTATTCCCTTAGGCATAGTGCCATACATAGCAAAACCGTTACCCGTTAGGCGTGATTCACAAAACCCCTCGGCAATTAATTGATTATCACTTTGAATTAACAAACTGCCTTGAATGGCTAAGCCCATTTTTTCAACTATTTGGCGCGCGCGGTATTCCATATCGTTCACATTGGTGAATTCGTTTTCAAGGCCCAAGACAAATTGATCAAACCCCTTGTGAGCACCCTTAGCTTTTTTCACCTCACTTAAAAATGCATGCAATGATTCAGGCTCTTTGTGCATGGCACGTAACACATCTAATGCCTGAACATTACCGCAGCCTTCCCAAATAGCATTCACAGGTGCTTCGCGATATAAGCGCGGCATAATACTGGTTTCCATTACGGCACTGCCGCCGATGCATTCCATGGCTTCATAAGCATGACCTGGCGCCCGCTTACAAATCCAATACTTACCCACGGCGGTACCCATACGCATAAAGTTATCTTCATGAGCATTACCTGAGTTATCTAACGCACGGGCCATACGCATAGTAAAAGCTAAAGAGGCTTCACTCTCGATGGCTAAATCAGCCAACACATTTTGCATTAAAGGCTGGTCCACCAATTTTTTTCCAAACGCTTTACGTTGAGCACAATGATGGGTGATGTTAGACACTGCAGCACGCATGCCAGAAGACGAACCCAGCATGCAATCGAAACGCGTTAACGACACCATTTCTAAAATGGTTTTAATGCCTTTACCTTCTTCGCCAATTAACCAGCCTAATGCACCGCGTAATTCGGTTTCAGAAGACGCATTAGAAACATTGCCCATTTTGTCTTTTAACTGCTGCACTTGAATGGGGTTTTTAGTGCCATCGGGGCGCCAACGCGGCACCAAGAAACACGAAATGCCGTTGTCGGTTTTTGCCAACACTAAAAACACATCAGCCATGGGTGCCGACACAAAATATTTATGACCCACTAATTCGTATTCTTCCCCAGCCCCCCCTGCTCCTACTGGATAGGCACGAGTGGTATTGGCGCGCACATCTGTGCCCCCTTGTTTTTCGGTCATGGCCATGCCCACGGTGATGCCTTTCTTAAGGTGGGCGGGAATGTTGCGCGGATCGTAATGGCCATTGGTAATTAAAGGTAGCCATTTTTCAGCAAGATTAGGCTGGTTTTTTATGGCTGGCACACAAGCAAACACCATAGTGCCCGGGCAACCATGACCGGCCTCTACCTGACAATTTAAATACGCTTTTGCAGTGCGCACCACATGGGCACCCGCCCTGGGGTTAGTCCAAGGAGAAGCATGAATATTATGAGTGCGATAAACATTCATTAATTCGTGATAAGACGGGTGAAAATCAATTTGGTCTACTCTGCGACCATAATGATCATGAGGCCTGAAAACCGGTTTATTCGCGTTGGCCTGAAAGCCTAATTTTATGCGCGCACTATCACCACATTCTGCCCCAAAGGCCACCAACTCATCTTGAGCCCAGCCTCCGCCCTCTCGCTGAACAGCCTCCATTAGGGCCGCATCCGATGTATAGGAATTGTAATTCTCAAGGGCGTAAGACTGATTTTCCACAACGTGTGTGGTGGCGTTGAAAGCGTGTGCTTGGCTTGTGTGTTCCATATTTACCTCGTGATAATTCTCAATTAAATAATGCGATTAAGTGATGCTTTATTAGATACAACTCGCTTACTATTTGGGGCCGTTAAGATTTAGCCCCCACCGCCCTTAAGCAAAATGCCACCATGGCATCGGTTAATTGGCTCACATCAAAATGACGGGTACTGGGGGATAAAGGGCCAACCAATGTTTCTGCCATGGCCCCCACTAACCCCACAGCACTTAGTGCTGCGGATTGGGCCGGCAATACCCCTGAATCGATGCCTCTTTGCAAAATAGGCACATAAGTGTCAGCCCAAATTTCCCGATAGCGCCGGCGTTCTTCATCCAGCTCTTCATCCACGGCTTCCGCAATCATGGCATACGCTAGAGTACGGCCTTTTATGGCCCGTCCCATGAACACCCGTGTGGCACTTTCCAGCAATGTGGCGATATCCCCTTCTTGGGCAAGCGTGTCACGTACCTTGCTGACTTCGCGCTCGGTGCCTAATTGAAAAATTTCTGTGCATAAATGGGTTTTAGAAGTGAAATGCCGATACACCGTGCCGGTAGCCACTTCAGCAGCCTTGGCTACAGACCCAATCGTGACCGTCTTAAAGCCCCCTTGAGACACCAAGGCCAGCCCTTCTTTTAATAATCGGGCGCGTATTTGCGCCTTACGTGCTTCGGTATTTGGTGTGGGTCGGTAGGCCATAAAGTGAATCCAGTTTCATTTCTTTAAAAGAAGTGAACCATGTTTCACTTCTTTATGTCAACTATTAGAAAGCCTCTATGAAAATAAGCACAAGGGTTCACATTAAAATAACGTACAAGTAACGACGCATCGCCTAGAAGAAAAAAGCCGACTATTACAGAGGAAAAAGGGGAATACGCCCAGTTACTGATTGAACTTGGCGTAATTTACATAGGCTTATATTGAGTAAACTCTAAAGCTTAATTTAGGCCAATTTAAAATGTATCCGAGTTAAAAGCTCGGCTGGTGGCGTGGATTTAGGATCGTTTAAATACTCCTCAAAAGGGGGAAAGTCAGCCAGTTCTTTTTCATTCTTTTCCAACCATTGCCCAAAAAACCAATCGTAGGGTTTTTGCAATTCCGCATAAGAGCCCTTAAATAAAATAGTGGCGTATTCACCATGTGGAATAATCGTTAACTGTGGGTCACTCTCAGCATGGGTTGCACTAGAATCACCACGAGCATCTAAATAAGCTTTATCCACTGACACACAGGCCATGGCCCGCAATTCATTTTCGCTAACCGTTTGTGGGTCACCATAATACAAACCAATCGATCGACTTTTTTCATTTAACAAACCATGACTGCCCGCATACAAGTAAAGCTTTTCAAAAGCATTGCCTATATTCATGTAGCTGCCTTGGTGTTCATAGCCAATTAATTGCGCTTCGTTTATGTGATTTATTTCCACTTGATACATATCTTCATACTCCAGCTGAGTGTCACCTAGCATGGCCACAAATGGCATTGAGTCGGATTTATGCATTGCACGTCCCTGGCGATACTCGCTAGGTGTTTCACCAAATTGCTTGGTAAACGCGCGGCTAAATGCTTCCACACTGCCATAAGAAACCTTGCTGGCAAGGATAGTTAACGGCAGGTCGGTACGAATTAAATCAGCTGCCGCGTGTTGAAGGCGCAGGCGCCTGACGGTCATATTGATCGTCTCCCCTGCCATCTTTCGATAAATACGATGAAAGTGATAAGGGGACATGTTGGCCACATCCGCTAAAACGTTTACATCAAGATTGCCATCTAGGTGATGGAACACATAGTCTAAGACCCGTGTTAAACGCTTTCGGTAACTTTGTCCGGTTATTGCTTTCATAATATCTCCTTCCAGCAAGAGACTAAACGCAGCCCACTGATAATGTTTGCGCTTTTTTAATTAACTCTCGATACGCAAGTTAATCCAATGTGGCTTTTAAGGCTTACATGGCCAATGATTTCACAAAAGTGCATGTAAATTAAGAAGGTAGGAAGGTTATTAAAACTATCGCTCATCAAAATCTTGACTAAAGTGATGCTGAAGAATCTTTTCGGTCAGATCTGATATATTAAAGGGTTTTGCCACCACTTCATCAAAGCCAGATTGCAAATAACGCTTTACATCTTGCTCCATAACATTGGCCGTAAGGGCCACTTTGAAGTAATTATTTTTACTGGGCAGCTCTGATATTTTCATAATGGCTTCTACACCATCCATACCCGGCATTTGAATGTCCATTAAAATCACATCAAACGATATTTGACGGGCTTTATCAATGCCCTCTTGGCCACTAAAAGCCACTTCCACACTTGCCCCTAAATCCTCCAGTAAACTTTTGGCCACCTCTACATTGATAACATTGTCATCTACTACCAGTATTGTAAAATTATTGAGCGAACGATCCGGTACAGGGTGTTTAATCAATTCTTCTTGAGTTTTTTCTTTAGATTTATCAAACACACAGCTAAAGCCAAAGGTACTGCCTTTATTTTTTTCACTGGTAAAAATAATTTCCCCGTTCATTTGTTCGACAATTTGTTTAGATATATACAACCCCAAGCCCGTTCCCCCATATTCTCGGGTAGTAGATTCATCTTCTTGCTTAAATGCTTTGAATAATCGATTTTGCTTACTTTTTTCAATGCCTATGCCTGTATCAATAACATTGCATATAATTGAAGCCTGAGTCGGGGTTTCATCAATTAACAATAGCGATATTGATATGCTGCCCTGCTTAGTAAATTTAATTGCGTTTGAGCAAAAGTTATTCATAAGTTGTTGTAGCCTTACCGGATCGCCTAATAATTCTTCAGGTATATCAGGGTCAATATAACTGGAAAACTCTAAACCTTTTTCATTTGTAAGGTTCTCAAATATAGAAAATATTTCCTTGTACAGTTTTTTAAAATTAAAGGTGACTTTTTCAAGTTTAAGCTTCCCGGCTTCAATTTTTGAGAAATCTAATATTTCATTAATTACCAGTAACAACAATCGCGATGAGCTTAATATATTAGTCAGGTTTGACGCTTGCTTTTCCGATAGAGGCTCACGCCCTAACAAAGTGGCCATTCCTATAATGCCATTAAGGGGAGTTCTTAATTCATGACTCACACTGGCCACAAATTCATCCTTGGCTTTCTCTCTTCTTTCTGATTCATTGCGCTCTTGAGAAATATCATTTAACACCCCCACATAAAACACATCGCTAGCACTGTATACTCGGCTAATGCTGGATTTAACGATTTTATGAGTGCCTTTAACATTCAAATTCAATTCCATTTGCCAATTTTCACCCAACATTAGAGCCTTTTCTCCTTCAGGGTCAAGAAGCTGAAATTCTCGAAGATTTCTATTCATGTACTCATGGGATGCTTGTTCAATAATAGATGAGAATGTTTGATTCCCTCTTTTTAGGTTGAAATTTTGATCACTTATATAAATACCTTTTGATATATCGAAAATTTTGGCCAACAAAGCCTCCTCTTTATTGGCCAACGATAATTTTAAGCGAGTATTATTTCCTACCACAGCCAATGCGGAAAACTCTGACCACATGCTGTTTTTCATGGGTTCAGAAAAATCATTTCGTGATATTTTTTCAAATGATTTTCGCAAAGCGAATAAGGGGGTATGAACGGAAAAATACAATACCAGTACTAAAAATAACATTAGAATTAAAATGAAAACGGCTGTTTTTAGAATATTATTTTTAACCTCTAGTGCTACTTGATCATGCATAAACCTACTTTCAAACACCGCCTTAATATAACCAACATGATCAGCTAAATTACCACTTAGATGGCGTAAGGGGGCCACAATCGTGAACTGTGTTTTATCTGAATTGACTTCAACCTGATTGCTATTGATTAGCATAAGTTTATTAAGCTCAACCGTTGAAACTTCCTTCCCAACTTGTTCAAACAAACTAGAGTAATAAATCAAGCCATCGTTCGTGATAAATTGTAGGTTAACTAACTGATCATGGCTTACAGCAGAATTGAAAACATGCACCAGCTCTGTCTTTTGGTCTTTTGCCAAATACACCTCGCCCATTTGTTGCATAAGTGAAATAAGACTTGATGTTTCATTAATAGACTGTTCTAAGCGGTTATTAAATATTTTATCGCTGTAATAAATATTAATAAAAATAGAGAATGACACCAACACAGTTAACAAAATAACCGGAATAGCCACCACAATGGGAAAGCGTCGTACCATTTTATTTTTTAGGCAGGTAATCAGCTAGAATCATCGAACTAGCATCTACCTTTCCGTTAATGAGCTTTGAGCTTATTAAGATATCACTGATATCTTCTATGGAATGCAATATCTCAGGGGATTCCCCTTGTAGCAGCGCATGATTTTCACTCAGTTTAGCAGGGACAATGCCGTCATAGGAATCAATCACTTCCTGCGGAGTAATTTTTAGGCGCTTACTGAAAATCTTAGCCGATGCCAACGGGCTGGCTTCATATTCAGCTAGCGCTCTAAAATAGGCATTAACCACATGTTTAAATTGTTGCTCACTGTGATGACTAATGGCATCTTCGCGTATCACCAGTACATCCACAATTAAGTTAGGCACGTAACTGGTATCAAAAACTTGCTTCGCGCCTAAATTTAATAACTGAGTTCGAAAAGGTTCAAAACTAATAATAAAATCACTGCCACGCTCATAAGCTTGTTTTGACTCATCTACCGAAATGTATTCAACATTTAAATCACCACCTTTAATTTTAAAATGCTCTTTAAAGGCCGTTAGCATCAATGCCCCCACAGCCGAGGCTTCCACAGCGATACTTTTATTTTTAAAATTAGAATTTTTCGTGACGCTCTTTTGCGCCATCACCACATCGCCACCACGAGAAAAATCCACCACTTGTATTACTTTTAATTTAAGCCCCAATACCGACAACCGCACAGCTTCATCTAGGGTTAACAATGCACCATCCACATGGCCATTTAACAATTCATGACTTACATCAGTAGCGTTTGAGAACTCCACTAAGCGCACTTGTTCTGGATTTAAATAACCCTTATCTCGTGCCATGTAATAAAACTCATAGCCAGGCCATACATTACTGCCTATTTTAAGGGCCTTTTGGGGGGTATCGCTGCAAGCAAACAGCACAGGTAAAAGAACGAGCAAACAAATTAAGCGTATCAAACCAATTCTTCCTTAAATTCAGATGCCTTTTTTAAGCATTCAACCTGTATTCAGTATAGATAGATTTTATTAATTGCCATTTTCTTATAGCACCACAGTGAAGTGGCAATGCAGTACCTTTTCATTAGACAGCGACACCTGTCAGCGACTAAAAAAGGCTTTTATTTTCTCCATGGCCTGATTGGCTTGAGGTAAGAAGGGTGCAAAGCCTTGAAATACATGGGGCATATGAGGCCAGGTATCAAGTGTTACCTCTACCCCTGCACGTTGAGCTTTTTGTGCAAAGCGCCGTGAATCATCCAATAACACTTCTGCTTCCCCTGTTTGTATCATTAAGGGGGGCAATCCAGACAACTGACCAAAAAGTGGAGACACTAACGGATAAGCATGATCCTGCACCCCCTGAACATAGGCCTGCGCTAGGGGGCTAATGGCATCAGGATTAATAATAGGATCAATATGTTTACAGCCCGCCATGGATTCACCACTGGCAGTAAGATCGGTACAGGGGGAAATGGCCAAAGCCGCATCAGGCAGGTCACAGCCTTGATCTTTTAAAGAAAGCATACAGGCAAGCGCTAAGTTGCCCCCCGCTGAATCTCCTGCCATGAAAATTTTATGGTCTGTATCCATTTCACTAAACGTACTTTCATTAAAGCCACTTGGAGCATTTTTCCTAAGCCAATGATAAGCGGTTAAACAATCTTTTAATCCTGCCGGAAAGGGCTGCTCTGGCATTAAGGCATATTCAACAAACAACACGGCACAACCTGTGGCCGTGGCCAAGCGTCCCATAAAAGCCCCCCACCCCTTAACTGAACCTGACATCCATGAGCCGCCATGAATATACAAAAGCCGATTTTTTCCATCATAATCATGAGGAACAAACCAATAGCCCACCACCCCTGCTGTGTTCACTTTTATAGGGGAAAGCGTTTGAACCATGGTTTGCTTCATGATGTCGGTAATGGTTTCCTTTGAGCTCTCAATAGGGTTTTGAACATCAATTTCGGTACTACTTTGCTTATCACTTGGCAGGCTCACTTGAGAGGTCAGGTCAAAGTAATCATCAATCAATGCTCGTCGAGTACTCACTTCTATGTTCTCAACCGATACCGCCTGGGCAAGATTTTTTAAATGCCTCATGACCACCTGTAATTCAGGGTTATCTTTCATTATCTCACTTCCTTTTGAAAAACAAATTGGCTTCCTGTGTGCCATGTAGGGGTTTAGGCACCACTGGGTAGAATAGCCACAGGTTTCACATCTTGAAGATAAGTTGGGCTAACTAGCAGAATAATCTATTTTTTGTACAATACGTCACAGTTTTATTGATTAAATCATGTTGCTTTAGCCAGGCGCTAATTTTTCAACTAAGCTAAGCACTCAAATCACCCAGCCTTTTGGCTTAGTTCCATTAAAATAAGGATATAAAAATGAAAAAGCTTCTAATCGCATCATTGCTTCTATCGGCCACTGCCGCCACTCATGCCATTGAAAACGTAAAAACCATTTGTACCCATGGTAATCAAACTCGTGTCATTGAAGTGGTTTACAAAACAGATGACGTAGTGCCATGTGAAGTAAGATACGCCAAAGAAGACAGCAGCAAAGTTTTATGGAGCGCTAATAACGCTGAGAACTATTGCGAAGAAAAAGCCGCCACTTTTGTAGAAAAACAAAAAGCTTGGGGTTGGAGCTGTGAAGTAGCCACTGCTGACACCATGGCCAACAGCGAAGCTGAAATGCAAGCAGCAGATATGCCAATGGAAGAGACTAAAATGCAGGATGCGCCTGCCGCACCATAAACTGCTTTTAAGTGCATAAAAAGACCTTTTTAATTTGGTTTACCCCAAATTGAAAAGGTCTTTTTTTTGCATTCGTTTTACTCATGGCTATTTATCTTCTTTATTAATCGCTAATCACTATTCTTGTCATACTAATTGAGTTCCCTACATAGCATGGCACAAATGAACAAAACCTTAGCATAAACGCCTCTAACCCCTACTACCTTCCTATGTGATGCTGTGCGTATCTTTAAACAAAACACATAAACACAGGCCCCATCATGAGCATTGAATTTAGAATTGAAAATGGCATTGGCGAACTGACTTTTGATGATGGCAAAGCCAATGCTATGGACATGCAGTGGTGGCAGCTGGCTATATCGTTATTAAACAAAGCCCGCGCCAGTAAACCCAAGGCGCTTATTATTCGTGGACGAGAAAACATATTTTGCGCAGGGGTAAATTTAAAAATGATTTCATCTTTAAATTCAGCAGGCATCACTGATGCTATGAATTTATTTAATGAGTTTATTAATGCAATTCGTACTTTCCCTTGTCCCACCATTGCAGAAGTAACCGGCAGCACCATTGCCGGTGGCTGTATTGTCATGTGTAGCTGTGACTACATTGTAGCTTTGGAAGGTGATTATAAAATTCATTTAAACGAACATAACAATGGCCTGCCTTTGCCTGGGTGGTGCGTGGAAGTTTGTGCCACCCGCTTTAGCCCTCCGTATATTGATAGTTTTGCTTTACTGGCTCAGCCCTTTAGCCCCCAAATGGCTCATAATATTGGTGCCATTAACGAACTGGCTAGCGATGTTAAAACACTAGGCGACAAAGCCTATGAAGCTGCACAAAAATTTAGCAAGCTTAATACATCCGCTTTTTCCCTAACCAAAAGCCGCGTGAAAAATATCATTGAGCCTTATGGCCAATAAGCATCTTGTGCGCACAAAACTTCAATTATTAAACCATTTAATTTTCTAACCACCGGCTTGACCTTACGGAGTGCAAATGGAATTTACCAACGAACACAATGAATTACGCCGCACCATGGCCAACTTTATTGAAAAAGAAATCAACCCTAATGTGGAAAACTGGGAAGCCCAAGGGCAATTCCCTATTCGCGACGTCTTTAAAAAAATGGGGGATCTAGGGCTATTGGGTATTTCAAAGCCTGAAAGTGCCGGTGGCTTAGGGTTGGATTACTCCTATGAAATGGTGGCCGCTGAAGAATTAGGTTTAATTACTTCAGGCGGTATTTCCATGGCCATTGGCTCGCAAACCAATATGGCCACCCCCGCACTCGCCCGCTTTGGTAGTAAAGAGCTGCACGAAGCATTTTTAACCCCTGCCATTAATGGCGACTACGTGGGAGCGATTGCCGTATCAGAGCCCCATGCCGGATCAGACGTGGCGCAACTGAAAACCAGTGCCAAAAAACAAGGAGATGATTACGTTATTAACGGCACTAAAATGTGGATCACCAGTGGCATTAGCTGTGACTTTTATTGCTTACTGGCCAATACCAGCGAAGGGCCTGCCCATAAAAACAAGTCGCTTATTGTGGTGCCTAAAGACACACCAGGAGTTTCACAAAGTTTGCCCATAAAAAAAATTGGGAATGTGTTATCCGATACCGCACAAGTGTATTTTGATAATGTAAAAGTACCTCAACGCTATTTGATTGGCGCAGAAGGTAAAGGCTTTATTATGCAGATGATGCAATTTCAGGAGGAACGTTTATGGTGTGCCGCCAGCCCGTTAAAAGGCATGGAGAGGGCCATTAACGAAACGATTGCTTATTGCAAAGAACGCCAAGCTTTTGGTCAACCTTTAATAAATAACCAAGTTATTCATTTCAAATTGGCAGAGCTGCAAACAGAAGTAGAACTGCTGCGTTCACTTATTTACCGCGCCACCGACCTTTATATTAAAGGGCAAGATGTCACTAAATTAGCCTCCATGGCCAAACTAAAAGTGGGCCGATTAACCCGAGAACTTCACGATGCGTGTCTTCAATACTGGGGAGGGATGGGTTACACCAGTGAAAATGTAGCCGCACGAGGTTGGCTAGATGGGCGTCTGGCCTCAATTGCCGGTGGCGCCGATGAGATCATGCTGAATATCATCTGCAAATACATGGATACTATGCCAGCTTAACAATACCGTTTTTAAATTTTTATATAAGACTAATGATGAGGACACCATTAGTCTTATTGTTATTTAATGTATGCTCAATATTCATCACACATTATTACTTGGCGCTGAATGTAATTTATCAATTAGATCAGCCAATTCATCAAATACTTTATGATTAATTAACGGTTGTAATGCTGGGTCTTCGCGAATATCTTCCTGATAACTTTCGCGTCTATGCAGGGCTTCTGATAAGTAACGCAGTGCTTCATCAAATTGTTCCATGGCAGTATAAGCACAGGCAAGCTGGTAAAAGGCTTGGCTGTTTTCTGGATCTATTTTCAACGCTTGATGACATAAATTGGCCGCCCATTGAGGTTCATTTAATTCTAAAACCGCATCTGCTTTGTAGGTTAGCGCTTCACCATCCCCTGGGCGCAGTTTTAATATGTCATCGTATATGGATATTTTATTGGCAGGAGAAGGATCTTGTTGAGCCCGCAGCCAAAGAGATTGAACCTCCTGTGTTAATTCAATCTCCTCTCTATTTTCTTCAATGTGTTTCGTTTTTTGCTGCAATTGAGTTTCTATGGTTGCTAGTCGACTTTCATATTCACTCACCAGCCTAGATATTTCTTCATCTGCTAGGGAATGAACACGCTCTTTAATGTCCCTAATGGACGTCCATCCTACCATTACCAGTACCGATGTAGCCGCTGCTATAAGGTAAAAGAAATAGGTGACCGTGTCAGTGGCATACGCGACCCCTCGATCTACCGAGTTGTGCTCACGATCAACAATTTGTTGCATTATCTCATGCTTGGTTTGTGCCTGATCAATGCGCAGTTGTTTAAGCTCATCCAGCACATAACGCTCAATAAAAGGGGAATACAGAGGCTTATTTAAATCCTCTACCGCAGCTGCAACGGGCTCTTTTCCTGCCTCTTCAGAAAAAGACAGAGCCGGCAGCAAGCAGCTAAGTAAAATCAATGTATTTACGATAAGGAACATATGTTTCTTCCATAATAAGGCACTTCAATTGGCCCGATGTTTAATAAGGGTAAGTGTAGTCGAACTCACTGACAACCAGTAGCGGACCCGGTTGTCATTTCACCCATGCCACCTCATTTGTGAATATAAGGCACTACTGGCGAATGAATTTTTTCCGGTACTGGGTGGGGGATAGCCCCGTAAGGCGTTTAAAGAGCTTTGAGAAAAAAGCCATGTCTTCATAGCCAATTTGTTCTGAAATTTTTTCGATACTTTCAGTGCTTAATTCAAGTTTTTTCTTAGCGCCCTCAATACGTAAAGACTGTAAATAGGCCAATGGGGTTTCGCCTGTGGCCAATTTAAAGCGGCGTTTAAAGGTACGTGTAGACATATTAAATTGATCGGACAAACTTTCTAAATTAATCGATTCACTGTAGTGCTCTTCTAACCAAGCTTGAATGGCCAATACGTCCTCATCTTGATGATATTTTTTACTGCGGGCTAAATCATAAGCCAATTGCGAGTTACGCACTGCATCTACCACTGCCGAACTGGCCGTTTCTGAAGCGTATTCATTACCAAAATAGCGCTCTAGAAAAAATAAACATAAATCTAAACACGCCACGGTGCCACCGGCACAAAATACATTGCCATCTGCGGTGATGAGTTGCTCAGGCGTAAGCTTCACTTGTGGATAACGCGCTTTAAACGGTTCGGCAAACCCCCAATGGGTCGTGGCCTGTTTATTATTTAAAATACCCGCTTCTGCCAAAAAATAAGCCCCTGTGCTAAAGCCTGCGATATCTGCACCTTGATCATAATGATGCTTTAACCAAGGAATGGCCGCTTGGTTAAGCGCCATGGTTTTTTCAGGATTGCCCGCCAAGGTGGGAACCAGAATAAGGTCCGCATGGCTAATATCTTTAATGCTGCCATGCATTTTAATATTCACATCCCCCATGCAATTAATGGGTTCGCCATTAACGGATACTAAGCGCACATCAAAATGATGATCACGAGGCTTATGATTAAGACGATTCCACGTGACCCCTGACATATTGAAAACATCCATAATGCCGGTAATGGTGGAGGCCAATGCTAAATCAACGCCCAGCACCACAATGGTTTTCATAATATTTATCTCTGCTGGTAGACCATGTTATTTCATCACAATGCACTATTATCTAAAACTCATGGGTAAACCGCGAGTTATTTAAATTATTTATTCACTCCAAGGTGCTTGCTGGCAACGCCTTGATAAAAAGTCCATAAAGGCGCGTACTTTAGGAGGCACATGATCTCGGTGTGGATACACCGCGTAAACCCCTACCGGCTTTAAATTAAAACTAGGTAACACAGGCAATAATGCACCGGACTGTATGTGATTAAACACCATATTATTGGCCAGCGCTGAAATGCCCTGCCCCGCCAATGCCAAAGA
Organism: uncultured Bermanella sp.; assembly: GCA_913058575.1. Lineage (GTDB taxonomy): Bacteria > Pseudomonadota > Gammaproteobacteria > Pseudomonadales > Oceanobacteraceae > Bermanella. Next base: position 43,122 of record CAJXRF010000033.1, read on the forward strand.
CACCACCGCATCTGGAGAGTTTGATTTAACTGGGCTGTGCATTTGAACGGTTTCAGTCTTACCCTTTTTTTCAAAGGTCCATCTTAATGGCGAATTAAATAGCGTTAAACTAATGAAATGATGGTCAGTTAGATCATTGGGCTTTTTAGGCACGCCCATTCTGGCCAAATAATCAGGGCTGGCAAAAAACACCATGGGCACTGAACATAATTTTTTCGCCACTAAAGTAGATTCTTGCATCCAGCCAATGCGAATGGCTAAGTCCACCCCCTCTTCCACCATGTTTATGATGCGGTCTTCCAGCAATAGCTCAATTTTTAAATGAGGGTACAAGGCGCGCAATTCTTGAATCACTGGCACTAAATGAGAGGTACCAAACGAAATAGGGCTAGAAACTTTTAAAGTGCCGGTGGGTTGATTTTGATATTGGCGTAATTCATCAAGCGCCACATGGGTACGGCTAATGACATCTTGGCAATGGCGGTAAAAAATCTCTCCGGCTTCTGTCAAACTGATGTTGCGGGTAGAGCGATTTAACAGGCGAACGCCCACTTCTTTTTCTAATAGGCTCACTTGCTTGCTCACCGCCGACTTAGCGACTCCTAGCTGACGGGCTGCTTCTGAAAAACTTTTGGCTTGCACTACCCGAGTAAAGACCCCCACACGCTTAAGCTCGTCCACCTTTCACACTCCAAAAACAGATTACACGTTCACTTAAAGAGAACACTGAATGTAAATAATACTATCTAGTGCTTTTTAAGGAAACCGGCAGAATAGGCCCATCTTAAAACAACGGAGCAAATCCATGACCACCACCCAAACCTTATTTCAAACCGTAGAACTTAGCCCTGAGCTAGTTCTTCAAAATCGCATCATCATGGCGCCACTTACTCGCTCCATGAGTGATGACAACTTGGTGCCTACTGAAGACATGGCGGCTTACTACGGGCGTCGCGGGGATGCTGGATTAATTATTTCAGAGGCCACTCTCGTGGCACAAAATGGTCAGGGATACCCTAATACGCCTGGTCTTTATAACGAAGCACAGGTTAACGCTTGGAAAAACGTTACCCAAAGAGTCCATGACAAGGGCGGTAAAATATTCGCCCAGCTATGGCATACCGGACGGGTTTCCCACTCTGTCTATTTAAACGGTGAAACTCCCGTATCGGCGTCAGACGTGCCTATTTTTGGTCATGTGCCACGCACCGAAAATTTACAATACGAAACCCCACGAGCTATTACTCAAACTGAAATTAAGCAACTAATCAGCGACTTTAGATTGGCGGCAAAAAATGCCATGAAAGCGGGATTTGATGGTGTTGAAATTCATGGCGCCAATGGCTATTTGGTGGATCAATTTTTACACTGGCACAGTAACCGTCGCACGGATGAATTTGGTGGCAGCGTTGAAAACATGGCAAGGCTGGTATTTGATATTATTGAGGCGGTTAACAAAGAGGTGGGGGTCAATAAAATTGGCCTGCGCTTATCTCCCCAAGCTTATATGAACATGGAACATGATGACCGCGATAAACTAGTGTTTGATTATCTACTAAACGCTTTAAACAAGTATCCATTAGCGTATGTACACACAGGAATTTTTGAAGATGCACCTGTAGATCACTTAGGGGGAAGTGTTACCCAATATATTCGTAAGCATTACCGAGGTACTGTCATCGCTAATGGTGGATACGATGCACAAACTGGCGCGAACGTCATTAAGCAAGGAGATGCCGATTTAGTGGCCATTGGCCGCGCCTTTATTGCCAACCCTGACTATGTAGAAAAAGTAAAAAACGAATTACCATTAACCCAATACAATGAAGAGATGTTAGCCACTCTTTATTAATTTATTTAAGTAGCTCTAGCTTGCTTCAATAGATTTCCAATAAGCCCATTTTTAATTAGTGGGTTTATGGTTTTCTTCCATTTTTCCCCAATGAATAAAGCCGCGAATATTAATTACCATGAAAATAAAATTACCCACCGCCATGCCTACACTTGACATCATCATTAACCCTAAATAAATCCAGATAACGTTAGACAAGGCAAAAATAATAAAACCCCATTTATTTTTATTGCCCAGCATGTAAACCGATACAAGGCTCATGAATATGCCCAACCAATCTAATAAGTAATATTCTAAAAAATTATTCATAAAGCCTTTTTAAAAAATGAACATGATATATGTAAGTATAAATAGATTTTATTTAGCCCATTTATTTTTAGGGGCTTGATACACACTCATGGCTGATAACAATGCCTCTGGAGTATCGACGTGTATAAGCATCTGGGCGTATTCCGGTTTAATAAAACCAGAGGTACTCATGGTGTCTATCATGGCTTTTAACGAATCGTAAAATCCATTCATATTATAAAAAGCACAGGGTTTAGCATGATGCCCTAACTGGGCCCAAGTCCAAGCTTCAAATATCTCCTCTAAAGTTCCTGGCCCACCTGGTAAAGCCACAAACGCATCAGCCATATTGGCCATGGCCGCTTTGCGTTGGTGCATATCTTCCACCACTTTAAGATCGGTAAGATTTGGATGTGCTATCTCTTTATTTTTTAGATCCTCAGGAATCACTCCGTAAACACGACCGCCGGCCGCTAATACAGAATCGGCAATGACACCCATTAAACCCACATTGCCACCGCCATACACAACATCAATGCCATTTCTGGCTAAATAGTTCCCTAGGACTTTGGTGGATTCTACAAACTGAGGAGAATGACCGGCACTGGAACCACAAAAAATGGCAATTTTCATAAATGACTCCTATTAAATAGAATATAACGCTATGAAATAAAACATGTGGAATGCATTTTGGCATAGGGACAATATATTGTGGGATTATTTTTTAATAATCCCACCACATGAAACCCGCGCACTTTAATTAGGGTTGCTTCTCACAGGTTTTAACCCCTTTGGGTATTTGATACCAATCTTGCTTTTCACTAACCCAAATATGCACAGTAGGATTAATGATTCGCGTATCACAAAGGGAGCTGGGTTTTAGTTTTAATATTTTTGGATCTTTAGGGTCGTAATGATACAAACGATTGCCACAGGTTGGGCAGAATTTAGCCGCGCTAATATTGCCACTGTCGGCTGGGCGACTCCATTGCGCCATCTCCCCATTAAATTTAACGCTTGTGGATTTTACTATGGCGGTAATGCTAAAGGCGCTAGTAGAGAGTTTTTGGCATTCTCTACAATGGCAAGCGGCCACCATAATAGGCGGCTCTAATAATTCATAAGTGACACTGCCACATTGGCAAGCACCTTTAATGGGGTATTGAATATCGTCCATTATATATTCCTTTCACTGATAATTTAAAAACCAATTTTTAAATTTGTACAATTATAAATTGCGAGTCACTATTGTTGAAAAACTTACCAACATTTCATGGTTACTTTATTCAAATAAATCATGGCGCGCCACGTATTCATGCATGTAATCACGCAAGCATTTAGCCTTGGCATTTAATAATTTTCCTGTGGGCCATACGGTATACAGTTCTCGATTTGGCCCTTGCCAGGACTTTAATAGCTGAATCAATTCCCCTGTTTCGATCAGTTTCATCACTTCGCTACTGGGCAACAATGAGATTCCCATGTGATCACATACTAGCTGCGTGGCCATTTTTATATCATTCACTAACGTTGAAAATCGCGGGTGAATTTCTTGAGTTTTTTGAGAGCCCATATGGCTCATATGCCAAGTAGAAAGAGTACTGGCTCCTATTAAGCGATGAGTGCTTAACTCATCAAGACTTTGCGGTGAACCGTGAGTTTTAAGGTATTCGGGGGTGGCCACTAACACTGTCTTTAAAGATCCTAAGCGTTTTTGGTAAAGTAAAGACGATGCTTGTGGGCCAATACGTAGCGCTAAATCAGCACCACTTGGCAGCATATTTTCAAGCTGGTTACTTAATTTTAATTCAAGTGTTATCTGTGGATATTGTTTAATAAAACCCGACCACATGGGCTGTAATATACCAATAGATATATTAGTGGGGGCCAAAACTTTTAGTGGGCCGCTTAACGCATGAAGCTCTTTACTTAATTGTTGGGCTGTTAGTTCAAACTGCTCCACCAGATCTGCGTAGGCCTGATAACAACTTTCTCCCTCTGGGGTTAAAGAGAACTGTCGTGCTGAGCGGTGAATTAATTGGCTACCCATGGTGACCTCTAAACGCTTTAAACGACGAGTCACGGTAGCCGCAGGTACATCCATTTTTTTAGCCGCGCCAGCTAAACCCTGCTCTTGCACGATGTGTACAAATAAGGCGATATCATCAAACATGATTTCATATATGCAATTATAGATTCAATTTAAGAGTCTATATTTCGATATTGCAAGTGTCTATGCTTATTTTTCTTTCATAACTATTTAGCAAAGGGTAAGAGCATTATGAAAAAATTATGGATCAGCGCAGGTTTAGTAACCACTGAAGGACACAATAGCGCAGAAGTAATAAAAGCCATTGGCTTATTACACAGCAAAACTATTCAAGAGCCGGGCTGTATTCGCTTTGAAGTATTACAGCATCAAGACGAGCCCAATAAGTTTACCTTATGGGAAGAATGGACAAACGAAGCCGCGCTGCAAGCTCACTACGATTCCCCCCATACCCAGACCTATTTTGCACAGTCTTTAACCGAAGTTGTGTATATAGAGAGATTGGAACAAGTCGCATGAAACACCGCATCATTTTTTCAGGGCTTATGTCACTGCTGCTTTCCACATTAATGACCGCTTGGGTCACTTGGATTAACCTTGGATACTCTATTCACTTTTACCAGCAATGGTTTCATGCGTTTGTTCTGGCTTGGCCTGCTGCCGCACTGATTGCGTTGTTCACAAGCCCAGAAATCCACAAATTAGCCAGCTACTTTGTACGCAAAGTGGATTCACGCCACTAAGGATTCAAGCATGAAAGTACATAGACATAATTACAACGAACTAGGCGAATCGCTTGGGCCATACTCTCAGGCAGTTGTGCACAATGGCATCATTTATACTTCAGGCTTAACCGCTTTTGGCAACCAAGCTCAGGGGGAACCCATTGATGTGCAAACTCGGCATATATTTTCACACTTACAAACTATTTGCTTAGCGCACAACACATCTCTAAACAACCTTATAAAGGTGACTGTGTTTGTCAGTGACTTGAGTATCATTGAATTACTGCGCAGTACCTTGTTTGGTATTTATCAGGATCATTTACCAGCCAGTTCACTTATAAAAGTAGAGGCTCTGTTTTCAACTGATATAAATATCGAAATTGAAGCCATGATTGCCATATAAATTTTTCACCCTTTAATAGTTTATTAAAGGGTGATGAGTGAATTGAGTGAGCGTCTTATTTTACTTAAATTTAATGGGCCTCACTCATCCATTTTTACGCAACAGGTACATTTTCGTCATAGGCTATTACCCCTTCTGGTATCACTTCCCAACTTGCCTTTGACCCCACATAAATATGACGGCCTATTTCGACCTGCGCATCCCCATTAATACAGCCCAGTGTTACACCATGCACGGTGTCTTTAAAAATACCACATAAGGTAGAGCCACATTTTTTACAAAATTGAAATCCAAAGCCATGCTCTCCCACATAAGCCGTTAGCAACTCTTTTCCTGATAACCATTTAAAGTCTTGTGACTCAACCAAAGCATAGGCCGAGGCTTGAGAACTAAACGCTTTACGACAACGAGAGCAATGGCAAGAGCGAGCATCGCGCAATTTACCGGTTATTTCATAAGAGACATCACCGCAAAAACATTCACCGCTTATGATCATTTTCTTTTCCTGCTGTTATTGGTTTTCATTCAAGCTAGGTACTATTACACAGGTGGATTTTATATAAAAATAATGCACTTACAACTTTTACTCACTTAGCCTCTTGCTGATTCAAGGTTCACACTGTTCAAGCTAAGTTTGTCCACTAATCACTTTATTAATTATGAGTTTTGGACTTTGTATTCCAAAACAAAGTACCCTAGCATGCTTGTATTCAAAAACTGGGGGACCACATGGCTAGGCCACAAAAATACAATCAACCCAAAGTACTAAATGCCGCCAGCGACCTATTCAACACCCAGGGTTACCGTGGCACCTCTATCGAGCAATTATTGGAAGCCACAAACTTAAGTCGCAGTAGTCTTTATCATGGGTTTGGCAATAAAGAAGCCATGTACTTAAAGGTCATGGATCATATCGCCGCAGAATCGGCGGTGCTGTATAAGGATTTAGCCAATCAACATGGCCCTGAGGATTTTTTGCGTTTATTTTTTCAGTGCTACCACACCGACAAACTGGCCCGAGTGCCAGGCAAAGGCTGCTTGTTGGTGAATACCGTGGTAGAGCTGCCAGACAGCGAACCGGCGTTAGTCAACCGCGCCATCGTATATTTAAAGTTGGCCGAGCAATCGCTGGCAATTTATTTTAAAAATGCTCAGAAAAATGGTCAATTGGATCTTAAGCATAACCCTAAGGCTTTGGCTAAATTTTATATGAACACCAAAAAAGGTTTAATGGTATCGCTTCGCCACGGCACAGCCCTTAAGGAACTAACCGGTGTCATTGAAACGGCTTTACAGCTAATTAAATCAGATAGTTAATTAAAATAAAAAAGGAAATCTTGTATGAACCGTATTAAGTCTGCTTTTATCTCCCTGTATTCCATGGGAGCCATTATGGCGTGCCTGCACAGCGCAGTGGAATTATTTGTTACCGGTTTTAGTAATGCATGGCTGGGTGCCTTTATCGCCACACTACCAGCAGCGGTATTTTTCAGTCGTGTACTGCTTATAAAAGACTTGGCTCGTACCTCAAATAATTTACCCTTATTTTTTATATTGGGATTTTTAGGCTTTGCGCTTACGCTGATTTTGCCTAGCCAAGGAATCATGCCCGTGGTGTATGCAACGCTCATTGGTGCTGTTGGCACTTTATTGTATGTATTTTGGTATAGCCGCATTGATCGCAGTGGCGCTAAAATAAAAGTGGGACAAACACTTCCTGATTTTACACTTTACTCTTCAGACAATGGCGCCGCCGTTTCCTCCAGTACACTGCGCCAACAACCGGCTCTTTTATTATTTTTCAGAGGAAACTGGTGCCCACTGTGCATGGCGCAAATAAAAGAAATCGCTGCCAGTTATCAAGAGTTAAACAAGCGCGGTGTAAAAGTGTTTTTGGTGAGTCCACAAAGTGAAAAGCAAAGCCAAAAATTAGCACAAAAATTTGATGCCCCCATGGAGTTCATGGTGGATAAAAAATTACAAGCAGCGCAGCAACTGGGCTTGGTTCATGAGAATGGCACCCCCATGGGCATGATGGGCTATAAAAGCGATACCGTCATGCCCACCGCTATTTTAACCGATGAAAAAGGCCAAGTGATTTTTGCCGATTTAACCGACAATTATCGCGTGCGCCCAGAGCCACAGACTTTTATCGACATGCTAGACAAACACCTAACAGGGGCCTAAATGCATAAAAGCCCTCATGCTGAATTAATCAGCGTGAGGGCTTTCCGATTATTCCTTTAGATATTTTTATTAACTTTGCCAATAATCCACAGGTTTAGATTTGGCGGTGGCAGGCAACCATTTATCCATGACACAACAAGCGGTTAAGTCTCCGGTAACATTTAATGTGGTACGGCACATATCTAAAATTCTATCCACCCCTAAAATCAAACCAATGCCTGCCGCCGGCACCCCCACCGAAGACAACAAGGTGGCTAAAATAACAATGCCCACACCCGGCGTACTGGGGGCACCAATGGAAGCGCCGATGGTAGTGAGCATAAGCAACAATAACCCGCTGGTGCTAATGTCTACTCCAAAGGCTTGCACTAAAAATATGGCCGCGATGGTTTGATATAACGCGGTGCCATCCATATTAATAGTGGCCCCCAAGGGAATCACAAACTGGCCCACGGCGGGTTTTACGTTTAATTCTTCTTCAGAAGTTTTTAACGATAACGGCATAACCGCTGCCGAACTAGAAGTGGAAAATGCCAGCAATTGCACCGAGCGTACTTTCTTTGAAAATTCCCATACCGAGCGAGACGCCAATACCCGTACAATAAGCAAATAAAAGACCCACAATACAGCCAAACCCAGTACCACGGTTAATACGTAAATGGACATGCCAAGCAAAGCGTCCACACCAATTTTAATAGTGATTTCACATAACAAACCAAACACCGCGTAAGGGGCTAATAACATGGCCCAACTCACCACTTTCATGGCGATAGACTGAATACTGTCTAACACCTGTAAAATGACTTTAGATTTTTTAGATGGCAGCGCCACCAATGCTACCCCCATGATCATGGAGTAAATCACCAGCTGTAACATGCTTTTCTCAAGCGTGGCTTGTGTCATGTTGGTGGGAATAAGACCAGCAAGTTTATCGGGCACCGACTGCTGCAACACATCGCTAACAGGAACTGCTTGGGCCATGCCGGTAATTAACTTACTGTCTATATATTGACCAGGTTCAATCCATAACGCTAAGCCCGCGCCTATGGTGACCGCCACCGAGGTGGTAATCACAAAATAAGGGAAGATTCTTAGGCCTATTTTTTTTAAGTATTCCGGGTCCCCTGCGGTGGCGATGCCTAACATAATTGAGCTGACCACCAAGGGGATCACCACCATTTGTATTAACGAAAGAAATATCGTGCCGGGTAATTTGACCCACTGAGCAATCACCACGGCCGTTTCCGGCTGGGCCAAACCGCCCCCTGTTGGAGAAATAAGCAACCCGCAAGTGATGCCTAATATAAGTGCTAGCACAATTTGTAACCACAGCTGGGTTTTTAGTAAGACTGAAATGTGCTTTATTTCGTTATCAAACGGTTCATACCAGGGGGTAGAAGTCGTCATGTAAGATCTCTCCAAAATCTCTATGGTGAATACTCGGCAGTGTTCAGCAACCAGCAAAAATTAACAAGCCCACAGATCAATATTTAGGTAATTGTCAGGTAACGCCATAAGAATTGATCCAAACCAATACGAGCACTAAAACTAAAGCGTAAGCTTGCGATTTTTGGCCTCAATAACAATTAAGCCAGAGCCCTTGTGGAGAAGTACCTTGAAACATCCTACCCCACTAATATTAGTGGCATTACTCGCCTTATTTACTTTACCTGTTCAAGCATCACAAGGAAGCGCTCCTCCTGAATTACTAAATGTTACTGATGCACCATTGGCCATTTTGGCGGCTGTGTTATTTGTGCTTGCTTATTGTTTTGTGGTGGCGGAAGAGTTCATTCATTTAAGAAAATCTAAACCGGTATTATTGGCAGCGGGTCTTATTTGGATTTTAGTGGCCAGCATGGCGCAATCCATAGATAACGGCCAACATATAATAGACCAAGCCGTTAACCACAATTTAATGGAATACGCTTCGTTATTTTTGTTTTTATTAACCGCCATGACCTATGTGAACGCCATGACCGAGCGTAATGTATTTGAAGCATTACGGGCGTGGTTGATTTCTAAAAACTTCAGTTATAAAAAGCTCTTTTGGATTACCGGCATAATGGCTTTTTTCATCTCTCCTATTGCCGATAACCTCACAACTGCTTTATTAATGGGTGCTGTAGTATTAGCCGTAGGCATAGATAAACCCGCATTTGTGAGTGTTGCCTTTGTTAATATTGTTGTGGCCTCTAATGCTGGTGGGGCATTTAGTCCTTTTGGCGATATCACCACCTTGATGGTGTGGCAATCTAAACACTTAGAATTTTTCGACTTCTTTGCGCTGTTTATTCCTGCGGTGGTTAACTTTTTAATACCCGCCACCATCATGAGCTTTACCATTTCTAATGATGTTCCCAAAGCAATAAATGAATCTGTGCAACTGCGCCCTGGAGCCATTGTTATTTGTTTGTTGTTTTTGTGTACCATCGTTACGGCTGTCTGCCTTGAGCACTTCTTACACCTCCCCCCTTTCATGGGCATGATGCTGGGCCTTTCATACTTAATGATTTATTCCTATTACATAAAAATCAGTCAGCGTAATCACGGCTTTAGTGAATTTAATATTTTTAATAAAGTAGCCAAGGCCGAGTGGGACACACTGCTATTTTTCTTTGGGGTGGTATTTTGCGTAGGGGGTTTAGGCACCATAGGTTACCTAGCCCAAGCATCACACTTTTTATATGAAGGCTTAGGCGCCACACAGGCTAATATTATTGTGGGTGTGTTATCAGCCTTGGTAGATAACATTCCGGTTATGTTTGCTGTGTTAAGTATGCAACCTGATATGGACAGTTACCAATGGCTATTAGTCACACTGACGGCAGGCGTAGGTGGCAGTTTATTATCAGTCGGGTCAGCTGCGGGTGTGGCCTTAATGGGGCAAAGCCAAGGTCATTATACGTTCTTTTCACACATGAAATGGAGCTGGGCCATAGCATTGGGTTATGGCGGCAGCATTCTTGTGCATTCTTTAATTAACACTTAACCCGTTAAAAAGGGCGTTTTTTAGGATTCGTTCTGCCGTATTTCTTTTAAAAGTTATACGGCAGACGACTACTTTATTAGCCTTGCGCACATAATTTTGTGGCTATTTTAAGGAGGACAAACGCTTTCTTTTTAAACAAATTTATATGGGTCAGTGTGTCACTGATTATCTGGCACAAGGTAAAAATTCAAACTGATTAGGAGCATTATTTACATTAATCATTATGGTGACTTTGATCAGAAAGTTGCCATGAAAAATAGTTCGTCATATTGAATCATCTTTACGACTTACATATATCTGGCCTAAGTTTTGCGTTTAACATTGTCATAAACCCTTCTTCTGTAGGCCCAGTCATGACAACGATTACCAGTACATCCAACCAAAATGACTATTCATCTACCACTGCCTCGTCCACAGCATCACAGAGCAGTGCCGTAAGCGATAGTGAAAAAACTCCCCACACCAGCAGTGACCGAGTGGAGGTATCCAGTCGCGCCAGTAAAGTACAAAAGTTAAATGAGGAGTTTTTTCCTGGGGGCTCCAAAACCGTCACGATTACCCCAGAATTCATTCAAAGGCTTAGTGAATATGGGCTAATTAGCCCTGAGGAAGCTGAAAAGCTAGACACATCTGTCAGTGAAAGGAATCAAACAGCAGATCCATTAAGTGAAATTTCAGCGTTTATTGATGAAATGAGTGACAAAATTTCTCAACAAGATCCACAAAGTAGCCTAATAGAGACTCTATCAAAGGCTAAAACCGTCATAGATGGGTTCGGCATTAATAGCGCTGCCACAAACAGCGACATTAAAACCATCATGGCTCAGCTGAATGAGTTTCAACAATCTGAGCAAGGGCTATTATTAAGCGATAATGAAAAGACAAATATGGATCAACTGGAATTAGCGTTAAGCGTGGCCGACCAAATGAACCCACAGAATAGTTCGTCAGAGCAGCTTGCTCATTATGTGGCGATCTACAACCAAAACCAAGAGTAATCACGCCATTCCATATACGAGCAACAGCTGAGCCATCAATCTTAGACTACACTCAAATACAATCTAATTTGAATTTTAAGCGAACATGTTTGGGTCCATTAGAAAATTATTAACACCGCTATTACTGCTTTTATTATTAAGCGCTCAGTACACATGGGCAAACGATGCCCAAAGCGTTAAAACCATTCGTATTGCCATGGGAAACTTTGAACCATACTTTATTGAGAACACTAAAAGCGGAATATTTACCGAGCTTATCAATGCTGTCTTTAGCAAAATGCCTGATTATAAGCCTCGATATTTGTTTGGTTATTCGAATCACCGAGCTTGGCATGATTTTGAGAAAAATAAGATAGACGCTGTTTCCAACCTTATTGATTCCGTAAAGTTAACGGCATGCCGCTCAGATAGATTTTTTCGCTTCAGGGATGTGGTGATATCGAAAGCCAGTTCTCAGTTCACCATCCGCCGAGTATCCGACTTGGCAGGTAAACGAATCGTCACCTTTCAAGGGGCAAAGGGTTTCTTAGGAGACGAATTTGCGAATACGGTTAAGCCCGAAAATTACCAAGAAATAGCCGAGCAAAACTGGCAAGCCAAAGTACTGTATACCGACAATGCCGATTTAAGCATTGGCGATATGTTCACCTTTTTACACAGTATTAAAAGC
>CAJXRF010000034.1 GCA_913058575.1 uncultured Bermanella sp.
CAGCTGACCCTGATTCCTACCTTATTAGATGATGCACTTCGGAGTTGAATCCAAGACCTATGTTATTTAATGTATTTAGCGAAAATGTTTTATTTAGTGGGATATTTCCAGCACCATTTTCCCTCTGGCTTTTCCGGTTTCCATAAGTGTGTGAGCTTGGGCAATATCTAGCATTGAAAACGATTCGGTGGGGGGCAGAATTAACTCACCAGCCGCGGCCATGGCCACTATTTTGTTTAATTGTTGCTTCATGCCTTCTTCGCTCACCATGGCATACACATGGTGAACGCCTTTTTCTTTGGCTAAGGCCATACTGGCTTCAATATCGCCATCGTCTGTGATGGTGGCGATGCTAATGAGGGTGCCGCCTGGTTTTAATAAATCTAACGGGTTGGAAATAGAACCAGCACTCACTGTATCTAAAATTAGATCCACGCCATTGGGTGCAAAGCTTTTTAAGCGTTGAGTGATGTCTTGGGTTTTATAATCAATTAAAAAATCCGAGCCTAAAGATTCGACATAGGAAAGGTTTTGGGTGCTGCTGGTGGTGGCCACTTCTGCGCCAGCTTGTTTGGCAAACTGTACGGCGTAGCTGCCCACGCCACCGGAGGCGCCGTTAATTAAAATCTTTTTACCTTGGCCGTGGGTTAAGGCACCTTTCTCGCTTGAAAACAACGCCTGCCAGGCGGTGGTGGCTGGGGTGGTTAGCGTAGCAGCGGCTGCCAGTGAAACGGACTCAGGTATTTTCACCGCCCGTTGTTCATTGACCACCACGTACTGGGCATAACTGCCCGGCTTTCCCGAGTGAAAAAGATTGGTGCCACTGGCCACACGGTCCCCCACATTTAAACTGGTGACGTTTTTTCCTGTGGCTACCACAGTACCTGAAGCATCTAGCCCCAATACCAAAGGAAAGCCTAAATTCGGCATGGCTTGCGCTAAATGTCCTGCGCGCATTTTCCAGTCTGCCGGATTGATTCCCGCATAAGCTACTTTAACCAGTACATCATCTGCATCCAGTTCAGGCACGGGCATGTTTACTTGCTGGAAATAATCGGCGCTGCCCCATTGGTTAATACTAATTGCTTGCATCATATTTTTCATATTGGTATCCCCTATTAAAGAACTTGTTCGGCCATGCGTGTTAAATCTTGTTTGGCTTTCGACTTGGCTTGCTTGGCTGCTTCTTCACCAAAACCCACGCCCTGCACAGGCACCACTTCAATGTCTTCAATGCCAATGAAATTTAAAACATGTTTTAAATACGGGGTTTGAAAATCTTTGTGTTTTTCTGACGCTTGCTGAAAATCGCCGCCAGCACTGGTGATAATCAGCGCTTTTTTATCCTTTATAAAACCTTCAGGGCCATCTTCGGTATATTGAAAGGTCAGCCCCATGCGGCAAATTTGATCAATGTAAGATTTTAATAATGTGGTGATGCCAAAATTGTGCATAGGAGACGCAAATACAATAATGTCGGCGGCTTTTAATTCTTCTATGTATTCTAAAGACGGGGCCGCCACTTTAATTTGTTGCTCTGTTAATTGGTCTTGAGGGGAAAAAAATGCCTGCATTATTTGGTTGTCGTATATTGGGGCAGGGGTTTTGGCCAAATCACGAATGGTAAATTGGTACGACTGGTTTTTGCCTTTTAACTGCTCCACTAAAAAGTCGGTAATTTCATTGGAGACAGAAGCCTCTAACGCTGGGCTGGATTTAATTATGAGGACATTTTTTGAGGATGACTGAGAATTCATAGGGCACCTTAATTTTGCTTAATGTTGACTGTCACTATCTGCTAAATATTATGACGCAAGACTATATTGTTGATAATATGCAATATTAGAGCTTCACTGTTTCCCTGGGGAAATTATGGAAATACAGCTGATTCACTATTTTGTGAAAATCATAGAGCACGGCAGCTTCACTAAGGCCGCCGACGTGCTGAAGGTGCCTAAGTCCACATTAAGTAAGGCTGTTTCTAAGCTAGAAAGAGAAACGGGCACTAAGCTGTTGATTCGCTCTACCCGTAAGCAAACCCTTACCGAGGCGGGCCGTGAATTTTACGAGGCCGCTCTTGGGCCCATTCAAACCATAGAAGATGCCCATAAAGCCTTATACGGCCAAGACAGTGTGATATCTGGTACGGTTAAAATCACCGTGCCAGAAGACTTTGAAATATTTTTACTGTCCTCTTGTATTCAGCAACTGGGGGAGAAATATCCAGACCTTAAGATCATTATTAAAAGCACCAACGATGTGGTGGATTTAATTGGCGAGGGGTTTGATTTTGCCATTCGTATTGGTCCCCTAGAAGAAAGTAACTTAAAGGTAAGAACCATAGGTCACATTCAACTGGCTACGGTGGTGGCCAAATCGTATTTATCTAAAATTGAGTTGAATACCCCAAAAGATTTAATGAACGTGCGCTGCATTGGCTTAACCACGAATAAGCCTTATCAAGTTTGGCGCTTGAACAAAAACAATAAAACACAAACCATTAAGACCCCATTAGCGGTGGAAACCAACCAGATTACCAGCGTGTATAAGCTTACGCTGACGGGGGCGGGGGTATCTGTATTGCCCACTTTTTTATGCCAAAAGGACATAGACAATGGCCAGTTGGTGAGCGTGTTAAATGATTGGCAATACCCAGATGTGCCGGTGTCGTTAATATCGCCGTTATCTACGCTTCATTCGGCGCGCTTAAAAGTGGTGAGTGAAGAAATTATTCAGGCTTTAAGGGCATTCTTGAGTATTGATGAAGCTTGATTTTATGCAGGTGTTTAGGCTTTACATCTAGTATCTACTCAAACTTGTAAAATTAAAAAGACATAAGGCAGCATTTAGGCTGTATCCGAGTCTAGTCGTTAGAATAATTAGCGGGTCTTTCTGTGAAAAAGGTGCGGCATAAAGTAAAGGTCTACACGTTTTTTTAAGAATAAAACTAGATTATAAGCAGTGTAGTTACGAGCCTAATTTCAATAACATTCGTAGTGAATTTATTGAGAAAATCGTCTTCGAAAGCGATCCGCCTGTGAATTATTTAGTCTAGTTTAAAGGTAACGCCAGAAATCATGTTTGCCATGCAGTCATATCGGTAATCACCAAGTACTTCCTTCACCGATTGTAAATATTGAGTTATCTTTTAAGAATAATCGTATGCCGAGCCTTTTAATTCAAAAGTGTCGGCATTTCTAGCTTTAAGGTCGTGTCTATACAGACCTGTTTGCCTAATAAATCCATTCATGCCATGCCAGTATTGCCTTTATGAGCACATACACTTTGCCTATTACTTGTTTTTCGGGACAATCGTGCTGATAAATCGTTTTAGGGAACCCAAGTTAAGTTCATGCCTTTAAACCCCCTCATCCCACCAGCAGTGTTTGATTGGTTCGTTTTAACGTATCTGTTTTATTGAATTTTCTTTTTTTATTACCCTAGGCTAAACATTTTTTTATAATCTGTTATACACCACTTAAAACAATCAAATAATCTGCATTACTTTTTAAAATTATGTACCTATAATGCCGCGTGAAAAAAAGTGTACAAAGCCCTCAATGGAATGTTGGGGTTTATTCATGTTTATTATGAGAGTTTTATGAGTTTAAGTTTATTATCCCGGAAAATTTTTATACCGGTTGTTCTAGCGTCCCTAGTTGCTTGCGGAGCCGATGATACTAGTGTTGATGTGAATGTCTTATCAAGTGAAAAAGATCAGATAAGTGGTGGCGAAGCGCGTATTCAAGTGGTGATGCCTGAACAGATCACGGGTGAGCATTTAAAAGTACAATTAAATGGTACCGATGTTAAAAGCGTTTTAATGGAAGACCTAGACAATCATACCCTAACCGGTGTAATTACGGGTTTGGTTGAAGGTGAAAACAGGTTAAAAGTAACCTCTGATGCCGAAGATTATGACATAAAGCCAATAAATGTTGTTCTAACCAATTATTCACTTTCAGGGCCCATTTTTTCAGGGCCCCAGCAGCAACCCTTTTATTGTAATCCTGACGACATGGAAGACATTGGTTTAGTTGCTCCTGATGAAAACTGCATGGCAGATGTGGTTGTTTCATTTAAATATTTAACAACAGCCGGTGCGTGGGCTGAATACACTCAAGGCATGGAACGCCCTGAAGACATGTCAACCACCGTCACCAGTGATGGCCAAGAACTTGATTTTGTTGTTCGCTGGGAGCGAGGAACGATCAATCGGTTCATGTATAGCATTGCCATGTTATCCAGTGACAGCCAGAATTTAGAAACGCCAGACTTAGAAAGCTGGAATAAAAAATTATTGTTTTATTTCCGTGGTGGTACTGCCATTGGGCACGGACAAGGTGATTTTAGTAATCGTCGTGCTTTATATGTGGAAGGCTTGAAACGTGGTTATGCGGTTGCTTTTTCAACCGGTACTTCGGCTAAAACTCATTATAACTTGCAAGTGGGTGGTGAAACGGCCCTGATGTTAAAAGAACGCTTTATTACCGAGTACGCTGTTCCAGATTACACCGTGGCCGTTGGCCAGTCTGGTGGTGCCATTCAACAGTATTTGTATTCGCAAAATCATAAAGGCCTACTGGATGCCATAATTCCATCGTTTTCTTACCCTGATATGCTCAGTCAAACTATTCCTGCCGGTGACTGTGGTTTAATTGAGCGCTGGATTGATTTTACGCTCATGGCAAACCCCGAATCACACTGGAAAGACTGGACGCAACGAACTCTTGTGGAAGGCATGAACGCCAGTAATGACGTAGCCAGTGAGTTATCTGAGTACGGCTTGGTACATCCTAATATTCCTAAAGGTGCAAGTGAGTGTTCTGAAAACTGGAACTCTCTATCCACGTTAGTCTATAACCCGCATTATGGTACGGTTGACAATGTTTCCCCTGAAGACCAAGTGAGTACCGAATGGACGCACTTTGGCGATGCCATCAATGTATATGGAGTAGCGGATGACGGCTATGCAAACCGTACTTGGGATAACGTTGGCGTGCAATATGGTTTGGCTGCCTTGGTAGACGGTACCCTAACGCCAGATGATTTTATTGATTTAAACTTTCATGCAGGCACTTGGAAACAAGAGTCAGACATGGTTCAAGAAGGCTGCCCATATATTGTTGAACTTTGTGGTGCCCTCGACTTTACCAAGTCGTTATTCCCTGAGCAAATTGACCCTTGGGCTGCCCGTAACTTTGAATTAAGTGACGGCACTGCTCCAGCTCCACGTGCCACTGCCGACCCCGGTGCCATTGAAAATGCCATGGCGGCTGGCTTTGTAAATACCGGTGACATTCAAATTCCCACCATTGATCTTCGTGTGAATTTAGAAACCCAATTGGATATGCACAATACCATTCAGTCATTCGTAACACGCCAGCGCCTAATTAACTTCGATGGTGACGCTTCTAATCAGGTTATTTGGTTTTATGACCCGAGCGAAGAAGGTGATCACTATGATGCCGTGCCTGAAGCCTTAGATGTGATGGATGATTGGATGAGTAACATGGCTGCCAACCCAGAAAACTCTATCAGTGCCAATAAACCGCTATTGGCTAAAGATTCATGTTTTGATGCCGAGGGTGTATTGGTGGCAGCAGGGGATGATGTTTGGAATGGAATTCTAGATGAATCTCAAGAAAAGGGTGTGTGTACTGAGCGCAACAAAACCTATACTAACTCGCGTATGGTGGCCGGTGCACCACTAAGCAACGATGTATTTAAATGTGGTTTACAACCTATCACAACGGCGCTTGATAGCGGCCTTTACGGAGAGTGGGTGCCAACAGATGAGCAGCTTGTAACTCTAAAATCTATTTTCCCTGAAGGGGTTTGTAAGTTCTAAATATTGCTGCAATTTGTTAATCAGTAAAATTTAAAAAGCCTTCTTTTAGAAGGCTTTTTTTGTTTATGAACAATTGAGAATGTTTAGTGGCTAGTGGTTATTATCGAAGGGTAGTTGTCTGTAGCGATTCAATACTAATTATTACCTGGTAATGGTCGCAAGATAGCGCAATTTTAAAATAACGATACAATGCTTACTCTTTTAAAATAGTGATGGCTAATTAACCCCCATGATTGAAATTACCAAGCCAAAAGATCTTGCCCGTTTACGAAGCTTCACCCTAGCTTCACAAGGTTTATTGCAAGCTCAACCTTTTGGGCGCGGTTTAGCGGGGGCACAAAAAGCCATTCAGCATTTAGGTTATGTACAAATCGATACTATTAGTGTGGTGGAGCGCGCCCATCATCATGTGCTGCATTCCAGAGTGCCCGGTTTTAAACCTGACATGATGAATCAAATGCTTGTTGAGCGAGATATTTTTGAATATTGGTCTCATGCGGCGGCGTTTTTACCCATGGAAGATTATCGTTTTTCACTGCCTTACAAACACGCCATTAAAGGAGGGCAAACCCATTGGTATAAAACCCCAGATCAAAAACTCATGAAGGCATTATTGGCGCGAATTCGTTTAGATGGCCCGTTACGCTCCCGTGACATTGAAGCCGGTAAAACCAAGCGCGGCGGTTGGTGGGATTTAAAGCCCGCCAAAAAAGCCCTAGAGCAGTTGTATATGCAAGGGGACTTAATGGTTTGTGACCGCACAGGTTTTCAAAAACAATATGATCTTACCGAGCGAGTATTGCCAAGCCATATCAACACCCAAGTGCCCAGCGTAAAAGAACTGGCCGAACATTTATTGGAGCAACAATTACGTTGCCATGGAGTAGTGAACCTTAAAGGGCTTATTTACCTGCGACGTAATAAAGAGCTGCGCAATACCATGAAGGCTTTACTGAGCGATAAATTAGCACAGGGTGATTTAGAGCAAATGCAGGTATGCGTTACTAATAGTGATACTGCTGAATACTTCATAGAAGCAGGTGGCTTGGATAGTCGACTGTCACGGCTGAATAATAAGTTAACGATTCTCTCACCCTTTGATAACGCCGTGATTCAGCGTGATCGCCTTAAAGATTTGTTTCAATATAATTATCAAATTGAATGTTATGTGCCCGAGGCCAAACGCCAGTATGGCTATTTTAGTTTGCCGCTCTTGTTTCGTGGTGAATTCATCGGGCGTATGGATTGTAAGGCTCATCGTAAGACTCGCCACTTGGAGATTAAGTTTTTGCACTTTGAAGAGCATGATTTTGACGAGGATTTATTAATGGCGGCGCTTGTGGAGGCGGTGGATAAGTTTCGGTTTTTTCAGGAATGTGATTCGGTTTCTTTGGGGCGAGTGGAGCCTGAGTATTTGGGTGAGGGGTTGCAGTGGGCGTTGAAAAACTTTGAATAATGATAAATAGCGCAGAGCAGTCTTTTTTTAGATCATGCTAAATAAAGCGGTCTCTATTGTCTTGAGTTGGTATGCTACAGCTATCTTTTTTACCAAACCAATTATAACGTTTTTTGGCAAAAGCATCGTAGCAGACATCTCTTATTGGGCTAGGTATGAGCTTAAGCGAATAGAATACAGGCCATAACCCCGATAATTCTTTCGCTATCTCTAAGCTCGCATTGGTCCGAAAAAAGCATATATTTTTTTTAACAAGAAGAAATGTGTCTTTCCCGACTTCAGGGACCTTAAATTTACCGATAATATATTGTCCGGTTTGACTTTGTGCGGGGGTAAATATAAACGTCTTTTTAGAGTCTCGCTTAATAATGAAATTGACAGACGATTGGCAAAAATTACATAAACCATCAAAAACGGCTATATTTTTATTGTCGGTATTAATCATTTTTCATCGCCCATTAATTTCATTTTTCCACCGTAGGATAATACAGGACCAATTAAAAGCATTTTAACTTGTACTTCAAAATTGTATTCACCATTACTTTCATATTCTAAGGCGTAAATGTTAGGTGAGAGTATCTTAGGGATGGGAATACCGAATAATTTTTTTGAAAAGAAATTATAATTAAGTGAACCATTCTTTTCAGTGGCGGAAAACATCAAATCCAAAGGGCCTAATTTCTCGATCAAGTTGTTTCCCCTTCTCGAAAAGCTAGATTTCATAATGTGCCCAGAAAAATTACGAATCCATAGCAGATCTGTGGGCGTATGGTGGCATTCAACCTTTAATATGCAAGCATCGCTTGCTTTAGGAAACCTAAAAATATTGCAGATAATATTAGCCAGTATATTGCCTCGCTCTATCTTTACCAGTCCTTCAATATTTTGAGACCCGGTATGCACTCGCCTTAGTATCGGGGATAGCCTGTTGAAGGATGGTCCCATGTGATTGGAAAGTATATTTCCTTCATCTTTAGTCATAATACAGTCCTATCTGGGCTAATTTATTTGTCATTTTAATCATCTGTTAATAAATCTAACCATACAGTCTTCATTCGGTCTAAATGAAAATCTAGGTGTACCTTCGAGCATTACTTTTGTGGGTAGTAGAGATAATTTCTTTAGCACTGTTGCTGCGGTTAAAGCGACCTTCATCATACCAAATGATTGCCCGATACAAATACGTGGACCAGCTCCGAAAGGGAAGTAGGCATATTTAGGCCACGTTTCATCATTCATAAATCTATCAGGGTTAAATGCATTGGAATTTTCAAACCAGCGGCCATCCCTTTGAGTAATATATGGGAAAATTTGAACTAGCTCACCTTTTCTTATTGTCACACCACCAATGTCAACATCTTCAGTGGCACGCCTGCAAAACAGTACATGGAGTAACGTAGAAATACTCATCATGTATTTAGGTTGATGTATCATTTTGTATGGATACCTAAGTATCGGCATAAAACATTTGTTTAGCCATATAGATCTGACCTTAAGCAAATAATTGAAAATTGGCTGTGACTACAATATTGAAACTGTTGAGTTGGAAGTGCCGGTTGAATCGCCCTTAAATTTCTGGACACTCTGTTGTTTCAAAACGTTTGTTGCTTTGTTGGGTAAGTGACGAGGTTGGCGCACGTCTGTCATTCTCGTAGACTTGTGTCTCACCAATTGGGCAATGGCTACTTTGTCACTTCCGATAGAAAGCTGGTAAGAAATAAAGTGGTCCCTGAGAGAATACATATGGAGTTGAATATCGGCTAACTTTTGAATAAGTAGTCGATAACTTTTGTAACTATCGCACCCTATCCGCCTGCGCTTATCGGTATCATTTGGAAATGTTCGGCCTGTAGAGAGTGCTCCGTTATCCTTCTGTATAAATCGAATACTTCCTTAGCAAGAGTACTTGAAGAGGCTTTTTTTTGAATAGCAGCTTTAAAATCAATGCAAATGCATCTACTGATACTTACTAGCTACTGGAACTCGGTACGCTTGTTCATATTTATCTTTTTAAATAATGATGTCTATCAGGTTGGCTTGTGTGCTAATTGAACAGGTAACACCTGTAGTGTTTCGTATCTACACAGTTTGAAGGCAATGTTTAATATTGGTTGTTCTGTACCAACTTTAAATTACACACTTTTACAAAACCTATCTCTTTTAGTTATT
The DNA here is from genome assembly GCA_913058575.1 of uncultured Bermanella sp. Lineage (GTDB taxonomy): Bacteria > Pseudomonadota > Gammaproteobacteria > Pseudomonadales > Oceanobacteraceae > Bermanella. Next base: position 9,477 of record CAJXRF010000034.1, read on the forward strand.
TAAAATTACCTTTATATGCCTTTAGTTGTCACTTAGGTGGTTCGTGTGTTCTATTTGTGGCTGGTTTGTTGGTCAGTCTGGCTGCAAAACAATCAATCTTGTAATCCTTAGGGGTGAATCTGTAATTGTTTGTAAATTCATGTGAACCAAACTATGTGCAGGGCAATCTGGCTGGGATAGGATGCTTGCACGTTTTAAGAAACACCAAAATAAAAATAAAAATATGAAATTTAAATATCTAAAAATAGCAGTAGTTTTATGCGCCTCTAATTTTATTAGTCAGATTGCTTTAAGCGAAGTGATGCCCCTGAGCCCAAAACAAATAGAGACTAAAATCGAGCAAGAAATAGATGGTTTGTTTAAACGTGGTGTAATGGCGGCTGCAGCTGATTTAAATGACGACATGCTTATGCATCCTTTTGCTGTAGTCAAAAATAAAGACGGTTCAATTGGGGTTTTTGCCGCTACCGATTCTGAAAATAATAATAAATTGTCTGTAACCGATCAAAGCACAGGTATTCGCCGCAAGCTTATTGAACTGGCTACTGCTGGTGAAATTAGTGCTTCTATACAAGCGATGTATGCCACAGTTAAGAAAGATGGCGAAGAAGCTCGGCAAGGTATTAGTTTTGAGATAGAACACATTAAAGGCGTATCCATCATTCGGTTCTTACCAGTGTCCGAAATTAAGAACGAGAAAGGCGTGAAAACAGGTAAATTGTTGTTTGAACTTGAGTCTTTATCTACCTCATTAAAACCCAAAACCATATTTGCATATTCAAAAATGCAGTAAAAAGAATTGATGTGAGTCACATTGGATGTGGCTGATCAATAGAGGTGTACACCTCATTATAACAATAAATAGGAGACACAAAATGAAAGGCTTTCAAAAACTAGCGCTAGTAACAGCCATTGCAGCAGCCCCTTTTGCTGCTCAAGCTGAGATGGTCGCAATTGATGATTCAATGCTGTCTGACATGACGGGTCAAGCCGGTGTAAGTATTGAATTGTCTGCTCAATTATCTATTGGTGATATCACTTACACAGATACTGACGGTGGTGATAGTGCTGTTGCAGGTACTGTGGGTATCAGCAATGTAGTATTAGGTGGTAACGGTAGTAGTGCACTAGATGATATTAAAATTGACATTGATGTAGATGGTACTGACGGTCTAAAAATTCACGTTGGCGGCACTAACAACGATACGGTACTTGACGGTACTAATCCTGTGGATTTTGGTCTAGCCATAGGTTCTGTTGACGTAAACTCAACGGCGGTACTTTTATCTAACCTAAGCATTGGCGGTAATTTAGGTCCTGCTGATATTACTATCAGCAATTCATCAGTGATCGGTGTTGATGCTTACTTTGAAATCACTACTGGTTCTTTGAATGTTGATGTACTAGGTGTTGGTATTTCTGGTCTTACTGTAAGCCAAGATTCTGATGCATTCGTTGGTAACCAAGATTCTGCAGCTTTTGGTGGTCTTGCTGGTGTTAGTGTGAACGATGCAGCAGCAGCAGCAGGCGCCGCAGCAACTATTACAGATGATGGTTTATCAGGTGGTGTTGCTGGCGATGGCCTTGATGATACTTCAGGCTTAACTCTAGTTGAAACTCAAGCAGCAACTGCGGATGCTACTAAATCAGCTATGGTTACTGGTTTTGAAGGAGCCTACGGAACTGGTCTAAGTAATATGGCACACGTTGCCATGACCATCCAAACAGCTGATACTTCATACACTAGTTCCACTGGTGCTCAAACTGACATTACTGCTGCATTGAGCGTTTCTGTAGATTCTATGTCAATGGATATCGGTATTGCTGACGTGACAGTTGGTGGTAACTCAATTGGTTCACTATCTATCAACGATCTTGATCTAAGCGGTACTTCTATGGTTATCTACGGTCACTAATATTGTGATTGCTAAGGTAATTAGCTAGTTAAAACCCAGCCTAGGCTGGGTTTTTTTATACCCAATTTTTAACGAGATACGTTCTTTAATCTAGGCCCTTATACCCATAAATTGTAAGGGGTTTTTAATTACCCCTTACAAACGTACAATGCAGCCATTATTGCCCCCGGAATTCCACGACGTTTTATGCCAAGCACCAGTGATTTAAATACCAGTACCTCCCAAGACGTGGTGCCTTTAACTAGCCATAAGCTTTATCGCGACCATGAAAAGCCGGCTCCTTTCCTGCCCATGTCCATAAAGGAAATGAAGCAATTAGGTTGGGACAGCTGTGACATTATTATTGTGTGCGGCGATGCCTATGTGGATCACCCCAGTTTTGGCATGGCGGTGATTGGTCGTACATTAGAGGCGCAAGGCTTTCGAGTAGGGCTTATTTGTCAGCCCGACTGGAACAACATTGAAAGCTTTAAAGTACTTGGAAAGCCAAATTTATACTTTGGTGTGTCGGCCGGTAACATGGATAGCCTTATTAACCGTTACACCGCAGACCGTCGGGTGCGCCATGACGATGCCTATACACCGGGTAATATTGGTGGCAAACGCCCTGATCGTGCGGTCACGGTTTACACGCAAAAACTGCGCGAAGCCTATAAAAAAGAAGTGCCTATTATAGTGGGTGGTATTGAAGCTAGCCTGCGTCGTTTAAGCCATTACGATTATTGGCAAGACCGAATTCGCGGTTCTGTTTTGTTAGATAGCACCGCCGACATGTTGTTTTATGGAAATGCCGAGCGGGCGCTCATTGATGTGTCTCATCGACTAGCAGCCGGTGAAAAAATTGAAACCATTCAAGATGTACGCGGTACTGCATTTTTATGTAAATCGTTACCTGTTCTTAAAAAGAATATAAATAATGAAAGCCAAGGCTGGACTGAAATAAACAGTACCGACCTTGATCAACCGGGTCGCACAAAAGCCCATTTAAGTCCTTATGAAATGATCGATGAGGATGAGAAAAAGGCCCAAACCCAATTAAAGGCTGAAGCTTCGCAAGTGGTGCAAATTGTCCCGCATATGCAAATGCGCAAAACTGACCCTGCCACCAGTTACATTCGCCTGCCGTCCCTAGAGCAAGTTAAAACTGATTCAGCCTTATATGCGCACATGGATAGGGTGTTTCATAAAGAAACCAATCCAGGTAATGCTCGGCCTTTGGTGCAAAAACACGGCCGTAATGATATTTGGGTGAACCCACCGCCAATCCCGTTAAGCACCGAAGAACTAGACGGTGTGTTTGAGCATAACTACCAGCGAAAACCCCATCCTGTGTATGGTAATGCCAAAATTCCAGCGTACGACATGATTCGTTTCAGTGTGAACATTATGCGCGGTTGCTTTGGTGGTTGTACTTTTTGTTCTATTACCGAGCATGAAGGGCGCATCATTCAAAGCCGCTCAGAAAAATCCATATTAACCGAAATTGAAAATATTCGTGATTTAACACCAGGCTTTACTGGCACCATCAGTGATTTGGGTGGCCCTACTGCCAATATGTATCGCTTGAATTGTAAAGACAAAAAAATTGAAGAAAGCTGTCGTCGCCCCAGTTGTGTGTACCCAGGCATTTGCAGCAGTTTGCAAACCGATCACAGTCATACAACGGCCCTTTACCGAAAAGCTCGAGATATTGATGGGGTGAAGAACGTCGCCATCGCATCAGGCTTGCGTTACGATTTAGCAGTAGAAGACCCTGAATACGTGAAAGAATTAGTCACGCACCATGTGGGTGGCTATTTAAAAATTGCCCCAGAACACTCTGAAGAAGGGCCATTAAGCAAAATGATGAAGCCCGGCATGGGCACCTATGAGAAGTTTAAAAAACTTTTTGAAAAGTACTCAAAAGCGGCCGGTAAAAAGCAGTATTTAATTCCTTATTTTATCAGTGCCCATCCTGGCAGTACCGATAAAGACATGCTGAATTTGGCTCTTTGGCTTAAAGAAAATAATTTTAAGATAGATCAGGTACAAAATTTTTATCCATCCCCCATGGCCACCGCCAGTACCATGTACGCTACTGAGCGTAACCCATTAAAGCCTATTAAAGCTAAAAATTCAGAGCCAGTATTTGCCGCTAAAAATAAAGAACAGCGTGCCTTACATAAAGCATTTTTACGCTATCACGATTCTGAAAGCTGGCCGTTATTGCGTACCGCATTGAAAAAAATGGGTAAAGCACATTTAATTGGCCGTGGCCCTGCTCACCTTGTGCCCCCAGAAACGGGTCGCGAGAAAGATGCGCGCCGAGCGAACCAAAAATATGTGCCCCCTAATCGCTCAGGCAGAGGCGCACCTAAAAAGCCATTAACGGCCCGTACACAACATACTGGGTTACCTTACAACCCTAATGACAAGCCAGCGGGCAATAAAGCTAAGCCGCAGAAGGGTGATGGGAATAAAACAAGTGGCGTGAAACCAAATAGCCATAAAGGCAATAATAAAAATGGCAAGCCAGTCAATAGCAACAAAAACCGTCCTAATAAAAACCGTTAAGCGGAATGATTGAATGATCGATTGGGAAATAAAGCAGCTTCGTCATTTTAAAATGATTTTTGAACTGGGCAGTATTTCCAAAGCGGCGGCTCAGCTGGGGTTAACCCAGTCTGCTTTAACCAAAAGCCTTAAAAAGCTGGAAGAAAAACTGGGCTTGGTACTGTTTCATCGCCACACTCGCGAGTTAGTGGCCACCGAAGCGGCTGAAATTTTGTATCACCACGCATTGGAAACCTTGGCCAGTGCCGAAGATTTTTCTAACAAGGTGGCTTTAATTTCACAAGGGCATTTTGGTCAGGTGAATATTGCTTGTGGGCCTCTTATTCAGCAATTTATTGCTGAAGTCTTGATTGAAAAAGCCATTGTAAAGCTGCCAAATATTAAGCTGCATATCAGTGGCGGCAACTTTAAAACCCTATCGTATGGCTTATTAAATCATGAATTTGATTTTATGCTTTATGATGGTGGTGACCTTCAAACGTTAAATGAACCAGAGCGTTTTGAAGTGACGCCCATATTAAAATTGCCCATTGTATTTTTAGTCTCCCCTAAGCATCCTATGTATCAAAGTGGCCAATCTATTTTAGATTTTAAGTGGGCCCTGCCCAGTATTCCGCTGCGTTTGAAAACCAATATGCCCGATAAAATGATGAGCGCAGGCATTCCGCATTACAAATTAGAGAGCATGGGGCAATGTATTAGCCTAGCAAAACGTGGTTTAGTGGTCACAGCGGCACTAAGGTCGGTGGTGAAAGATGAGTTGGAAAAGGGCGAATTGGTAGAGCTTGATTCCCCCATTAAACTGTCATCTAATTTTGCTCTTTACCGATTACGTTCCCGAAAACTGTCTGAGCAAACTGTGTCTGTTATTGAGTTGATTAAAAGCATCGCCAGTGAAGATTTTAGCTAGTTTTAAAAATACATCTTATTTATTAGTGCTTAGTCGATGATTCATTTTCAGTGCTTTACTTGCTAGAATATTTCTCATTTTACAATAAGTGAATAACTCATGGCCGATGATAACGCTTACTCTACCATTTCAAGTTGGATGAGTGGCGTACATAGGGTTTTGTTAAATGAGGGTTTAGATGCCAATGCCTTGTTTGAAAAATCAGGCATCTCTCTTGATTATGTTCATAAGCAAGACTTACGAGTAGGGGTAGATGAAGCAAGAAAAATTTGGCATGAATCTGTTTTAGCCACAGGGGATGATGCCTTTGGTTTAAAAGTGGCTCAGGTTTTATTGCAGTATTCACTTGATCCGGTGAGCCTAGCGGTTGAAAGTAGCCGCACGTTAGGTGAAGCCATGTCACGCTTTATTAAATTTTATCAAGTGGTGTCGAATGGTGTGCTCATTTATCAAGAACGCTCTAGCACATCGGATGTTATTTTAACCTCTAATGGCGGTACTGCCTTACCAGCCCAAGAGGCGGTAGATGCGGCCATGGGCATTATGGTTAAGCGGTTTGAGTCCCTATCTGACACCATCACTAAGCCCATTAGAATTGAATTTATAAGAGATAAACCTAAAAATATTAAGGCATTTAACGACTTTTTTCAGTGCCACTTGCATTTCAATTGTGAGGACTATCGTATTTGTTACCCGCGAGTCATGGAAGATACTCCCTTAGTGAAAAGTAACGAATCCTTGTCTTTGGTGTTAGATGAATACTTGGATAAATCGGTTAAAAAAATCGCAGCAGCTCCTTTTACCCAAAAGATATCAGAAGTGCTTAATCAATTATTATTAGAAGCAAGAAAAGCCGATCTTGAGCAGGTGGCCTTAGAAATGAATTTAGGTGTTCGATCTATTCAAAGGCATTTGAAAGATGAAAATACTTCCTTTAAAGAAACTTTAAATAATTGTAAGTTGGCCAGTGCTAAGCGCTTAATATTGAAAAAAGATTTATCTATTACCGATATAGCGTTTACTTTAGGCTTTAGCTCGCCCAGTAATTTTGTACGCTTTTTTAAACGGCTCGAGGGTTGCTCTCCGGGAGATTACAGCGTAACAAAAACCTAAAATGTCACATCAAGGCTTATCAATAGATTTCTACTTGCAATGGGTATGTCTCCCAGCTCATTGATATCATCTTGGTAGCTAACAGTGGTTTTAGGTGTTTTATACTCTTCGTCAAGTACGTTTCTTATTTGTAATTCAAGCTTTGTGTTTTGCGTCATTTTCTTTACCCAGTTTAAATCCAATACTTGGAAATCACTAGGGTCCTCATATTCGCTACTTTTTCTATTCTGAAATCCATCAATATGCTTGAGTATTATGGTGACTGACTGATCATTAGTAATGTAGCTTGTGGCCACATTAAATTTAGCCGTGGGCACGTCAGCTAGCTCATTATTGTCAATGTCTTCAGATTCTGCAGCGCTATAATTGCTGAGTATTTGCCAGTGCGGGGTTGGTTTATATTGCACTTCAATTTCAAAGCCTTGTGCTTCTATATTGCCACTGGCATTCACGTAAATGAGATCTTGCGGTTCATCAGAGGATACTGATTGTTTTTGAATGGTATTTTCTGTCTCATTCTGGAAGTAGGTGATAAAGGCAGATAAACTATCTGTGGCATACGTTAAACCAATTTCAGAGGTAGTGATAATTTCAGGTTCAATGGCATCTGGGTTTAAGTTAATGCCATTATTTTGATATTTTTGAATAATCTGCTGATTTAACCCAGCTTCTTGTAAGCCCGGTGCACGCAAGGCTTGCCCTATTTGCGCTTTAATATTCCACTGTTTATTTAATCGTTGCACCAGTGCAAAGCGAGGGGAAAGTTGCTCGTAAGTGGCCACATCACTGTCGCTGGTATCTAAGCGAGCACCTGTGGTAAGAATTAAACCATTTAAAAGATCGAATTCTTCTTGATATTGCCCGTAAATTGAATAGGTATTTATTCTGTCTGGTTTTATGGGGCTAGAGTCGTATATGGGTTCAGCACCGGCGGAACTTTTTATTTTGTAAAAAAATGTTTCGTCGTCTTGGTTTCGGCTTTCAATGTTTAGCCCAAAAATTGCACTGCTTTCATCTGAAATGTTCTGTTGAATTTCACTTTGCCATTCCCAACTGTCTACCACTACTTCATAAATTAAAAATGTATCATCTTCCCCGTTAAAATTTTCAAATTTGCTTTCACCCCCTAAAAATGTCACCCCAAATTGATTAGATCGGTTATTTTTAAGGTAACTGCTAAATTGAATGTCATCACTTATTTGGTTTTTATAACGCAGATAGGGCACGACGGTTTCCCAAGTTAAATCCATCACTTCGTGGGAGAAAACAGAGTGGCTCCAGAATTCTCCCAACCCACCTCGTGACTCTATGTACATGACGCCGGCTTCAAAACCAGAAAGGTCTCCTTCATGAATTTGGTATTGACCCCGTAAAAAAATGTCTTTTTTGTCATCAAAATTTAAATATTGCTCATCATCAGTTTGGCCCACAAAATCTCTTGATGGATCTTTATGGTAATAACCCATATTAAAGCTAAGACTTTGCCCTTCTTTTCTTTGATAGACGTTAGCCATAAAGCGCTTATTGCTATCTTGGTTTCCCATGGAGCTTTTAAATTCTGAAATGGCACCATCTTGTTTAATCGATTTAGCCTTAATATTAATGACACCAAAATAAGCACTGGACCCATAAAGAGCAGAGCCGGGCCCTCTTAAAAACTCTACCTGCTCGGCAAAATACAGGGGTAATTCTTCAGAACTAATGGCCGTGTTAGCGCGAGCATGAGCCACAGGAATGCCATCAATTAATAATAGGTGTTTGTGATTATCGTAACTGGCGGCTTTTTGGCCTCGGGTTTCAAAGACATTTTCTCCGTAAATGGGGTAGCTGCTGTAGCCTGGGGTGATATTGGCTAAGTCACTTAATGTGTTGTACCCCAATTGGTCGAGCATTGTGCGGTTATAAGCGGTAACAATACTCGGGGAGTCTTGTGGGCGAAGTTCGATTTTAGAGCCGGTACTCACAGTGATTTGTGATAGCGCTTGTAAGGGAAGGTTAAATAATTGCTCTAATGTTAGGTCATCTTCATTTGCTTGAGCATTTAATGTGAGCGAATTAAAAAAGATGATAAAAAAGTTAAGAAAAAATCGTCCAACAAGCTTTACTGGGCGTGCCATATCTCAGGCCTATTCATTAATATACTTAGGTTAGGTATAGCGGATATAGGCAGGAAGTAAAGATAGGGCCTTCTAATGCGAGGCTTTTAAAGAGGTAATAAAATCGGGCAAGACTAGGCTAATTCAGTCCTTCATAGCCATATTAATAAACACTTCACCCATGACCTTGGCTCTTTTAGCCGCATCTTTATTGCCCTCCACATGGGCGTTAACAATGGCCCCTTCAATAATTAAATTAAGTTGGTTGGCTAATTCTTCCGGGTCAGAAGCATTGGCCTGTTGGGCGAGACTTTTAATGTAGTCTCTTACCAAACGCTTATGCTCGGCACACACTAGGTGATTGGGGTTTTCAAGCTCTGAAAATTCAGCCGAGGCGTTAATAAACATGCAGCCAGAGAATGTGGCTTCATTAAACCAAGCATGCACAGCATCAAATAAAGTCGATAAACGTTCCCTTGGGGTGTGCCCTAGGCGCTCGGTTTCACGCATTAGGTTATTTCTAAATAACTCGTCACGTTTACGAAGGGTAGCCAGTATCAGCTCATCTTTAGAGTGAAAGTGGTTATAAAGGGTTTTTTTAGAGACACCGGCATCTTTAATAATTTTATCGATGCCAGTGGCATTAAAGCCGTGCTGATAAAACAAGGTCAATGCGTGGCTAATGATCTGCTCACGTTTAGAGATGGCCGGCATGTTTATGTCTCCGAATCTTAGTACACCGATATGTATACCATAAAACCGCCTATTGTTCAAAAACCGTGCTTAATATCTACATTTAACCCTACGATTAGGCTGATTATCAATCATAAATTACTCATAAATACTTAATGTTGGTTTTTTAATAGCCAAATACTGGTTGACCAAGGAAACCGATCTGTCTACACTTGATTTAAAGGTAAACAGATCAGTTTCCTTTAAGGCCTTTAAAAATCACATGAATAGGACAACAAGTATGACTGAGCAGCTAAAACCGCCTTTTACATTGCAAAGTGCACAAGCAAAAGTTCAGCGCGGCGAAGACCTATGGAATGGCAAGGACCCGGCCAAAGTGGCATTGGCGTATACCCCAGATTCCATTTGGCGTAATCGTGTGGATTTTGTGCAAGGGCGCGAAGCCATTGCTGGGTTATTAACGCGCAAGTGGAATCGCGAACTGGATTACAAATTAAAAAAAGAGCTATTCACATTTTCAGACAATCGCATTGCGGTGCATTTTGTTTATGAATATCACGATGACAGCGGTCAATGGTTTCAAGCCCATGGCAATGAGCATTGGGAATTCGATAGTGAAGGACTTATGCAAACTCGAGATGCCAGCATTAATGAAATGCCCATCAATGAAAATGAACGCACGCTTTTTTAACAAAAAAATATACAAATTTTAGGAGAATTTAAATGACAACACATACCTCAACTTTAGGATTTGGCAATATGCCAACTCTTTAAAAAATAGTAACTCTAGCCAGTGCTGCATTACTGTCTATTTCTATGATGAGTTCAGCCAGTGCTAGCAATCAGACACAAACTCAATTTAAAACGATAAAGGTAGATAACCTTGATATTTTTTATCGCGAAGCGGGTAAAAAAGATGCCCCCACCATTATTTTATTACATGGTTTTCCAACATCATCACATATGTTTAGAAATATAATCCCCACATTGTCAGAAAAGTACCATGTGATCGCGCCTGATTATCCAGGCTATGGCAACAGCTCTATGCCAAGTCTTGAAGAGTACGAATACAGCTTTGACAACGTTGCTAAAACCGTTGATAAGTTTTTAGAAAAAGTAGGTGCTAATCAATACATGCTATACGTTATGGATTATGGCGCCCCTATTGGATTTCGAATTGCTGCTAAGCACCCAGAGCGAGTACAGGGTTTAATTATACAAAATGGTAATGCTTATGATGAAGGCTTGCGTGATTTTTGGAAACCTATTAAAGCCTATTGGAATGATAAAACTGCCAAGAATGCTAAAGTGCTAAGTGATTCGTTATTAACCATTGGTGCGACAGAATGGCAGTATACAAATGGTACTCGCAATCAAGCGGCCATTAGCCCAGATAACTGGATAATTGACCAAGCTAAATTAGATCGCCCAGGTAACCAAGCAATTCAGTTAGAAATGTTTTACTCATATGGCACTAACCCTGCGTTATACCCTGAATGGCAAGCCTATTTTCGCAAGCATCAGCCACCTACTTTATTGGTATGGGGAAAAGGCGACTACATTTTTCCTGAAGAAGGTGCGCACCCTTACAAGCGTGACCTAAACAATCTAGAGTTTCATATTCTAGACACTGGTCACTTTGCACTGGAAGAAGATGGTGACTTGATTTCAGAGTTAATTTTGAAATTCATGAAAACTAACAGTTAAAAATGATATGAAGGCTTTTTCTCAATAATGGCGAGATATTTTGAATGATTAAAGAGTACGGGTAATGGTAAGTGTAAAACTTGTGGATTCTCTTACTCTTTAACATGCTGCTAGCTCTTGCTGAGAACTTTTAAAAAATATATTGACTGAATCTTAAATTAATATATTTCTTAAAAACGCAATATTACTAATTTTTTAATTAATTTAAGGAAATCCTCATGGCTACTTTTAAACTCTATCGGCATGCAGTATCGGGTCACTCTCATCGAGTGCAGGTATTTTTATCTTTGTTGGGTTTGGATACACAAATAATTGATGTGAATCTGGCTAAGGGTGAGCATAAAACACAGCAATATTTACAGAAAAATATTTTCTCACAAGTGCCTGTATTAGAAATTCAAGATGAAGGAAAAGACATAACACTGGCAGATTCAAATGCCATACTGGTGTATCTAGGGCGTCGGTATGATTCATCTCGTCAGTGGTTACCTGAAGATCTAGACAAAGCCGTAGAGATTCAGCGGTTCTTATCCATAGCCGCTGGCAAAGTGCTTTATGGTGCTGGGAATGCGCGTTTAGTGAATTTGTTTGGGGCACCTCTTGATCATGAATATGCCAAAAATATTGCAAATGGAATATTCACACAAATCGAAAATCATCTTGAAGGAAAGGATTGGTTAGTGGGGGACCATGCCACCATTGCTGATGTGGCTAATTACACATATATCTCTTTAGCCCCAGAAGGGGGAATATCGTTGGAAAACTATCCTAATATTCAAAATTGGTTGAAGCGATTCGAAAGCCTTGAGGGTTTTGTGGCAATGAAATCCAGCCCAGTGGGGCTAAACGCACACTAACTAAAGAAAAGGGGCATTGAATTATCTAAGGTGAATTTTGTCTATGCTTTAATAAGGGGTATCATGGCCCTAGAAGCATGAATGGAGGTCTCTTTAATATGAGCAAAGCAAAAGATAACGTAGTGTCTCTAGATAAGGCGCGCTGGTCTAAGGAGCATTCACGTAAAGACGATATTATCGACGCCATGGCTCAACGCTTTGAAGCCGCATTGCCCAGCAAGGCTACACCGGTTAAAGATTATTTGAAAAAGAAACGGGCCAAGAAAAAACGCTAATTTCTGGCTTTGGCCCTTGACAATAAAATTGTATTTCATAGCGGCAGTCAATAGTGATTAAAGGCTACAAACATGGTTTAAGCCGCCTCATTTTGTTCAATGCTTTTGCTTAAAAAGATAAGCAAGCTGTCGCTGATTTCCCCATTACTCTCTAGGTAATTCACCAAAAGATTATTCGTTTCACTCACCAGATTACTGTGCCCTGCAGAATCTTCGAACTCTTGTTGTATGCGTGCTACTTCAGGTGAAAAATGATTGCGCTCTTTTTCGTTGCCAAAGCATACCATGGCCGAAAGGGCGATCTCTGCTTGTTGGCGAGTGTTCACTAAGTTGAAAAACGGGTACTTTTCTAAGCCACTGTATTCAAGCGCTGCCATGGTGATGCCCTCTACCGAATAGCAAATAATGCTAAATTTAAAGCGATTAATATAACTTTAGTTCAGGGCCATGGTTACGCTGTTGGTGGATTGTAAAGCTGTGTAGTGGGTGTGTTTGAAAAGGTTAATTGATGGTGTGTGTCACTATAAAGATCCGCTAGGGCTTTAGAGTGACACCGGTTTGGCTATTGAGAACTCTGCACAGGTTTCTTGCTACACACTCTTTTTAGTTAAATATAGCCCACACTCAATATGGTGGGTGTAAGGAAATTGGTCAAACAAAGCAAAACGCTCCACTTTGTGAGTTTGGCTTAGCACCTTTAGGTTTTCTTCTAGGGTGTCAGGGTTGCAAGAGATATAAACAATATTGGGATATTGGCTAATCATCTTGCAGCTGTCTTCATCTAAGCCTGCTCTGGGTGGATCCACCAAAACAGTCCCAAAGTTGGCTTCTTCTAAATTCATGCCTTCAAGACGGCGGCGCTTGTGCTCACCGCTCATATGGGCAGTAAACTCTTCAGCGCTCACGCGGGCAAAATCCACATTGGTGATGTTATTCATGGCCTTGCTGTCATTGGCGGCGTTGACAGAGGTTTTGCTGATTTCAGTGGCCACCACGCGACGAAATTGATCGGCCAGTGCAATGGAGAAGTTTCCGTTGCCGCAGTACAGCTCTAATAGGTCCCAGTCAGAGCCTTTCACGCAGTCTCTTGCCCAGCTCAGCATTTTCTCATTCATCTTGCCATTGGGTTGTGTGAAGCTGCATTCAACTTGCTTGTATTTTAGCTGACGGCCATCTACATCTAAGGTTTCAATGACGTGGTCTTGATCCAGTAATAAGCGAATTTTACGGGCGCGGCCAATCAGGTTAACACCAAGTTGGGCTTTTAGCTTATTGGCCACCGCTAGCCACTCATCTTCAAGGGGCTTGTGATACAACAAAGACACCAGCATTTCCCCAGACAACGTACTTAGGTAGTCTATTTGAAACAACTTGTGCTTCAGCATGGGGTCTTGGTTAATGGCCTCCATAAGCTTGGGCATAAGCTCATTAATGGCCACACTTGCAATGGGAAAGTCGGTGACTTCCATGGGGTCATTCTTGGTGCCAGGCTTAAACATGGCGTGAAAACATCTTTCACCCTCATGCCAAATACGAAACTCGGCTCTTAATCGAAAATGAGTGGGCTCACTGGCAAACACTTGTAAGGGCGGAATATTAAATTGATTGAATTGAGACTCAATGCGTTGCTGCTTTTCAGCCAATAGGGCGTCGTATTGATCTATTTGGATTGACTGCATGAAAAGACTACCGAGTGCTGATTCGAAAAGGGGCGCATTATACGGCAATCCCTCAATAGGACATAGCGCCTTAGACTTAGCATGATGGGAAAGCACTAATGAGCTTAATAGTGAGCTAAAATAACAATAGCAGTGATATTGACGGTATTTACCACTAGACAAACCGCGACGCCCTGTAAATATGACCAATAATAGAGTTTTTGGGTAAAAAGCTGGACTTTCAAACACTTGTTTTAATACCCTGTATGGCTAAATTGAATACTAAGTAAAAATCATGAGTATAAGGAGCAAGGCATGAACCCTGTTACACAGTCGTTAATCGACTTATTAAGTGTAAAATTGCTGCATCAAGGTCCCTCTACTTATTTGTATCGCGGAGAGTGCGAAGACTTGGGCTTTCGCAATTTGTTTGGGGGGCAGATATTAGGCCAGTCGTTATATGCTGCCATGCAGGCTGCCCCTGAGGGTTTCTTGCCCCATTCTATGCACGCTTATTTTTTGTTGCCGGGTAATGTGAAAAGCCATGTGGATTATAAGGTGGAAATTTTACGCACCGGTCGCAGTTTTGCCTCAGTTCGGGTAGATGCCATTCAAGACGGTAAGATTATTCTGACTCAAAACACCAGCTTTCAAGTGCCAGAAGAAGGCTTAGAGCATCAAGACACCATGCCTGAAGTAAAAGGCCCTGAAGGCATCATGTCTCAATTAGAATTAACCCGTAAATTTGCCGAGATGATTCCTGAGACCATTCGTGAAAAGTTCACGGCGGAAAAGCCTTTGGAAACCCGCCCCATTAACCCCATCAATGTCTTTAACCCAGATAAGCGCGAGCCTAAAAAAGAAGTGTGGTTTAAGCCCATTAACGATTGGGGTACACAAGAGCAGGCTTTGCACTATTCGCTATTGGCGTACAGTTCAGACTTTCAATTGTTGGGAACCGCTTTACAGCCCCATGGTGTTTCTCACTCTAATAAGGCGCTGCAATTGGCCAGCTTAGATCATGCCATTTGGTTTCATCACCAGCCACGTATTGACGATTGGATGCTGTACAGCACGCAAAGCCCAGCGGCTTCTGGTGGTCGTGGCTTAAACTTTGGACATATCTATCATAACGATGGCCAACTTATGATGTCGGTGGCGCAAGAAGGCTTGATGCGCATTCGAAAAGAAAAGTAATCGACACTTACCTTTATAAATAGCAGCCGTAAAAGAGTGGCAGTGGTGACACTGCCACTCTTTTACGCTTTATATCTCGACCCCTTAACACCCAAAGGCTTTTTGTGAATTTGTATGTTCGTATGGTGCGCATATTGTTGCGCCAATTATGGTGCAAGAAAATGGATGCACCGTTAACCCGTCGCTTTATATTTTTTAGAGCTTGGTTACACGATTGTGATTTTAATTTGCATTTAACCAGTTCCCGCTATTTTGCCATGATGGATTTGTGCCGCATGGACTTAATGATGGGCTTGGGCATGACCAAAAATATTCTAAAATACAAATGGAAATTTGTCGTAAATGCCCAAGAAATTACCTATATAAAAGAAGTATCGCCATTTTCACGCTTTCGCATTAGCTCGCAAATTCTGGGCTGGGATGATAAATACTTTTATGTGGAGCACCGAGTTGCTAGCAAAGGAAAACTGCATGCCATTGCCCATATTCGCATTGCCGCTTTGCAAGGTGGCAAAGTGATTAGTATGAAAGAGGTAATGCAAAGCTGCGGCTTTGATATTGCACAACCTCCTGAAGTGGAAGCCATTAAAATTTGGAAGCAGTTATTGGATCATAAAAAATGGTCGAATTTGAAAGCTAAAAAGTAGCTTAAATTTTTATTGTTGTGGCGTTTTTTCAAGCATAAAAGTATTTAGATCAGTAGGTGACTCGAGTACTGTGACTTAAGGATACTCACGTCATTTACTTTTGGCATTATCCTAATAATAACGTCCTGCATGATTAGGATACATGCCCTTCATGGTATTACCCTAATAATTGCTCCCTGCATTTTTAGGATACATAACCTCCATGGTATTACCCTAATAATTGCATCCTGCATTTTTAGGATACATACCATCCATGGTATTAGTCCTGAAGGAAAACGTTGCGCTCGGCTTTACTTTTCGCGTCGTCGCTGTTTTTGTATTCATTGTAACTGTCAACACTCTTGCGATTTTTATAGAAATCTTCTGCTAAAGAAGGAGGCTCGTAATTCATCATGTACACCGCTGCAAACACCAGTATACCTGCCACGCTTGCAATAAAAATTATCTTATTGCGCTTCGCAAGTTCTTCAGGGCTTTTGGCTTCTTTGTCTTGTTTCTTTTTAGCCATATCAAAACCTCTCTTTAATCTGGGCGTTGTTTAATAACCGAGTTTCTAGGGGGGATAAGCCCTGTAAACTCAATTTAGATAAATTGCATGAAATACAAGTCAGCAGCAATGGGGTTGGGTCGAGGCAATGTTTAAGCAGGTTTTCCATAACCGAGTCCTTGGTCGTGTTGTTTACAGAGCATTGGATAAAATCAATGTCTATTAAATAGCATAGCAGAGCCCTGTTTATATTCCTGTTGGGTACTTAAAAGGCTATGGCCATGGGTAATTAAGTCGCTTAAGGCTCGGCCACTGCCGCAGCCTAATGTCCAACCTAAGCTGCCGTGTCCGGTATTTAACCAAAGGTTTGGGTAAGGGGTGGCACCCACGTAGGGCAAATTAGACGGTGTCATGGGGCGCAGGCCACACCAGTAGCGGGCAGTGTCAAAGCCCCCTATGCCGGGCAATAATCGTTTTGTTTTTTCTACTAAAGCGGCACATCTCGCCTCATTGAGGCTAAGGTCGTAGCCGGCTAATTCGGCGGTGCCTGCCACTCTTAGTTGATCTCCTAAACGTGTATAAACGATTTTATTGGCTTCATCGGTAAGGCTAATATGATTGGCTTTACTAGGGTTCTGCATTGGGACGGTAATGCTATAACCCTTCACTGGGTATAAATTTAAACTCACCCCCAAGGGTTTTAGCAGCGGCACACTGTCGCAGCCACAGCACATGATGATGTGAGGCGCGGTAATGATGTCGCGGCGGTTATCTCGTTGCACTTGTGCCTGCACTAATCCGCGCTCGTGATGAAGGCTTTCAATGCGAGTACTGTATTGAAAATCTACCCCCATGCTTTTGCAAACGGTTTCTAGTTCTTGGCAAAATACATGGGCATCGCCACTGCCATCTTTTGGTGTGTAAGTGGCACCCACTAATTGATTGATATGGGACAAGCAAGGCTCTAAGGCAATGGCCTCTTGAGCGCTGATTACCTGACGGTCACAGCCGTATTGGCGCATGATATCAGTGCTGTATTTGGCGCGGTCAAAGGCTTCGTGAGTACGATAAAATTGCATGATGCCTTTGTTTATAGCTTGGTATTGTAAGTTGTGTTGCTGGGTTATTTGACGTAACAACGTACGGGAATATAGACCTAGTTGTACCAATTGTTGGACATTGCTTTTATAAAAGGCCGGGCTACATTGCAATAAAAACCCGAATATCCAGCGCCATTGTTGCCAATGCCACTGGGGGTGAATAAGGAGGGGAGCGTCTTTTTTTAACAACCACCCTAAGGCTTTACGGAGTGTACCCAACTGGGCCCATGGTTCAGCAAAACTGACCGATATTTGTCCGCCATTGGCATAGGATGTTTCATTTCCGGCTATAGGCTGCCTGTCTACCACAAGGGTTTTCAAACCAGCATTCGATAACCAGTAGGCCGTGTTTAATCCCACGACACCAGAGCCCAACACAATTGCATCGTACATTACGCCCCCCTTGCTCACGGGCCAAAAATCATCTGGTTTAGCGAAGGCCAACCATATGATTCGCCAACAATGAGTCAGTGGATGATTGCGTTGATTCCTGTTTTAAACATATATGCGAATGCCCAATTTTTCAATGATGCTACGCTTATAAAAGAGGAATGTTGGATACATAGATTTGAAATACCTTTTTATTATTTTAACCCTATATTTTAGCCATATTTATCCGCTTTTCGGTGAAGAGCTGGACGGCTTGCACACGTCTGAACTGCACTATTGGTTAGAGCCAGAAGGGCAAACACCCAATTTATATGAGGTACTAGAAGACGCCCAATGGCAAAAGGTACAAGGGGAGTTGAATTTCGGTTATAACCAAAAAAAAGTATGGGTGATGCAAACCGTCGATAGCTACATGGATGGGGATTGGGTTTTTCAAATCCCTTACCCTCTGCTCGATTATTTGGACATATATTTACTAGAAAATAATAAGATTATTAAACAAGTACACACCGGAGATGCACGGTCATTTGCCAGTCGCCAAGTATTAATGTCTGACTTTGTTTTAGAGGTGGTGACCGAGCCGGCGACTCAATATCAGCTTGTTATTCGCATACAAACAGACGGTACCATGATGATGCCATGGGATTGGTACAACAAAGAAAATTATTTAAATCACGTGACCCAACAGCAATTTATTTATGGGGGCTATTATGGCATTTTGCTGGTTATGGCGCTTTATCATTTATTTATTTATTTAGTGGTGCGTGAAAGGGGGTATTTATTTTATGTGGCCAGTGTCTCGGCGTTTATGTTGTTGCAAATGACATTTGATGGCCGTGGCTTTGCGTGGTTTTGGCCTGATCGACCAGACCTTAACGCCATTATGTTTCCCATTGCTTACAGCCTTTATCAATTGGCGGTTTTATCGTTTATATCGGTGTTTTTAAATCTGTCCCAAAGCAGTATGCGCCTGCATCGCTTGTTTGTGTTGATTCGTTTAATTGTTCTTTTTAATTTTACCGCCATATTTTGGTTGCCTTATAAATATATTGTGCCGGTGATTGTCGTGACGGGCATGGTGGGGATTTTCTCTGGGTTATTAACCGGTGCGTATTTGTGGCATAAAGGTTTTACCGCTGCGCGCTTTTTTATCTGTGCGTTGGCAGTCTTTTTAGGGGGAGTGTTAATTATAAATTTCAGAGGGTTAGGGCTAGGAGAGGGGAGTTTTCTCACTCAGTATGGCTATTTACTAGGGTCTCTTTTAGAGGTTTTATTATTGGCTTTTTCACTGGCCGATCGGATTAACTCTGCCAATCGTCAAAAGCGTCAAGTGGAATTAAAATTAATCGCCAGTCAAGACGAACATTTAAATGCATTAAAGCGCTATCAAGAATTGTATGAGAATGCGCCTACCGGTAATTTTCAAGGAAATGATCAATACCAGTTTATTAGCGTTAATAATGCCTGTGCTCATATTTTCGGCTTTGAAAACCCAAGTGATATGTTAAAGGAAGTGAGGGATATTCGGGCTTTTTTAGCCTCCAACTTTAGTGATTACCAAAAAATGATACGCGACACTATTTTGCATGGAAAGGTCAGTGATAGGGAATTACAAATTTGTACTAAAGGTGGAAAGAAACGCTGGATTAGTGTCAGTATGCGCCATATTTTTGTGCATCAAAAAGAAGGTTTTGAAGGCGCTGTGCAAGACATTAGTGCCCGAAAAGAGTCGGATGAAATGCGCTTAGAATTAGACCAAGAGCGCTTAGACTTTATGGAGCAATTTTCACTAGGGGTGGCTAAAGAAATAAACAGTCCGCTAGGCAGTAATGTGGCTACCACCGCATTTATTAACGAGGGTGTAGACGACATTATTGAAAAACAAAACAGCCAAAATATTAACCAAAGTGATTACGCTCGTTTTTTTGATTTGGCCAAACAATCTTTATCTATTTTGTCGTCTAATCAAAAAAGTATTACCCGTGTGGTCAAACGTTTTCGAGATGTGAGTGTGCAACACTTAGGGTTAACCCTAAGTTATTTTAGTTTAAGAGAGCTCATTGATGAAACCATTGCTTCACAGCGCTGGAGAATTGCCGGCTGGCGGATAAATATAGAGTGTTCAAAAGAAATTCAAATGCACAGTTATAAAAAGGCCATTAATTTAGTGTTGGTTCAGTTAATTGATAATGCGCTTTTACACAGTGAGGCAGATAAAGATCAAGACCCTGTTGTATGGGTAAGAGTAGAGCAAGATAGTGACGATAATATTCAAATCCTATTCAGCGATAACGGAAAAGGCATTGGCCAAGATCAGGCTAAAAATTTAGGACAGCCGTTTTTTACCACTAAGCCTGGCAACGACGGTCATATCGGGCTTGGTTTATACATGGTGTACAATTTAACCAGTCGAATGTTAGAAGGGCGGCTGGTATTTCCGGTTGTGGGCAATGGTTTTTGTGTGAAGCTGATCATCGCCCGAAAAATTCATACACAAGAAAATAAAGGATTATGAAAATAATGTGTGTGGGATAAGTAACGATGAATTAATTGAACAATTAGTGCATGCTTTTAACGTGCTTTTCATAGTAGAAATAGAATAAAGGTAGGATACTATTCGTGATGAAAGAGTATTTTAGAACTAGGCTAAGCTTTTGAAGCCCGTTTTCTATGATCCCCATGGCTTTGGTCAATAAAGCGTAAATCAGCGAGATGAGATTTTAACTCCTCCCATATTAATAAAGCTTCTTTATCTTCGTTTATATGACGACGCAATAAAAACAGCGCCCGTTCTACTTCTTCGGTGAGGTGATTCCAGTCTTTTAACTGATAGTGACACATGGCCAAATAACCCATGTATATGGGTTTTTGAGCAAATTCAGGCTGCCATTTTTGCAAGCTAATAAGGTGGCTTAAGCACAAAGCGTAGTGGTGGCGCTGATAATGGTTACGTGCCAAATGAGCATGATAGGTTGCAATGCAGTGTTTTAGGCTAGGCCACATTTTTAATCTCCTAAGTCCTAAAAGTATAGTCAAACTTAGGGATACAACAGGCTCTCGTGTGATTATTTTTTATATCATTGGCTTATATAAGCTTCATGGGGTTAAAAACTGGCCGTTATCGGGTGTTTATTTAGGAAAGGGAGTGAGACTTAAACGGATGCTATTTAAGTCACGCACTTTAAAGGGGAAGGGTGATGGCGCTTTTTAAATGACAAGTGCAGAGCTGACTAAACAAATAGATCACCAAGTGATTAAAGCGAATCAGCCCAATGGCACTGCATGGGGCCGAGTCAATTTTAAGCGCTATTTTTAACCGCTATTGGCTTTTATTTTTATAAACATAAAACAGCATAGGAATAAGAATCAGAGTAAAGAGTGTACTGATTAAGATGCCAAAAATTAAGCTAATGGCTAGACCATTGAATATGGGGTCATCAAGGATAAAAAATGCCCCTGTCATGGCAGCTAAGCCGGTGAGCAGTATGGGTTTGGCTCTTACGCTGGCGCTATTGATACAGGCTTGTATTAAAGGAGTGCCTTTTTGGACTTCTTGATTAATAAAGTCCACCAGTAAAATGGAGTTGCGTACAATAATGCCTGCCAGAGCGATCATGCCAATCATGGACGTGGCGGTAAACTGAGCGCCTAATAAGGCGTGACCCGGCAGTACCCCGATAATGGTGAGGGGAATGGGTGCCATGATAATCAGCGGCACAAGATAAGATTTGAATTGTGCTACCACTAAAAGATATATAAGTATCATGCCTACACCGTAAGCAATGCCCATGTCTCGAAATGTCTCATAGGTAATTTGCCATTCCCCATCCCATTTGATTTCTGGTTGTAAAGAGACACTGGGCTGCTCAATGAAATATTGTTCAATAACAAATTGTTCGGAATTGAGGTTTCCTTCACTTAACTGGCTTGAAATATCAAACATGCCATAAAGTGGGCTGTCTAATGGTCCTGCCATGTCGGCAAATACATACACCACGGGCTTTAGATTTTTATGATAGCGAGTGTGGTCAACTTGGTTTTTTTCAATGCTTACCAATTCAGATAATGGAATTAAACGTCCATGAAGATTTTTAACATTTAACTGTAAAATGTTATCCAATGAGGCACGTTGCCCTGCTGAAAGTTGTAGGCGAATGGGCACCGCTATCTTTTGTTGGCTTGAATGTAAAAAGCTCACGTCTTCACCTTTAATAGCCGTATTAAGTGCTTTGACAATACTGGCATAGGGCACCAATAGTAACGCGGCTTTTTGTCGGTTAATGATGGCTTGCCATTTTAATTGGGGCGCTTCAATGCTGTCATCCACATCAATGATGTCTTTACTGGTTTGAAATAGATTCTTTAACTGTTTTGCGGTCTGAGTTTGCTGGGAATAATTGGCCCCATACACCTCTGCCACGATGGGGTACATCACGGGAGGCCCTGGAGGCACTTCTACTATCTTTACGTTGGCGCGGTAAGGCTTGGCCAAAGCTTGAAGGGGGGCGCGCATTGCTAGAGCAATTTGGTGACTGGCTTTAAAGCGTTCAGATTTATCTAATAAATTGACCTGAATGTCACCCATGTGAGGGGCTTGGCGTAAGTAATATTGGCGCACTAATCCATTGAAATTGATGGGCGCATGCGTGCCTGCATATAGCTGATAGTCTTTTACTGACGGCTGAGTTTTTAAATAGCCTCCTAAAGTTTCTAATACCGAAAGGGTTTCTTCCATGGGGGTACCTTCGGGCATATCCACAATGATTTGCAATTCAGACTTATTATCAAAGGGCAGCATTTTCATCACCACCACTTTAAAAACAGGAAGGGATACCGCTAATAGCATTAACGTAATGACAAACAACAACATGAGGCGACGATTTTTGTTTTGTTTGTCACCGCTAATTAATGGCCGAATTATGTTATCAAACAGTGAGTAGATTTTATTATTGTGAGGCTCATTATCTTGGTGGCTGGTTTGATTAAAATTAGCGTAATGATGGTTTGAATGATGCTTTTTTAATAGTTTATAAGATAACCACGGGGTTACAATAAACGCCACCATTAATGATATGAGCATGCCTGTGCTGGCATTTATGGGAATAGGGCTCATGTAGGGGCCCATTAACCCGCTAACAAAGGCCATAGGCATAAGGGCCGCGATAACAGTGAACGTTGCCAGAATTGTCGGCCCCCCCACTTCATCCACGGCTTTGGGAATGACGGTTAATAAATCTTTGTTTGACTTCATATTTCGATGAATATTTTCAACCACCACAATGGCATCGTCTACTAATATGCCAATGGAAAAGATCAGGGCAAATAATGAAATTCGGTTTAGGGTAAACCCCCACGCCCAAGAAGCAAAGAGTGTAATGGCTAAGGTAATTAATATGGCAGCACCTACGATAATGCCTTCACGCCAACTCATGCTAAGCAACACTAAAATGATCACAGCCAGGGTGGCAAATAATAATTTAGCAATGAGCTTATCGCTTTTATCTTTGGCGGTATCGCCGTAGTTACGGGTAACAGTTACTGCTACGTTTGCTGGAATTAGAGTGTTTTTTAATTGCTCAATACGCTTTTTAACGGCCTGAGTAATATCAAAGGCATTTTGTCCAGCTTGTTTGGCAATGGCTAGGGTTACAGCGGGCATGGTGTTGGTGAGGTTTTTTTGAAAGTGAAAAACGTGCTGTTTGGGTGTGTCAGCTTGGAGTTTTATGTCTGCCACGTCCTCTAAGTACACGGCCTTAGGGTTTTGGGTGCTCGATGAAATACCCACGATGAGTTGCGATATTTGTTGGGGGGTACTTAAGAAATTACCCGCCTGAAACTTTACCACTTCATTGTGGTTGATAATGTCAGCAGCAGGGCTGCTAAAGTTACTGTCTTGCAGCGCTTGACGAATAGATTCAATGTCTAAACCAAATGCTTTTAATTTAATGGGGTCTAATTCTACCGTCACCACATCTTGGTGCTCCCCTTGGGTATATATGTCTCGTGTGCCTTTAATTTGTTTTAGTTGTGTCTCCAAGGCATGAGCGAGTTTGGTTAAGTCTCGCGGCGTCACGGAGTCATCTTTTGAATAAAGTGTTAAAGACATGATGGGCACATCATCAATGCCTTGAGGTTTAATTAAGGGCTGACTAGCTCCCAAGTGTTTGGGTAGCCAATCGCTGTGGCTATACACTTGGTTGTATAAATTTAAAATGGCTTCTTCGCGAGCCAGCCCCACTTTAAATACAATAGTGATGGTCGATAATCCAGCTTGGCTCACGCTGTAAATGTCATCTACCCCTTTGATTTCAGATAAAACTTGTTCAGCAGGGGTACTTATTAGGCTTTCTACTTCTTGGCTAGTAGCCCCTGGAAAAGCTATGAAGACATTGGCAAATGTCACATCAATTTGAGGTTCTTCTTCTTTAGGGGTGACGATAATGGCAAAAAAACCCATTAATAAACCCAATAATGCCAGTAACGGGGTAAGGGCATTATTTTGAAATATGCTGGCCAGTCGCCCGCTGAATCCTAAGGGCTGGGAATTTGTTTGGCTCATTTTTGTAACCCTTGTGTGGCCAGCACCTTATAAGCATGAACATATATTTGTTCTCTTTCCCGTAAGCCCGCCAGTACTTCAACTTGCCCATTCACACCCTTGCCACTTAAGTGTTGCCCAAGGCGAACTTGTCTTAACAAAGCATTCTCATCTTGTGATTTGACATATACCGCACTTAGTTCGCCATTTTTAATGATGGCGCTTTCAGGAATGCTCATCATTTTTTTTGACCCTACTGGAATATTTAATTTTACCCACATGCCAGGAAATAAATTTAGTCCCTGGGCACTAATATTAACTCTAACTTTAAAGCTGTGGTTTTCAGCGTCAGCATAGGGAAACACGGTGACTTTTTGAGAGGCGATGACTTGCTTGTTATGCAGAATTTGAAATTCATCTAAATGACTAATTTGCGCAGCAAGGCGTTGTGGAATATGGGCTACGGCTCGCAATTGATCTAGAGATAAGCCGGTCATAAGTTTACTGCCCACTGACACCGATTCCCCCACTTGCACATGCAAGGCTTTAACAATACCTGAATAAGGGGCATAAATTTGGGTGTAATTGAATTGCTCCTGAGCTTGCTCTTGCAAAGCACTGGCCGCTTTAACGGCTGCTGCGGAACTGGCCGCCTGAGCTTTAAGGGTATCCATTTTGCCTTTTGAAAGAGAGCCTTGTTTGTACAAGGCTAGGCTGCGATTAAATTCTAACTGGCGTGCATCATCTTCTGCTTTAAATTGATTTAATTGTGCAGTGGCTCTTTTTAGGGCGGCTTTTTGGGTTTTATCTCTGAGTTGAATAAGTAAGTTACCTTTTTCAACCACATCATTTACATCAAAGAGAATCTCATTAATACGACCGCCAGTTTGAGCGCTTAGGGTGCTTTCATTTACCGCTTCGAGGGTGGCTTCTAATTGAAACCAGTTTTGCACAGTTTTACTGACCACTCGCATAAGTGCTTGATCGTTGGAAGTGCGTGACTCGTAAGGGGTTTGGCCAAAACTACTAAATGTTGTAAACAGACAGAGCCCTAATACTATGATTCTCATGTGCTTTCCTCGCATTGGCCTTGTTGTTTAGTGTAGAGCATGGTGTCTTAAATAAACTCTGTCATGCAGCGGTTGTTATTCGATTACTTTAAATTAGATTTTGCTAATATACTATAGGCATTAATTGATGGCAATGCTCTATGGGAGGAATAGACAATAGGGTTTTAAGATGATGAATAGTTGAGGTTAATGGCATTAACTAACCTCTGTAGCCATTAAGGAAGAAGTTCAGGAGTAGAATTTATTCTAAGTTTGTGAATAATTTTGATGTTTTTAAATTGCGCTATTTATTTTTAAAGTGATTTTTTATGAAGCGCTTGTATTCTTTAGTGTAGATTAGTAAGTGGTTTGGTTTTGTCGTGCTTATACCTGAATAAGGCTGTAGAAAGTATGTTTAAGTCTAGTGGGGATTGTGAGTTATACCTATCGAGCCATTGGGAATTAGCCTCTAAAACAGTTGATATAGATGTCGCCACTTGCTTTTACCTTGCAAGAATTAGACTGGTTAAATAGTATCGATGGGACTTTCATTTTAGCTCAATACAAGCTGGCCTGTTTGTATTGTGAATCGCAGGGTAAAAAGCGGAACTTTTCATGCAAAAAATAGCGTTTACCACACAAGACCAGCAAGTGTTACAGGGTTTTTTCTTTCCCAGTGAAAACCCAAAGGCTTTGATATTATTGGCCAGTGCCCTTGGGGTGCCGCAGCAATATTATAAGCACTATGCGACTTTTTTAGCGCAAGCTGGTTTTCAATGCATGACCTTTGATTATCGCGGTACTGGCATATCCACTTATGAAGGGAAACTTAGCAACATAGAATTATCTCAATGGGGAACCCATGATTTAGAGGCCGCCATACAAGAAGCGAAAAGCCGAGCGGGTAATGGCGAAAATGAAACCCCGGTATTTCTAGTGGGGCACAGTATAGGGGGGCAGTTATTAGGGCTGGCTAAAAGTGCCAACAGTTTGCATGGAGCCGTGTTTGTAGGATCATCGGCGCCGTTTTGGAAGCGCTGGCCTTTTCCGAGGAACCTCTATATCGGCTTTGTGTGCAGTGTGTTATTGCCCGCGTTATCTTTTGCTAGTGACATGTATCCGGCTCGCGCTGTGGGGCTTTCTTCCATGGATTTACCCGCCACTTGTGCAAGAGATTGGGGGAAATGGATGCGAGACAAAGATTATTTATTGGGTGAGCGTTTTGGTTTACCACAAGAGGGTTATGAAAATTATAATAAGCCCTTATTAAGTTTAGCGTTTGATGACGATGATTTTGCACCGAAAATAAATGTCGATTATCTTTTGAGTTTTTATAAGAACGCCAACATTAGCAATGAGTTTATTACACATGGCTCTTTAAAATTAGGGCCTATTGACCACATGGGCTTTTTTAAGCAAAAGTTTCGCACGACCCTGTGGCAAAAAAGCCTTGATTGGTTTGAGTGTCAGCTGCCTAACTCCATAAGTAGTGTAGGCCCTAAGGCGAGTGCACTGCTCCAGTGAAGCGGCAGGGGGTTATGATGCTTCAGAGCCTTAAACTTTCAATTTAGTATTTCACAATACTCTATTTAAAATACTCCTCCACTTCTTGAGCCCATTGCAACCAAGCATGCTCCCCTAAAATGCCCCGCCGTAAGGTTAAATAAGGCAAAGAAAATTGTTTCTTTTGCTCACTATTAAGGGCTTTAAAGTCTTTCTCAAATTCTAAAAACGTATTGA
Organism: uncultured Bermanella sp.; assembly: GCA_913058575.1. Classification (GTDB taxonomy): domain Bacteria; phylum Pseudomonadota; class Gammaproteobacteria; order Pseudomonadales; family Oceanobacteraceae; genus Bermanella. The sequence goes on from CAJXRF010000034.1 coordinate 36,403, forward strand.
GCATGCGGGTATGCATGTCTTTATGTTCGGCAATTTCCTTTTGAATAACGCTTATGTCCACTAAGTGACCCGCATATAACTTAACCAATAAACCGTCGTTCACTTTGCTTATTTTTATAGGGGTTTCAATCCATTGCATTAACGCGTCATGGCCTGGCTTTGTAATGTGGTAAACCTTGCGATCGGGCTTACCTTGTTGGGTTTGAGTTTCAAACTCAATTAAGCCTTCACTGTGCATTTTTTTAAGCTGCAGATAAATTTGCTGATGGCTGGCATTCCAGAAAAACCCTAAGCGCTCTTTAAAGCGCTTTAATAGGTCGTAGCCAGAACCTTGCTCGGTTTCTAATAAGGTCAGGATAGCGTGTTTAAGTGACATGTTGGTTCCATTGAAACGAGTGCCTGATGTTGCTGCGTGGCCCATTATATAACCCCCTTTCCCCTAAAGACCAAATTTATATGCAATAAGTTGCATAATTAGTTGCATGTAAGGGATAAGCTGAACTAGTATAGCTTTATTCTTATGCAACTAATTGCATATTCGGTATGTGAGTGGCACTCAATAATCACAATAAGACAGGGCAAATCCATGGCACGAGTAAAAAAGGTAAAAGTTCGTACAGGTAAGCGTTACCGAGCAGGCCGAACGGATGATCAATATGATGTGATCGTGGTGGGTTCAGGCATTGGCGGTTTAACCAATGCTGCGCTTTTGTCTTTGTTGGGCCAAAAGGTTTGTGTGCTAGAGCAGCACTACACCGCTGGCGGTTATACCCATGCCTATGAACGTGAAGGATATGAGTGGGATGTGGGTGTGCATTACATTGGTGAAGTGCACAAACCTTCTACCATGCGCCGCATGTTCGATGTAATTTCAGAAGGGCGCTTAAAGTGGGCTGAAATGGACCCGATCTATGACAAGGTAATTCTCAAGGGCAAAGAGTTTAACTTTATCGCTGGCCGTGAAAACTTCATTGAGGAACTTGCCAAGCACTTCCCTAATGAACGTAAAGTGATTGAAGATTATGTACAACTGATTCGTAAAATTAGCTCTCAAACCCCTAAATTTTTTGCAGGCCAAGCCATGCCAAGCTGGATGAGCAAGGTTTATAACCTGGCCCGGCCATTTCTGGTTTCTAAAGAGTTTTTTAAAACCACCCGCGACGTACTGGAAGGCATGACCAAAAATCAAGAGCTGATTTCGGTATTAACCGGTCAGTGGGGCAATTATGGTCAGGCCCCCGCCGACGCTTCCTTTTTAATGCATGCTCTTATTGCCAAGCACTATTTAGCGGGTGGTGCCTACCCAGTAGGGGGCGCTGCAGATATTGCTCGCTCGATTATTCCTACCATTCAAAAAAGTGGTGGTGAAGTATTTAGTTACGCTGATGTGGAAGAAATACTGGTTAAAAATAACAGCGCCTATGGTGTACGCATGGCCGATGGCAGTGAGATTTTAGCCAAGAAAATCATCAGTAATGCAGGTTTCATGAACACCATTGAAAAGCTGTTACCCAAAGAAAGCCAGCAAAAACACAAGGTACATGACTGGACAGATAAGCTTCATCGCTCCAGCGCCCACTTGTGTATTTACGCCGGCTTCAAAGGTACAGCTGAGGAGCTGGGTTTAAACAGCACCAATTTATGGATATACCCAGATGGGGATCATGAGGGTAACTTGGCCAAATACAATAGTGACCCTGAAGCGGATTTTCCCTTGGTGTATATTTCATTCCCGTCTTCTAAAGATCCTGATTGGGAAAACCGCTTTCCAGGCAAATCCACCGTGGAAATTGTTACCCCCGCTAAAATGGATTGGTTTAAACAATGGGAAGGCACCCAATGGCAACAGCGTGGTGAAGACTATGATGCCTTTAAAGAGAAACTGTCTACGCGTTTGTTAGATAAATTGTTTGAGCGTCACCCTCAGCTTCGCGACAAGTTAGATTATTTTGAATTATCTACACCTTTGTCTACCAATTGGTATCAAAAAAACAGTGGGGGTGAAATGTTGGCATTGGATCACTTTGTAGAGCGCTTTAAGCAATCTTGCTTGCACCCACAAACCCCAGTTAAAAACCTTTATATGACGGGTTCAGATGTCATGACCGCGGGAGTGGGTGGTGCCTTAATGGGGGGCGTTATGAGTACTATGTCGCTATTGGGTCTTAAAAAAGGTAAGCAGGTCATGGGATTATTTAAAAACTATCAAGAGCCTAAGGTGGAACCTGAAATAGAAAAAGACAGTCCGTCAGAGACTCAAAATGCTCAAAAGGAATGTGCTTAATAAAATATTCAGTTCGTAATGAAAACGCCATTATGCCGTGACTCCCCCTCTAAAGTGGGATTACAGGTATAATGGCGTTTTTTGTTTATGGAGCCTCCATTGCTAGCCATACTGTATAGTTTTCGGCGCTGCCCTTATGCCATGCGCGCGCGCTTGGCATTGGCCTACGCCCTTAAGGAAGATGCCATTGAGCTTCGCGAGGTGGTGTTGAAAGATAAACCACAAGCGTTAAAAAGCATCAGCCCCAAAGCCACAGTGCCTGTGTTGCAGCTAAAGAGCGGTCAGGTCATTGATGAAAGTCTAGACATTATGAAATGGGCATTATCGGTTAACGATGAGAAAAATTGGCTTTTAGAATCATGCCAAACAAACATGCAAACGCTCATTGCACATAATGATGGGGATTTTAAGTGGGCGCTGGATCGTTATAAATACGCCGATCGCCATGAGCACAGCGAAGAGCATTATCGAAAGTTGGGTGAAGTGTTTTTACAAGAGTTAGAACTGCGTTTACAAACAACAAAATTTTTAATGGGTGATAATATTTGCATGGCAGATATGGCTATTTTCCCTTTTGTTCGTCAGTTTGCCCATGTGAATAAAGATTGGTTTTTTAATAGTGAATATAAAGCGCTTATGGCTTGGTTAGATTTTTTCTTAGAAAGTGATCTGTTTAAAAGCATTATGAAAAAATATAAAAAGTGGACACCTGAGGAAGAAAGCGTTTTATTCCCACACGCTGACTAATATTCAGATTAGTGATTACTCCGTGGCTTCAACGGGTTCGGTGACGACTGCCGCGGCCACTGGATCAAAACGCATCCACAATACATCGGGTGGGGCGTTGGCAATAAAATGCAATATGCCCTCGCCATCAATGAGCGCTAAGCCTTGGGTAAGGGTATTAAACAGGGTACAATTTTCCCGCTCAATTTCTAGCGTAAGAATATTGCTGGTAAGCGGTATTAAAGTGCCTTCCCATTGGCAACTGGTGGCCGCATTCCAGCCAGAAAACCCCCCGTCACTGGCCACATTCATGGTGGCGTCTGTGGTATCCCATTCTCCGGTGACGCGATCCAGTCCTAAATCTAATTGCTGGTCCACGTCTAATTCTAATGTCATGCGCCCAGCGCGGGTGATGCTGTTGTAATTCACCACTAAATCATTGCTGCTGGCAAACAATGCATCCAGGGTAAGATTGAGATTATTAAAGCTGCCCACATAAAACTGATTGATGTCGTCAGAGCCGGCGTAGGGGTGTACATCTAAGGTAAGATTACTGTGACTAGCATCTTCGATTTCGTACGAGCCCACTTGTGCTTCATCGCTTCTTAGTATGTAAACCAGCTCGTTAAAAAATAAAATGTAGCTTTCTAAGGTGGTGCTAACTGCGCCAATGTTTTCAATGGTTTCTCCAACCCATAGGCCACTTAACGTGACCACTGCTTCTTCATCGTCAGAGCTGCTACTGCTACAGCCCATTAGCATTAGGCATAATGCAAGTGTTAAGAATGTCCATCTTAAGCACTTGAAAAATAAATAACGCCAATTAGCCAATTGCATAACCTTCCCTGAATTCATGCCTATACTCATAAGCATAGCATCGCCTTGGCTGTGTTGTGGCGAGAAGTGTGAATGCAAGACATGAAATTCTTTAGCTACTTCACCAGTTGATTTTTGGGCGACTATACTAAAAGCAGTGGATGCTGATTCATTAGAAATAATGGCATGCCAGTGATAAGCCATCGTGTGTGACCGCCACGTATGATAAAGGTACTTGCCTTGAAAGTTCATATAAAAAAATTGTGCTTTATTCTTTTCTGTTCTTTTTGTTTCTCATCTTTGTGGGCCTTGACCCCTAATCCAGAACCTAAGCAGTCAAGAATTATTGGTGGTTTTAACAGCAGTGAGTACTATCCTTGGATGGTGTCTATACAAATAGGTGGCCATTTTTGTGGTGGTGCATTAATTGGTAAAGACTGGGTATTAACGGCTGCCCATTGCATGGAAAATGTAAAAGCTCAGCAGTTAAATTTGTATGTGGGCGCTACTGATTTAACTAATTTAAATAATAGCGAACACCATTCAGTGGATTGGATAGCGGTACACCCTGATTACAGTGGCGATACATTCTTCAGTGATATTGCACTTTTAAAACTCTCACAATCTTCTAATAAAACGCCTATTCCCTTATTAAGCCAACAAGCCAATGAACAATTACAAGTTAATGAGCAACTTAGGGTAATGGGCTGGGGGCTGACGAATAGTGCTGACATGAGCAGTATGTCTTATGACTTACAAGAAGTGGATGTGAGCTTTCAAAGTGATGAAGAATGCCAAGATACTTATCCTGTAAATGTTAATAATTATTGGGCGCGCAGTTTATGCGCGGGGGAGTCACAAGGGGGAAAAGATGCTTGCCAAGGAGACAGCGGTGGCCCATTGGTGGTGAAAGCCAATGATGAATGGGCATTAACTGGCTTGGTAAGTTGGGGAGACGGTTGTGCGAAGGCCAAAAAATACGGCGCCTATAGCGAAGTGGCTTTTTTTCAAAATTGGATAGAACAACGCAGACGTGGCGTGACCGTGTTAGGACCAGATAAAATTGGCTTTGTGGGCATGGGAAGGACCAAGCCTGAAACCTACAGTTTACTAAATTTAGGCACCACCACCGCTCTGGTAGAGAGTAAATCTGTGGAAGGTCGACGTGGTGAGTTATTTGAAATAGATGAAGCCAACTGGGCGTTACTAGATAACTCTATTCCCCCTGGTTATCAATGTGATTTCACTGTGAACGCCTTGGGTAACTTAGCAGGCGAGCACAATGCAGAGCTCACCTTGCAAGTGAATGGTTACACCACCAGCCATGCAATGAACAGCAAAGTATTAAACAGTATTTCGGCTAATCAACTGGATGTGGATTGGCCATTTTTTAGCGGCACCAATAGTAACAGCGAACACAGTGAGTCTTGGCTTTCTCAGTCTGAATCTGGCGTTGAAAATGATTCTTTATTAACTTCTGGTGCCATAGCAGAGGGGGAGCGCTCGGTTTTATTAACCTATTTAAATGGCTCTCAAGCGCAAGAAAATCATGTTTTAAAATTTGATTATAAGGTCGATAGCAGCGTGGGCTCATTACTGGTGTACGTGAATGAATCACAGGATACTTGGTTACAATTGCAAAATACCCATAATGGTACAGCGGCTATTTGGAAAACCCAAACCACTGAACTGCCTAAAGACATTAATCATGTGATGTTTATGTATTATCGCGGTGGGCTATTCAGTTCGGTAGACAATGCCGCTTATCTGGATAACTTAAGAGTATGCAGTGATGCAACACAAGAAAGCAGTTGCTCAAGTGCTCAAGGGTTTTACAACAATGATGTAATCGCTCGCCAAGATGACCCTAGTGCCAATGCTAATTGGAGTTCTGTGTGTCAGCAAGTGGTGTACGACGACAGTGACATTACCTATGCTGGCCGCACAGCTGCTGATGTGGTTTTTTCAAGCTCTTTAGGACTTACCTCAGGGGGTGGACCATTAGGATGGTTATGGATCACGGGGCTGTTATTGTTAATACGAAAAAAATAATCACTGATGGTTAGTTAATTTTTATTTCAATTTTATTTTTAATGCTATTAAGTGAGAATCTTTAAGCGTTTTAAATAATAATTAAGCGAAAACCCCAGTTTTTTTGCTAAAGGTTTTACACGTTTGGCATCTAAATGATCAGCATCAGCCAATGATTTTCCCGCGTAGATAATCCAGTTGCCACCGCCACTGTTGCAGACAAAAATTTGTGCGAAATTGTCATGTAATATTTCTAATAGTTCTTGAGGAATTTCGTGGTCTAGCCAGTAGTTTAAGACAAGCCAGCCATGATCCGTGACGCGCTGGCAGCAGGTGGTAATGAATTCACTTTGTAATTGCACCTTATCTATTCCATGGTGGTGATACAAATCAGCCACTAACACATCATAAGCTTGTTGATTTTTTTGTAAAAATTCCAAAGCGTCTGACTCATGAATGGCAAGGCTTTCATGTTTTGGAAGTTGAAAATAATGATGGGCAATTTTCACTACCGCAGGGCGCAGTTCAACCGCCACCACTTGGCGATGCTCTTGCTCGTTTAGAGCGTGTAAAAAAGCCATGGCACTGGTGCCGCCCCCTAAACCCATAATACAAACTGAATGAGGCTTACAAAATAACAGCACCATCATGATGGCGCGACTGTATTCGTGCTGGGGAACATGAGGAGTGGCTTTAATTTGACAGCTTTGTTCGTGTTCGTTTCCAAATGCCAAATAGCGTTTAGCACCGTCATCCAATACCTGAATGGCGCCAAATTCATCAGTACTACGGTGGATCTCTTTTAGCATAGGGTAACTTATTTACACTCTTAAGCGATATTAGGTGTGCCTAAAGGCAATTGGCTAAGGCCGCCGCTATTCTAAGGGGTTTATTTAGGCGGTGCCAGTAAGCCTTATCCTAAGTACGCAGGATAGAGTGACAAAGCCCCTAAAATGAGCGCACTGTTGTTGACACTTATGGGGCTTCAATAAGGTGAGGCGGTTTACAATGATGGGTTAGTTTGGGTTAGTTTGACGTTGAATATAGTTTTCAATGCCCACTTTAGCCACTAACTGAGTTTGAGTCTCAAGCCAATCTATGTGTTCTTCATCAGCTTCTAGGATGTCTTGAAATAGATCACGGCTTACAAAATCGCGGCTACTTTCTGCATAGCGAATGGCTTCGCGCAGATCTACCGCCGCTTCCATTTCAAGCTCAAGGTCACAATTGAGTATCTCTAGGGTGTTTTCACCGACTTTAAGCTTGCCAAGTTTTTGTAAATTAGGCAGCCCGTCTAAAAATAAAATACGTTCAATAAGGCTATCAATATGTTCCATTTCATCAATGGACTCTTTGTATTCTTTATTACCCAGCGCCTCAATGCCCCAGTCTTTGTACATGCTAGCATGCAGAAAATATTGATTAATGGCCACCAGTTCATTACCCAGTACCGTGTTCAGGTGCTCAATGATTTTAGCGTCGCCTTTCATGATTTTACTTCCATTTAAATCTGGCTAATTGGCTAATTAAGTATGGTAAAGGATAAGACGTCTGTCGAATATTGTAATACAAGAAGGGTCTCTAAGCCGTGGCTAGAGAAGAGAAGTACTGTGCGAGTAGGATTATGAAAGTGTGTGTTAGTGGGCCGTTAAGCCGCCTTAACCTCATAAAATTCACAGTTCATTTTGTGAGAATTGATCATTTGTTTGCAAGTATTGCCACATTGGCCACAATCAGTGCCGACCCCAAAGGTTTCACGCAGTTCTTTGTAGTCAGCGCCCTTGTCGATGGCACTTTGTATTTGGCTGTCGGTAATTCCTTTGCAAACACATACAAACATGGCTAAACCCTGAATAGTTCTCAATAACATTACTTTATGGACCTAACGATAGTGCAAATGAGAATGATTGGCAATAGTATTTTTGTAACTAAAAAGAATTAACTCTCGTTTTCTTATTCGAATGTGGATTTAGGATAGCTGAAGGGAAATAAGGGGCGTGTCTCTAGCCCTAAGTAGAGAGAATCAACCTAGGGCCTGGTAAATTATCAGCAAAGAAATCTAGAAATCGACCCCTTTACGGGCTTTAAGGCCGGCTCTGAAGGCATGTTTCACATCATTAATTTCACTTACTGTGTCGGCCAGTTCACGAATGGCCTTACCGCCGCCGCGACCCGTTAACACCACCGTTTGCTCAGTAGGCCGATTATTGATGGCGTCAATAATCATATCTTCATCTAAGTACTTATAAGCCAGCATGTAAGTGATCTCGTCCAATACGACAAGGTGCAAGCTTTCGTCTTGTAACATGGTCAGTGCTTGCTGCCAGGTTTTTTCAGCTGCGGCAATGTCACCGTCTCGATCTTGGGTGTTCCATGTGAAGCCCGTCCCCATTTGATAAAAGGCCACTTCAGGATGCTTGTCGCGGATAAAAATCTCTTCTCCGCTTAATATTTCCCCTTTTATAAATTGTACGATACCCACTTTATAGTCGTAGCCAAGGCTGCGTATGGCCATGCCAAAAGCGCTGCTGGATTTGCCTTTGCCATCCCCTGTCAGTAGCAGCACTAAGCCCCGTTCAACATCGGCTCGCTCAATATTGGCATCCACATTGGATTTTTGTTTTTCCATGCTGGCTTTATGTTTGGCAGCTTTTTTTTCATTATCCATGGGGAAACCTTAAGCATTCGAGTGTAATAAAGGATATGGGCTGGGCATTGTAGCTCAAGCGGTGTTAATTGTGAGCGGTAATTTGTGGCCTTGCAGTAGCGTCTTTTTATTGTGCTTGCTTAACACTGAGTTATGGCCCTTTTTTTGTCGCGAAAGTCCAAGCATGCGTCTTTAAAAGTCAGTGTATTAATAAGCCATTTGGGTATGCTGAATGAAAAATAAAAAAGGAAGAAAAACATGCCTTCTCAAACAGTGGTGATCAGTGGTGGATCTAGTGGCATAGGGCTGGATTTAGCAAAAGCCTACGCCAAGCAAGGGGCGAATCTTGTGTTATTGGCTCGCAACCCACAGCGTCTAGAGGATGCCGTTAAAGAATGTCAGAAAATAGCCGTCACCACCTCGCAAAAGATACAGGCTTATTCGGTGGACGTGGCTAATCAGCAGCAATTAGACGCATGTGTCGCAAAAATTAAAGAGAAAGCGAGTGCGCCGGATATCTTAATTTTAAGCGCAGGCATCGTGGCCAGTGAACATTTTCTAGAACAAAGCGATCAAGGCTTTGATGACATTTATCAAATTAACGTATTGGGCAGTCGTGCGGTGGCGCGAGCCTTTTTGCCTGACATGGTGGCTAGAGGAAGCGGGCAACTGTGTTTTGTCGGCTCGCTTGGGGGATTAATTTCTACTTATGGCTACAGCGCGTACAGCGCTTCAAAATTTGCGGTGGTGGGCATGGCAGGGGCCCTGCGTCAAGAATTGCACGCTTCGGGTGTGGGAGTGAGTGTATTGTGCCCACCGGAAGTGGACACCCCCATGGTGGCCAATGAATCTCACAATATTTTACCGCAAACCCGTTTTATTAAAGATGTGGGAGGCACCCTAAAAGTGGAAGCCGTAACCCGCAGTGCATTAAAAGGCATTCATAATAATAAGTTTATGATTGTACCAGGGGTTATGGCGAAATTTACTTATTGGCAGGCTCGTTGTTTCCCTAAAACCTCTGCATGGGTCATGCAGCAATTGGTGCAATATGCCAGTAAGAAAGCTGCTTAGGGACTTAACGTTGCAATAAAGCACTAAACAAAAAAAGGGCAACTTAATGTTGCCCTTTTTAATACACGAAAACAGATAAAAAGAAAACTACGCTTCTTTATCTTTCCAATCCAATACGCCCGTTAAGAAATACAGGGCAATTAACAATGCCAACCACCATTCAATGGCATTAATAATCAGTTCGCCTTCTTTTAATAACGCTAAAATTAAAAAAACGGCAATCATAATGCCTTGGATAATCACATTGTATAATTTTCCTTTATAAGAAAGGTTTGACAACTTTGTTTTCAACCCACTTTTATGCAGTAAATAGGTATCGATGGACTGAGCGATAAAACTTAAAATAAAGAAAAACACCGCCCCTGCCACATGCACCGTCCAATTAATATCTTTGCGTTCTGGCACTAATACGGCCGTCGCTACAATTAAACAGATGGCCCCTAATATGCCAATGATGGCACTGGCATTGTTGAGTTTGGATGCTTTTGCTAGTTGGGTGTTTAAATGTTGATGATTAAATGCCCACCACACACAAAATAACGCGCAGGCCGCAATCATTCCACCACGAAACCAATAGCCTTCGGGGCTTTGTATGCCAGCATCAGTAATATTGAGGCACCCTTGGAAAAAGGGGTTACAGGTTTCTACATGGCCTAATTGAAAACTAATAACGTAACTTATTAAGATAATGCCTTGGGACACTAAAAAACATAAAACCGCTAAACGTTGTGGCAGATTCATAAACTCACTCCTTGTGGATGTTTTTGTGAAGCATGAAGATTCTATGGGCGGCTTTCAAGTAACTTTTTATTTTTTGGGTATGAAATGATCAAGGGAATATGAGTTAAAGAAGTTTGATTAAAAACCACCCAACAGAATGTAAGCCAAATAGAAAAGGCACCAGGCATGTATTTAGTCATGTGTGAAATATAAATATTCAATACTTTTTTTAAAGCCCCATAAAAATTCATTTAATTACGGCAATTCACTTTAAGCACCCTAACCGATAGGCAAAGGGCGAGTCAGAAATGCAGGCTTACAGGTTGAGTCTCAATATAAGTATCCACCTGATATTCTGATTCAGTATCTGAATTCTCTGGGGCAGCTGGGTTAATATATTTAAAAATTCACCAGCTATTTCCTCTATGGACATACTTTCTGCTTGGGGCTTGAGTTTATCCAGTGCCCCTTTTAAAGCCGACTTTTGCTCATCTGAAAGACTCGATAAAGCGTCTTTAACCTCTGCTTGCTGCGCAGAAGATAAACTGGATACCGCCTCGCTAAGCCTGGAGGGATGCCATTAAATAGGCCTTGGGGAGGGCCAAGGTGCTCATTAACTTGATTATTTTTAGCAAGGGGTGGCCCCACTTTTTGTGCAGAGCTTTTGGTGAATGTCATGGGACTTAGTTGAATGTGCATGTGGTTCTCCATTTAACTGAATGTTTGTGAATGCCTTAATCACTCTACATTGGCTTGGGAGCCTTGGTTAAAGTTTGAATCTAATTTGCTCTGTCGCATTCAACTTAAGGCTAGTGGCAAAGCTTTGCTAAATTGTGCAGTAAATAAGGTGCCTTTTAAGCGCTCATTTAAGATGTTAATTGGAGTATCATTAGGGTCTGTATTTCCCCTGTAAATTATCATAAAGAGCCGTACCGTGAACGCAGTATTTAAGGAAACCATTGAGCAGAAAAGCCAGGGGCTGTGCCTTTTGGAGCACCTAGAGCCCTGTATTCCTTATTTGAATCAAGAGGCTTGGCGTGCGTTGTTGCTTTGTGGTGGCATTCAACTGGATGGGAAGGTGGTGCTAGACAACGTTGTTTTACAAATGGGTCAGCAACTTGTTTATACCATTGCGGATTACCAAGAAGACCCTGTGAATGTAGGTTGGCGGCTTTTATGGGAAGGGACAGATATTTTTGCCATTCATAAACCTGCGAATTTACCTGTGAGTCGAACCACACGAAACGTATACAACACGCTAATACAGTTAGTGCGAAGAGAAAGCCCGTGGCCGGATGCGCATTTATTACACCGCTTAGATCTAGAAACCTCGGGTTTGATTCTATTATCAAAAGACAAGCAAGGGGCATCTTGTTGGCAGCCCCAGTTAAAAGCTCTTATTCAACAAAAAATTTATCATGCTGTGGTGTATGGCATTCCGGAATGGCAAGAAACTGAATTTCAATGTGTGTTAAATACCCGTAAAGACAGCCCTATTCGATGCCAAATGCATGTGTGTAGCGAGGAGGAAAAAGGCAAAGCCAGCCATACTCGTTTTAAAGTGATTGCCACTGGCAAGGGTTATTCACTGTTGGAATGTGAATTATTAACCGGGCGCAAACATCAAATTCGTGCGCACTTGGCTCATATGGGGCACCCCATTGTGGGGGATAAAATATACAGTCATGGGGGCGATTACTATTTGAAACGCTTGCAAGATGCCGTTACGGTTCAAGATCAAGTACGTTTACAAACGCCTCATCATTTACTTCATGCTCAACAGCTAGTGATTAACCCCAGTCCTAATCAAAATAAGGTGTTAATAAATAATGATTACCCTGATGCCTTTCAAGCTTTCTGCTTAAAAGTAGGCTTAGCCACGTAAGCGAATAGCGTCAATAGAAGCACTAAGAGCTGTGTTGCTAAGTATTCCTCATAATGTCGTTCTAGTTAGCTGCACCTGCTTGAGCGGTGCACCTTAGCCCATTCAAGTTTTTTCCTGCAATGCGTTGCCCCGATGGTGTCATGCTTTAAATAAATGGACTATTTGTAATAGTTAAAATCTATTGTTTAAATTAAATCAATAAATTATACATATCCAATGGTTTGAATCACTATAGCCCCATGAAGTCAGCCAAGTGCACTTCCATTGAGAAATCTACCCATCGCTAATTAATAGTAAATAAGGATCAACATGTACCAATCAATTATTAACACTAAACTTCAGCCTTTTAATGCCACTGCGTTTAGCAAAGGTGAATTTATTGAGGTAAGTGACAAAGACACGCAAGGCAAGTGGTCTGTATTTATGTTTTATCCTGCGGACTTCACTTTTGTTTGCCCAACGGAGCTAGGAGACTTGGCCGATCATTATGCACAGCTTCAAGAAATGGGTGTGCAAGTGTACAGCGTATCCACCGATACCCACTTCACACACAAAGCATGGCATGACAGTTCTGAGACCATTGGCAAAATAAACTTCCCAATGATTGGTGATCCAACAGGTCGTATTAGCCGAAATTTTGGTGTCATGATTGAAGAAGAAGGTTTAGCACTGCGCGGTACATTTGTGGTGAACCCTGAAGGGGAAATTAAAGTGGCTGAAATTCATGATTTAGGCATTGGCCGCAGCGCTAAAGACTTGGTTCGTAAAATTCAAGCAGCACAATATGTGGCTGAACACGATGGTGAAGTGTGTCCAGCAGCATGGCAGCCAGGGGATGAAACATTGGCTCCATCTCTTGACTTAGTAGGTAAAATTTAATTTAGCTCTTTGTAGTGAAGTTGCACGAATCTGTGCAACTTCACCTTTTTAATTTTAACATTTTACCTCTTTTTTATTTTTACTCTTTGGGTCACTTAGGCCTTCACATTTAAAGGTAACCATTTTCAAGGAATCATCATGCTAGACACAAATATGAAACAACAGCTTAAAGCTTATCTTCAAAACCTTAAATCCCCTGTTGAGCTGGTGGTGTCTTTGGATGATAGCGATAACTCAAAAAAGATTTATAACCTTGCCCAAGACATAGCCAATTTAAGTGATTGGGTAAGTGTAAAAGAAGCCTCTGCACAAGAAGCTTCACAGCGTTCGCCTAATATGGAAGTACGCTCTATTAAAAAACACACCAGCATTAATTTCTCTGGTGTGCCCATGGGGCACGAATTTACCTCACTGGTGCTAGCACTTCTGCATTCAGGGGGCCATGAAATTAAACAAGAGCAAGCCATAAAAGATGAAATTGCACAAATATGTGTGCCGTTAAATTTTGAAATCTACATTTCACTCAGTTGTCAGAATTGCCCTGAAGTGGTTCAGGCTTTAAATACTATGGCTGCCATTAACCCAAGCATCACGACGACTATGATAGACGGTGCCATGTTCCAAGAGGAAGTGACACAGCGCAATATCATGGCGGTGCCTTCGGTTTACTTAAACGGTGAAGTGTTTGCTCAAGGGCGTATTTCCTTAAAAGAAATTTTAAAAAAACTCGACAGTAATTCAGGGCAAAAAGAAGTTGAACAACTGAATGCTAAAAAACCGTTTGATGTTTTAGTGGTTGGAGGTGGCCCAGCAGGAGCGGCCGCTGCAATTTACGCTGCTCGTAAGGGCATTGTTACCGGCATAGTAGCAGAGCGTTTTGGTGGTCAAGTTATGGATACCATGGCCATTGAAAACTTTATTTCGGTTAAAAAAACCGAAGGCCCTAAATTGTCGGCTTCTTTAGAAGAGCATGTTCGTCAATACGATGTAGACATCATGACTCAGCAAAAAGCCAGCAACCTTATTCAAGCCAGCGAAACTGAGCACGGTTATATTGAGGTGGAACTTGAAAGTGGGGCCAGCTTGATTGCTAGATCGGTGATTGTCAGCACGGGAGCCCGCTGGAGAGAAATGAAGGTAGAGGGTGAGCAGGAGTATCGCAACAAAGGAGTGGCTTACTGCCCACACTGTGACGGGCCATTATTCAAAGGTAAGCCCGTGGCCGTCATTGGTGGCGGTAACTCTGGCATTGAAGCGGCTATTGATTTAGCAGGCATTACTTCCCACGTGACGGTACTGGAATTCGCCGACAGCTTGCGTGCCGATCAAGTTTTAATTAATAAAGCCCAATCGTTACCTAATGTGAGCATTATTAAAATGGCGCAAACCACACAAGTGTTAGGCAACGGAAGTAAGGTTACCGGCCTTGAGTATAAAGACAGAAACACAGATGAAATAAAACAATTGGAAGTGGATGGCATTTTTGTACAAATTGGTTTAGTGGCCAATACCGAATGGTTAAAAGGCTCCGCTGTTCAGTTAAGCCCGCAGGGGGAAATTGACATTAACGCTAAGGGAGAAACCAGTATGTCTGGCGTGATGGCGGCTGGGGATGTGACCACTGTGCCCTTTAAGCAAATCATCATTGCCATGGGAGAAGGTGCCAAAGCTTCTTTAGCGGCCTTTGATTATTTGATTCGCAGTCCTATTATTGAAGAAAATTAATTGTTCTTGGGAGTGCCCACACTTGTGGGCGTTTTGATTGATGGGGTTAATTACAATAAAGGGGCCACTTAATCATTGAGTCAGTCTTATAGACTTTTGGATAAAACGAGTTAGAAAGGGACAAATCGTAGAGTAAAAATTCCTCTCGTTATTGTTTAGAGCTTTCAGTATTTTAGGCCGTGATAGCTTATCAAGTGATGTTTACTGGGCCCTTTAGCAAATGGACTGATTAAAAAATAGACGCTTGAAAGATTTGAAATAACCCGAATGTTTTCTAGGACACAACAGCGTCCTGTTTTGCCTTTGTGCGTCTTTATATGTCCTATTTGTGTCTAAATTTGACATGTTTATTTGGCAGGTGGAGTCATATTATGTGGGGATAATCATAAAAAAGAATGAGAAAGATGAATCTTACCCGCCGCAAGTTTTTAAACACCGTAGTTCTTAGCGCCAGTGCCGTTGCCGTAACCAGTTTAGTCGGTTGTGGTTCTGATTCAGATTCAAGCTCAAGTGATGGCCAATGCAGCTTTTCAAGTGATGTTTTTAAACACTCTATTATGTCTGGCGATCCTAGACAAAATAGCGTGATTTTATGGACCCGTGTAAACGATGCCTGTGAATTGGCCGCCAGTAGAGACGTGAGTCTTATTGTGGAAGTGGCCACAGATAAAGAATTTACCAGCCTAGTATTAAGTGAAAGTGTTAATGTACTTGCCGAATACGATCACAACATTAAACTGCGTTTAACCGGTCTAGATACTGATACCCGCTACTACTATCGCTTTGTGTACAGCAAAGACGGCAGCAACTACAGCTCAAACACTGGCCGTACCCGCACAGCGCCACCGGCTGATTCTACCCGTAAAGTCCGTTTTGCTTATGCCAGTTGCCAAGACTTCATTGGTCGCTATTACAACAATTACCTGAACCTGCTAACCGATGAAATGCTTAACGGAAGTGGCGAAGAGGGTGATGAAGGTTTAGATTTTGTCGTGCACCTAGGGGATTACATATACGAAACCACAGGAGATCCAGACTTCCAAGAAGCGGCAGGTGATCGAATTGTCAGCTTCACCGATATCGATGGGGCGTTAAAGTTAGGCACGGCAGACAAGCCTTATTACGCGGCACAAAGCTTAAGCAACTATCGCGAGCTGTATCAAACTTACCGCACCGATGCCTTACTGCAAAAAGTACAAGAAAACTTCCCTATGATTGTGACCTGGGACGATCACGAATTTACCGATGACAGCTGGCAAGATACGAGCACCTACTTAAACGGTGTACCAGGGGAAACCAATCAGCTAACTCGTAAGCAAAACTCAGAACGTGCATATTTTGAAAGCATGCCTATTGACCATGAATATGCGTTTGAGGCTGCGGCGGTTGATGTCGATTCTGCCAATGCCCAGCAAATAGCCATGGGTATCAGTGATGAGCAATTGTTCCCGAATACCAAGATCTACCGTGACTTTACCTTTGGTAGTCAGGTTCATTTGTTGATGTCGGATTTCCGTTCTAATAGACCTGATCACTTGATTCCTGAGGATGCGTTTCCGGGAACGGTTGCCGTAACTCAACAGAATCTGATTAATACATTAGTGGCTTTAGGAAAAATCCCGTCATCGGACTATTTCGCAGCGATTAAAGGTAGCTTCGACACTTACATCAATATTGATGATGCGCAATATTCCACTCAGTTAACCATGGCTAGATTAGTAACTAGACAGGGTTATGGGCTTGCTGCCACTAGTGAGGGCTCAAGCTTAACAGAAGCTCAAAAAACAGTTTATGCCGATAAAATTACGGGTATGCAGTCGGTTCGATTTATTAACTTGTTATTAGAGCAAGCCCTTCCTTTTGCTACTGCATTTGGCGTGGTGGCATCCGGTACGACGTTAGCCGATGTTGTCATTACCGCCCCAGATGATGCTGAGGCGGGCATCTCTTATTTCCTAATGGGCAAAACCAGCTTCTTTGGTGAAATTGGCTCACGCTACTTTGTGGTGAAAGACACTTTTGACCTGTACGCGTTTTATAAAAATCAATTGGCCGAGAGCAAAACCGCTAATCCATATGGTGATGCTCAGATGACGTGGATGGCCACCCAGTTAGCCACTTCTTCACAAACCTGGAAAGTGTTGGGTAGTTCGGTTTCTTTCTCTCCGTTAGTTCTGGATATGCGTTCGACAGGTCGTGTCACTATCACTGGCGCCGATGTTATTGCGGCAACAGGGGAGACAGCAAATGCTGATGCGATTGCGACTGGAATTGAAGCTGGGCTGGCTGGGGTTATTGCAGCGTTTGGACTAGACGCAACTCTTGCTCTTTTAGCCAATCGATTTTATTTAAACGTCGATCACTGGGATGGTTTCCCAGTTTATAAAGCAGGCTTAATGAGCGATCCCACAGGTACAGGTTCAGATCATCTTGGTAAGAACGGTGTGATTAGCATCGCCGGTGATGTGCATTCTTCCTATATCGGTAAGCAGCCGTTAAGCAGTGATGGTGTGACGCGTTCATTCGATTTAACCACCTCATCCATTTCCTCAGGCACCTTTGGGCAGTTTATGAGTGGTGCGTTAACCGGTATTCTCGCTTCTACTGGGGCGACTGTGGACGCAACTCTACAAGGGGCTTTAGATTTCTTACAAGCTAACTGGTCTGTGTTTGTACAGGCTGCTAGTGGCCAGAGCATTATTGACCAGGGTACTGGTGAAAGTAGTAGTACTACCTTAAAACGAGCCCGTTTAAATGAGCACAGCCTAGTCACAGTAGTTGCCGATGCAGCTAACATCGATTTCACTTATCACTCCATTCCTGATGACGGTGACTTAGTGACTAAGAACTACTACGATGACGTGGATACTTTCTTGGGTAATGTAACCAAGAGCACGTACCGTATTGCTGATAATGATATTAGCGAAGTGGTTTAACTTTAGTGACTTAGTACCCCGCTAGAAACAACAAAGCCCGCTTAATGCGGGCTTTGTTGTTTTGTTCATTTAGAGCCCTACGAAATAGGGCACCAAAAGCACTTCACAGAATAATGATTACTTAACCGTAATGGTAATCTGTTTAGAAATAACCGGCTCTTTATGTGGTGTATGCATTTTATCACCCATGATCAACTGTAAAGTGTGTTTACCCGGCGCTAACTCTAGGCTGGTTTCAGTTTGTCCTTTACCAAAATGCTTAACGTCTGCGCCCATGGGCTTATCAAGCTCAGGTACCTTGCCATCGACAATTAAGTGATGGTGCCCTGAATTTTTAGGCCCCGTGCCAGCAGGGGACACCATCATGCCTTTCAAGCCAAATTCAATTTTCACAGGACTGCTCACGGTTGCACCATCAACGGGGCTTTTAATGAACACCTTGGGGTGCTGGTGAGCTTGAGAGTTCAGGCTAAGAGAGGCCAGTAGAGCAGCACAAGCGGCTAGGGCAGTAAAAGAACGTTTCATGTTTTTCCTTAATGATTACGGTTATTAATAAATGATAGGCAATAGCCAGAGACTTTATAACAAATATGATTTATTACAATTGAAAATGCCCAATAGCACATGGGATAGTAAATAACAGTGGAGTTTCAATATTCAGAAATAGGGAGAGCCATGCTAAAGACTCTTTATAAAGAGCCTTGAATGATCGCGTGTCATTTCAAAATGGCGCGAGATTTGGCAAAAGTTAACGCTTACTCGCTGTGCTGCTTTGAGAACCTAAACGGGCCATGTCATGGTAGCGCCATTTCAAAATGGCGCGAGATTTGGCAAAAGTTAACGCTTACTGGCTGTGCTGCTTTGAGAACCTAAACGGGCCATGTCATGGTAGTGCCATTTCAAAATGGCACTGGATTTGGCAAAAGTTAACGCTTATCTGCTGTACTGCTCTGAGAACCTAAACGGGCCATGTCATGGTAGCGCCATTTCAAAATGACGCTAGATTTGGTAAAAGTTAACGTTTACCTGCTGTGCTGCTTTGAGAACCTAAACGGGCCATGTCATGGTAGCGCCATTTCAAAATGGCGC
>CAJXRF010000035.1 GCA_913058575.1 uncultured Bermanella sp.
CGTGAAATCAAATTCTATTCCAGTTGCCATGAATTTAAGGATATAAGCTTTAAGTGGGTGGTTAAAGGTCATTTCAAACAAATACCTGACTAATAAGACAAGTAAGAATGGGGATTTACAGGCGATTCTCCTGTTAATCTAGCTAGGGCGTGAAATCAAATTCTATTCCAGTTGCCATGAATTTAAGGATATAAGCTTTAAGTAGGTGGTTAAAGGTCATTTCAAACAAATACCTGACCAACAAGACAAGTAAGGGTGGGGATTTACAGGCGATTCTCCTGTTAATCTAGCTAGGGCATGAAATCAAATTCTATTCCAGTTGCCATGAATTTGAGGATATAAGCTTTAAGTAGGTGGTTAAAGGTCATTTCGAGCAAACTCCTGACTGAATGGTTAGCTAATAAAGCCTGCAATTAATTATTTTATACCTTAACTTCTATCTCTTTCAGCGCCATAGCAGCTTCTTTAAACCAAAGCACCTCACCATTTACGCCTTAGATTCATGTATTATACCTCCAACAAAAAATAGCTAAGCGTATAAGCCAAATGAACAATCAAGCACAAGGCCCCATTGTTTTTACCGTCAGCCAGCTTAATCGCCAAAGTAAAGAACTGCTAGAAACCTACTTGCACCGCGTACAGGTGAGCGGTGAAATTTCTAACTTATCCCGCCCAAATTCAGGTCACTGGTATTTCACGTTAAAAGACCAGCGCGCCCAAGTACGCTGCGCCATGTTTAAAAGCCGCAGCCAAAATGTAGGCTTTATCCCCAAAGAAGGTGAGCAAGTACTTATTAATGCCTCGGTGAGCTTGTATGAAGCGCGCGGCGACTATCAGTTAATTGTGGATAAAATGCAAAGTGCTGGAGAAGGCGCTTTAAAAATTGCATTTGAAGCCATGAAAGAGCGTCTTAACCAACAAGGCTACTTTAACGACGAATATAAAAAAGCCATTCCCAGCCACCCAAAACACATTGGTATTGTTACCAGTCAAACGGGCGCTGCCGTTAAAGACATTATATCTGTTCTTAAAAGACGCTTTCCTGCCCTGCCTATTTCTATTTATCCCACCCAAGTACAGGGTGATTTAGCCGCAGGGCAAATTGTTCAAGCTATTCAAAGAGCCAACCGTGACGGGTTATGCGATGTGTTAATTGTCGGGCGCGGCGGCGGCAGTTTAGAAGACTTATGGCCATTCAATGAAGAGGCTGTGGCTCATGCTATTTTTCAAAGCCAAATTCCTATTATTAGTGCCGTAGGCCATGAAGTAGATACCTCCATTAGTGACTTTGTGGCCGACTTGCGCGCCCCAACCCCATCAGCCGCAGCTGAATTGGTTAGCCCTGATAGATTTGAATGGCTAGGACGGTTTGAGCATTACCAGCGCCAACTGGTGCGCAGCATGGAAAATCGCTTATCCGCGCAACGCTTTCATCTATCGCAGCTGGTTAAACGCTTACGCCACCCTAAAGACAAGTTGCAAGAAAATATGCAGCGCCTTGATATGGCTGAGCTTAAGCTAAAAAATGCAATAGAGCGCCGCCTATCAGGCAACAAAGATCAGTTGTCAAAAGTTAGTACTCGCTTACAACAGCAAAAGCCCGATAAACGCTTGGCACTCATGCAACAGCACACATCTCAATTACAACAAAGATTACAACAGGCCATAAAACAACAGCTTATGGACTTGGGCAACCAGCTATCAAGACAAGCGGAGGTATTGAATGCTGTGAGCCCACTGAGTACTCTAGGTCGGGGCTATGCCATTCTCACCAATGACAAAGGCCAAGCCATTCGTGACAGCCAACAGGCTAACCCAGGGGATACAGTTCATGCACAATTACATGTTGGTCAACTCACCTGTACGGTTGTGGAGCAAACCAAACAGAGTGTCCATGAGCTTAAGTAATCTCTTAAAGATTATGGCAATAATGACGTGTGCATTAAGCACCTCCACATGGGCACTTCCCCAATCCAACCCAGTTCCTGGGGGAATTGTGACCCTTAAGCTATCTGATAAAACTGAGTTAAAACCCGAGGCATTCTACAAAGATAAAGCGGTCATGGTCACAGCACATGAAGGTTACTGGCATGCCGTGGTGGGGTTAGGGTTAAACACGCCATTGGGTTACCAAGAGGTGCGCGTTAATGGCAAGGGCATTGCCTTTAACGTTATCCACAAAGACTACCCAGAGCAGCACATAACCCTGAAAACCAATAAGCACGTGGATTTAAGCGAAGCCGATTTAAAGCGCCATAAAGGCGAAAAACAAAAAGCCAACAAAGCCTTTAACAGCTTTGATGAAACTCAATCACCAGACTTTGCATTTATGAAACCCGTTAAAGGGTCATTTTCAAGTCTCTTTGGATTAAAACGCTTCTTCAACGAAAAGCCTCGCAACCCCCATAGCGGGTTAGACATAGCCGCTCCCAAAGGAGCCCCCATTTTAACGCCATCTCCAGGTAAGGTAGTGCTAACGGGCAACTTTTTCTTTAATGGAAATGTGGTGTATGTGGACCATGGCCAAGGGCTAATCAGCATGTTTTGCCACTTAAGTGAAATCGGCGTAGAACAAGGGGACACCCTAATAAAAGGCCAGCCATTAGGGAAAGTGGGTGCCACTGGCAGAGTAACAGGCCCTCACCTTCACTGGTCGGTTAGCTTAAACAATGCTCGTGTGGACCCTATGTTGCTATTGCCTTAACGAAATCAACATAGACATTTCCCCTCACTAATACCGTATAATCAGCCCAAGATAACCCTATATGCTTGAGGACACTAACATGGACGATTTTTCAGACTTTAAAGCCGCCATGGCCGGTGTGAACCCTCTAAAAGTGGATGCCCGAGTTGACCTAAAAAAGAACAAGCAAGACAGCCAGTCCATTCAAATGCGCCGTCAAGCAGCCACTGCCGTGGCCACTAAAGATGCCAACCATTTAAGCGATGACTATGTGGAAATGGTCAAGCCACAAGATATATTGTCGTACCGAGGCAATGGCTTACAAAATGGCGTCTTTAAAAAATTGCGCCAAGGAAAGTACCCATTAGATGCCCGCTTAGATTTACACCGTAAAACAGTAGAACAAGCTCGCACTGACGTGTACCGATTTATAGACGATGCCCTTCGCTATGACTTACGTAATGTCATTATTTTACATGGCAAGGGAGAAAAAGAAGCCACTCCTGCCCTACTTAAAAGTTGGATCAACAAGTGGTTACGCCAGCTAGAAAACGTCATGGCTTTTCACAGTGCTCAGCAATTTGATGGCGGCACGGGTGCTGTTTATGTGATGCTGAGAAAAAGTGAGCGAAAAAAACAAGAAACCCGTGAATTACATGGCATTAAAAGCGATTATCCACAGTAGCTAAACAAACTGTAAAGGAGCCAATATGAGTGATGATAAAAAATTTGGCACCGCCCAATCCATGCAAGCAGATTCCAGCCATTGTGGTTTACGCCCCAGCAAAGAAGCCATGGATGAAGGCTTTAGCGTCGATTTCTCACAAGCAAAAACGTTACTAAACAAAAAAAGCCAAGAAGAAAGCCCAACTCAAGCACACCCGAAAGCCGAATAACCCTCACTTAGTTGACCTTAAATACTCAGCTTAAGGCCACCCACCACCTACACAATTTGTACTCTTTATTCATCCATAAGCTACCTTGAAAGCCTCTTCCCCTGAGCTACAGTTAACAAGTATGAATAGGGAGTTTCATGATTAATCCAATAAAAGAATTGTTTTCAATAGGCGCACAGACGCAACTTAAGCAATTATCAAAAAAAATCCGTCAATTAAGTGCTGAAAATGACAGCTTAAATAGCCAGATTCAGAACACTAAGCTGACTCTCACAGCTGCCGATGAACTGCATCAGCACATTGGCGATTTATCTAAAGAAAACATATCTATTAACTGCCTACTGTTTAAAACCGTGGCCAGCGTAAATGATATCCACAACTTGGTTAGCCATAATGCTGAAGCCCTTGGAGCTGAACGCTCTCGCTTAAAAGACAGTGAAGCCACCTTTGATCAAATTGGCATTATTTTGCAACAAGTCAGCAGCAACCTAAATAAAATAGACACTCAGGCCGCTAGCACCTCGGAAAACATGGTGAATTTGAGTGACAGTGCCATAAAAATAAATGAATTTGTTGGCCAAATTGAAGCCATAAGCAACCAAACTAACTTACTGGCATTAAATGCAGCCATAGAGGCCGCTCGCGCAGGAGAGCAAGGGCGAGGTTTTGCGGTAGTGGCCGATGAAGTAAGAACCCTAGCCGGCCAAACAGGCAATACCACCGAAGAGATTGGCAGCATTATTCAGAACATCACCAAGTTCATACAAGACATTGGCCAAGGCATTGAATCCATTCGCACTGACGCCAGCAATTTAAAAGACACCACCGGCACGGTTGAGTCTTCAGTCAATCTCATTACTGATTTATCACGGAACATGAACTTAATCATTAACCGCAGTACCAATGAAAGTTACATTCAGGTGGCTATGTTAAGCCTAACGGTATTTAAGTCACGAATTTATGAATTGATTGCAGTGGATAAAATTGAAGAATCTAAGTTACTTGAAATAAGTGACCATACTGGTGGTCGTTTAGGACGCTGGTATTTTGAAGGATTAGGGCAAAGCACCTTTGGGCATTTGCAACACTATCGTCAATTAGAGACCAGCTTAAAGGCCATGCACATCAGCGCTTGTAATGCCTTACGAGCATCTATTGATGGTTTAGTAGCGTCTAAACTCAAGCACCTTGAAAGCATGGAAGAGCATAGCCAATTCTTAATTAATGGCTTGTGTGGCCTGAACGAAAATCTTCAAGAGATGGCTCAAGCGGCAAAAGACAGCGATGATCATGGGGATGTTCTTTTTTAAGGCGCTTAAAACTCCACCGATTTTGCAAAATAATTACTTCTTTTTAAAACTCAGGCACAATGCCCAAAAACTGCAACAGATGAATAATTGTGATTAAACTTTGCCACGTGGATGAATTATTAGAAAGCCAATCAAAAGGCTTCAACCTTAACGAGCAACATATTTTAGCGGTGAAAAAATATGGGGAAATTTATGTTTATGAAAACCGCTGTCCACATTTAGGCATTCAAATGGAAATGATGCCAGACCAGTTTTTAGACTCTACTCATTCTCTTATCATGTGTGCCATGCATGGGGCATTATTTAGAATTGAAGATGGATTGTGCATCAGTGGCCCGTGTCTAAACCAAAAGTTAAAACCCTTGAAGTTTGAAATTCATAACGAGCTTATTTATTTTATTTCTGAAAAAAACCAGTCATAAATGCGATGACCCCGTCATAACCAAGATGAAAAAACAGGGCCACCCACTATTTATTTTAGTCTTGATTTCGACAACGCTCGGCTGGTACTGACAATTGCTTGAGCAAGTATTCTTTAAAATCTTGCTCATAAGGCTGCAGCGCCAAGGCTTTTTCCATACATAATAGCCACGCATCTCGCTCATCACTGCCTATGGCCAAGTGACTATGTGCTGCAGGAATTGAAATGGCACCATACTTTTCTTTATAAAGCCTAGGGCCTCCTGTCCAGGCCGACAAAAAACGCGCCAGCTTGTCTCGTGATAAAGTTAAGTCATCTGCATGCATGGCCCGAACGTTTTTCGCTTCAGGCAGCTCATCCATAAAGGTATAAAAAGCATCGACTAATTTAATTAGCCCTTCAAACTGTCCAGCGGCTTGGTAGCTTGCATCGTTAGTGCCGTAGGGAGTTTTCATGGTAATTCAGCCATTGGGGGGGTAAGAGAGTTAACTGAAAACCGAAAAAATAAGTGCTCTTTTTCGGTTTTCGCTTTTTAAGTGGGGATTATTTCTTTTGGCTTTCTTTGCCACGTTTAGTTTTAAGTTTGCTGCGCTTGGCTTTGCGAATATCGGCAGTTTGTTTCACACGCTCACCACGTTTTGATTTATTAAACAGGCGATCTTCTTTCTGGCCATCAAATGGGTTGTCGCCAGATTTAAATTCAAAGCGAATAGGCGTACCACTGATTTTTAATACGCGGCGAAAAGTGTTACCCAAATAACGCTTATAGCTATCAGGTAACGAAGAAACTCGATTACCATGCACCACGATCACAGGAGGGTTCATTCCCCCTTGGTGGGCATAACGTAGTTTAATACGCGCACTGCCCACCATTGGCGGCTGGTGATCCATAACAGCATCTTCTAACACACGAGTTAGCTGGCTTGTGGGTAAGTTCATGTAGGCACTTTCATAAGCGTCTTCTACAGAATCGTATAAATTACCCACCCCTGTACCGTGCATGGCACTGATGAAGTGAATATCCGCCCATTCAGCAAAGGTTAAACGGCGCTCTAGTTCTTTCTTAACAAATTCTTTGTCTTCGGTGGTCATGCCGTCCCACTTGTTCACGGCAATCACTAAAGCGCGGCCTGCGTTCAAGATAAAACTCAGCATGGTTAAATCTTGTTCAACGATGCCATCACGGGCATCCACCACCAAAATACTCACATTGCTGTCTTGAATGGCTTGTAAGGTTTTAATAATGGAGAATTTTTCAACCGCCTCAGAAATACTTCTACGACGACGTACACCGGCAGTATCAATTAGGGTGTACTGCTTATCATGACGTTCATAGGGAATATAAATACTGTCCATGGTGGTGCCAGCTTTATCAAACACCACCACACGGTCTTCACCAAGCATACGATTTACAAGGGTAGACTTGCCCACGTTAGGTCGGCCAATGACTGATATTTTTACACCGCGTACATCAACTGAAGGGTCATCTTCATCCCGTAAAAATTCTGCGGGCAATTCCCCCAACACTTTTTCCATTAACAAGGTGACGCCCCGGTTATGAGCCGCTGCAATCATTTGAATGTGGCCCAAGCCCAGTTCAAAGAAATCGTTACCAGCAAGGTCAATATTGAGGCCATCTATTTTGTTAACCACTAAATAGGTTTTCTTTTGAATGGTGCGCAGGTGCTGTGCAATCATCATATCGGCTGGCGTTAAGCCCGCTCTTGCATCTACCAAGAATAATACGATGTCGGCTTCGTCCATGGCTTGAAAGCTTTGATCGGCCATTTTGGCATCAAGACCCTGCTCCATGCCACTGATGCCGCCAGTATCCACCACAATATAGTCACGTTCACCCACTTTACCGGCACCAAATTTACGGTCACGGGTAAGCCCTGCAATATCCGCCACTAAAGCATCGCGGCTTCTGGTTAGGCGGTTAAATAATGTAGATTTGCCGACATTAGGTCGACCAACAAGCGCTATTACAGGGTTCATGAAAATACTTTTAATTCAAAAATGAAACACAGGCCAAAGGCCTGTGTAAAACAAACTACTACAATAATAGCTCAGCTTTTAAGAAGCTTTATTGAGCCAGTTGAAATAGGTTTAAAAAACCAGAGTTGTTGATGGCTAAAATATAAGAATCTTTAACCTGCAACTTGGTGCGCAACCCAGGATCTTTAGAAAAATAACGAGAAGGGTGTTTCTTCCCATAAGAGCCTGTACGTACCCAATCTAAGGCTGGACGAGCCACTTGCTCGCGTCCTGCCAATGCGCCATCTAGCTGCTTAACCAGATGAATGTATCCTTCAAAATCGGATACCGCGATATAACTATTAAAAAAGACAGGCTCACTCAGCTTACGACCCTGCAGCTCGGCCATGGCCCATACATCACTGCCACTGCGATCATCAAATGCCATTAACAAATCATCGGCGCTAACCATGTAAAGGTTACCTAAACCGTATATAGGCCCATGATAAGAAGACGCTTCGCGCTTCCACATCATTTTGCCACTGCGTAAATCAATGGCGGCAATATGCCCTTGGTAACCGCTTACATATAATTGGTCATCACGAATCAGCAGGCTGCCATCAACATCCACTAAGCGCTCAAGTTCACTGCGCCCAGCCGGTACACCCACACGCTCATTCCACAAAATAGCACCATCTTTAACACTTAAGCCCACGACCTTACCGTTGGCAAAGGCTGCAATGACCGTGTCGTTATAAAACACAGGAGCTGAAGTACCGCGTAACGTCAAAGCCGGTAGGTTACTGTCGTAGCTCCACAACGTCTTGCCGTCTAAATCTAATAAATGCAGTTTGCCGTCTATGGTTTGTAGCGCCAGTACATCGCCACTCACCACTGGTGCGGTTAGTACTTCTGAATTTAAGCTACTGCTCCAACGCTGGCTGCCATCGTTAATGTCCAATGCAATCACATCACCGTTAGCACTGGCCACAAAGGCCAGATCTTTCGCTACGCTTACCGCAGCGGTTAGCTCTGTTTGCAGATCTTGTTCCCAAACCACATCACCACTTTCAAGATCAATGGCTTGCAATAAACCGAACGCGTCGGCTGCAAATACCTTATCTCCTTGAATCGTTGGGCGTAAGCCAGCAAAGGCTTTTCCTAAACCTTTACCAATTTGTTTATCCCAAACATGGTTCAGGCTCACTTCTTCTTCAAATGAAGTCAGCTCTTTAGGGCCTATTTCTGCTGGCTCGGCTTCCTCTTGCTTTGGGTTGCTTGAGCAAGCCGCAAGACCTGCCAACAAGACTGCAAACAATAATCGCATTAGTTATTCACCGCCAAGTCGTCCAATTTCATTTTCAACATTGGGTTATTGGCACCAATACGCTGAGCGGCCACCACAGCTTTACTGTATGCATCACGGGCAGCGTCTTTATCCCCTTGAGCAAATAAAATATCGCCTTTTGTTTCTTCGTATTCTGCTTCAAAAGCCCCTTCTTTACCCGCTGCAACTAATGCTAGGGCATCGTCTTTTTTATCCATGGCTAGCAATACTCTAGCAAGACGTACGGTAGCTAACTGAGTTAACGCTTCATCATTGCTGTTGGCCATAACATTGCGTAACTCGGTTTCAGCGACGGCTAAATCATCGGCATCTACCGCATCTTTAGCATTAAATAGTGATGCAAATGATGCGTAAACAGTGCCCTGATAATCACTTTTTAACTGATCTAATAACATGCTACGACGACCTTTATCGGCCTCTTCAGTGCTGTTATTGATGCTCAAAATTTCTTGATAAATAGCAGAAGCTGCTTCGCCTGTCGCTTGTTTTTGGCCTTGGTAACCTTGAAAGCCAAACCAACCGGTCGCCACAACAGCTAACGCCACTACGGTTTGCTTACCGTTTTCTTTCCACCAATTTTTAATGGCTTCGATTTGTTCTTCTTCGGTGCGCATATCGCTCATATTATTACTCCAATTTTTATTGTTAGATCCAAATGGGTGTCGCCAACAAGGTGACGAGCCCTTCTTAAATAAATTGATTAAGCTGTTAATTGCTCAGTTAACCAGTTGGCTGCTTCATCTTGTGACAGACTAATTTGCTCGGCGTTGTCACGCAAATCTTTAATGCTTACCTGGCCGTTAGCAATCTCATTTTCACCAAGAATAAAGGCAAAACGAGCACTGCTTTCATTGGCTTGCTTCATTTGTTTTTTCATTTTGCCACCGCCCATGTGCATTTGCAGGCGTAAATTAGGCATTTGTTCGCGTAATTTAGCGGCTAACACCATGGCCTTATCGGCTACTTCAAGCTCTGATACTAAGTACACATCCACATAACTTAAAACATGTTCTGGCACAGCATCCATGGCTTCAAGCATTAATATAAGACGCTCGATGCCCATGGCAAAACCCACAGCTGGGGTGGCTTTACCACCCATTTGCTCAACTAAACCATCATAACGACCACCGGCACATACCGTACCTTGGGCGCCTAATTCATTCGTCACCCATTCAAAGACCGTTTTGCCGTAATAGTCTAAGCCACGAACGAGGCGTGGATTAATGACGTATTCGACCCCTACCGCATCAAGAAGTGCCCTTAAATGACTAAAATGCTCAGCAGATTCTTCATCTATGTAATCTTGAAAATTTGGCGCATCATTTAACAATGCTTGGGTTTGGGCATTTTTACTGTCCAAGATACGCAATGGATTAGTGGATAAACGACGTTGACTGTCTTCATCTAGCTGATCTTTGCGCTCACTTAAATAATCCACCAGCGCTGCTTTAAAATTAGCGCGAGCTTCACTGCTGCCTAAGGTATTTAACTCAAGGGTTACCTTTTCACGGATATTTAAACGCTGCCATAACTGATGAGTCATGATGATTAGCTCAGCATCAATATCCGCACTGGCCATGCCAAAGGTTTCCACACCAATTTGATGAAACTGACGGTAACGACCTTTTTGCGGGCGCTCGTAACGAAACATTGGGCCCATGTACCACAAGCGCTGACGTTTGTTATTGGCAATAAGCTGGTGCTCATCACAGGCACGCACACAACTGGCTGTGCCTTCAGGACGTAATGTTAAGCTGCGATCACTGCGATCGTTAAAGGTATACATTTCCTTTTCAACGATATCGGTCACTTCACCAATTGAGCGTTTAAATAAATTAGTTTGCTCAACAATGGGCATACGAATTTCTTGGTAACCAAAGCCATCTAATACGGCTTTAACCTGACCTTCCAAATAGCGCCACACCTGTGACTGACCTGGAAGTACGTCATTCATACCTGTTAATGCTTTAATTTGATCTTGTGCCACTTTGGTCCCTTAAACGTTTGTCCTAAACCACTACACACTTTTTCGTGTATTAACTGGGTTTAACTTTTAACAATAAGTGCTGCTTCACGCGCTTCTTTTTCGGCAACTTTTTTACGAATCATTTTTTCTAAATTATCTACTAGGTTGTCATTTCCTAGCTTAGAAGCCGGCGCACCGTCTTCGTACAATAAGTTATTTGGCGAGCCGCCAGTTAAGCCTAAATCGGTTTCTTTTGCTTCACCTGGGCCATTTACTACGCAACCTATCACTGAAACATCTAGTGGCGTAAGAATGTCTTCTACTCGCATTTCTAACTCGTTCATGGTTTTAACCACATCGAAATTCTGGCGCGAGCAACTTGGGCAAGCAATGAAGTTAATGCCTTTATTTCTGAGCTTTAAACTTCTTAAAATATCAAAGCCCACTTTAATTTCATGCAATGGATCGGCGGCCAATGAGACACGCAATGTATCGCCAATGCCATCCATTAATAACATGCCTAACCCAACAGAGCTTTTAACCGTTCCGCTTCTTAAGCCGCCTGCTTCGGTAATGCCTAAGTGCAAAGGCTGCTCGATTTGGGAGGCGATTTTACGATAGGCCGCCACCGTCATGAAAACATCCGAGGCTTTAAGGCTTAATTTAAAGTCAGGGAAATTCAGTCGGTCTAAAATATCAATGTGGCGCATGGCACTTTCTACTAGTGCGTCAGGTGTGGGTTCACCGTACTTTTTCTGAAGATCTTTTTCCAGGGAACCGGCGTTCACACCAATACGGATAGGAATACCGTTATGACGAGCGGCATCTACCACTTGGCGAATACGGTCTTCACGACCAATATTTCCTGGGTTAATGCGCAAACAATCGGCACCTAACTCGGCCACTCGTAAAGCAATTTTATAATCAAAGTGAATATCGGTAACCAGCGGTACATTGACCTGTTTGCGAATTTCAGCGAAGGCTTCAGCCGCGTCCATGGAAGGCACACTCACACGGACAATATCGGCCCCCACATCTTCTAACGCTTTAATTTGCGCAACTGTCGCATCCACGTCGCAGGTTTCAGTATTGGTCATGCTTTGCACGGCAATAGGTGCATCGCCACCCACTGGCACATTGCCCACCATGATTTGGCGGGACTTACGACGAACGATGGGGGACTGACTTTGTTTATTCATTATCAAAACGCCAAAGGGCTATATCACTACTGATGACTACTAATGAGTTTATATTCAAGCGATTTAGGAAAGCGCTTTTTTAACTTAAAGGCAAAATTGTCAGCACGGTTTTTATTTCGACTGGCCTTGGCCAAACGCCAACCCAATTTTAAACTGGCAGCACTGTGTTTTAAGTTGCCGGCTTTAAAACTATCCTCAAAACGCTTAAACCAACGCAGCGCAATGTCTATACGCTTACGTTTAAAATAAATAGTGGCCAAATTGTAGCTCGCCACAGAGCTATCGGCATTAAGTGTCCAGGCTTTTTCGAACGCATCGATGGCTTGTGAGCTTTTATCTTGGATTAACCAACATTTTCCTAGGGCCTCATTGGCCAAGTCTCGTGCACTGTAGTTCACATCACTGGCGGCTTTAATTAAGTAATCACAGGCTCTCTCGTCACGCTTATAAACCATTAAGTAACGACCGTAGTGATAGTTACTTGGGCTATGATCATCATCAAGGTCTAAGGCAATTTTAAATTCTTTAGCCGCTAACGGCTCTTCTCCACGCTCAAGCCAATACGTTGCCATGGCGCTGTGGGCTGACAGATTATCGGGCTCAAGTTCTAGGGCACGATCTAATTTTTGACGCGCCATGGGCATGTTGCCTTGTGTCATGTAAGCCACCCCTAATGCCACGTACGACTCAGCCGCTTTGTTGGCATCAGCTTTCTTGCTGAAGCGACTTTCGGTCACTGTCACGCAAGCACTTAAGCTAAGCGCTATGGTAAGAATGGCAATGGCTTTAAGACAGTTCATTATTTATTTACCGCTAACTTGCGCTGAAGCATCGGTTACTTCATGCATTTTAATATAACGTTCGCTACGACGCGTTCTGTCTTCTACTTGTCCTACTAACTGCCCACAGGCCGCATCGATATCATCACCACGAGTAGATCGAATGGTCACGATAAACCCCTGTGAATGAAGATAATCACGGAACTTATACACACGATTATTACTCGGACGCTCATAACCAGAGTTTGGAAATGGGTTAAACGGAATTAGGTTGATTTTACACGGTGTATTTTTCAATAAAGCAGCCAATTGCTCTGCGTGCTCCATCTCATCATTCACCATATTCATCATGGTGTATTCAACGGTTAGTTTACGACGGTCTGGCAATGAGGCCATGTAATGATCACAGGCTGCCAGTAATTCTTTAATAGGATACTTTTTATTGATAGGCACTAACTGATCACGCAAAGCATCGTTAGGAGCATGCAATGATACGGCCAGTGAAACATCACTGACTTCGGCCAATTTATATAAATTAGGCACAACACCTGAAGTACTTAACGTAACGCGTCGCTTAGAAATACCGTAGCTGTGATCGTTCATCATCAGGTCCATGGCGTCGACCACGTTGTCAAAGTTTAACAGTGGCTCGCCCATGCCCATCATCACCACGTTGGTGATTTTACGTTCACGTTTTTCACCGGGCTTATCAAAACTTTTTGCCGCCACATACACTTGGCCAATTATTTCAGCCACAGATAAATCACGGTTAAAGCCTTGTTTGCCTGTGGAACAAAAGCTGCAATCTAGCGCACAGCCAATTTGTGACGATACACACAAAGTGCCTCTATCCCCTTCAGGGATATAAACGGTTTCGATGCTCGATCCGCCAGGAATCTTCATCACCCATTTTTGGGTGCCGTCTTTAGAAACTTTATGGTAAGTAATTTCTGGATATTCTACGCAAGCCACTTCTTTTAGCTTCTCACGCATCACTTTGCTGACGTTAGACATGTCATCAAAGTCTTCAAGGCCCACTTGGTGGATCCATTTCAATAGCTGTTGAGCGCGAAAGGGTTTTTCGCCCATTTCAACAAAAAAGTTTGCCATCTTTTTCGGGCTTAAGCCCAATAGATTTACCTTTTTTGAATCGTTACTCATGAAAACACCTATTAAAACTTCAGATTCTTAAATACGGAAAAAGGGCGGTCGCAAAAGGAAGTCCATTTGCCTACTCGCCCTCTTCAATACCATAACTTAATGGTATGTTGAGTTTTCACTAAGACGCAAACCTAGGCTTGCGCTTATGAAAATTCATTTGCTCACGATTAACGTGGGCAGATTTCTTCGTCTTTGAAGAAGTAGCTTACTTCACGGGCAGCAGATTCAGCAGAATCAGAACCGTGAACAGCGTTAGCATCGATGCTTTCAGCGAAATCAGCACGGATAGTGCCAGCAGCGGCTTCTTTAGGGTTAGTAGCACCCATTAGGTCGCGGTGCTTAAGGATAGCGCCTTCGCCTTCAAGAACTTGAATCATAACAGGACCAGAAGTCATGAAACCAACTAGGTCTTTGTAGAAAGGACGCTCAGCGTGCTCAGCGTAAAAACCGCCAGCTAGTTCGTCAGAAAGGTGAACCATTTTAGAAGCAATAACCTGTAGGCCCGCTTCTTCGAAACGGCTGTAGATTTTACCGATTACATTTTTAGCAACTGCGTCAGGCTTGATGATAGATAGTGCGCGTTCTACGGCCATGGTACTTATCCTTTAAAGGTGGTTAATTATTGATGTGTAAAAAAGAGCGCAGATTATACGGCATTTGCGCAAAATAGCCACTGGTTGTTTTTTAGCCACACATAGATATTTATACATGGCTAAACCTATATTTCAGCCTTGGTATTTAAACCTAATAGCCTCCCACAAACCCGCTCTAGATTAGGCTACACAGCCCTTCGCCACAGATTGAATACGCTGAACCATAGAGCGCAAGCCATTGCCACGGGTTGGGGATAAGTGTTTTAGAAGGTCAAGCTGCTCAAAAAAGTTCTCCATATCAAAAGCCAGCACATCTGATGGGGTTTTATTGTTATAAGCGGCCATGACCACCGCTAATAGGCCAGACACAATAAAAGCATCGCTGGCCACTTCAAAATAGAGCTTACCACCTTCTTGATGAGGCTCTATCCACACTTGGCTTTGGCAACCTGCAATAAGGCGCTCAGAAGTCTTTAGGGCTTCGTCCATGGCGGGCAACTGCTTACCTAGGTCGATGATGTACTTGTAACGCTCTTCCCAGTTGTCAAAAAAGCCAAGGGTATCTAGGATATCTTCTGTGGTGATTTTACTGCCAAATGGGCTCTGGGTGGGGTT
Source organism: uncultured Bermanella sp. (assembly GCA_913058575.1). Classification (GTDB taxonomy): domain Bacteria; phylum Pseudomonadota; class Gammaproteobacteria; order Pseudomonadales; family Oceanobacteraceae; genus Bermanella. The sequence goes on from CAJXRF010000035.1 coordinate 14,949, forward strand.
GCTCATAATCACTGCTCGTATTCGGGCGCTTTAAAAAGTAATGGCGGCATTGTACGGGCTAGGAAAGAACTCAGCAATGTGCTTCATAGACAGCACAGAACTCAATACAAGTTTGCCCCCTAAAAGTTTAAAACAGCCAGAAACGCAAAAGCCCCCAAGCTTGCACTTGAGGGCTTTTGCGTTAAATCATACAAAGCTAATTAAGCGGCCTTAGCGGCGTTTTTTTTTGCTTCTTCTTCATCTTTAAGTTCACGACGAAGAATCTTACCTACTGGGGTCATAGGTAATTCATCACGGAACTCAACGTGGCGAGGTATTTTGTAGCCAGTTAGGTTTTCACGACAGAAAGCTTTCACTTCATCTACAGTAAGCTGTGCATTTTGCGTAACAATAAACAGTTTCACCGCTTCACCGGTCTTGTCATCTTCCACACCGATTACCGCGCAGTTTTCAACGTCAGGATGTTCAGCTACTACGCCTTCAATTTCGTTAGGGAACACATTAAAGCCAGAAACTATGATCATGTCTTTAATACGGTCAACAACGTGTACAAAACCGTCTTCATCAATAATGGCTACATCACCGGTACGGAACCATTTACCGTCTTCGGTGAAAGCATCTTTAGAAGCATCAGGACGCTTCCAATAGCCTTTCATGACTTGCGGGCCTTGAACGCATAATTCACCGCGCTCCCCTTGGGCCACTTCGTTGCCTTGATCATCGATACACTTAAGCGCGGTGCCCGGTACAGCCTGACCCACAGAGCCCATACGCTCTAAACCACCACCTGGGTTAGCGGTTACGGCTGGAGAGCACTCGGTCAAGCCGTAGGCTTCTGAGATACCCACACCGGTGATTTCTTTCCAGCGCTTGGCAGTGTCATCTAACAATGCCGTGCCGCCTGAGATGGTAAAGGTTAGTTTACTGAAGTCTAATTCTTTAAAGCGAGGACTGGCCATAAGTGACACAAAAAGAGTATTCAAACCCACAAAAGTAGATAACTTCCATGGCTTCATAAATTTAATAAAGGTTTCGGTATCACGCGGGTTGGCTATCAGAATACTGTGCGAGCCTTGCTCGAAAAACGTCATTAAATGAGCTGTAAAAGCGTAGATATGATAAAGCGGCAACGGTGCCACAATCACTGCTTGATCAAGGCCTTTTAATGGAACGCCTTTATCATCCACCTGCGACATAACCAGTTTATTTTGCATCATATTAGCTACAAGGTTGCGGTTCGTTAGCTCTGCGCCTTTGGCCACACCCGTGGTGCCACCGGTGTATTGCAAAATAATAGTGTCATTAGGGTCTTTCATGTAGTTCGCTTGGAAACCCTTACCGGCCCCCATTTTAAGGGCTTTACGGAAAGACACCGCTTTTGGTAAAGAGTAGCTAGGCACCATTTTTTTCACATGCTTAGCGGCGAAATTAATCAGAACACGCTTGGCCGGGGGCAACATATCAGCAAGACTTGTCACAATAACCGTTTCGATGCTGGTGTTATCCACTACATTTTGTACAGAGCGTGCAAACACATCCATACACACCAATACTTTTGCTTCTGAATCATTAAATTGATGCAGCATTTCACGTTCTGTATATAGCGGATTGGTATTGGTAACACGAAAACCACAACGCAACGCGCCATACATGGCAATAGGGTATTGAAGTACGTTAGGCATTTGAATGGCAATGGTATCGCCACGCTTTAAATTCGTATTGTTTTGAAGGTAGTTAGCAAATGCAGCGCTGTATTGATCTATTTCAGCGTAGGTTAGGGTTTTACCGATACTGGTAAATGCAGGCAGATCACCATACTTTTTAAAAGAGGATTCGATCACCTCTACAGCTGCTTGATACTGGTCTAAATCGATTTCATCCGATACGCCAGGTGCTCGTTTACCATCCCAATATGATGCTTCCATCATGACCTCCAATTTAGAAGAGAGTGAACAACAAGCTAAGGTGGATTTCACAAGCATCTAATTTGTCATCAAAAAATGACTTATCAGCCAATGATTCACCGTAACTTTATTTTTATTATTAAATGTGGCGTAAGACTATGACGCATGTTTACCAGAATAAGAAGTAGCAATTTATGACAAACTATTGACTTATTTTTATCAAATCTAGCAAACCCACACCTACTTGATACTTGCGTATTAGACTATCCTTAATCTTGAGCGTTACATGAGAATTAACCTACTTGGTATTGGTTAATTTCAGACAACTTAAATTTTATAAAAAATATTGAAAACTTAAAAAATTCAATCCACTGCCATGCTTTTGAAAAATAACCCTTCATATTGTAAGTAATAAAGAGCTCTTTAAAACCCATATATTTAGTGATGACTACGAATGAAAAATCACCCAGCCTATAATTTTTAATGCACTAAAGATAAGCGATGCTGTAATTTTTGGTGCGATGTAAAAAAATTATTAGTGGACATCGCTTTTTTTATTTTATTAAAGCTCATAAAACAACCATCAAAAGCCGCCTTACCAAATTTAAGATCCAGCCTGGTAAAGATGAAGTGATAAAACGGTTCATAATTATCACTCAATATCACAAATTAAAGAGTTTGATCATGAGAAATGATGATCCTCAAAGCGGAAGTTTTTAGTCCAGCGCAGATAAGTAAAACTAAACCCCGGGAACATAGCCACCACGTGGCCACTTTTACTCTGATACCAACTATTACAGCCGCCAGATTTCCACACGGTTTTAGCCATCTCTTTATGTAAGCGTTGCGTATAACGATTCTCAGCATCGGCTTTTACTTCAACTGCATTTTTATTGCCAGCGAGAGATTTAATGCAGGAAATGATGTAATTCATCTGCGCTTCAATTACAACAATGGCAGATGTATGGCCAATACCCGTATTCGGGCCAGTGACAATAAACAGGTTTGGAAAACCCGGTGCGCTCGTGCCTAAATAAGCACGAGGGTACTCTTTCCAAAACTCGAGCAATGATTTTTGTTCACGGCCTATTACGGGAAATGAAATGGCGCCATGGGAACCCTTGTAACCGGTGGAATATATAATTAAGTCTAATTCTAATTTTTCACCGCTTTGAGTAATAATACCCGTTTCAGTAATTTCCTTAATGCCGCTATCCCTATCGTGTAGCGAAACATTATCGCGGCATAATGCTGGGTAAAACGTGTCAGACAGAATAATTCGTTTACAACCTATGGTATAACTCGGTGTAACTTTATTTCTCAGATTAGGGTCTGGTATTTGTTTTTTGATATGTTTAAGTGCTTTATTTTGCGCAGTTAGCTTAAGCATTCTTTCTGAATATTTAAAACCGATAACACGGCTTTCAAGACTCCAGTAAATAACTTTTCTAAGGGCTTTGTTCAATACTTTATTTTTAAGTAGTTTACGTTGCCACGACTTAAATACGTAATCCGGACGAGGCAAAACCCAGTGGGGGGTACGCTGAAAAACGTGTAATTCCTTAACGTCTTTTGCTATGGCTGGAATAACCTGTGCCGCACTGGCACCGCTGCCAATAATGGCCACTCGTTTTGTGCTGTAATCGTACTCTTGGTCCCAATTATTTGTATGAAATGACTTACCTTTAAAGGTACTCTTGCCCTTAAAGTTGGGAACCACAGGAGTACTTAATGGCCCCGAGGCATTAATCAAAAATCTGGCGCCAATAGCTTGCTGCCCCTGCACATACACCTGCCATAATTTATCTTCTTCATGCCACTCAACTCGATTTACATTGGCATTAGTTTGGGTTTTGTTACGCAAACCATTTTTATCAATTACATATTGAGTATAGGCCTCTAATTCATCTTGCTGAACAAACATCTGAGACCAATCGTACTGCTCGGATTCGATGGAGTATAAAGGAGATTGCACATCAACCGCTGCACCTGGATAGATGTTTTGGCACCAGGTTCCGCCCATGAAATCTCGACGCTCTAAAATCAAAAAGTTCTCGATGCCATTTTCTTTAAGTTTTAATGCTGCACATTGACCACCAAATCCACTTCCGATAATGATGGCTTGATAAGTTTTCATATAATTTAAAGTACTCCTATATTAGCTCATTTAATTCTCAGTTATACCTAATACGCCCACAAACACGTTACTGCTGGTGACGCTATGGTCAAACATCTACAATGTATGAAAATAAAATTTGTGATTTCGCCAACACCAACATCAAAATTTAAAAACGATTCACCTTTTAGACTGGTGACTATTAATAACAAAATAGTTGATAATCAAAGATCTATTGTAAAAATACATATACACTAAATGCTTTCTTACCCTAGATAATTAAAGTATAAGAAATCACAACTTTAGTCGTAACCAAATACATGACAATATAATATTCAACAACAAAAATATAAAAAGAGATCAAACATCATGAAGCCTTGTCTATTTTGCAATATCATTAATGAGAAGGAAGCAGCCATTAAAGTTTATGAAGACAATTATTGCCTTGCCTTCATGGACATATTTCCCATTAGCGATGGTCATGTATTGCTAATCCCTAAACCTCATAGCGAAAAGCTGGATGATCAAGACAAAAACCTTCAAATGCATCTGTATTTAACCGCAAATGAAATCATTGCAGCACAACGAAAGTCAGGCTTTGGCAAGAATGGCACACACTTTCTGATTAATGATGGAATAGACACCAATCAGCATATTCAACATGTACACATCCATCTAATACCAAGAAAGAAAAAAGATAATCTTAATTTTGCTTACAAAATATTTATGCATTTTAGTGGTCTATTTGGTTTTCGCTCTAAGGCAGATAAGTTAGAGAGTATTGCCAGTCAAATCAGAAAAAATATGACCTCCACGATTTCCGACTCGCCATTATTAAAGAAAGTTAGCTAATTTAATGAGTGCAGATTAAATCAATTTACTTCTATCTGCACATCACTAGATTTAGCATAGCCAACGCATAACAATACTTTACCTTGCTGCTTTTCTTTTTCAGTCAGGCAGTTGTTATCTAATAAATGGGTTTGCCCACCTACTAGCTGGCACTGACAAGCACTGCAAAAGCCACTCCGGCATGAATAAGGCACCTCGATACCCGAAGAAAGCGCTGCATCCAGTAAAGACTGACCATTCGCAACATTTATTTTGTGTTCCTGCCCTCGTAATTTAAGGTGAATATCATGCTCGCCAAATTCAGTTGTTTCTTCTGAGCCTATATTTAGCAAACCAGAAAAGCTTTCAACATGTACTTTATCTTCATTGATCCCCATATTGTTGAGTACTGATATTGCTGACTGCATCATGCCCTGTGGGCCACAAACGTAATACTGGGTATTGGCTGAAATATGAGGCATGTTATTGAGTATTTTTTTAATATTATACTCATCTAAGCGACCTGCTTGGCCAGCATCATTAGGGTTGGAAAGTACATGGGTAATACTTAATCGATCGTGAAAGCGATCTGCTAGCGCTTGCAGGGCTTTCTTGTGCAAAATACTGCTTTCATTCCGGTTACCATAAAGTAAATCAATTTTTACAGAGCTATCTGAATACAATGCTGTCTTAAGAATTGATAATACGGGCGTAATACCACTTCCCGCAGCCAACAAAATTAGACGCTCTGCATTATATTGCTTAGGAATATAGCGGAACTGACTACGGGACAAACTAACCTGTACAGCATCGCCTTCTCGAAGGTAATCATTTAGGTAGTTTGATATATAACCCCCTTTAACACGCTTTATCGTAACTGATAATAATTTATCAAAACTTGGCGCACTGCACAGCGAATAACTTCGATAAACCTGCTTACCGTCCAATTGCAGTTTAAACGTAAGAAACTGACCAGCATCGTAAGCTATTTTCCCGAATAGAGGTTGCTTAAGGTAAACGGTAATAGCATCTTCCGATTCTTTTTCAACTTTCCTGACACGCAATGTTTTAAATTCAGACATTAGCTCAAGCCACTTCCCAGTGTTTATCGTCATTCTTTTGCACTGCTGAAAACTTCACAGGCTTGACTCTGTTTTTTAGAATAGTCACCTTTTCTTCGTGACTAATGTCTTCCCACCACACCAGTTTTTTAGCCATAGCGTCAAACCGCTTTAACATTAATAATAAGAATAAATCCATTGAACTCAAATCTTTTAATACGATGGATTCGTTGGCTTTCATTTCATCCTGTATATCTTGAAACAAAGCAGGCGCTTCACTCCAGTGACGGCATTTCCAGTGGTGATGGCATGCATGATAACCTTCGTTAAGAAAATTAACCGGTTTCTCCAATATGGTGGTGGTATTGTATAGGTAATTTTTTTCGTCTTTTTGCCCACCATAAAATGTATGCTGAGTCCAATGAATGACCCCCATCAAAAAATTGGTAGCAAACCAAGGTAAGGCCATATAGAGAAGTGCAATTTGCCAGTTGTACCAAGCCAACAAACCAAACAACGTCATGTAAACTAGATTTCCTGCAATCATGCTCCATGCCTGTTCTTTGTAGTTTAATTTTTTAAAGTACAAATATGGCGTAATCATAAACTGCTGATACATGACTTCATTCACCATGTAGCGCATGAAATCCCATACACTGCTGTGATCATAGTCTGATGTGGAATAAACATCTTGTAGGCTAGTATTTTCGCGGTGGTGTTGCTGCCCATGGGCTACTGCATGAGGAATAATACCGCGAGCAATGGCCAAATAAGAATAAACAAACGAACTTCCTGTCCATTTTTCAAACAGACTATCCCCTTTTAGCGCACCACCTTTTAGGTGGCCATCCTGATGCATTGCACTAAACGAACGTACAAAACCAGAAATATTTGCTCCGTAAATAAAACTGTAAAATACAAACACTAAGTAATAATTTATTTCATTCAACCAAAGCTGGGCAATGAACACAGGAAGTGCCGTCAATGTTAATCCGATGACCGCTGCCAAAATGGGCTCGTCCCTAGGATCTTTTAAGCAACGGTCCGCTAATATTTGGACTAAGTCATGATACAAGTCGTGACAGCCACGATTGAGTACTGCATAACCGGGCAGCCAATTTAGTAGCACTTGAGCAAGTGATAATACTGTTGATACGGCGAAAATCACACCCATGGCTAGCGTATTTACAAATTGAATTAAGATAAATACAGGAGCCAGTAACCAGCGAATAGACAGTGGGATTTGCTCCACTGGCCTTTGATTAATTGAAGTATTTACTGTCATAGTTAACCCAATCCAATAGCCTGTAATCGATTTTGGTATTCACTTTGTATTTCTTGTTGTAAAAGTCGAGTTTGATCTTCTTCGGTCAAATTACCCATTTTATGACCTGGGAATATTTCTATGTCTGCCATGACTTCAGCGTGCATGTCAGCGGATGCTTGGTATAAACCAATTGCATGGTCAATCACCTCATCAAAAACTTCATTCATCAGTTGATGAAATTCACCAGCCAAGTTCAAAATTTTATTCCGCATTGGTAAACCAGATTTAGCTTCGCGCGCAATAAATGCCTCACCGAAACTAACGTGTTGAACCTCATCAGCAAAAACATTTTTAACGATTGAACTTAAAGCAGGATCCAATTTGGACCAATATTTTATTTCATAGCGATACAACGGATATACCATTCCCTCCAGTACAACGTTATGAGCCAACAACGCAGGTACAAATTGTTTTTTATCTACCTGCTCATCAATCAAATCGTAAAACTGTTTCATTTTTGGTAGAGTCATTTCCTTTACAAGGTCCTGACGTTGTACCGGTGTCATACCTATGTCAGCTAATCGACGACAAAACACTTCGTAATGCCTCGCTTCATCAATCGATTGTGTTGCCAAAAATACCTGACTATTTTCATCAGGAGCAAAACTGATCATCTTTGACATGTTAACCATAGAAATACGCTCTGCCGTTAGAAAAGTGGCAATATCCATTTTATAAACGCTATTTAATAATGGATCAGTCAGTACCGCTTCGGAAGGGCCTAAAATGGATTTTTTTCGCCCGTAATCGGTATCAACTAAACGCTTTTGTGCGGTTCGCTCTAACCAGTTTTGAATATCAAACGTGCCATTGTCCCATTCTTGCGTGGAAAATGCAGGGTTGGCTCGATCGAGCATTTCATGGCCAGACTCTAAAGAATAAAGTGTATCTTCAGTGTCGTTTACTTGGCTAATGACTTCTGTATCCATGATATTCTCTCCAAAAGATTATGATTTATTTTGTTATTGAAACTGAATTATTTTTGAAAGCTGTATAGAAGCGATTTCGATACGCGTATAAAAAGGACAACAGTGAAGTAAGCACCAATATAAACGGCGCAGGTGTTGCTAAATTTTCAAACAAAAGCACGAAGGCTAGCACTAGAAACACCAGTGCCATTGGTATAAGTAAATAACGAGGTAAAGCAAACACAGAATCTAATTCGCCCTGGGTCTTTCGAAGCCTAAGCACTGCTACGATAATAGCGGTGTAGATTAAACAAGTTATCATCACAGCGGTGTTTGCCAATTCGTATTGCAAGGCATAAGCATTGGTAATAATTGAACTTAGCATTGAACAAACGGAAAGAGTGATTATTGCAGCGTAAGGGGCAAGCGTTCGCAGAGATATTCGGGTAAACCAAGCTGGAAGCTCACCCTCACGAGCGACAGCATATACCAGTCGAGAAGCACCTAGCATACCCACATTGAATGAAGTAAACATGGCAAGAAATGAAAGACCCGCCAGAATATAAGTGCCTTTTACGCCAAATAAAGATTCACCAAGTAAAAGCTGAGGGGCCACCGCCCTTTGCAATGTATTCACGTCAAGATGCAAACTACTGGCGTAAGCAAATAGCCCGTAAAGCCCACCTAACACAACAATCCCACAAACCATAGATAACGGAATCATGCGCTGATAGGCTTGTGCATTTCTTCCCATGGGGGTTACCCACTCAAACCCCACAAAGAGAAATAACGATATTGCAACAATAGTTGCAAGGGCAATGATTGGGTCAGTTTTTTCTGCTGAGGCCAATACTTCAACTGGTTGTATTGGCTCGGATACTATTGCATAACAAGCAATAAGAACCATGACGCTTACCAATAGTATAACCGACCCCAATTGAACTTTAACAGCCATCTCATATCCGCTTAAATTCACGATGGCAATCAATAAAATAAGCAATACCCCTGTCCAGATCCGAGAAATATCAATTTCCAGCACTTGTAATATCTCTCCAAATGCATAGGTTTCAACACTGGCAATTAAAATCACAATGCTAAGATAAATAAAAATTAAAAATAATGAAAATTCATTACCAAAAGCCTTCTTAAAATAAGTTCTTAATCCTGGAGCCGCAGGAAATCGCATTGCTAATTCAGCCGTCGCACCAGCCACTATCAAACAAAGTAAACACGCTAAAGCAATGCCCGTTATCAACCAAGTGCCAGAATCAAATTGAAATAAGCTGCCAATAATGGCATAGCAGCTAATGGCTAATGCCATCCCAAGGCTGGCTGAGACATACTCTAAAAACTCTGTAATTTTAAACATTGCTAGCCTCCTTCATGGTCGCCTCTTCTTTTTGGTCTTTGCCTTGATTAACTTCGGCTTTCTTTTCGCGAGCAAAAACATCCTGTAACAAAAAACGATGACGCAAATATTTTCGGTTGCTCATTAACCGAGAGACTTCTGGAAGATTATAAAAAGGCACTCCTGGGTAAACGTGGTGCTCAACGTGAAAATTAATATTTGCCCAAATCCAAGAAAAGAAAGGATGAGTAACACTGATAGTAGTTTTAGCAATATCCATACGAGACTGCTTATCCTTTTCATTTAATTTTGCTAATGGAAAATGCTCATAGCCTCGGGATAGTGGGTTAATGATTGCTGCTAAGATAAATAATGGAACAGCGTATATCAGAATAAATTCATTCAAGTAGTCATACTGAAAGCAAAACCATAGAAGCATCGCTAAGCTCACTGTATTAAAAGTCAGCTCAACTAAAACAGATTTACGCACCGCCGCGCTATACTTAGTCAACGAAATTAGAATAAACCTGGGAACAAAAGTGGCCACACGTAAAGGCAACCAGCGAGTCCGTCCACCGGTATAATTCCATTCATCTGGATCATGCTGCGCATCACCCAAGTAGCGATGATGCCGACGATGACATTCTTTGAATGTGGTATACGGCATGAAAATAAACCAGGCCAACGCACAACCTACTATCCGATTCCAGCCGTCATTGTTGTAGGCATTCCTATGGCCACATTCATGTTGAAGGACCGTAAAAGCATGAATCTGATTTGACAAGACGATGACACAGGCAATGATCGCAATTGTGTTATCAAACCAGAACACACCTGCCGCAGCGGCTATCCAACAAGCCACATGCATTAACAGATTAAAATTAAAGCGCGCCACGTTTGGCTTCATTAAGCGCCTTATTTCTGGCTCTAGGTTTTCATCTACCACCAAGCGTTTACGCAGTGACGCTCGTTCTAGGTTTTCATTATATTCTTGCGGTGGGCTAGCCATATGTCCTCCTAATCTACTGGGCAGAAAATATTGTTAGTTTCTGCGAATTACACTGAAAAGTTATAAAGCAACCAATTTTTGAAGCTGATCTTGGTTTGCTAACTTATCTGGCTGATGCAAACTAATGCCATAACCTTGGTTTAAAGCATCTTTATAAATTTGCAGAGCTTCATCGTATGAGGGCGACGTTCCAATGCTGTAATGCCCATTTCGTTGTGCCATGGCTAGGCTCATGGTTTCAGACAAACAAGCTAGGTTTAGCCCGGTAGGAAAGCCAAGAATATTGTAAGGTCCAAATCGTAAGCTAGGATCCGGCAGGGTAAGAATGGCCCCTTCAAACACAAACACATCAGGGCGTTTTTCAAATACTTCCGACTTCATATCTGATGGCCGTGCTGAATCACAGACCACTGCATTTTTTGCCAACCACTCTGGCTCAATGAAAGATTGTGCTGCACTCGTGGCAGAAAGCACCACAGGAATAGACCCCAGCTCATTAACAACATTAATAGACATTTTGATAATTTCAGGTTGGCCTAATGCATTACACTGCTGCTGTATTTCATCCACCAATAGCCTATATTGCTTAGCTTCAACAAGTTGCTTTAAAGTATTTTTGAATGTATCCCTCGTTGCATTTTGATTAATGATTGAAGCCAGAGAGCCAGCTACTCCATCATTGTCTCCCACTAGTAGATGCTGATATGCCAACGCATACATTTCACCAGCAACATTAATGAGAGAATCTTTGAAATTTGAATTATTTGGGTTTCCAAACAATGTAATCTGCGAGTAATAGCGCGTAAGGTGCAAGGCAGCAAGGCGCCCTACTGAACCTGCTGCCCCAATGACAGCTGCAATATCTGATACACCACCACGATGTTGCCTATCAGCTTTTACCAAACCTTCTACCGATGTAATAGCGGTTAAGCTATTGCCTGTAGTCACGTCAATATCAAATTCATTATCGACCACCGATACGCCTGCTCGTGATATAACCGATGTGAAGGCACCTAATCCCACCCTATCAACACCCAAGTCATAGGCACATTTAAAATAACCATCAAATAAACGCTTTTTGTTTTCCTTTGATAACTTCATCATTTGAGCAGGTGTTAGAGTACAGCCAATTAACCAGCCTTCTACCCAATTACCATTTTTGTCATAGACGCGTTTTGCATGATATTGCACAGCAGGATCGAAGAACTTTTTGGCAACAGAACCCACCCATTGATTAAACGCCTGCATTTTCTCTTCTGAGTAAAGCTGTAGCGCGGGAGGATAATTTTTTTCCAGAGCATTAGCATCAGTAGGATGAATAAGGAAAGCAAAGCTCCCTAATCGCTTACCTGTCGTGTGACTTTCATCTAGCGGCACATTAATTGTCGCCTCTGATACATCTTCATTATCAATAGATTGTGGCGGACCGGCGAGGTAGGAAAACAGTTCTGCAAAATTTGCTTTGGTTAACATTTCACCCACATAGGCAAGTGCACTGATAAGCTTATCTAGATCAGGCTTTTCCATAATAAGTGGCGGGGCGACACGTAATACGTTGTTAGCACTAAACGTTGGCAATGTAAGAATTTGAAATTTTTGTAATAAATAGCCGCAAACAATCGGAACAAGAAAACCTGATCCGCTTTGATGGGCGATAAAATAACCTTCATCTCCCCCTTGTTCGGCAAATTCTAAGCCCCACATATAGCCTAGTCCACGGGCCTGCTTAAATGCTTTAGGGTAACAATCCACAAGCTTGTTAAGTTGCTCACCTAAGTACTGTCCTTTTTCCTTTACAGATGAAATGAGACTAGAGTTATCCTGCAATATTCTATCTAGAACCGCTTTGCCTACGGTAGAAGTAAATCCGTTATTAGCAAACGTTGAGCTGTGAGCTAGCCCAAAGTGTTCACTCCAAGTTTTTTTATTACACAGCATGGCACCAATAGGAACCATCCCACCACCAAGCGCTTTAGCCACCAGTAGAATATCGATATTTAAATCTTCGTACATTTCACTAGCAAACAGGTGTCCCGTACGACCAAATCCTGTCTGAACTTCATCTACAATCAATAGCGCACCATGGGCATCACATAAAGCACGTGCTTTTTTCATAAATTCACACGACGCTAAATGCAGCCCCCCTTCACCTTGAATGGGTTCAATAATAAATGCAGCTACATCTCCGGGAATAAATGCCTCAGCTAATTGTTCTTCATCGTTAATATCGATATGAGTGAAGCTTTGGCTATCGTGATAAATATTGTATTTGAATTTTGGGTTACCGGTTGCACAAAGCGCTGAAAAAGTTTTCCCGTGAAAACCCGTTGCGGTACTGATAATTCGAGTATTGCCTGTTTTTACCCGTGCAAGTTTTAGCCCTGCTTCAACGGCTTCGGCACCGCTATTTACAAATGTAACGTAGGCCATTTTGCTTGGTGCATGATCAATTAACCCTTGGGCGAGATCAAGGCTGTCTTGATTATAAAAAGGTTGAGAAAGAGAGGGGCTATTAGACTGTCTTTTTTTCTCCAGTGCCTGCCAAATAAATTCGGGATTATGACCAAACGATACCGTTCCATATTGACTTGTATAGTCAATATATTCCGTACCGTTTTCATCAATGACTCGAATACCTTTTGCCTGCGTTAGTAATTTATCGAAATGAATATGCTTAAGCATAAACGATCGTTCAGGGTTTAATAGGTCCATGGTATTTTGATATGTATTCATCATGCCTCAGGAAAACACTTAAAGACTAGCCCTAAGTATTCCCACTCCTTTTAAAATTTAAATTCATCCAAACTAATTCGGTACTGCCGAACCACTAATTTTCAAATACAAATTAACATTCATTAATTTGTTAACTTAATTCTCATATCAAATTAATTACAATTTTAAAAAAATAATTTCCAACACTTCCCCACTAACACCAATAACCACTTTAAATATAGGGAGTAATATCAAATCATTAGTAGCAATTACTCTAAAAATAATTATCTAGCGCCATCTGCCTAATAATAAAAAATAGCAATATACAGATAATTTTTATCTTTTCATTAGCCAGAAAGTAATTCCATACACTTGCATTAGTTAAATGACGCCAAAACAAAATTTTCTTTATTTACAATAAAAATTATCTAATAATGCAAAAAAAAATTAAAAGTAAATTTTCAACTAAAAAAAATTTCAAATAAGTTAAACTTTAATATTAAAACCTTAAAAACATTACGATCGTTCTATTACTGAAATATAAATGCGCTTTATTAATGCAAAATAAATAGTAGAAATAATCTCAACGCACTTTATTAACGCAAAACAATTAAAAGGTTACTTGAATTTTGAACTTGCAATCACATTTGAAAAGTTTTTCAGAAAAAGTAAACAACACTAAACAGTTACGTATATTATTAAAGAAGTGGTCACCAGAAATTGTGGTTAAATCTGACAATAGCGATGAACTGTACTCAATAGAGGTGTTTGAAAGTATAATTAAGGACATTCACACAGAAGAACAAAATAATGATCATGTCATTAGACTTGAAGCTGACAGTGAAATTTTAGAAGAAATATTTTCTGGCCAACGAAATCCAGCACGAGCATCTATAGATGGTTTATTGAAAATATATGGCGCCAATAAAGATGAAGTAAAACTGGATGCCATCAGCCTGATACTATGGGGGGTGTAACGCTTAATTTGCAAATATTTTAGTTATTACATTGCCTTTTTAAATTTTCCCGTATATTTCTCTTATACTCAGCATTGCCGCCAAATAATATCACGATAACAAATATGTAAAAATGATCACTCTGGCGGCAACAATAATTTAAGCAGGCAACCTAAAGAAACATTCTGATAATGTCACTAGAAATCAAATCACTTTTTTAGAGCACTTAACCTAATAATTATACATTTTAACTTTCACATCACTGTCACAAATAGTTGCTTTAATTGCATACAAATAGTCCTTATAAATCCTTTTGATCAATTAAATACCTTCCCAGGAAATTAGAAGAGGTTATTAGATCCAAGCAAACCAAAGAACAAGCCCTAGCGTCAACATTATTATTTTCAATAAGAAAAATACTATTTCACTTACAATTACGTGTTTGTAAATCGGAAATAACATAAATTAAGGTAAACTATTTTAGATCTCAACCCCCTAACAATAGGCATGAATTTTTTTATTATTTTCTATGTTTAAATCTAAAAAATTACTGAACACTATACTCAACAAGTAAACTTGATATTTTAACTAAATTATTATGTAAGAATATTTATGAAAGACTTTAATTATTACATCTTCCAGTTAGGCGCACTCAGTAGAAATCTTGTTAGCTATTATTTTTAACTTTTCCACAAGCAAAAAAAATGCGAATCTAATATTAGATTCGCATTATAAAAAGCCTAACTTAAAAATTACGGCCTTAATTAAACTCTTTAGTATTTTTTTAAACAGCTACATTAAGCTGCTTGTGATGCTCGCTTAGCTTCTTCTTCATCTTTTAATTCACGCCGTAAAATCTTGCCTACCGGCGTCATTGGCAATTCATCGCGAAATTCAATAAAGCGTGGCAATTTATAAGCGGTTAACTGCTCTTTACAAAATGCCTTTAGCACATCAGCGGTTAAATTTGAATCCTGAGTCACAACAAATAGTTTCACCGCTTCACCGGATTTCTCATCAGGAATACCAATAACGGCACAGTTCTCAACTGCTGGATGTTCAGCGACTACCGCTTCAATTTCGTTAGGGAATACATTGAAGCCAGATACAATAATCATGTCTTTAATACGATCGACAATACTAACAAAACCATCTTCATCAATAATGCCCACATCACCAGTACGAAACCATTCACCATCTTCAGTGAAAGCATCTTTAGAGGCATCTGGGCGCTTCCAGTAGCCTTTCATAACTTGTGGGCCACGAACACATAATTCGCCACGCTCACCAATAGCCACTTCATTGCCTTGATCATCAATACATTTTAAAGAAGTGCCCGGAACCGGTTGACCAACAGTCCCCATGCGCTCTAGACCATTACCAGGGTTACCAGAAACCACTGGCGTACACTCTGTTAGTCCATATCCTTCTGAAATACCCACACCAGTAATTTCTTTCCAGCGATTTGCCGTATCAGGAATGAGTGCGGTACCACCTGACAAAGTAGATGTTAACTCACTGAAATCTAATTCTTTGAAACGCGGGCTGGCCATCAATGAAACAAATAAAGTATTCAAACCAACAAATGTGGTTAGCTTCCAAGGCTTCATCATTTTAATGAACATTTCAGTATCACGAGGGTTGGCGATTAAAATACTGTGGTCGCCTTGCTCACATAAAGCCATTAAGTGAACGGTGAACGCATAAATATGATAAAGCGGTAATGGCGCCACCACTACAGCCGGTTTATCACCTTTTACACGGTTACCGTTATCGTCGGTTTGCATCATCATTTGTTTAACTTGGAGCATGTTTGCAACAAGGTTCATATTGGTAAGCTCTGCGCCCTTCGCTACACCTGTGGTGCCCCCTGTGTATTGCAGAATAACCGTATCATTAATGCCTCTAGGTGGTAACGCCGTAAACGGTTTAGCTTTGCCCAATTTAAGAGCTTGGCGAAAGTCCACCGAGTTTGGCAATGAGTAAGAAGGCACAACCTTTTTAATGTACTTAGTAGCAAAGTTAATCAGTACACGTTTTGGGGTAGGCAACATATCAGCAAGGCTAGTAATAATAACGGTTTCAACACCGGTATTGTCCACAACATTTTGTACTGAACGGGCAAACACATCCATGCAGACTAATGCCTTGGCGTCAGAATCATTAAACTGGTGCAGCATTTCACGTTCGGTATATAAAGGGTTGGTATTGGTAACAATTAACCCAGCTCGCAACGCGCCGTACATAGCAACTGGGTATTGAAGAATATTAGGCATTTGAATGGCAATGGTATCGCCTGGTTTCAAATTTGTATGGTTTTGCAAGTAACTGGCAAAGGCAGCACTTTTTTCATCGATATCGGCATACGTCATGGTGAGACCAATGCTGGTAAAAGCGGCGCGATCAGCATAGCTCTTAAAAGACTTCTCAACTACTTCGATAACAGAACCGTATTCGCTAAAATCAACTTTATCGCTAATACCAGGTGCACGTTTACCATCCCAAAATGATGCTTCCATCACTACCTCCAATTAGAAGAAATTTAACAACTTAATTTACTTGAATGAATACTGAATCCATTTTCTTAGCGCCAAAACGCAAAGAAAATATGCTTAGAGTGACTAAACTTTATTTTTATTATTTAAAATTAGCCATGACTATGGCCTAAATTGAAGTAAATAAGAAGTGGCCAATATTGACAAAAAACTGTCCCATATTAGCCATTTTATAAGAGTAGCTTAAATTCGCCCCGAAATATCACACACCCCACATAGCTGATTCATTAAGAGGCATGTAAGGGTCTAAGCAAATCAATAAAGGTAAATTCACACCCTTATTTAATAAATAACGCCTTTTAACGGCACAATAACCTTTAGAGCTTATTCCACATATACGGCCTTTAGTTACCAATAATATGCTTAACTTTATTTCAAGCCTAAAAAAGGCGCTTCAAAGCGCCTTGTGTGTCGTTTAACTTACCAATATGTTCAATGTGATTAAAAGAACATGCCGGTTTCTAATTGAGCTTCTTCACTCATCATTTCTCGCGACCACGGTGGATCAAATACTAACTCCACAGTGACGGACTCAACATTTGGCACCAAGGCCGAGCGATATTTAACATCACTTACCAGAACCGGCCCCATGCCGCAGCTTGGTGCTGTTAAAGTCATGTCAATTCGAACACTTTTATTGGCTTGGTCTATGGCAACATTATAAATTAAACCCAGCGCCGCTAAATTCACTGGAATTTCTGGGTCGTAAATGGTTTCTAGTGCTTGCCAAATATCACTTTCGCGTATGAGATCGCCATCCTTTTCTGGAAAGGTTAATACCTCAGGCTCTAATCCTAAGGCTGCCGCATCGGTACCGTCTACACGGGCCATATTGCCATTATAAACAACCGTATAGTTACCACCTAAAGATTGCGTTAGCGTAACAAAACTACCAGAGGGAATTGTTATTTTCGTTCCCACTGGAACTAGGCGCGCAGGACAATCCTCATGCGCCACTACCATACGTTTTTCCATTGGATAACTACTTAAATAAAATTAAATTTAGAGGGAGTTAATGTGAGCCCATTTAAATATTAAATGACTCGCCACACCCACATTCATCTTTGGCATTTGGGTTATTAAAAACCATAGAGCTGTTTAAACCGACAGTGGCGTAGTCTATTTCAGTGCCATTCACATAGGGTAAAGCTTCGGTGGTGATGTATAAGCTGACATCATCCGCTACCTGAATCAGCTTTTCGTTACCTTCAATGTTTTTAGCAAGCTGCAAGTCATACATAAAGCCTGAACAACCGCTTTTTTTAACCCCTAGTAAAATGCCTTTCGCATCTTGGCTAGATGCCAATTGCTTTCGTGCATAATCTAATGCTTTGTCTGTCATGGAGACAGTGATCTGTGAAGGTGAAAAGGTTTCGACTTCACTCATAATCTTTCTCCTGTAATTTTACTTAAATGCACTTCTTTAATAGATCTAACATAAGAACATTTTAACTTTTTCAATGGCTTCAAATAACGCGTCGACTTCTTGCTTAGTATTGTAGATAGAAAAAGAAGCCCTTGCCGTTCCCGGAATGCCAAATTGATCCATAATAGGCATGGCACAATGATGCCCTGTTCTTACGGCAATACCCTGTTGATCTAGAAGCATACCCACGTCACTAGGATGAGTGCCTTCAATTAAAAAGCTCATCACACCGGCTTTGTGTTTCGCCGTACCCACCAAACGCATGCCTTCACACTTTTTGGCACATTGATGAGCGTACTCTAATAGATCATCTTCGTACTGACTTAATGCATCTCGATCTAATTTCATTAGATAGTTAAGAGCAGCATCTAAACCAATGGCTCCTGCTATATTGGGGGTGCCTGATTCAAATTTAAAGGGTAAACCCTGATAAGTGGTACCACTAAAACTGACTTTTTCAATCATCTCACCGCCACCTTGCACAGGAGGCATGACATCGAGAAGCTCTTTTTTGCCATACAAGCAGCCAATGCCAGTGGGGCCAAATACCTTATGCCCAGAGAAAACATAAAAATCGGCATTTAATTTTTGTACATCCACCGAAAAATGCGCAACCGATTGAGCACCATCAATTAATACCTTTGCGCCAACTTTGTGAGCAAGAGAAATCATTTTTTCTACCGGGTTTATAGTCCCTAAAGCATTGGAGACGTGAACCACTGACACCATTTTCACCTTGTCGCTCAGCATGGCTTCAAAAGCAGCCATGTCTAGCTCGCCCTGCTCACTTACTGGAATGACTTTCAAACTCGCTCCAGTACGTTCACACAGCATTTGCCAAGGCACAATATTCGCGTGGTGCTCCATGGCGCTGACGATGATTTCATCGCCTTCTTTTACAAACACACTGCCAAAACTTTGCGCCACTATATTAATGCTTTCAGTGGTGCCTCGCGTCCAAATAATTTCTTCACTATTCGCTGCATTTAAAAAGGTTTGAACTGTCTTACGTGCATTTTCAAAAGCAATGGTGGCACGATCACTCAAGACATGAGCACCGCGATGCACATTACTGTTGTCTTTACGGTAATAGTTTTCTATAGCTTCAATCACAGCCAATGGCTTTTGCGTGGTGGCGCCGTTATCTAAATACACTAAAGGCTTATCGTGTACCTGTTGATCCAGTATAGGAAAATCTAAGCGAATTTTTTGCACGTCGATGCTCATTACAGAGCACCTTCAGAACACACACCAATCTCTTCATCTAATATATGCTGAGTGAGAGATTCATTAGAGGTAAATTGTTGAGCCAGCAATGGACGCAGCTTTTGACGCAAGGCATCAACAGGAATACTTTCCAACAACTCATTTATAAATGCAAAGCTCAACATAATTTCAGCTTCTTGACGGCTAATGCCTCGGCTTTGCAAATAAAAACAGGCTTTATCATCTAACTGAGCCACTGTGACGCCATGGGCACAGCGCACGTCATCGGCATATATTTCTAATTCAGGCTTACTGTTAATTTGAGCCTTATTAGACAGCAATAAGTTTTTATTGCTTAAATTGGCCAAGGTCTTTTGCGCATCAGGGTGGATATGAATACGACCATTAAATACCGCCTTTGATTGATCGGCCATAATGCCACGATAGGTTTCATCTGTGGTGCAATTGGCGGCGATATGCTCAATGTAACTGTGAATATCCACATGCTGGTTATGCTTAGGTAAATACACACCTTTCATTTCACAATGACTGCCAGCTTGATTGTGATTCACTACTACATCTAAGCGCTTAATTTTCCCGCCTAGGGCAATCTGGTAGCTTTCAAACTGACTATCACGATTAAGATCCACATACACACCACCGAAGTGAAGACTGCTTTCATCTTCTGTATGCAAGCGGTAATGATTTAATTTTGCACCATCGCCAATATTAATCTCAGTGACTTGATTCAATAAAATATTTTGCTCTTCAGCGGTAGAAACAAACTGCTCAATTAAAGTCGCTTCAGCTTGCTGTTCAAGCACTACTAGACAACGAGCGAATGCGCTGGAAGTTTGCTGTTGCGCACTGGTAATATTTATCACTTGAATAGGCTTTTTAAGCTGTACATTTTTCTCAACATGCAACAACACTCCCTCTTCAACGGTGGCATTGTTTAATGCGGTAAATAAATTGCGACGTGTTTCTGCAATATTACCCACATGCTGTTTGAACAAAGCACGTTGAGCGTCGCTTGCAACGCTTAGTGGAACAGCGCTGACACCCGCCTCTGAAATTTCATCAGATAACTCACTCACAAACACGCCGTTAATAAAGACAAGCTGATAAGCATCTAAACCGCTCACTTCAAAAAGCTCACTGGCGTTATCTAAATCGAAGTTATCTGCTGGGCGGTTATAATCTTGTGTGGTGAGCGCATGAAGAGAGGTGTATTTCCAATCTTCCGTTTTACGCGTGGGGAAGGGCAAGCTTTCAAAAGCAGCCATCCCAGATTCACGCACTTCACCAAAGTCTCCAGAGACTTCTAGAGACTTCACAAAATCCAAAGCACTCTGGGTAAAAGGACTTACTATTGCATTAGAAGCTTCAGTCATGATTAAGCCCCCTCGTTTTCAATCCAGCCGTAGCCTTTTTCTTCAAGCTCAAGCGCCAATTCTTTACCACCACTTTTCACAATTTTACCATCGGCCAGTACATGTACAAAGTCAGGCACAATGTAGTCAAGTAAACGTTGGTAGTGTGTTACCACAATAAAGCTGCGATTTGGATCACGTTGACTGTTTACCCCTTCTGCCACTACTTGTAGCGCATCGATATCCAAACCAGAATCGGTTTCATCAAGGATGCAAAGTTTTGGCTCTAGTAACATCATTTGCATAATTTCGTTACGTTTTTTCTCGCCACCACTAAAGCCTTCATTTACGCCACGCTTTAAAAAGTTTTGATCCAAGTTAACCGCTTTACATTTCTCACGGGCCAGTTTTAAAAACGTCATACTGTCCATGGCTTCTTCACCACGATGAGAGCGAACCGCATCTACTGATGCTTTTAAAAATTCTAAATTACTCACACCTGGAATTTCCACAGGGTATTGAAACGCTAGAAATAAACCTTCACGGGCACGCTCTTCAGCGTCCATTTCAAGAATATTTTTACCAAGAAAAGATACCTCACCACCCGTAACGGTGTAACCATCACGACCAGACAACACGTTACCCAATGTACTTTTACCAGCACCGTTTGGTCCCATAATGGCGTGTATCTCACCAGGCTTAACTTCTATATTTAAGCCTTTAAGAATGTCTTTCTCTTCAACTTTTGCCTGTAAATTTTTAATGCTTAACATGTCATTTCCCAATCTATTTGTAGGGTGGGCATTTACCCACCAATCATACTCATTAACACTGGTGAGCCTGGCTCACCCTACATTTTTCGCCAATCTTGAATCTAAGCGATTAGCCCACAGAGCCTTCAAGCGATACTTCCAATAATTTGCCGGCTTCTACGGCGAATTCCATTGGTAGCTCTTTAAATACTTCCTTGCAGAAACCGTTAACGATCATAGACACGGCTTTCTCTGGATCAATGCCACGCTGCTGGCACAAAAACATCTGATCTTCACTTACCGTAGACGTGGTGGCTTCATGTTCAATAATGGCGCTAGGGTGCTTGCTTTCTATATATGGAAAAGTATGAGCACCACACTTGTCACCGATTAACAAAGAATCGCACTGAGTAAAGTTACGAGCACCTTCAGCACTAGGGTTCATACGAACCAATCCACGGTAAGCATTTTGGCTTTTGCCCGCAGAGATCCCTTTAGAGATAATGGTAGACTTGGTATTTTTACCAATGTGAATCATCTTCGTGCCAGTATCGGCTTGTTGATAATTATTGGTCAATGCAACCGAATAAAATTCACCAATGGCGTTATCGCCTTTTAATATACAGCTTGGGTATTTCCAAGTAACCGCTGAACCGGTTTCAACTTGCGTCCAGCTAACTTTGGCATTTTTATGGGCCACTGCACGCTTGGTCACAAAGTTGTAAATACCGCCTTTGCCTTCACTGTCACCTGGGTACCAGTTTTGTACCGTGGAGTATTTAATTTCAGCGTCATCCAATACCACTAATTCAACCACCGCCGCGTGCAACTGATTTTCATCACGCATTGGGGCCGTACAACCTTCAAGGTAACTTACGTGGGAACCTTCATCGGCAATAATTAGGGTGCGCTCAAACTGACCGGTTTTTTCTTCGTTAATGCGGAAGTAAGTAGACAATTCCATTGGGCATCGCACCCCTTTAGGAATGTATACAAAACTACCATCAGAAAATACGGCGCAATTTAATGCAGCATAATAGTTATCTTTTTGCGGAACCACTGAGCCCATGTATTTCTTAACCAGTTCAGGGTGTTTATGCACCGCTTCACTGATGGGCATAAAAATAACACCCGCTTCAGATAATTTTTCACGGAAAGTCGTGGCAACCGATACTGAATCGAAAACGATATCCATGGCAACATTCGCCACACCCGCCAGCACTGCTTGCTCATGCAATGGAATGCCGAGCTTTTCATAAGTTCTTAAAAGTTCAGGATCCACTTCATCAAGAGACTGGGGCTTATCATCCATGCTCTTTGGTGCACTGTAATAAGAGATATCTTGAAAATCTATTTTTGGATAATGAACATGAGCCCATTCAGGCTCTTCCATTTCTTTCCAAACTTGAAATGCTTTTAAACGCCATTCCAATAACCACTCAGGCTCCCCCTTTTTATTGGAAATAAAACGAATGACATCTTCGTTTAAACCCGGTGGCAAGGTTTCGCTTTCAACATCGGTTACAAAGCCAGCTTCGTAATCGGATTTTATGTATTGATCAAATTCTTCAGTCATTAAACTTCTCCGGATATGCTCGCCTTAAGCGGCCATTCCTTTCAGTTTTCTTACCGCCGTGGTGACACTTGTCACGGCCTGATTTATTTCTTCTTCGCTGGTATAGCGCCCCATTGAGAATCGAATGGAGGCGTGGGCTAGCGTGTCGTCTAAGCCAATGGCTTTTAACACATAAGAAGGCGCCATAGTGGCGGAGTTACATGCGCTGCCTGAACTTACAGCCAAGTTGGCCAACGACAGCAATAAGGATTCGCCATCAACGCCGGCAAAACTTATATTCAAGATACCTGGCACACAATTCTCTGCACTGCCATTAAGGGCTATTCCATCAAGCTCTTTCAAGCCATTGAAAAGCTGTTCTCTAAGTGCACTTAAGCGTGCCTCTTCTTCTTTAAATTCTGATTGAGCAATAAAGACCGCTTCGCCCAAACCAACAATTTGATGGGTCGGTAAAGTACCACTGCGCATGCCACGCTCGTGACCACCGCCATGAATTTGTTCAGCGATTTTAACGCCACGCTTTACAAACAAAGCACCGACGCCTTTTGGTCCGTAAAATTTATGAGCACAAATAGACAGTAAATCTATATGGTCAGCTTGAACATCCACTGGAGTTTTACCAATGGCTTGCGCGCCATCCACGTGCAGTAGCACGCCTTTTTCGCGGCACAACTGACCAATTTCTTTAATGGGGTTGATACAGCCTAATTCGTTATTTACATACATGATGGACACTAAAATGGTGTCGTCTCGTAATGCTTCTTGAATTTGACTGGCCAGAATTCGACCATCTTGCTGAGGGGTTAAATAGGTCACATCAAAGCCTTTAGACTGTAAATACCCACAAGGGTCTAATACGGCTTTATGCTCTATGGTACTGGTAATGATGTGTTTGCCTTTATGGCCGTGTTGCTCGGCTACACCTTTAATAGCAAGGTTATTGGCTTCGGTCGCGCCCGATGTCCAAACGATTTCACGAACATCAGCATTGATATACTGGGCCAATTGACGACGCGCACTTTCCACAGCTTCTTCAGCCATCCAACCATAACGGTGTGAGCGAGACGCGGGATTGGCGAAATTCCCCTCAAGGGTTAGGCAAGTGGCCATTTTCTCGGCCACCCTGGGATCCATGGGCGTTGTGGCCGCATAATCTAAATAAATGGGATTCATAAGGCATGACCTATAAAAGTAAAAACGGTGCTATCTAGGCCTGTACAAATATTCATATTACATCTCTTATGAACGATTAAGCCGATGTCAGCTGGATAAGCGAATCCGAATCAACTTGGCTTTTGGCGTTCTCATCTTGGCGCTTAGCCACTTCGCGAATCTCTTTGCGACTAACTAAGTCTTGAATACTAATATCGTTTAAGAAGTCGTGTATTTGACTGCTTAAGTCCTGCCAAAGGTGATGTGTCAGACACTGGTCTCCTTCTTGGCAATCTCCTTTACCACGACAACGAGTGGCATCCATGGATTCGTTTACCGCATCCACTACTTGAGCAATGCTGATCTCGCTTTCCTCGCGAGACAATCTGTAGCCACCGCCAGGACCTCTGACACTGGAAACCAGTCCGCAGCGACGTAATTTGGCAAATAGCTGCTCTAAGTACGACAAGCTAATGCCTTGACGACCTGAGATATCATTCAGGCTAACGGGCTTTTTCTTACCGTGTATCGCCAAATCGAGCATGGCGGTCACGGCATAGCGGCCTTTAGTGGTCAATCTCATGCGAGCACCCCACACTTTGAGTGTATGAAAATCAATAAGTGCGGCAATTATCTTAAACCCGACAAAAACAGTCAACTATTTACTTGAGTAAACCATAAGGTTATTACCCTGGCCCTGCCCTAAATCAGCTTTTCAGTGAAAACTTGCCCTCATACTAGGGAAAATCAGGGTGGCGAATTCTACCAGAAAATATTATGGGCTGCTTAAAAAAGCCACACGGTAAGAATAAAGGCTAAATGCCCATTACCAAGCAATGTGGTAACGGACATTAGTCTATAAATGAGGGAAGGAACCTGACATTTATCAAGCTTTTAATAGTGCCTTGGTTAGGAGTTACTTTGTGTGACTTTTTTGTCTGCTTGCTCTGTCAGTTCATCATCCAAATCATTTTGCAATTCAGGCAACACCCCAGTGCATTCCGTGTGTCCCATGGAGGCTAGGGCATTGCTCATACGCTCCATTTTATCATCCACAGCATGCATATGATCGAGCATATTGTGAATGGAGCGAGCAATAGGGTCAGGCATTTCGTCGGTCATGCCATAGGCATCAAACCCTATTTTATCAGCCATGGCTTGGCGCTTACGATTCACCTCATCACTGGCTTTCTTGGTGATGATACGCCCAGGAATACCCACAGCCGTGGCACCGGCAGGCACAGGTTTTGTCACCACCGCATTAGAGCCTACTCGGCCATTTTCACCAATTTCAATAGGACCTAACACTTTAGCACCCGCACCAATGACCACTCCATCGCGCAATGTTGGGTGGCGCTTGCCTTTATCCCAACTGGTGCCACCTAGGGTTACACCGTGATAAAGCGTGACGTTATCACCGATTTCCGCGGTTTCACCAATCACCACGCCCATGCCGTGATCTATAAAGAAACCACTGCCTATTTTGGCTCCGGGGTGAATTTCAATGCCCGTAAACCAGCGACTAAAAAAGCTAATGACCCGAGCCACATACAAAAGCCCATGCCCCCAACACCAATGGGATAAGCGGTAATGCATCAAGGCATGCAAACCAGGGTAGGTGGTAAGCACTTCAAAGGTGTTTCGAGCTGCTGGGTCTCGATCAAAGACACACTTAATGTCTTCTCGTATGTTTTTAAACACACTGCTTCCTAATTAACGTTGGAAAATTCAATGACGCCTATCAAGCTTAGCATCCGCTTTATTTATCGTGATTACGCTTCACCATGTTCAAAATGCCGCGCAAAATATTAATTTCAATTTTATCAGGTACTGCCCGCTGAAATAGTCGGCGTAATCTTGGCATTAACTGCCTTGGGTTGGTGGGATCTAAAAACTCAATATCCACCAAGGTGGTTTCTAAATGCTTAATGAAGCCATTGATGTCATCTTGTGTGGCCAGTTCATTATCCCAAGATACCCCCCAATCACCGCTGTAGTCTGCCTCTAACTGACCGGTATGAGCCAATACCGCCATTCTCATCTCGTAACTCAACACTTGTACCGCCGAGGCCACATTCAGAGAAGAAAACTCTTCATTGGCTGGGATATGAATATGCACCTGGCACATGGAAAGCTCTTCGTTAGTGAGCCCCGTGCGTTCACGACCAAATACCAAAGCCACTTTTTGCTTATTCTTCAGCACATCAATGGCCTTACCCGCTGCCGCTCTGGGCTGCATAAGCGGCCAAGGAATATGACGATTACGAGCACTGGCCCCCATCACAATGGCCACATCGGACACAGCCTCTTCAAAAGTGGACACCACTGTGGCTGAGGACATGATATCCACCGCACCGGTTGCCATAGAAACCGCCACCTCAGGCGGATTGGCTGGATCAAAATTTTGTGGATCCACCAGCACTAAGTCCGTTAAACCCATGGTTTTCATGGCTCGAGCGGCCGAACCTATGTTGCCCGGATGACTGGTATTGATAAGAACAATGCGAATATCTTCAAACATTTACGACAACCTAAGAGGGGATTTTGCAATAAAACGAAAAAATAATGCTAAGTGTACCTAGTTTTACTTCGAGTCTCGAAAAGTTTTTGCTAGAATGCGCGGTTCCCCAATTTAAGAGTGTTATGAATCCATATGCAACCCATGGTTAATCTTGCCCTGCGTGTTTTGAGGGAAGCCGGTGAAGAACTGGTACACGCAGTTGAGCGCTTTGACTTCGAACGTTCCTCAGACCAGGAAATCAGTCGCTTTGTGACTGATTCCGCTATTCGTACTGAGAAGCAGATCATTTTTAAGCTGCGCAAACATTTCCCTGAAGATACTTTTCAAGGCCGTGAAACAGGTACTCAAGAGCGCGATGAGAAAAGTGGCAACAAGTGGTTAATTAACCCACTTGAAGGTCATGACAATTTCCGTAGCGGCTTACCTCTTTATAGCCTTGTATTGGCTTGCCAAATTGAAGGCAAAACCGAACACGCCGTTATTATCAACCCAATCACCGGTCAGGAGTTTACTGCCAGCCGTGGTCGTGGTGCTGAATTAAGCGGTCGTCGTATTCGTGCCTCTGAGAAAATAAAACTAAGCCAGTCAACCGTTGCCATTAAATTCCCAGGCATTGCCCAGGATGAACGTAACGACCGCATTCGCCAGCGCATTGGTAACTTAAGCCAAAATACACGCATGATCCGCGCGCTAGGAGATGATGCATTGTCATTTGCTCACTTAGCAGCCGGTCAAGTAGATGCCGCATGGTTGAATAATGTAGACAGCATTACTTTACAAGCAGGTTCGTTAATCGCAAAAGAAGCCGGTGTATTGATCACTGACTTTAGCGGTGGGCCTAACTACGAAAGTGAAGGAGATGTGATTGCATCTAACCCTAAACTTTTAAAGAGTGTTATTAAAAGCTCTTTGTAAGCTAAGTAAATTAAACTAAAGGGCCCAATTTCGGCTTATTTAGTTATTGAAGCGCTCAATTTGGGCGCTTTTTTTTTGCCCGCTAATAAAAGCATGTTAGCCTCTCAGCCCTAACGCTTAGATTTTTTACACGGATGTTTTCATGAATCACCCACTTATCCACAGACTCTCTTTATTAAGTGCCGCATGCTTAGCTGCTTTTTGTAGCCATGCAGGGCCTGGCACCTATCAAGGACTGCCATTGGCTAATCCTCATTTGGCGATACTGCCTGCTGATTCTCAACCCAATTATGATTACTGGCTACCAAGTACCTCTGCCAGCAGCGTCTCATTTGCCAAGTCGCCATCATTAAACACTAGAGCCAGCACCTCAACACAGGTTGATTTTTCTATTAACGAGCAAGAGTCCAGTGAGATTTTTGGTGAGAACGATACAAAAGGAAATGCTCAAGATTTAAGTATTGATTACGGCCAACTAACTGGTTTATACGGCATGCTCACCGTCCAAGCTCAGTCTCAAACCTTTACCGATAGCTTATCGCAGAGCCTTGAGCAAAATGATACGTCAAGCTCTGCTACTCCATTAAATATGGCAACAACCGGCATTAGGCACAAAGTTGAAGGCTCATTAAATGATGGCTCCCAATCGTTTAATGGCCGTGATTACGACATCCATAAGTTGAGCAATTTAAATCCCAACTTACCCCTATATATCGAATACACGGCAAGTGAATACGGTGATGTTGATATATCCTTTAGTGATGAGAATCGTCAAAACTTCATTAGTTATATTCCCGAGTTTTATTCAGTCCTGCCTTTCTTCAATCATTTTCAAAGCAATTTATATGTAGCCATTGGTGGAAGCACGCTTAATACAAAGGAAGGTTTCGACACCAGCACAGATAGAAATGGTTTTAGTACTGTAGATCAATATCAGATGACGTATTACCAACCTGAAATGGATGTAGACTATTATACAGTCAGCTTAAATGAAGGAGATTTACTTTCTATTAGCAGCAATTACAGCAATACGTTATTGCAAATTGAATCTCCTCTGGAGCGATTTGTAGCAGGTCTTTCTGCGCTTGGTTTTATTTACCCTTCAGAATCTCCTGCTATTAAAACAGGGTCATCTAATATCGCTTATACAGCCACAGAAAGTGGCGAACATACCATTATCGTTAAACCAAGTGACATGCTCAGGCAAAGCGAAGATTACGAAGTACTATTTCAACGGGAAAGGGCCAGCTCCAATCTGTTAGAAGCAGGGGAGTCACAAATTGTTTTTCTAGATTTTGATGGGGCCACTTTAAACGGCCTGCCTTTTAACGGCATTAATGAAAATATTACCCTAAGTGGTCTTTCTCACTTTTTAGAAAGCTTTGAATTACAAGCCAGCGACGAAACACAACTAACTCAGGAAATTATTAGCGTATTCACAGACCATTTTGAACCGCTTTTAAATACTTTATCTGATGGCAATAAACCTAAGCTGACTATCCGAAACAGCTTGGAGCATGATGATACGTTTGGCGATCAGAATGTCAGCCGTATTATCATAGGTGGCAGCATAGAAGAATTAAAACTAGCCACCATTGGCATCGCACAATCTTTAGATCCGGGCAATTTCAAAAAAGAAGAAACCGGCATAGTGCTATTAGATTTATTAAGCAGTGAAGACAATGAAGCCAACAGCCTAAACTTTTTAAACAAAGACCCAAGCATAAGCAAAATTAATTTAGTGGCCAGTGCCGTGGGCACCATCGCCGCCCATGAACTGGGCCATATATTATCGGGATTCCATACAGATAATACTAACGACACCTACAACATTATGGATGCAGGCGGAAACCAAGATAATCGCTTAGGCATAGGGGAAGACGGAATATTTGGAACAAGCGACGACGCCCCCATTTCATTTCAAAAAGATGAATATGACCCTAATTTAAATTATTTTGGCGAACAGGACACCGCTAAGCAAATCGCTCAGGGATTACGCGCGGCACCAGCCCCAAGCAGTCAAAGTAGTGGAAGCAGTGATGGCTTTTTGGGGCTTGGCAGCACCTCTGCCTGGTCGCTTGGGCTAATATCGGTACTGCTATTAAGATTAAAAAAGAAGAAGGCATGCGCTTAATAGAAGTAACCGCTATATTTTTCCATTTATTTCAGTGGTTAAGGAAATTAAAGCACCTTTAAAAAACCACAAA
This sequence comes from uncultured Bermanella sp., assembly GCA_913058575.1. Taxonomy (GTDB): domain Bacteria; phylum Pseudomonadota; class Gammaproteobacteria; order Pseudomonadales; family Oceanobacteraceae; genus Bermanella. The sequence continues at coordinate 44,804 of CAJXRF010000035.1, forward strand.
GCTCAACGACTGCTTATTTCAGCAGCGCCAGTGTGCCTATTTTGATATAAGGCACATTGACCTGTGCTGTCTATACTCAAATGACAGATAGCAGGAGTTCACTATGTTTGCCTTATGGTTTGATTCTATCCGTGTTTTCTTTCAGCAATTGGCCGAGTCTCAACAACCAACCCCCATTGCCCTGCACATTGAACATAGAAAAGCGATTCAACGCAGACCTATTAAAAGCTAATGAGCTAGGGTTATTGGTCATCTTAGAGAAACTTAAAGTGGGAATAATTATTATGGGGAAAGCAGCTGGCGACATTGCACCGCCAGCGTTAGCAAATTTAGGCCTTATGTTCTCGAGCTAGATATTCGTGGCTTTGCATTTCCAGCATACGAGATGTGGTGCGCTGAAATTCAAACTCTAAACGCCCGGTGCCATATATATTATGAATTTCAGCATCGGCTGACATAATCACTTTTACACCACGGTCGTAAAATTCATCTATTAAGTTTATATAGCGTCTCGCGAGATCGTCATTTTTCGTCCCCATCACAGGCACATTACTAATTAACACCGCGTGAAATAAACGCCCTAATTCAATGTAATCATTTTGTGAGCGTGGACCGTCACATAAGTCGTAAAAATCAAACCAAGCGATATCATCGCAAATGGCCAAGGCAGGAATATCTCTGCCTAGAATTTCTACATCAACACTCTTCTCGATGTGAGCCGCGTCAGGAATAAGACGATCAAAACTCTGTTGCAAACTAGACTGGGCACTATCATCTAATGGGAAATGATAAAGCTCAGCCTGTTCCAATGTACGAAGGCGATAATCCACACCACTGTCTACATTAATGACATCTGTGTATTGGTTTAGTAATTTAATCGCAGGAATAAATCGGTCACGCTGCAAACCATTTTCATATAAACCGTCTGGGATAATATTTGAAGTACTCACTAAGGTAACACCGCGGGCAAATAGCTCTTGCATCAAGCCACCTAAAATCATGGCATCTCCGATATCCACCACGAAGAACTCATCGAAACAAATTACCACTGCTTCTTCCGCTATGTTGTCGGCAATAATAGTTAGCGGATTTTTTTGTCCTGCTAAAGCATTTAAATCTTTATGGACACGCTGCATGAATCGGTGAAAGTGCGTGCGCATTTTGCGCTTAAAGGGCAACGCATCGTAAAAGGTATCCACAAGGTAGGTTTTACCACGGCCAACCCCTCCCCAAAAATAAATACCCTGCACAGGTGTTTTGCTTTTATTGCTGCGCTGACTAAAGAATTTGCCCAGACCAGACTTCTGTTTATTGTCTTCGTAAGCCGCCACCAGTTCATCATAAAGGCGCTGCAAATGCTTAACCGCCTTCTCCTGATCTGCATCATAAGAAAAATCTTCGCGTTCTAAATCTTTTTGATACAGTTCTAACGGTGTCATGACTACTTCGATCTCATTAATGTTGGGCGGTGGGCTCAATATTCTTTGAGTATAGATCACCTCATTAAGAGAGGTTGTGAAGCATGACAATTTACTCAGTAGGCTGTGCAAAGGCAAATATCACACACTTATACTGGGTATAAGTGAATTTATATATGGGGCGCCAAACAGGCTTTCACCTCTTGTTTTAAAATCACCAATTGGCCATGAAAAAAATGGCTCGCTTGAGATAACTCGATAAACTCCAGCGGTGGGTATAAAGAATCAACCCACTCACTGACCGCATCAAAGGGCACCACCTCATCTAAGGCCCCCATAATAACGGTACTTGGGCACATTAATGGCGTGGCTTTTTCAAAGGGCGAATTAATCACCGACGGCGCCACCATTAATAAGTGCTCTAGGTGCAGGCTTGGTTGAATTCTAGGTAATTCAAATGCAACTTTAGCAGCAATGTAACAGCCAAAGCTAAAACCCGCTAAGAACAATCGCTTAACGGACTTTTCTGCCATTAACCAAGCTAGAGCCGCTAGAGCATCTTCTACTTCACCATTAATATTGCCATATTCTCCAGCACTCTCTCCCACCCCTCTAAAGTTAAAGCGCAATACATTAATGCCTAAATCCAAGTAGGACTTAGCCACCGTGGTTACCACCTTATTGTCCATGGTGCCATCAAATTGAGGATGCGGATGGCATATAATTAAACAGTCTTCGCTGCCTTCTACTTCATGCCAAGCCCCTTGCAAAACCCCAGCTGGCCCTTGAATGATCACTTTATCCACATACCCTCCTTAAATTATTTCAATATAGCCGTTTGAAACGAGTGTTTATTCAACCTTAAAACAGTCTGTTCGTCTGCCAATAAACGCTTCAAGAACTGACTATTCTTGTCCATGCTGATAATATCAAACCGCACCAGCCCAATATCGGCCATTATTAACATCCATAGAGGTCCTCATGACTGCACAGTTAATTTCCAGTATTTTTATTTTTGCCGTGGGTGTGGGTTTAGGCATATTGTTACAGCGCTATGTTTTAAGTCGGGGCACTCAGGTATCTACGCTTGAACGCCAGCTAGACAAACTAAAAGGTGAGCAGCTTCATTTACAAGATTCCATCCAGCAGCACTTTCATCAAACCGCTGATTTAACCCAGAATTTAACCAATAATTACAAGGCACTTTACGAGCACCTAGCGCAGGGCTCCAGCCAATTCACTGAGCAACCTTTAGCGGATTTAAAGCAGGTTTTAGAGCAAACTAAAGAAGCTGTTAAAGTGGCAGCACCTGAAGAAGAAATTAAAGAAAAAGAAGAAGCCCCCAGCCAGCCTTAGAAACTAAACCTTTTTCTCTAAGTAGCTATATCTATATTGTATTTTGGTATAACCAATACCCTTTTTATACCCACTTGACACTGGTATAGTGGCGCCAATATTAACCCCTGTAGATTTCTTGATCACACAGAGTCATAGCATGTCGGACTATAACCTTACACATTTAAAACAGCTTGAAGCTGAAAGTATTCATATTATTCGCGAGGTCGCGGCAGAGTTTGATAACCCTGTCATGCTGTACTCCGTGGGTAAAGACAGTGCAGTTATGCTGCATCTGGCCCGTAAAGCATTCGCACCGGGTGTTCCTCCATTTCCTTTGATGCATGTGGATACCACTTGGAAATTCAAAGAAATGATTGAGTTTCGTGACCATATGGCCAAAAACTCAGGCATGGAATTGTTAGTTCATACCAACCCTGAAGGCATTGAGCAAAACGTTGGGCCATTTACCCATGGTTCTAGTAAGCATACCGACATCATGAAAACTCAGGGCCTAAAGCAGGCTTTGAATAAATACAAATTTGATGCTGCTTTTGGTGGTGCTCGTCGTGATGAAGAGAAGTCTCGTGCTAAAGAACGTGTTTATTCGTTCCGTGACAAAAACCACAGATGGGACCCTAAAAACCAGCGTCCTGAATTATGGAACATTTACAACGGCAAGGTAAACCAAGGGGAAAGCATTCGAGTATTCCCTCTGTCTAACTGGACGGAACTGGATATCTGGCAGTACATTTATCTTGAAAACATTGAAATCCCAAGCTTGTACCTCGCTAAGAAACGCCCAGTCGTTGAACGTGACGGCATGCTAATCATGGTTGACGATGAGCGTATGCCATTAGATGAAGGTGAAGTACCTGAAGAAAAAATGGTGCGTTTTCGTACTTTAGGTTGCTACCCATTAACGGGCGCCGTTGAATCTGTTGCCACAACTCTTCCTGAAATTATTCAAGAAATGTTGCTAACCACTACATCCGAGCGTCAAGGTAGAGCCATAGACAAAGATTCATCCGGCTCCATGGAAAAGAAAAAGCAAGAGGGATACTTCTAATGTCACATCAATCCAATCTAATATCAGAAGATATTCTTGCTTACCTAAAGCAGCATGAAAATAAAGAAATGATGCGTTTCCTAACATGCGGAAATGTTGATGACGGCAAAAGTACCTTAATTGGTCGCCTGCTTTTTGATTCTAAGATGATCTTTGAAGATCAGCTAGCCGCTATTGAAAGCGACTCCGTTAAACACGGCACCACAGGTGAAAAGTTAGATCTTGCCTTATTGGTAGATGGTTTAGCAGCAGAGCGTGAACAAGGTATTACCATTGATGTCGCTTATCGTTATTTCTCTACCGAAAAACGTAAGTTCATCATTGCCGATACCCCAGGGCATGAACAATACACCCGTAACATGGCAACAGGTGCTTCAACTTGTGATCTTGCCATCATCCTAATTGATGCTCGTTACGGTGTGCAAACCCAGACCAAACGTCACAGCTTTATCGCTTCTTTGTTAGGCATTAAGCACGTGATTATTGCTGTGAACAAAATGGATTTGCTAGAATTTGATGAACAGAAATACAATCAAATTAAAGACGATTACATTAGTTTCGCCAAAGACCTAAATATTCCTGACATTCAATTTGTGCCTTTATCAGCCCTTGATGGCGATAACGTAGTAAACAGAAGTGAACGCTCTCCTTGGTACCAAGGCGAGACGTTAATGGAAATGCTTGAGTCGGTTAAAATTCACGAAGATCGCAACTTGGATAACTTCCGCTTCCCTGTGCAATACGTTAACCGTCCAAACCTAGATTTCCGTGGTTTCTGCGGTAATGTGGCGTCAGGTATTGTACGCCCAGGCGATAAAATTACAGCATTACCATCTGGTAAAAGCTCTACAGTTAAATCCATTGTGACCTTTGATGGCAACCAGCAAGAAGCCTTCATTGGCCAAGCGGTAACATTAACGCTTGAAGATGAGATCGACATCAGTCGTGGTGACATGATTGTTAAATCTGAAGATCTTCCTTGTACCGCCAATAGCATTAACGCCGACATCGTTTGGATGAGCGAAGATGCCCTAAAGCCTGGTAAAGTTTACGATTTAAAATTCTCTTCTACGCCTAACACGGGTACCGTTTCTAAAATTCATCATCGTATTGATGTGAACACAATGGAAACCTTTGGAAGTGACGAGCTTAAATTAAACGAAATTGGTTTGTGTGAATTAACACTCAACAAAACCGTTGCGTTTGATCCGTACAAAAAGAACCGTGCCACGGGTGCATTCACCATCATTGATCGCTTAACCAACGTAACCGTTGGCGCCGGCATGATTGTGGGAGAAGCTCAAACAGATGATAACGAACAGTTAAACGCTGTTTCCGCTGAAGAAAAAGCGAATCGCTTTGACCAACAAGCGGCCTCGGTTTTCTTCACTGGTTCCAATAAGCACGTGTTAGCGGCTGCGGTTGACCGTAAGTTGTTTTCAATGGGTAAAGCTGCGGCATTAGTTAGCAAAGACGACCTTGCCGACAATAACGCAGATGTCATTGCTAATATCATTAAGCAAGCCGGTTTAATTGCTCTTTGTACTTTCGAAGCTGCCAATCAAAGTGATTTGATCATTAATGCAGATTCCACCAGTATTGATGCAGCCATTGCTGAAATTCAGGATAAAGGCATTATTTAAGCTTTTAATTCTGCTAAAAAAGCCCGAATTAGTTTTCTAATTCGGGCTTTTTTATTCTCAAACTTAATTTTCATTTCAAACTTTTTTGAAAACTTAATTCTTAATAAAGCCACTACCTGCCTTAATACACCCCTTCTTTATCAACCGTTAACCAGATAATCTAAATTTCACTGTTCTTTTCATGGCCAGTTTTAGCATGTTGAGCTTGAAAAGCTTGCCGTACTATCTAAGACGTTGGCAGCGGAAAATTATGACAATGCCAAAAAGCCTGTAGATTGCAGGCCACTTATTTTTATCAGAATCGCCGTATATTTTAGATTCTGCTCAATTGAAAAATTCTCGCTAGGCAAAAAAAATAATAGGAGCCTATAAATGAAAAACACATTAAAAGTGAGCACACTGGCGGCTGCCATTCTGGCTGCAAGCCCAGTCATGGCCGGTGGTTTTGATAAATCGGATCATTCATTCGATATTTTATTTGGTGATGACAATGTGATCACGACTAGCTTTTCGCAAACAGCAGTTAATACTAAAGGCACCGCAAACCAAGTGTACGGTGGTGACCAAAATATAGGTACTGGTACTATAGTTTCGGATATTGTTAGTCCCGAAGTAGCCCTACGCCTAAATGCCGCCGATAACGTTACCTGTGCACTCAAGGTTGAGGAGCCTTATGGCGCCGAAGTAGGCTATGCCGATGATTCTTTAGTTTATGATATCGACCCAGGTGACGGCTCTTCAGTAGCCATAACAGCCCCTATCGCCACAAAATATGAAAGCCAATCTTTAACCGTGGGCTGTGGCTACGACTTTGCACTTAGCACAGGTAAATTTACAGTACTGGCAGGCCCCAAGATTCAATCAGTAAAAGGGTTTTTCTCAGAAGATTTATCTAGTCAAAATGCAGGCAGCGCTGATAACTTGGAAGTGGAATTAGATGCCGGTACCGAGGTAGGTTACATTCTCGGTGCTGCTTACTCTATTCCTGAAATTGCCCTGCGCGCGTCGATTATCTACCACAGCCAGATTGATTATAGCGCTACAGGAACCATTGATTCTGTGGCACCACTAAGCCTTCTTGATCCAAGCATGCAAGACCAAACATTTACCACAACAGGTAAAACTAAAACCTTTACCCCACAATCGGTAGAGTTAGCATTGCAATCAGGCGTTGCTGAAAACACGCTGGCCTTTGTGAACGTTCGTTGGAGTGAATACAGTAAATTAAGTGAGCTAAACATAGAGGGTGACGGATCTGTTGCATTAGCTAATGCAGGTGGCGCTAGTTTCGATGACATGAATGCGCTAGCAGGTGGTGCTTTAACTGACTTAATCGACCCTAGCCTTAGCCTATTCCATCAAGACACCCTTGATGTAGCCTTGGGCATGGGTCGCCAGCTAACCGATAAGCTTGCTATTGGTGCCAGCTACTCTGCCAGCCTAAAGTTGGGCAGTAAATCTTCTCTTGTTCCTGATGGGGCTGATTCAGATAACGTACGGGTTCCCGCTTCTGAAACGCAAACTTTCTCGTTTGGTGGTGAATACGCAGTGACTCGTGAGTTTACCGTTAATGGCGGCCTAGCTTATACTTTACTTGATTCTTATACTGCGGAAGACCCTGATACTAATGGCGGGTTAGTCGTTCGCTTTGGTCAAGCCGAAGCCACTAGCTTCCAGCTAGGTATGTCGTACGCACTATAACAACCAAGTACTGCTTGCTGGATAGGCTCTCTATTTAACAAGCGATACAGGAAAAGTTAAAAGACATAAAAAAAGCGAACAATATGTTCGCTTTTTTTATGTCTGGCACGTGTAAAAATGACCTTAGGTTTTATCACTTAAGCCTTCAGCATGGTGATCAAATCTTGTAAATGGTCAGCTGCGTCTTTACCCAAACTGGTCAAGTAACCCCCATCAGTTTGCGTCACTAAACCTTTTTCAAACAATCTTTTAGTAGCTTCTATATTTTCAGGGCTCGCTTCACTTTCATGAACTTTAAGGCCTTCCTGAAAGGTCTTTGAGTTGAACTGCGATAATATTGATAGCTCTTGAAGCAACATCGAATTCATAGGCTAAATCCACCTTTTTATTATAGATAATCGTGATAACTATTGTGTTTATCCAATATATGCCTTGCTGCGCACGATTACCAGTACCAGTATAAGCATGCTTTTTACCCACTAATTAATAGCTTGCTAAATGCCCTAAACCAATTAGGCATAAACAATTACCTAGTTGTATGGTTTTTATACTATCGGTTAGCCGCTAGCCCCTATCTATGCTGCCCCTGCTTTATTTCACATAGTGAATACTCACTAAGGTCTACCCACTAAGCGCAATTACCACTACCAATACTTCTCTGAAAATGTAAAACTGACCACTTGGTCAAGTTTGTAATTGATAAATGCACCAGTTTGTAGCGCAAAATTATAAGTCATGTTTGAATGCCGCCACAATCGGCTGATCTGCACATAAAGCCGCCCATGGCTTCAGAAATTAAGAATTTAGCAGAACCCAAAACTAATCAAATAAAAATTGGAGAGAGTAATGAAAAAACCTGTACGCATAGCCGTTACCGGTGCCGCTGGCGCCATCAGTAGCTCCCTACTATTCCGTGTAGCATCTGGTGAGATGTTTGGTACCGATCAGCCTGTCATATTACAGCTAATTGAAATGCCACAAGCCATGCAACAATTACGTGGTCTGGCTATGGAGCTAGAGGATTGTGCATTACCTCTATTGCATACCATTCGTATTTTCGACAACCCAGAGGCAGGATTTAAAAATGCTCACTACGCCATCTTAATTGGCGCACGCCCAAGATCGGCTGGTATGGAACGTATCGATTTATTAACCGCCAACGCTGAAATTTTTGAACGCCAAGGTAAAGCACTGAGTGCCAACGCTGCCCGTGACGTTAAAGTATTAGTAGTCGGTAACCCTGCTAACACCAATGCGCTTATTGCTAGCCGTAACGCTCCTGATTTAAGCCCAACTCAGTTCACTGCGCTTACTCGCCTTGATCACAATCGTGCTAAGGGTATCGTTGCCAATCACTTAGGTGTGAATGCAGAGGAAGTACGTAAAGTCATTATTTGGGGTAACCACTCTTCTACTCAATACCCTGATTTATACCAGTCAAAAATTTTTGGTGAACCTGTCATTGGTCCACAGCTTGAAGAAACGTTTTACCAAGACAGTTTAATTCCTCGTATTCAAAATCGAGGCAGCGAAATCATTAATGCGCGGGGGCACTCCTCTGCGGCATCTGCTGCTCAGGCAATAATTGATCACATGCGTGACTGGGCCATGGGCACAGCAGAAAATGAGCTTGTCAGCATGGCCATCGTCAGCGATGGCAGCTACGGCATAGAGAAAGGTATTTTTTATTCCTTCCCTGTGCGCTGTCGCTATGGGCGCTATCAAATCGTCACAGGTTTAGACATCAATGCATTCAGCCATAAAATGATGAAGGCCAGTGAAGCTGAATTGCTAGAAGAAAAAGCATCGGTTAATCACCTATTGCCAAAAGACACAGAGCAATCTCATTACAAACTGCGTATTTGCCTACGCTCAGGTAAGTTCTTGGCAGCTGACGGTTTGTTGGATTCTGGTGACCCTGTATTGGAAACCAGTCGTTTGCTTTGATTGAAGTTTAGGACATTAAAAAGCCCCTGATGCGCGAGCATCAGGGGCTTTTTGGTTTTTGTCTGGTGGAGGCTTTAGCGGCTGGTAACGACTCAAGGCTTGCAGTAAAAATAGAGGGAACTGGGTATACCGCTAATGGCTTTGTTAAATATTAGAACCCTAAGAACCGTTCCCGACGTTCTTAGGGTAAGGCCCATCCTTGGCCACCGCGTATACGTTCCCGACATACGCTCAGTACCTACATCCTGTAGGCATAAAAAAATCCCAACCGCGTGAGCGATTGGGATTCTTAGGAATAGAAGCTTGACAA
>CAJXRF010000036.1 GCA_913058575.1 uncultured Bermanella sp.
CTAATGTAGAGACTTTTTACTGCTCAACATGGGCGTACACTTAACGGTATACGCCTCTGTTGGAGATGAAAAATGAAAAGGCTCTATTACTTAACCTATTCCGTGGACAGCACTGAACAAATTTCAAAAGATCTACATGCCCATGGTGTGAATGACTGGCGCTTTCATGTTGTCAGTAAGGATGAAGCTGGGTTGTTTAACCATCATGTACATTCTGCCAGTATTTTATACAGAACAGACATGGTCCGTTTTGTAGAGCGAGGGGTCATATTGGGCGGTTTAATCGGTTGCGCAGCTATTTTGCCTTTGGCTTTGGCTTTTAATAATGTGTTTACGCTTCCCATGGGTGCATGGCTGACCATGGGATTATTTAGCATGGTATTAGGGGCTTGGGTTGGCTGCTTTGGTGGGATTTCCAGTGAAAATTATAAAATTCGCCGTTTTCACGATGCCATTGAGAAAGGGCAATATCTTGTGATGATTGATGCGCCAAAGATTCAAGTTGAAGAAATTAAAGTGCTTATGCAGGCCAAGCATAGCGAAGCGCAACTTCAGCTGGAAGACTCAACCATCACTAATCCATTTGCTGGGATTGATGGCAAAGTCCACATTACCTAAATTTAATTCGCCTTTTAATTTTAGTTTAAAAGGCGAATTCCGAGTTAGGCATACTATAGGGAATCGAGTACCATTCTCTGCCTAAGAGGCAGTATTATGTTATTTATATCCCAACACGTATCCATTGACGAAGATGAAATAGAGCTCACCGCCATTCGTGCCCAAGGGGCAGGGGGGCAGAACGTGAACAAGGTTTCATCAGCCATTCATTTGCGCTTTGACGTGCAAGCTTCTTCTTTACCTGAGTTTTATAAAGAGCGATTGCTGGCTCTCAATGATTATCGACTCACTAAAGAAGGAGTCGTTATCATTAAATCTCAAGAACACAGAAGCCAAGAATTAAATAAGCAGGCCGCCCTTGAACGCTTAGTTATGCTTATTCAGCAAGCGACTATAGTGCAAAAAACAAGGCGGGCAACCAAGCCAAGCCGTTCTTCTCAACAGAAACGCATGAATAAGAAAACACAAAAAGGTCAAACCAAGCAGTTACGAGGCAGAGTGAAAGGTCACGATTGATTAAATTACCTGTTATTGAAAATCAATCGTGACATTTCTGCCGTCATTAAACTCTAAATTTTCATATTGCCAGTTAAGTTTTTTAACGATTTTCTCAACAAGATTTAAACCCAACCCATAACCGTAATCTTCTGAGGTGGTATCGCCATCTAATGGGTTGTGGTTTGAGTTTTTAATGCTTACGCAGTAATGGTAAAGGCTAATGTCTACAGAGCCTTGTGTGGTGTATTGAAATGCATTACGAACTAAATTACTTAAAATAATGCGACAAGGTGTATGAGCTAAAAACACACTAAATTTAGGGATATTCAAGTGAAGGGTGACCTCTTTGCCTTGTAACAAGTATTCATTTTCCTTAATAATGCTGTGAAGTAGCTGCAACATATTGACTTCGCTTTTTACTAAAGATTGTTCGTCATCTCGGCCAAGCCATAGAAGGGTTTCGGTCATCTGTTGCATGTTAAAGGCAGCACGAGTAATACGCTCAACACTGGCTTGGGCTTTATTGTCCTTTAGTACCCGGCTTAATAGTTCAGAGTTGCTTTTTACCACCGCAATGGGGGTGCGTAATTCGTGACTGGCGTTTCGTAAAAACTCCTGCTCTTTATCCAGTACATTGGCGATACGCGTAAAGGTGGCTTGTTGTCGCTTGGCAATTCGATCTAACTCTTGAAAGCCAAAAGAGGGGGCTTGCTTGCCAATATCTTTTAACGTCAGGCTATCTGCCCAGTTGGCGAGGTCGGCCATGGGCTGAGTTAAACGCTTAATGATTAAATGCACTGCCCCCAATATGAGAATCAAAAAGCCCAAGGCTAAAGGCCAAGTGAGCCGGAACATAGAGAGCACTTGCTCTTGCGCTTGAGGGTTATGCATAAAATCAATATTGATCTCGCGGGTGAGATAAAATAACTGGCCGTCAAATAAGGGCTGGGCGACCACAAAAGCCACTGTGCTGGGGGCACTGATGGTGGCTCTTTGGGGAGCAAAGAGTTTTACATCGCGCATTTCTAGTTGGGTTAAAAATTCTAATTCAGGAAACTGTGTTTTAACCCAAGTAGGTACCTGCTGCCACCCCATGTAGCCATTAAAGTGAATAGAGTGAGGGATTTCAGGGTGTAGTTGATTTTTATAAGCTAGGGAAAAAGCCTGCATTTCTAAATTTAGGCTCATTAAATTTGATTCATCTAACCCCCTTACAAAATACCAGTTCATGATTAAGCTGTAGCCAATAATCACTAAAATGGCCACGATGCTTTGCCACTTTATGAGAAAAAATTTAAATGAATGTCGTTTTTTCATGATGCTAATTCAGCTTTGTTAAGGGGTCTTAATAATTAAAGGTGTTCACTATTGAAAGCAATGCCTTGCCCTACCACAGTGTGAATTAACTTTATTTCATTTTCTTTATCGACTTGTTGGCGCAATTTAAATAAATGCACCTTAAGTGCGTCGCTGTCAGGCATGTTGTCTCCCCAAAGTGCGTGGGACAATTGGCTTCTAGAAACAACGCTTGGCGAGTGACGCATCAAGGTTTCAAGTAAGATCCAGCCACTGGGGGAGAGTTGAATTTTACGTTGCTCTCGGTGTGCAAGTTTCTGACTAAAATCCACCTCTAAACCATGTAACGACAGCTTGTGGCCTTGGCCATTGTTGCGTTTACATAATACTTGTATGCGGGCCACCAGTTCTAACATTTCAAATGGTTTTACAAGATAGTCATCTGTGCCAGCGTTAAAGCCGGCCAACTTATCATCTAAAGTATCTCTGGCGGTTAACATTAATACCGGCGTCGTGACGCCTTGTTCTCTTAGTATTTTACAAAAGGTCAGGCCATCCATGCGGGGCATGCTCACATCTAAAATCACTACGTCGTAGTGGTTGTCTTTTATTAATTGTAAGCCAGCTACGCCATTGGCAGCGTGGTCACAGAACATGTTTTCTAGTTCAAGATAATCAATAATGGTGGCGGCTAAATCTTGGTTATCTTCAACCAGTAACAAGTTTAATTTCATTCTGTGCGCCTTTAGTGTGAATAAGTATGAAAATAGTAGGCTTAATGAAAGAATCAGGGCTTTCATTAAGCCTACTTTTATTTAGAGGCGCTCACTTTAAAAAAGGCGGCATACATGACCGGCACCGCCCCTAACGTTAAGATGGTGCCAATGCCCAATCCAAACGCCAAAACATTCGCCATGCCATAAAAAATAGATTGAGGGTCTAAAATTAAAGGCAATAACCCCATTATAGTGGTGATTGTGGTCATGGCTATGGGCCTTAATCGTGTTAAGCAGGCATTAATAATCGCTTGGTAGTCTTCCGTGCCACTTCTGCGTTCAATATCAATACGGTCTATGAGCACAATGGCATTGTTTATTATGATGCCGGCAAGGCTATAGATCCCCAGTGTGACCATGAAGCCAAATGGTGCATCCATTATGATTAACCCCAGAGCCGTACCAATCATAGACAAGGGGATGGTCAGAATAATTACCAGTGCTCGGCGATAAGAATTGAACTGAATGACCAGCAATACGATCACAATGCAAATGACCATGGGCATACTGGCGCCCATGGCTAGCTGAGCCTCGGCTGATTGGGCAATAACCCCATCGTATTCTATGTGATGATTAACAGGTAAGGCACTGGCAATGGCTTGCACTTTATCTTGCACAATGAGCTGTAAATCTTGGGCGCTCATTGAGGTGCTGGTGGCTAAAACACTGATGGTGCGAAACATATCTTCACGCACAATTTTCGAATACTGGCTTACGGGGCTCAGGTTGGCCACCTGCATAAGCGGCACAGACAAACCCGTGCTGTTGGAGTGCACGGTTACGGTTCGTAATCGGTCTAAATTAAAGCGCTCTTTTTCATTGGCTTGTAAGACAATGGGAATGATATTGTCATCTTCACGATATTGCGTGGCTTGGGCACCATCAAAAAAACCTTGCAATGCATTGGCAATATCATTTGATGTCACACCTGCACGGCGGGCTCGATATTGATCAACCTTAACCAATACTTTTACCGTGCGGTTCTCCCAGTCGGTGCGAATGTTTTTTGTGTTTGGAACGTCGTGCAGTACATCCATTATGGCTTGTGCACTTTCATAAATGACATCTTTGTCAGGCCCTTTTACTTGTATTTTTATCACGCTGGAATCAGAAGGACCGACAAACATGCGCTTAATTCGCCCTGATACATTAGGAAAATTTTCTATTACACCTTTATGTAGCTTCGCCACCATAAGGTCCATATCGACTTCATTTTTAACATTCACTATCACAAAGCCTTTATTGTCAGCAGGGTCCTCTGGGTTCAATGAGCTGACAAAGCGGGGGCCATTAAACCCGGCATAACCAGAAAAACTGTCTATTTCAGGAAAGCGTTTTTCATCTTTTAGCCAAATGAATATCTCTTTCATTTGCAGGTTGGTGGTGCGGGCTGATGAACCCTTAGGAAGGTCAATGTACATCATGACTTGTGCGCGATCTGAGTCTGGAAAAAATTGTTTCGCTACCTTCTCCAACCCTGCTATGGCTATTATAAATAATAAAACCAATGTGCCCATGAAAATCAATTTATGCCCGAGAACCCAATGCAAGAAGGATTCGTATTTTGCATAAAATCGAGCTGTGATACTGATTTTTTCTGAATCGAGAGGTATTGCTTTTTTATCCACTTTAATAAAAAAATAACACAATAGCGGCGTAATACACAGTGCCATAAACCAGCTGGTTAAAAGGGTGATCAGAATTACCAATGAGACGGAGCGGGTAAATTCACCGGCAACATGCTCAGCGAGCATAAGTGGTAAAAAGAATAATATGGTGGTGACAGAGGAACTTAATAGAGGCAGGGCCAGTTCTTTTCCTCCTTGGCACATGGCATCGTAGCGCTTAATCCCGAACTCCAAACGGCGTTTAAAATCCTCAGCTATGACAATGCCGTTATCCACCAACAAGCCAAGTGCAATGATCAAAGTAGACATGGCCAATTGCTCCAATGCCATGCCAGCGATTTTCATGATGCAAAGAGTGGCTAGCATAACAAACGGCACGATGGAGCCGACAATTAAACCCGTGCGCATGCCTAAGAAAAGAACCACAACGATTAAAACAATGATAAGTGTTTGAAATACATTTTCTGACGTTGCATTAATTCTTCGTGCCACCTGAACAGATTGATCGGTCGCAATGTCTATTTGGTAGCCTATGGGCAATGTTCTTTGTATGTCGGTCACTTTAAGCTTAATAAGTTTAACAAAATCCAGAACATTAACGTCTTCTAGCATGGCCACCGAAAATAGTAGTGCGGGTTCGCCATTAAAATAGGCTGGCTGATGGGGAGGATCAATGAAGTCTCGCCTTAAAGTGACAATATCTTTAAGGGCTAGAGTACTTTGAGTGCCGGGTATGGTGATGAGTGTATTAGCAATATCTTCAAGGGAATTGAAATTCCCAGTGGGCTCGATGACTAAATTTCTGGCGCCAGTGTCTATTTGCCCTCCAGGGCTAATAATGTTCTGAGTGTTTAACGCATTAATCAGCTGTGCTTGAGAAATGCCTAGCTGGGCCAGTTTCGCGCTGGGCGCTTCCATGTAAATGCGCTCATCCTGAGTGCCAATGATCTCAATTTTTTTGGCGCCTTTAACAGAATACAGTGTGTCACTTACGTGTTTTGCGATGGTGTTTAATTCACTTAAATTAAAACCTTTGCCTGTTAGTGCCAGTGTGATGACAGAGACATCGCCAAAGGAGTCATTGACAAAAGGGGTTTGGGTGCCCTGTGGTAAGTTTACGCTAGCCTGATTAACCTTATTGCGAAGGTCTTGCCAAATATTATCAAGATTAAAATAGCGATCATATATTTCCACGTGAATAGTGGATTGACCGGTTTCTGAGGTGGAAGTGATTTTTTTCACTTCTGCTACTTTGCGAATTTCTTTTTCTAATGTGCGGGTAATTAATTGCTCAACTCTTTCAGGCGACATTCCAGGATAAGAGGTACTGACAATGGCTTCGCGAATAGTCACCGTGGGGTCTTCTTGGGCGGGAAGAGTGAAATAGGCCACTACGCCATTTAACAATAGTAGGGCCAAAATCATAAAAACCGATTTACGGTATTCAAATGCTAACTTGGTTAAATTCATTTAGGCCTCCGTTAGTTAAAACGTTTAACGTGTTTGTCGAGTAAATTAACGTGCTGGCCATCTCGTAAAAATGGTACGCCAGCGATGGCAATGATTTCCCCATTTTTAATGCCGCTAGAGATGAGCACTTCATTATTAAGGATGTTCTCGACTTTTACGGTGCGTTTATATACGGATTGCTTGTTTGTATCATAAACAAATACATAGGCAGATTGATTAGTGCCAGCGCCAATGGCCCCCATGGGAAGACGGTAGATGTCACCGTGGTGGCCACTTATACCAACACCTTGGAAAGTAAAGTCAATTTCGGCAGTCATGCCAGCACGTAAATTGTCTAATTCTGATTCAATTAAAATGGTGACAGGGAAAGCATTGGCCGTTTGTGCGCGACTGCCAATTTCGGTAATGACGCCATGGCCTTTTTTATCAGGAAAAACAGGGAAGTTAATCGAAATGGCCATGCCTTTTGATAAGTCACGAATAAGGCTTTCAGGTACTAATACATTGACTTCTAAACCGTTAATACCTGCCACTTCAAAAACGGTTTGACCAGCGCCCACTTGCATAGAAGGCTCCATTAAACGCTTGGTTATTTTTGCGTCATAAGGCGCGTAAATAACGGTGTCTTGTAGATTTTTGTTGGATATATCCAGTTGAGATTTTGCTAAGTTCACTGAGCTGTTTGCCGATTCATAGGCCATTTGAACGCTGTCGTAGCCTGATTTTGAAATAAGGCCTTTTTCAGAAAGCTCAGAATAGCGCAAGTATTCATTATGGGCTTCGGCAAGAGCGGACTTAGCCTTGTTTAAATTGGCTTGTGATGATTGTTGGCTCATTTTGAAAAGACGCTTGTCAAGTGTGGCAAGCACCTCACCTTTTTTTACCTTGTCCCCTAATTTGGCTGAAATGTGTTTTATTTTACCTCCCACTTGAAAACTTAAATCGGTGGATTCAAGTGAGTGTATGGTGCCAGACAGGCGCCTGATTTGATCAAAGCTGCTGCTTTTAACCTCTATCCAATCAATGGGGCGAATGGTTTTGTCTTTTTCAATAGTGGTATCTTTACAGCCTGAAATCAGCAACACCAGAAATATGGCGGTTAATGTTGTGCGCATTGGCAACTCCCTAAAACTATTTGGCATTACGACAGAATAATCGGTGGCCAACAGTATGTGCCTTAGGGGGTTAACGTTTGGTTAAGGTGAAAGAGTGCTAAAGACGCAGGGCGTTGGGAGGTATTGAAAGAGCTGGGTAGGCGAAAGAGGGGATATGCTTAAAGCGACACATTAAAGGGATTGGCGTTATTCGGTATTGGATGTGTTAGATAACTTTTTAAATTTCACTAATACTTTTTGGGCCCGTAGCAATTTTTCTTTAATGCTAATGCTGTCAGGGCTGAGTTTTAAAGCCATTAGCCATAGGTCAACGGATTTTAAAATATTCCCTTGCCGATATAGTCTTGCAGCATTTTGGTCTAAGCTTTGCGCGTATTCCTGTCTGAGGTTTTGTGCTTGTTTCAGCGCTTTGTCTACTTGCGCTCCGTGAAAGGGTTCGTGAGATAGAATGTCGTGTACTTTCAATAATTGATCAAAATTTAAGGTGGAGACAGCGGTAGTTAATTGTCTGATTAAATCTTGCTGGCGATGAAGTATAGCTTTGTCATTAATGACGCTGAGGCCTGCATTGATGGCTTGTTTGATTTCGCCTTTACCCAGCTGACGATCAAATTCGATGGCTTTTTCATATGCTAATTGCGCATACTTGTAATCTTTTACACGCAAGGCTTGGGTGGATAATTGCAGCAGCTTTTCAGCTATTTGTTTTTTCTGTTCTTCAAGGTAATGGCTTTGGTTAAACCAATTGAAACGGTCATGATGAATTCGATTTGCCAACGCTTGTTGCCTAAATTGAGTGTCTAATAACTCAGCTTTAATTAAAGAAGACTGGGTGTTGAGTAGGCGCTCTTCATCTTTCTGAGCAAGGTTAATAGCATTTTCTAAGCCAGACAGGGAAACACCCTTAGGTTGGGTTTGTATTAAATGACGTAACACCCCCCTAGCTTGTCCCCATTCTTGCTGACTGATAAGTAAATGAATAGTTTGACTTTGTTGTTTTAGGTGTTGCTTGGCTAGAGACTCAACCATGGCTAGCTGTTGCTGATCAAGTGGTTGTTGAGCGTGAATTTGCTCCATGGCCTTCTGGTAATTGTGCTCTTTAATAAGTTCGGCTGTGTCTTTGTACCAAATTTTTAGAGGTGTGCTGGTGCAACCTGCCATACAAATTAAGCAAAAAAGTGTAAGTTGTTTAAAGCCTTTATACATATTCTTGCATGGCCTTTAGCTCACTTTCTTGCTGCATGAGTAAACGATTAAATTGCGGTGCTAAACCAATCACAGCATAGCCATTGATAGGGTGCTTTTTGCCTTTTACGAGAAAACTTTGGCAAGCTTCTGTGACTAATAGTGCCTCACAGGAGGAATGAAGATATATCTGTTCGCTGATGATGAGCTTATCAGGGTTGGCCAAATCACAAAGTCTTGCTGCCAAATTAACGGTATCACCAGTAATGGTAAACTGCATCCGTTCATGATCGCCAATAGCCCCTGCCAGCATTTCTCCACAATGAAGCCCAAGTCTAAATTGCAACGGCGGTAAGTTTTCTTTTGTGCGTTGTAAATTCAGCGATTCACTTAAACGAATAAATACTTGGGCTGCGCAAATGGCGTTGATTGGGTGCTTTGGGTCGTTCACATGCACCCCAAAGGTTAACATGGCACCGTCGCCAATATAGTTGTCTACGCTACCCCAGTAAATTTTACTCACTTGGTGGAGCAAGGAATAATATTGGTTGAGGATATGGGCGATTTGTTGAGGGCTTTGTGTTTCGCTGAGCTGTGTGAAGCCGACGATGTCCACAAAAAGAACCGACCCGGTGACAGATTTAAGAGGCTTTTTGGCTTCCTTTAAGTCCGACAATATATCTTTGGCAATGTCTTTTGAAAAATAGGTGTTGAACTTTCCTTCAATGGATTCTTTATCCCTTAATCCCTTTAACATATGTTTAAAACTTTTAATTAAATCGCCCACTTCGTTATTTTTTATAATAGGCAGATCGGGGTCAAGATCACCTTGTGCGACTAGCTGGGTGATTTCTTGTAATTGCTTTAAAGGCTGGGTGAGTTTTCTGGCAATAAATATACTGCTTAAGATGGCTAGAATACCAATGCCGAAAATAATAAGGGTTAAGGTATTTTGTGTTTTTGCCAAAGACTCGCGAATGATGTTGTGGTCTATTTTTAGCTGTATGAAGCCTGCTGTAATGTCATGAAACAAAATGTCGGCTTGGTATATTTTGCTAAAAGGGTTTTGAATCAGATGTTTTCCCATGGCTTGGGCTACGGCGTTTTTCTTTTCATCTAGTATGGCAATAGAATGAATATTTTCACTGCTGCGTACTAGGTTCTCCAGCATGGCCGATAAGGCTAAATGGTCATCGGCCATTAACATTTCCGCTGCGCTATTGGCTGCTTGCTGAGTAATGGTGTGAGCAAATGTGTCGGTTTGTTTTTGCACTAATTGCTGAAAATTCACTTGTAGGTAGCCCCATAAAACCCCTGAAGCAAGGCACAGCATAACGCTCATGGCCAATAACATTTGCCAAAAAAGTGGAAAGCGGACCTTGTTTAAGGAAAGCCTATTGATAACAGAAATTGAACTGGCCATGCTTCAAGAGTGGGTGTCCATTAATGGTTTGATACGGAATAGGGCATTGTCGAGACAACGCTATTAAACACTGAATTGATCTGGGCATCTATGAAGTATTGCTCAATTAGGCCCAATCGTCTCCGTAGTTGTGCAGCAGTTCTTCACCTTGTTGTATGTCCTTAAGAGCCACCACGGTAAAGTCATCATAATAAGCCACGTTGGCTTGTTTACTGTGGTTAATAAACTTGAGGTCATTTTCAACCTGAAATTTGTCCTGTCCGTCATTCATCCATAAAACATGAAGTCCATCATGGGAGACAGGCTTACCTTGTAAAGTGCCGATTACGGTATCTTGTTGGATGTCTTGGGCGGCAAATAGACCTTTACCATGCAATGGGCTGTCTTTTACAAGCGTGAGAGTTGTGATTGATTGAGTCATGGGTTATTCCTGAGGCTGTTCTTGAATGCCTAACAATGCATTCATTCCCAGCTGTACAAATTTCATCATATCCTGAATGGGTGGGTTTGGCGCAAAATAAGCAAGGGTAACAGGATGGGCCTGTCCAAACAAAATTCTTGCTAAATCACGGGCGCTCAATTGAGAAATCATTTGGCCTTTATCTAAACCAGACTGGATAGTTGGCTCTATGATATCTAGCACTTTATCTTGAAACGCAATGTACTTAGGCCAGCTGTCGTCTCTAACAGATGCGCTCCACTCTAACCAAATAGTCACTAAATCTGGGTGTTGCTGCGCCATTTTTAAAAAGCTAAAAGCGTGTTTTTGCAATGTACTAACAGGGTTTTTAAGCGCGCAATCTTGTTGATGGTACTCTTTGGCAAAATCCAGAAAAAAGCTTTCTACTGTTTGTAAAACAGCATCCACTAAATCTTCGCGAGTATTAAAATAATTAAAGACAGTGGGCACCGACACGCCACTGGCTTCGGCCACATCAGCATGGGCGGCACGGCCAATGCCTCGCTTGGCAAAGACGTTTACAGCAGCCTCCAGCAGCTGCTGCCTACGTTGTTCAGGGTTTAAACGGGTACGTGAAGTCATGAATGGGTTAAGATCCTAACTTTTCATCGCCTTGGCGGTAGGCCCCAGGGGTCATGCCTGTCCATTTTTTAAATGCTCGGTGGAAAGTACTGGGTTCAGAAAATCCTAGCTTTTCAGCAACGCCTTGAATGCTTAAGTCGCCTTGTTCCAGATAATACAAGGCGGTATCACGGCGCATCTGATCTTTTAATTCCTGGTAGGTTAACCCTTCCTCTTTTAAGCGGCGACGTAGGGTTTGCGGGCTTGTGTAAAGGGCGTTGGCAACCGTATCAAAGTTGGGCATATCAAGTGATAAATCATCACCAATGATGGCTCTGATTTGGGCCACTAAACTGTTTCCTTCATCGGGTTTGGCCAGCAAGTCGGCAGGGCTGTGCTTTAAGAAATTGCGTAACGTGGTTTCATTTTGAACAATTTTTTCTGATAAAAATTTAACCGGAAAACGAAGGCCTGTGTAGCTGCCATCAAAATGGAAGTCGCAGCTAAAAAGACGTTTATATTCGGTGTGTGATTCTGGCTCTGGGTAACGGAAACTGGCCTCTACTAAATTTATTCGACGCCCAATTAGCCAACTGCCAAAGCGGTGCCATATCACCAGGATGCTTTCGATTAAGAATCGGTCTGGGTCATTGAGGTGCTCTTCATCGACGATAATGGTGGCAAATTGATCATCTACCACTAATTTTATCTCTGCTAAATCTAAGAAAAGTGCATAAAAACGAAAGGCCCGTCGAAAAGCTTTTTCTAGGTTAGGACAATGAATAACCGAATGACACATCATGGCAAATGAACCGAGTGGGCTAGGTTGTTTACCAAGCCCTGCATATTCGTCTTGCATTTCATGCCAGATATTTTGCACTAGTTGGGTGTATTGACGAGCAGTGACCCGCGACATGGGCTCATGCAGTACTTCTTCTAATATGCCAGAGCGAGCGAGCAGCCCTTTTAAATCCATTCCTTTCTCTTTAGGCCCGCGCAAGGCAGCCATTACATAATGGTAAGGAATTGAAAACTCTAATATATCCATGGGTATATTTAACCTATTAGCCTGACCGAATTAATGTGGCTTATAACCTGAAAGCATACACAAATGGAGACTTTTCTGCAGCAGCTATTGGCCGCTGGGTTTAGCTGGGTATAAATTAATCTGTTTTGTAGTGTACTGGTAATCACCTAAATAGAGATTTACCTAGGTTGTGGAATATTGATAATGCTTTTTATACCGTTATCTAAATGGGCGGGTATAGTTCTCAAAAATTGTATGCAAGAGGGTCGTGGGCCTCTTGATTGATAATCTCAGTTATAAAGAGTCATTGTGTAATTGATTAAGCTGGGTGCTAGTGACAACCTAGTTTTTTGCTTTAGGTTTGAAATTTAATGCCCGTTCGTCAACTTTATCAGCATCAACGAGTTCAAGGGGTCAAAGTCGGTCGCTTTAACCACGGGATTAACACGCAATTTATTGTTTATCGAATGGGCAGTACGGTTATTGATGCTGGACCGAGTAATCAATGGCGACACGTGGCGAAGTTTTTAAAAAAAGAGCCAGTTAAACAATTGCTGCTCACTCATCATCATGAAGATCACAGTGGTAATGCGCAGCGGATTGCAAAACTGTTTTCAATAACGCCTAAGGCGCCTAAGCTAGCACAAGCCAAGTTAGCAACAGGATACCCCACACCATTATTGCAAAAAATAGTGTGGGGAAGCCCGCGCCCTGTTCACACTCGCAACTTAGCCGACACTGAATTTTTGGAAGACGCCACAAAGGTTATTCCAGTACATACCCCAGGGCATGCTAAAGATTTAACCTGTTTCCATGTGCCTAGCGAGGGTTATTTTTTTAGTGGTGATTTGTATATCGCCAAAACCATTAAAATGTTGCGTAAAGATGAGGACTTAATCGAGCTAATAAACAGCTTGAGAAAAGTTCAACAATTAGACTTTACAACGTTGTTTTGCCCCCATGGGGGCATCATTCAAGACGGCAAGCAAGCCTTACAGCTGAAACTTAATAATATTTTACAGTTGTGCAGTGAAGTGAAAGAGCTGGCAGAAAAAGGCTGGCCTATTGATCAAATTGCTCAATATTTATTAGGGCCAGAAGACGCTACGGCAAAACTCACTAATGGTAATTTCTCGAAAACAAACCTGATTAAGCAGTGTGCCTTAATGAACCTTTAAAAATTACTTAAATCATCACCAGTGAAATAGGTCGATATCTCACTGGTTTTAAAATAGGTTTTAAATGGCTTGTGGCTTTAAAAACTTTAAAGTCATGCGATCACTTTCACCAATGGCTTTATATTTTTTAATGTTGCTTTCACCTTTTATTCTAAGGGTGGGCGGTAACGTCCATACCCCGTTGGGATGAGACTTTGTATCCAGTTTGTTTGCATTAATTTCTGATGATTCTAATAAAACAAAGCCTGCTTGTTTGGCTAGCTTGATCACATACCAACTGCTTACGTAGCCGGAATCGACCATTTGTTGAAGGTTAAAGCTATCTGGAGCTCGATGTTCAACCACACCTAATATGCCACCTGGCTTGAGGGCTTTGAAAAAGGCATCAAACGCCACTTGTTCACTGTCATTGCGCATCCAATTATGAACATTTCGGAAGGTAAGCACTCTGTCAGCAGAAGATGGATCGGCAATATTAAGGCTTTTAGGCGGTTCAAAGTCCTTTAAAGTTAAATTTTTATAATGGTCTTTTTGCAGGCTAATTTTATCTTCAAATTGCTGCCTTGAGCGGCGAAAGAAATTAACGTTCGAATCTTTTGGAAAGTGCGCAGCGATCAATTGACCTTTGCCGTTCATTTTTTCGGCAAGCACCTCAGTGTACCAGCCACCTCCAGGCCAAATTTCCACCACAGTTTGTTCAGGCTGAATATCAAAAAAGGTTAGGGTTTGAGCGGGATGTCGGTACTGATCTCTTTGCATATTATTGGCTGATCTGTGTTCATTGGCCATGGCAAAGAGTGAGGTGAATACTAAAATAAAAGCTAAAGTTGTTTTGCCCATCATGCATTCCAAATTTCAAATTAGCATCCAGTATAGAGTAAATGCACAAAGGGCACATTGGGCATTTTTGTCTAGTTTAATGTGAGTGGATTTGAGGTTGTTTATAGGTCAGATTCTGCTTTATGAACTTCTTTATTGTTCCCAGTTATATGCTGTTGACCTAGTGTTTGTGTTTGCCTTTGGCCCTGGCAATGGTGCACCTTTTGGCATAACTGGATGCGGGCAGATAAATGGTGGCCTATTTAAAGGTATGGAGGTGCGTTAGGTGAAAAATGAGGCTGGAATGTGACTTTTCGACATGCTCTGACGAAGTGTATTTCTAAGCTGGTGATGGACGGGGAGATAAATTCAGTATGCCTGACGCGCCCAGACTGGATTGAGTTAAGACTTTAAGAATATTATCCGCCGTTGTCAGTCAATAAATACAGTGTGGTCAGAAAAAAATCTTGGCGCACAGGGGCTGGCACAGGGTTTTATAGGAATTTTTTTGCAGTTTAATCCTATAGACTTGTGAGCCCTACGCATTTTCTGGTACTTTCTATCCAAAAATAATAAACATTCTCCTTTTTATAGGTTGTCTTAATGAGAGATGGCAGCATTTTATTGCGTCTAGTTCATGAAGCCATGTTGCAAATGGATATTGATGCCAACAGCATTTATAGACGTTGTGGCGTGACCCTTTCTTTAACTGAAAACAAGCAGGCACGCCTTCAGCACGAAGCCAACCGAGCTTTCTGGCAAGCTGCTGAAGAGGTTACGCAAGATCCATACATAGGCTTACATGTGGCAGAGTACATTCCTTTGTATAAGGGACATGTGCTTGAGTACTTGTTTTTAAGCAGTCCCTCGTTTGGTGAGGGCTTAAAGCGCGCATTGAGCTATCAGCGTTTAATTACCGATGTGGCTCAATCGTATTTGCAGGTTAACGATAACGAAGCCTGTTTAGTGCTGGACACTAAAATGGGTAAAGACTTAAGCAAACACTTTAATGAATGCAGCATAGTGGGCATGATTAAGTTTTTTAAAAGCTTAACCGATGATCAGTTTACCCCAATCTATGTGGATTTTTTATACGAAGAACCCGCTGACTTAACAGATTATAGCCGTATCTTTAACTGCGAATTACGTTTTAATCAGCCACGAAATGCCATTAGTTTTGATTCCGATGTGTTAAATGTTAAATCCCCCCATGCAGAGCCTGAGCTATTGAGGCTGCATGAAAAAGTAGCAGAACAGCACTTGGCCAAGCTAGAACAAGAAGACATGGTGTATGAAGTGAAGCGGGTGGTGGGGGAGTTACTGGAGAATCAAGACGTTAGCCTTGATTTGGTTGCAGGGAAATTAAATCTTACCCCAAGAGCGTTGCGTTCTACTTTAACCTTAGCCGACACCAGCTTTAATCAAATACTAAGCGAGTATCGATGTTTGTTGGCCAAAAGGCTTTTGGTGCGCACACAGGAATCGGTTGAGGAAATCGTTTACTTAACGGGTTTCTCAGAACCCAGTACATTTTATCGTGCTTTTAAACGGTGGACCGATATGACGCCCATCGAATACCGTAAACTTAAAAAAGGCAGCCGCGACTAACCTTATCTTCCTCATTATTTGAGCCATCCGCCACTTTGGTGAATGGCTTATATCAGTTGATCCTTCCCTACGCTGTATTTTTTAATTTCTCTTATATGGCTTTTATTTAATATTAAATTGTCATTTCAGCCAATGCATCCATGGGGTGCTTATTTATGCTGCCAGCGGTATTTGGCCAAGACCTCGATTGGGCCTGTATTTCTATTTAATGTGTAAAACCGATGACACCCAAGACAGCAGGGTGAGTTGCATTTAAAGCCATGAGAGCCATAGATTATGCTAGCTTATAAAGCGCCGTTAACCGATATGAAATTTTTAATTAACGATGTATTTGATTTTCAAAGTCATTATCAATCGTTACGAGGGGGAGAGGAGGCGTCTTCTGAAATGGTCGATGCCATTCTAGAGCATTGTGCCAAATTTTGTGAAAGTGAACTATCGCCTTTAAATCAATCAGGTGACGAACAAGGCTGTCACTTTGAAAATAGACAAGTCACCACACCAGATGGTTGGAAGGGCGCTTACGATCAGTATATTGAAGGGGGTTGGCAAGGACTGTCTTTTCCAACTGAGTTTGGTGGGCAAGGTTTACCCTTATCGTTAGGGGTTTTTAAATCAGAAATGATTGGAACGGCCAATTGGAGTTGGGGCATGTATCCCGGCTTATCTCAAGGGGCTATGAATACCATTTTAATGCACGGTAATGACAAGCAAAAAGATTGCTTTATGCAGCCTATGGTGGAGGGTCGTTGGGCAGGCACCATGTGTTTAACTGAGCCGCAATGCGGTACAGATTTAGGTCAGGTAAAAACTCGCGCAGAACTAAACAGTGATGGCAGTTATAAAATAACCGGCACCAAAATATTTATCTCATCTGGTGAGCACGATATGACTGAGAATATTATTCATATTGTGCTCGCACGATTGCCCGGGGCTCCAGCGGGCACCAATGGCATTTCATTATTCATTGTCCCCAAAGTGAATATTAATGACAGTGGGGAATTATTAGAAAGAAACACGGTTTATTGTGACTCCATAGAAAAGAAAATGGGCATCCATGGTTCTTCAACCTGTGTTATGAACTTTGAAGAGGCCAAAGGTTTTTTAATTGGTGAACAAAATAAAGGCTTGCATTGTATGTTTACCTTTATGAATACGGCCCGAATAGGTACTTCTATTCAAGGCATTGGTTCTTGTGAGTTGGCTTATCAAGGCAGTGTGCCTTACGCAAAAGACCGTTTGTCTATGCGTTCGTTAACAGGCACTAAGCAACCTGATAGTGTGGCTGATTCGCTTATTGTTCACCCTGATGTACGACGCATGTTGTTAACCCAAAAGGCGTTTGCTGAAGGAGGCCGAGCCATGTTGTACTTTGCTTGCCAAATAGCCGATAAAATGATGGATTGCCATGCCAAAGGAGACACGCAGGCTTATGATGAATACGATGACGAATTGGGTTTTTTAACGCCCATTTTAAAAGCTTTTTTAACGGAAGCAGGCAGTGAATCGGCTAATTTAGGCATGCAAGTTTATGGCGGTCATGGTTTTATTAAAGAATGGGGTATGGAGCAGATTGTAAGAGATGCACGCATTTCAACGCTATACGAAGGCACCACTGGCGTGCAGGCACTTGATTTATTAGGACGCAAAGTATTACTGGGAAAATTAAAAACCTTTAAGGCCTTTGTGGCTCAAATTAAGCAGTTTATTAAAGAGCATAAAAACAAAAAGGAAATGAAGCCGTTTATAAAAGTGCTTAAAAAACAAGTGCGCCAGTGGCAATGGAACACCATAAAAATAGCGTATAAAGCCAACAAAAATCGTGACATGGTGGGTTCGGCTTCGGTTGATTATTTAATGTACAGTGGTTATATCGTCATGGCCTATTTTTGGGCGAAGATGGCGGATGCTGCGCATACCAAAATAAAAGCTGAGAAAGGCCTAACCCCTTTTTATGCATCTAAAATTCAAACAGCTGAATTTTATTATGAGCGCATTTTGCCACGTACATTGTCCTTACAGGCCACCATGCAAAAAAGCCCTGAATCACTTATGCAAATGCCAGAAGAAGGCTTTACCAATAGTTAACTTCAGTGTTACTGATCTTTACAGCCATTTTCTATTAGAATAAATGGCTGTAAAAGCTCATAGGCTAGCAACAAAATTGATGAATAAAAATATCTGTGTTTAAGCGAACTATACTTAAGGGCACCTCTACTAATAGAGGTGCCCTTAAAGTACTTGGCTGAATTACCCAGGTATTGGAGGTTCTTATGAGCACTATTAATCGTGTAGAGGAATATCTAACTGATCAAAGCATTCAGTATGACGTGGTTCATCATGCTCAAAGTGATAGCTCGTTGAATTCGGCTCGGCTTGCAAAAATATCCCCCATGAAATTAGCCAAAGCAGTGGTGCTTGAAGATCATGAAGGGCGCCGAATGATGGCACTGCTGCCTAGCACACATAAAATAAGCTTCCATAAATTAACCGATGAGCTTAATCGGGATTTTCACCTTTTAACTGAAAAACAACTTACTCCGTTGTTCGATGATTGCGCGCTGGGCGCGATCCCTGCGGTGAGTCACGCATATCAAATGGACACCATTTATGATGACTTATTAATTGAGCAAAGAGATGTATTCTTAGAAGCAGGGGATCACTTTTCTCTTATTCATTTAAAGCATCAAGAATTTAGAAAATTGGTTAAAGATTGTCGCCATGGACGATTTAGCGGGGAAGTATTTCATTGATGTGCTAAAGGGCCATCATCAATTCTTACAAGCCTATGGCAAGTGGGTGCGCTAAATTGCCTTATTAACAAATGAATCAATAAGGTTTGCTTAATGCGTTTTTCAGAAGACTCGATGGATACTCTAACTTGTATAGATGGCTTGCAGCTGGATATCCATACGTGGCAGCCTATTGCTCCTAAAGGTGTCATCTTGGCAATACATGGTGGTCTTGCCCACGGGGGGGACTTTGTTACGCCCGCGTTATATTTTAAAGAACAAGGATACGCCACCGTCAGTTATGATTTGCGTGGTCATAATAAACAAAAAAAAGTGTATATAGAAAAATTTGAGCACTTATTAGAAGACACTTTATTATTTTTACAGTGGGTTAAAAAAGCGTACCCTGGGTTACCTATTTTTATTATGGGGCATTCAGTAGGAGGCTTGTTGGCAACCTATTTAGGTTTGGGTATGTTTAAAAACGATGAAGATATTTTAGGGTATATTATTTCCTCGCCATTCTACGTGAACGCCACGCCTATTCCGAAAGTCATGCAAAATTTATCCAGTGTTTTGTCTAAAATAGCACCAAAAATGTCGGTGCCATTAGACGATGTGATGGACTACTTAACCCATGATGAAACCATCACCATGCGTCATCGCCAAGATGAAAAAGATTTTACTCGGGCTCAGCAGTGTTCGGTTCGCTTTGCTAAAGAGCTTCAGATTGCCCAGTCAGGTTTGCCAAGCAAGATGAAAAACTGGAATGCACCCTTGTTTGCGGTGGTGGCAGGGGATGACAAATTGGCCGACACACAAGGCACAAGGGCCCTGCTAGATGAGGTTGATCAAAACCTTTTAACCTATCAGTATCACGAAAAAAACTATCATGAAAATTTTAATGAGCTGAACCGTGAAGACATCTTTCGTGATATACAAAATTGGATGAACACGTTAGAAAAGCAAGCCAAGGGTGTTGATCGAGCTATTTAATAACAGGCTTGAAATACCCATTTAAACAAAGATGCCTCACTTGGCTTTCAAGCCTGTGAGGCATCTTTGCTTATGCTGCACTAGATTTCTTTCTCTTTGGGTTACTTTTAGCACTGCTTTTTTTACGAAAACTCTTCTTTTTAAATGGGTTATGATCACTTTTAATGCCTTGCAGGGCAGTGGGGATGTGTTCTTTTGCCTGTGTTAATAGCTTAAATAAATGCCCGTTTAATGGATTCATAAACCCTTGATAATTTAACTTCTTATCACTAATGGCATCTAACTGCTGCTCCCATTGCGCGGTCATGTCAGGGGTGATGGCCGATTCCGGTAGGCTGCTAATCAGCCCAACCCCCACAGGTGTTGCGTGGATTTGTTTGCCTGATCGGCTTAAAAATTTTCGGGTGAAAAGTAACTCTATAATGCTTGCACGGGTGGCTTCTGTTCCTAAGCCATCGGTTTCTTTGAGTGTCTTTTTTATGTCTTTATTTTGTACAAAGCGGGATATGCCGGTCATGGCGGCTAATAGTGTGGCGTCAGTGAAGTGCTCAGGTGCTTGTGTTTGTTTGTCTGAAATAACCGCTTCTTGGCAAAGCCATGTTTCACCTACGCTAATGGAAGGCAATGTTATAGGGGCTGAGCTTTTATCTTCTTTGAAAAATATTTTCCAACCCACATTGTTAGGTATTTTAGTTTGGGTTTTAAATAGTCCGCCCGCAATATTGGCTTCTAGGCTTGTTTCACAAAACTCATAAGCCGGATAAAACTGTAAAATGTATTGCTTGGCAATGTGGCTGTAAATTTGCAGTTCTGCTTTGGTTAATTGCGCTGTGGCCATGGTCTTTTGAGTGGGAATTATAGCATGGTGAGCCCCCACTTTTTTATCGCTCCATGCTTTGCTTTTAAGCGTTACTTGAGCGTGATCAACAGGATTGCTAAGGTCCTGACAGTTTTGTTTTATGGCCCCTAGCACTTTTTGAGATTCGTTAAAGTGCTGTTCTGGCAAATATCGACAGTCAGACCTTGGGTAGGTTATTAATTTGTGACGTTCATAAAGGGATTGGCAGGTGTCTAACACCAGTTTGGCGTTCATGCCAAATTTTTTTGCCGCTTCAATTTGTAAGGTAGATAAATTAAAAGGCAAAGGTGCATTTTGCTTTTTATCTTTCTTGTTTACCTGGGTTATTTGAGCGGCCTGCCCGGTGACTCTGGCACAAACATTTTCGGCCAGTGGGCGGTGTAATAATCGGCCTTCTTCATCTTGATAAGCCTCACATGCGGCACTGGGTTGCCATTTAAGGCTAATGTATGGGGCAGGTTGGGTGGCGTCTTTAATGATGTGGGCATGCACTTCATAAAAGTCACGGCTTTTGAAATTTTCTATTTCTTGTTGACGTTTAACCACCAGTCCGAGTAAAGGCGTTTGCACTCGGCCCACCGATAAAACCCCTTTATAGCCAGCCTTTCCCCCTTGAATGGTATAGGCGCGTGTCATGTTCATACCGTATAGCCAGTCAGCTCTAGAGCGGCATAGGGCAGAAACACACAAGGGAATGAATTCCTTATTACTGCGTAATTGTTGAAGGGCTTTTGTGACAGCAGGGGTGTTTAAATCACTAATTAATAATCGCTCAACCGTGTCTTTTTTAGGGCCTTTAACCCCTAAATAGCCGATCACTTCATCTACTAGTAATTGCCCTTCGCGATCAGGATCGCCAGCATGAACTAGGGTGGTGGCTTGTTTAACGAGCTTTCGCAAAACACTGAGCTGTTGGCGGGTCTTACTTTTGGGGGTTAATTGCCATTGTTCGGGCACGATGGGCAGGTGTTCGAGTTTCCAGGACTTAAACGCACTGTCATAAGCATCGGGTTCGGCTTGTTCTAAAAGATGACCAATGCACCAACTGACCACATCACCGTTACCCACCTCAATGAATCCTGGTTGCTTATTGTGGGGTTTAGGCAGTGCCGCGGCGATGGCACGGCCTAAACTGGGCTTTTCGGCAATATAAAGCTTCATTATTACAAACCCTTCAAAACCTACTTATTTGGTTATTGGTCTAGTGGATGACTTTTGCAGAGCTGTGATCCAGAAGATGGGCAGGCCTACATATATTTACTGTATATTTAAACAGGTGTTAATTCAAGTCAGCCTAGCGTTTATAAGGGGAATTTCAAGCTGCCAAGTAAATGAACTGTGTTAATATGCTTGACCAAATTTTTAAGACTTATGTTCATGCCAGTTACCCATTTTATAACCCACCAAGTACACAAAGATGCCGATAAGCCAGCTGCAACATTGAGCTTTTGTGAGAATGAAGCCTTAGTTGAAGACTATGGCCAACGGGTAATGGGGCAACTTAAAGGTATCTTCATACAAAGATCAGGCAAGCGCTATGGGCGTTTCAGTCCCGAAGTGACGCAATTTAAAGCACTAACCCTTGATTGGTTAAGAGATAAGCAAAACTTTTTATCCTGGTCTAAGAAAATTTGTCATATGTTTGCCGATAAAATGGACAGCACTACCTTAGAGACCCAAGGGTATTTAGCCTTTATATTTGAAGAGCTGGTGGATGGCGACAGGCTGTATGTGTTTCATTTGCGTGAAAAAAGTAACGTGGCATTAAACAGTGAAATGGAGCTAACCGAGACGCGATTTATTGATTTCTCTAACACGGGCTTTGCCCTAAGTGTAGATACCACCGCCTTATTAGGAAATGCTCAAGGAGAGTACCTTACCTTTAGTTTTGGCCGTGGCGATAAAGCGGTGCAAAAATTATTTTGTGAAGTCACAGGCTTCAGTGACACATTGGATACAGAGCAAGAAACTCAAGAGTTTTTGCAAATCGTGGAAGAATACACCGCCACAATGCCCACCGAGCAAGCTAATGAAACCCGTGCCAGTATCGTCGATTATTGTGTTGAGCAAGATAAGCACGGTGAGGCGGTTGAATTTAAAATATTGTCTAGCCAATTAAATGATCAAGCACCTGAAAAGTTTGAAGAGTTCATTGTTCAAAAACGTCAGGAGAATCGCATTAACACAGCCATTAGCGAAGCCGATCAAGAAGGTGAGCAAACCGAAAAGGCTGCTAAAACTGAATTCATACCTGATCGAAAAAGTTTAAAAAATTACATTCGTTACAGTGGCAAGAATAAAGATCTCACGTTAAGCTTTGCTGCCACGGCTTTAGGGGGCGATATCAGCTTTGACGCAAGCGCCAGTGCATTAACCATTACTAATTTGCCTTCGCGTTTATTGAAACAGTTAAAAGCTCAGGCCAGCGCCGACTAATTTTCAAGCACCTCAACGACACGCTAGCGGTGCAGTCAAGCAATACATAATTACATAGCCAATGTTAAGGATAACAATAATGACGAAAAGGATTTTATCTTGGGGCTTTTTGCTTCTTTTTATGTCTGGCGATCAACTAATGGCGGCTGTGCCCAAAAGTTACGATGACAAAAAGCAAGCCTACCAACACGCCATAGACAGTAATGATGTTGATGTACTAAACGAATTTATTGAAGAATATAAGCAAACAGGTTGGGATAAAAGTGCGCTTTGGCATCGCGATAAGCTTCTAGTGGAAGATGCTAAAAAAAATGGCAGCGTAGGGGCTATTAATACCTTTCTAGACACCCATCCTGATAGTGCTTGGTACAATCATGCGGTTCACTTTCGCGATAAATCAGCCTATCGGCAGGCCAAGCTCATTAATACTCTTCAAGTGTATGATGACTTTTTACTTAAATACCCAAATAGTCAATGGCATGAAAAAGTTGAGAAGCGTAGAGCGCGATTATTGAATTCAACTAACAATACGTCGAAAAAAATCCCCTATCAAAAAAATAGTGCAAAAAAGTCCCATTATGCTGAAGGCGATCCAGAGCGCCTTTCTGTCATTGAATTGGATAAACCCGAATCGGCTGAAGTCAGACGAAACCAAGCGGCGCTGGCTATTTATGATGATATCCGGCAACAACAAAATAAAGAAAAACAAGCCAAGCAAAAGAAAAAAGAGAAGCGCCTCGCTTTAAAGCGTTACTGTCATAAGGTTAAAGATCAACTAAGACGAATGGATGAAGGACGGCGCTGGTATCGTTTAAACGATGAAGGGGAGCGCACTTTTTTAAGTGATACGCAAATTGATGAAGCACGGCAGAAATTAATTGATAAAAATGATAAAAAGTGTGAATTAAAAGCCGGTTAAATTTTCGGTGCTGTAATTGCTTTAAATGCAGCCTTTTAAAAGACTACATTTAATTACCTTAAAAAGCTTAGTAGCGGTAACCCAAGTTTAAACGGTACACCATAGGGTCCAAATCATAATCAACCGTTAAGTCAGGCTGACCTTCGCCAGTTAGAGTTGCGGTACTGCCAATTTGTGCGTACATGGCAGATGCATTAATAAATATGTTTTGATCCACTTTGTAATCAATGCCCACTTGCGCGGTTAGCCCAGTTGAATTATCTAGCGCTAAAGAATCATAACCTAACCCTTCTGCACCAGTATCGGTCTCCTCATCAAAAAACACCGTGAAGTTCAAGCCTATACCGGCGTATGGCTGAATAGTGTTGGTGCTGTCTAAAAAATAATATTGGGCAGTGACAGTGGGTGGCAGCTGCTTGGTTTCCCCAATGCTGACGCCATTTAGTGTACCGCCTTTGGCTTTAATGTCATGGGTAAAAGGTGAGGCTGCTAATACTTCAATGCCCCAGTTTTTGTCAATCATGTAGGTACTAGATAAACCCAATTGGGTATTGTCATTGGCGCTGACAGATTCATTTGGCAGCAAATTGGTCCCATCACTTTTTGATTCCGGGTTAACAGAGGCGCTGCCCACGCGCATTAAAATATCACCGGCTTCATAAGCTTGAGAAACGCCTGAAGCTGCCAATAAAGATGCGCCTAAAACTATAGCTGGAGTGTTTAATTGTTTTAACATGTGTCTTTCCTTAAATTCGAGGCCATAGTAATTAAACGCATTTTTTGTAAGGTGATTTAAATCAACTAATTGTAGGTAAAAAACGTTAATCCTTAATTGTTTTATTAGCTTAATTAAAGCTGATTTAGGACAGTATTTTTAGCTGAGATTTGAGGTAGGAAGGAAAGTTGCTTGAAAGGTTTTAAGCAATATTAAAAAGAGCAGGGTGTGGTTTCCTGCTCGTGGTATTGAGTTAGCGAATGGCCAGCATTAATGTTTGCTTGGCTAATTCATCTATACTTAAATTGCCATCTGGGCGAAACCAGGTGGCCGACCAGCTAATGGCGCCAGCTAATAAACGTCTTAAAATAAATTCGTCATGTTGAATGGTGCCGTTTTGAATGCCTTCGCGTATAACCCTAAACCAAAGCGCTTCGTAATCATCGCGTAGTTTTAAAATGTACTTTTGGTTCTCTTCATTTAAGCTGCGCCACTCTGATACCAATACGCTCATGGCTTCGCCTGTATCCAAATGCACGCTGTCCAGCTCGCAACGAATTAACGCCAAAAGTTGGTGCTTAGGGTCCGGCTGCTGAATTAGGGCTTTGTTCATTCTGCCAATATTCACCACGATTGTTTCTTCCATTACCCCCAATAAAATATCTTCTTTGCTCTTAAAGTGATGAAACAAACTGCCTGACTGAATGCCCACGGCTTTAGCCAGTTCTCGTACAGTGGTGCGCTCATAACCTTTATTCTTAAATAAATGAGCAGCCTCGTACATCAAACGGCCTTTCGCGCTTTGCGGGTCAGTGATCTTTCCCTGTTTAACTAACTCACTGATCACAGCGTCTGCCATGGTTTGTGTCATATGTGTGCCTTTGCCCTGAACTATTTTGCCATTATTTCTGAAACATTTGCTATTGTAAACCAAGCGCTTGCTTGGTAGTGTGTTTGTTATCAATAAAAAAGTAGCTTTGCCGGTGTTTTGAGCAAAGAGATGCGTATAAAAATGGTTATTAAGAGGTTTTCATGAGCTATAACAGCGTGTTCAAACAGGACTTATTTGCGGGTCAAACCATGATAGTGACTGGTGGTGGCAGTGGTATTGGCCGTTGTTGCGCGCATGAATTAAGCCACCTTGGGGCACATGTGGTGCTTATCGGTCGAAGCCAAGACAAATTAGAAACCGTACAGGCTGAAATAATAGAAGATGGCGGCCGTGCCGATTTCTTTACCTGTGATATTCGAGAAGAAGAATCAGTTAAAAATACTGTAGCCGCCATTGTTAAAAAACACGGCGTGGTACACGGCTTATTAAATAACGCAGGGGGCCAGTATCCCGCGCCTCTGTCGGCCATTAACCAAAAAGGCTTTGAGACCGTGGTGCGCACCAATCTTGTTGGAG
Organism: uncultured Bermanella sp.; assembly: GCA_913058575.1. Taxonomy (GTDB): domain Bacteria; phylum Pseudomonadota; class Gammaproteobacteria; order Pseudomonadales; family Oceanobacteraceae; genus Bermanella. The sequence goes on from CAJXRF010000036.1 coordinate 25,728, forward strand.
GCTTTTTGTTTGCTCGAGAGGTGTACACCCAATGCATGATTAAAAGCGGTGGCAGCATCGTGAATATCATTGCCGATATGTGGGGCGGCATGCCGGGCATGGGTCATTCAGGTGCGGCACGAGCGGGCATGGAGAACTTCACCAAAACCGCGTCATTTGAATGGGGACAATCGGGTGTGCGCGTAAACGCCATTGCGCCGGGGTGGATTATTTCAAGCGGCATGGACACCTACGATGGTGCCGCAAAAGCCATGCTGCCCATGTTAAAAGAAGCGGTGCCTCTTAAGCGTATGGGTACCGAATCGGAAGTCAGTGGCGCGGTGAGCTTCTTACTAAGCGAAGCAGCTGCTTTTGTAAGTGGGGCCACGTTACGCATTGATGGTGCTGCTTCACAAGGCAATCGCATGTGGCCATTGCCTAAAGCGAAAAACAACGAAGCTTATAATGGTTTTCACCGTGCGGTGACACCTGAAATATTTAAAGAGAAAGAAAAAGACGAGCAGGGAGCTTAATTATTATGCCTACTTTAGATTCTCAAATAGATACTCATGGCGATACCTTTCAAGCCAACACGGAGTTTATGCAAGCGGCCATAAATGAATTTCGTGAAATTGAAGACAAGGTGGTTGCTAAAGAATTAGCCGCCAAAGAAAAATTTGTTAAACGCAAAAAGCTGCTGCCTCGTGAGCGTTTAAATCGCTTACTTGATGCCGGTACCCCTTTCTTAGAATTAATGCCACTAGCCGGCTATAAAATGCACGATGATAAAGACGGCAGCGGTGCGGGTGGCGGCATCATAGCAGGCATAGGGTATGTGGAGGGTGTACGTACTATGGTGTCGGTGAACAACTGCGCCATTAAAGGGGGCACCATTTCACCTGCGGGCCTTGAAAAATCATTGCGTCTTCAAGAGATCGCGCAAGAAAACAAACTGCCCATGATGAGCCTTTCAGAAAGTGGCGGTGCTAATTTAAATTATGCCACCGACGTGTTTGTAAAAGGCGCAAAGGCTTTTGCCACTCAGGCTCGTATGTCGGCCATGGGCTTGCCACAAATTACAGTAGTGCATGGTAGTGCCACAGCAGGGGGGGCTTATCAGCCAGGTCTATCCGATTGGGTTGTGCTGGTGCGCGGTAAGGCCACTATGTATTTAGCAGGCCCACCATTATTAAAAGCCGCCACCGGTGAAATTGCCACCGATGAAGAATTAGGCGGCGCTGAAATGCACGCTCAAGTGGCCGGTACCGCAGAATACCTTGCGGAAGATGACAGCGACGGTATTCGTATTGCCCGTGAAATTATGAAAAGCATTCCATGGAATGACCAACTAACGGATTCATCTGTTTTAAATGCAAAGCTGTATGCCGAACCTAAGTTCTCGGTGGATGAACTGATTGGGGTAGTGCCTGCCGACAGTAAGCAGCCATATGATGTGCGTGAAATTTTAGCCCGCATTAGTGATGGTTCTGAATTTTTAGATTTTAAAAATGAATTCGATGCACAAACGGTCTGTGGCCGCATAAAAATAGAAGGCCATGCAGTGGGCATCATTGGTAACAATGGCCCCATCACAGCATCAGGTGCTGCCAAGGCCGCACAATTTATTCAGCTATGTGAACAAAGCAACACACCTTTGTTGTTCATTCATAACACCACAGGCTTCATGGTGGGTACGCAAAGCGAGCAAGACGGTGTTATCAAGCACGGCTCTAAAATGATTCAAGCAGTGGCAAACGCGACGGTGCCTAAAATTAGTATTAATGTGGGTGGCTCGTACGGGGCAGGTAACTACGCCATGTGTGGCCGTGGTTTAGACCCTACCTTTATTTTTGCCTGGCCAAACAGTAAAACCGCCGTAATGGGTGGGCCTCAAGCCGGCAAGGTACTGCGTATTGTCACCGAAATGAAGCAAACTAAAATGGGAATGACACCTGACCCTAAAATGCTGGATGCCATTGAACAGGCCACAGCGCAAAAACTTGATGCGGGTTCTACTAGTCTTTTTGGTACGGCGCGTATTTGGGATGACGGGATTATTGACCCAAGAGATACTCGTCGAGTACTGGGTTACTGCTTAAGTATTTGCAATGAGGCAAAAGCACGAAACTTGCAAAGCAGTACCTTTGGTGTGGCCCGTCTGTAACGGCCACTGTTTTATTGTTATTAAAATTAGTTGTTATTAATATTTTTAAATTAGGGATTCAAAATGATCATCACACCAGAACATGACGCAATTTTTAACACCGTTAAAAACTTCATTCAAAAAGAAATAAACCCACATGCAGCCGAGTGGGAAAAAGCCGGTATTTACCCAGCCCATGAAGTATTCAAAAAAATGGGTGACCTAGGCATGCTGGGCATTAACAAAGAAGAAAAGTACGGCGGTTTGGGTTTAGATTACTCCTATAATATGTACGCAGCTGAAGCGCTGGGTTATTCAACAACCGGCGGTGTTACGTTATCTATTGGTGTGCAAACCGATATGGCCACACCTGCCATTGCCAAGTTTGGTAGCACAGAATTAAAAGAACAATTTTTAGCCCCAGCCATTGCCGGTGAATATGTTGCCGCCATTGCGGTATCAGAACCGGGTGCCGGGTCGGATGTAGCCGGACTTAAAACCACAGCCAAAAAAGATGGCGATGACTACATTATTAATGGCTCAAAAATGTGGATCACCAATGCCACCCAAGCAGATTTCTTTTGTGTATTGGCTAACACCAGTGATGACAAGCCCCATAAAAACAAATCTTTAATTGTGGTGCCGGCTAACTTACCAGGTATTACCATTGGTGAGAAAATTGACAAAATTGGTATGCGCTCTTCTGATACTGCGCCAATCTTTTTTGACGATGTACGCGTACCGCAGCGCTATCGCATTGGTGCTGAAGGCACCGGCTTTATGCTGCAAATGTTGCAGTTTCAAGAAGAGCGTTTATGGGGGGCCGCCAACAGCCTTATTGGCATGGAGCAGTGCATTAACCTTACCATTGAATATTGCAAAGAACGCAAAACGTTTGGCCAGCCATTGATAAACAACCAATCAATTCACTTCCGTCTTGCTGAATTAAAAACCGAAGTTGAATTGTTGCGTGCACTAACCTATCGCGCCAGTGACCTTATGATGGCCAAGAAAGACGTCACTGAATTAGCGTCTATGTGTAAATTAAAAGGCGGCCGTTTAGTTCGCGAAGTGGCCGACAGCTGTTTGCAATATTGGGGTGGTATGGGTTTCACCACTGATAACCCAATTTCACAAGTGTTCCGTGATGGCCGTTTGGCTTCTATTGGCGGCGGGGCTGATGAAATCATGTTGGGCATTATTTGTAAGTACATGGACATCTTGCCAAAGCGTGGTAGCTAAACCATACAGGTGACGAGGGGAATGGCCCCTCGTATTGACAAACGCTATTGAAATTACCTTGTCCAATTTGGTGGGTACTTCAGATTCATAAGTACCCAAGAAGGAATATGAAATGTTAGATCAAGCTTACACTGCCATCAAGCTCGAACGCGAAGAGCATATTTTGTACCTCACCCTTGATAGGCCTCAAGTGCGCAATGCCATGAGCTTAAGCATGGTAAAGGAATTGTCACAGGTTTTTACTTACCTTGAAGGGGATTTATCCATTCGTGCCGTAGTGCTGCGCGGCGAAGGGGGAAGCTTTTGCGCGGGTGGCGATATTAAAGACATGTCTTCAGCTCGTGCGGCGTTAGCCAAAGGAGATACAGACCCATTTTATGATCTGAATAAAACTTTTGGTGAATTGATTTTACAAATGAATCAAATTCCTCAAGTGGTCATTGCTATTTTAGACGGTGCGGTGTTGGGCGGTGGTTTTGGCCTAGCTTGCGTCACCGACGTGGCCATTGCCACCAACACAGCGCAATTTGCCATGCCTGAAACCACCTTGGGTATTCCTCCTGCGCAAATTGCTCCGTTTGTGGTGAAGCGTATTGGCTTAACACAAGCGCGCCGTTTAGCGTTATTGGGTAGCCGCTTTGGGGGTGAAGAGTCAGTGCAATTAGGCATTTCACATTTTTACGCCAAAGACGAAGAAGAAGTGCAGCGCTTATTAGGGCAAACCCTAGATCAGCTTAAAAAATGCGCCCCTAATGCCAATGCCATTACCAAAAAGTTAATGCTAAAAGCCGCTGAGCATGAGGCGGAAAGTTTAATTGATGATGCGGCAAAAGCATTCAGTGCCGCGGTTCAAGGTGGTGAAGGTTTAGCGGGCACCATGGCATTTGTACAAAAACAACCCGCACCTTGGGCTAAATAGAGACCTTGCCGAGAGGGCGAAGAAATGAATAAAGAATTAAACAACGGTTTTACAAAAGTATTAGTGGCCAACCGTGGTGAAATTGCATTGCGAGTAATGCGCACGGCTAAAGCCATGGGTTACGAAACCGTAGCGGTTTACAGTGAAGCTGACAGCGATGCCCCTCATGTGCAATTTGCCGATGAAGCGGTGTGCATTGGCGCGTCACAAGCCAATCAAAGCTATTTAGTAATAGATAAAATTATTGATGCCTGTTTAAAAACCGGTGCCAATGCGGTTCACCCAGGTTACGGATTTTTATCTGAGAACACCGATTTTTGTGCCGCTTGCCAGAAAAACGGCATTACCTTCATAGGCCCAGACCCTCACGCTATTGAGCTAATGGGCAACAAGCGTTTGGCTAAAATTGAAATGATTGAAGCCGGTGTGCCGTGTATTCCAGGTTACGAAGGCAAAGCGCAAGACGAAGCCACGCTACTGGATGAAGCCATTAAAATTGGTTTTCCAGTCATGATTAAAGCCACCGCCGGTGGTGGTGGTCGCGGCATGCGTTTGGTGATGAGCGAAGAAGAATTTACCTCACAATTAAAAACCGCCAAGTCAGAAGCCTTAAATGCGTTTGGCAGTGACGAAATGATTTTAGAAAAAGCGGTCATGAGCCCGCGCCACATTGAAATTCAAGTGTTTGCTGACCGTCACGGCAACTGCGTGTATTTAGGTGAACGTGATTGTTCAGTGCAGCGCCGCCATCAAAAGGTGGTAGAAGAAGCCCCTTCACCGTTTGTTAGCGAAGAGCTGCGCCAAGCCATGGGTGAAGCGGCGGTGAATGCTGCAAAGGCCTGTGCTTATGTGGGCGCTGGCACGGTAGAATTTTTAACCGATGCGCAAGGTAATTTTTACTTTCTTGAAATGAACACGCGCTTGCAGGTAGAGCATCCGGTGACGGAATTAATAACCGGTGTTGATCTAGTGGCTTGGCAGCTGACAGTGGCTGCCGGTGGACAATTGCCATTACAACAGCAAGACATCATATTAAATGGCCACGCCATGGAAGTGCGTTTATACGCAGAAGACCCAGCCCTAGGATTTATGCCGCAAACCGGTGAAATTTTACGCTGGTCTCACATGCAAACCGATGGTTTACGCATGGACAGCGGCATTCAACAAGGGCAAATAGTAAGCCCATTTTATGACCCCATGTTGGCCAAAGTCATTGCTTACGGCGCCACCCGTGATGAGGCCCGTCGTCGCTTAATGGCAAGTCTTCGTAAATTAGAATTGCTAGGAGTGCGCTCAAACCGTGGGTTCTTGTTTAATATTTTAAACAGCCCAGTATTTGTACAAGGTGAAGCGACTACCGCTTTCATTGAGAATGACTTTGCAAACGATTCATCATTAAGCCCGCACTCTTTAACCCATGAGCAGCAAGCGTTGGCATCATGGTTGTTTTATTTAAACACCGCATTGTCTAATAAACAGGCTAATGAGCGTGCATTTTGGAGAAATTCAAACCCAGCGCCCACGTGGTTTGATTTAGAAAGCAGCAGTGAAAAACACAGTGTGGCGGTGACGGTTAAAAATGCCCAGCACAAGCATTTTACCGTGCAAGCCAAAGACAGTGTGTTTGACTTTGTATTAATCGATCAGCAAGACCAGCAGTTAATTTATTCAGATGACGGTGTTAAAAAGACCATCGCTTATTCGTTTAATGCGGAAGGTGATTTGTATTTAAGCAGCCATGAAGGTTGTGTACTGATTAGTGATAATACCCATGCACCGGCTGCCGCTGCGCAAGGCGCAGGTTCTGGCTTAGTGAAAGCCAGCATGGATGGCGGCATCATTGATGTGTTAGTGGAAGAGGGGGCCAGCGTCGAAAAAGGTCAAACCCTTGTGATATTAGAAGCCATGAAAATGGAGCACGCCATGAAAGCCGACGTTGATGGGGTAGTAACGGCTATTAATGTACAAAAGGGCGACCAAGTGAAAGGACGTCAGTTGTTGCTTGAAGTGACGGCAGCGGTGCAAGAGGAAGCTCTTGAGCCAGCTTAATATTTACATGGCTGCTTAAAGCAGCTTTCTTTTAAAAAGAAGGCTGTAAAATAGGGTTTTATAAAAAAGGAGGGAATGATAATTTATTCCCTCCTTTTTTGTGCCTGATACATTTTAGACTGAGTGAATGAAGAGGTTGAAATTTAGCCTGATTTTAAATCGACTGGGCTGACAATGCCACGATTGTTGATGCCCACAACGTGGGTGTAAATTTGAGTGGTTTCAATGGATGAATGACCTAATAATTCTTGAATGGTGCGTAAGTCGGTACCTTGTTTTAAAAGCTCGGTGGCAAAGGAATGACGGAATGTATGGCAGGTGACGCGTTTGTGTATTTTAGCTTTTTGAGTGGCTTGTTTAATTGCCCGTTGAATTTGCTGTGCGCCTAGATGATGACGACGTTCGACACCTGTTCTTGGGTCTACTGAATAATGGTCAGCGGGAAATAAGTATTGCCATGCCAATTCGTATTGCGCTTTTGGCATTTTTCTAGAGAGCGCGTCGGGCATAAATACCCCAGCCATACCAATGGCTTCATCTGCTTTAAATTGGTTTTGGACAAACTCTATTTGTTGGGTTAACGCTGGCAATAAACTTTTAGGCAGTAATGTTCGGCGGCTTTTGTAGCCTTTTCCCTCCATCACCAATAAGCCGCCATTTTTAATATCAACGTCTTTCACCCTGAGGTTAACCGTTTCGGTGATGCGTAATCCGCAGCCATATAACATTTTTACGATTAGGTTTTTTCGCCCTGAAATGCCATTGATAATTAAATGAGCTTCATCTGTTGATAATACAATGGGGATTTTTCTGGGTTTACTAGCATGCTGAAATGATAATTGACCGATGTCGATTCTTAAGAACTCTCTAAATAAAAACACTAACGCGTTTAATGCTGTCTTTTGAGTATTAATAGAGCAGCCACGAGCGTTGCCTAGATTAGATAAAAAATAATTAATGTGATCTACACATAAATCATCTTCACTGGTGTACTTCATATGGCGAATAAATCGCCCTGCCCATTGGCAATAGGTTTTCTCAGTTGCGTAAGCTAAACCTCGCGAGCGGATAAACAGCCGGTAGCGATCTTTAAGGCTTGTTGATGTGGGCTCTATAGTTGAGCGTATGTCTATAACGGGTTTTAGATTGCTCATGATGCCACGGCACGCCTACACTGTAATTATATACAGTGTAGGCAGGTATTGATAAAAAGCTTCAAACTAAAGATAAAAACTGGCTTGAGAATGGAAATAGAGCCATGAAACACGTCTTAGGACCTTATATTAATAATATGCGACTTAATGACAGCGTATTAAGATATTCAATCACATGATGATAAAGCAGGGAAATATGCCCAAACGAGCAAATATGCCGCTCAAACTGTGAAAAGTTAAAAAGCTTGTAAAATTAATGAGTTAGGCGCGTATAAAATATTAGTTATTGTGCATATAGACGCTTAGAAAGGTTGGCCAATTACGTCTGTATGCTTCATTATACGTGGCATTAAAAGGACTGAGTGGCGTTTTTTGTTGCGGCAAGCACGTCACCGGACAAAAGCGTCTCGCGACGTAGAATAAACTGTTAAGACTATATGACTGTCACCTTAGATTCCTGCACAACTTTTGGTCAAATATTGATAGCTATATCTACGCTTGCGTTTATTACCTTTATTTTCTGTGTTGTAGCATTTGACTACAACGAACGTGAAGGGTGGAAAGCTAAATCTATAGAGAAAGGATTGCTTTACTTCCTGCCTCTTTACTATCCAAAAGAATCTATAAAATTGGAATACGTAAGCTGGTACCCTATATACAAGTTTTCGTTTATGGTTACCGCTTCATCAGTTTTGTTATTATTAATTGGCAGCGGCTTCGGAGAGTTTTGTGATTACTCCAAGTCTTAACAAGTTTAGCCAGCATAGCCCAGCCAAAAAGACGGCTGGTCTGGACCTCGCTTCGCTCGGCCGCTGCTAAAGGCGTTATGGCAATAAATTTATGAAAGTAATCGCAATATTTACACTGCTTATATCTACTATAGGCTTTATGCCTAGCTCTATAGCAAAAGAAAAAACTGCCATGGAACAAAGTAAAAAAATCGGACAATCGGCCACTGAATGGAAGAATATGTATTTCCTTGGGATTAGTAAAAATGATCCTAGTTCGCTTAATTTAAGTGAAGGACAAATTCGCGGCTTACTTTCAATGGTCAAGGTAGGTCCAGCAGTATCAACTGGTGCAGCGATTGAACCTTCATTTCTTATGAATACAAAGGGCGTGACACCTTGGTTAGCTTTGTACACTTTAATTTATACAAAAAAGCCTGAAGCATTAGGGATTATTACAAGGGGGGAGTCAGCTATTAATATCCCTGGAAGTTATTTAAATGGACTCTTCGAAAGCCATGTCCACTGGCCAAAGAATATAATATCTAAGTATAATTTAGAGCTTGAAGGATATAAGCCCTTCATAATTCCATTCATGCTTCATAAAGACGCCCCGCCAGTAGGTAACTTCACCCAATCAATGAAGGCACCTGACGGCAGCCTTGAGATTTTTGGAATACACGAGTTCAATGAATCAAATCCAGAAAGACTTTTAGCCGAAGTAGATGGAATTATTGAATTCATAAAAGAAAAAAGACCTGATGTTACAGCTGCGACACATTAGCAAGTAGCAGCCTTAGCAAAACGCTCAAGAGCGTTTCGGCCCTAAAAACGGGCCTCCATTTGGACTGCCTTCGGCAGCCCCTTAGCATTGGCGTTAGGCATATAAATGGAGTTTAAATAAATGATCGACATGCTGATGTGGCTATGCATATTTTCTTCTCCAATTTTGATTTGTATCCTGGTTCGAAAGAAGTCGGTTAGATTCAAAGCTTGGCTAGCTGCATTTATTATTTCATGGGTTGTCATGGCCATTACTGTATTGGCATTATGGCTTGGATATGACTTGTACCTTTCGTATAAATTGGAATTATTGGATAATGATGGCGATGGTAGTTGGTCAAATAAAGAAATGGAGACTTGGACTGAGGAAGATCACAATACGATGAAACGATATTTTGGGGATGGAGGGCGCAATGTTTTTGCTGTATTTATTTTTCCTATCTTTTCATTGGTCTATTCGCTGTTAGTCACTGCAATGTATTGGCTTATTGCCAATAAAATTAGAAAAAATGTATAACAAAGTAAGCCTGAATCGCTAGCAAGCTGGCTGGGAGAGCTTAGTCACTACAAGTTTTCCAAAACTGCGGGCGTTACTTGAATTTGAAAATTTGCAATTAGAAGAAAATTCAATGCCACATCAAATGACTATTCACGGGAAGAGTACTGTGAATACCTAAATGGGTGAGGTCAGCTAAGAATAGAAAATTTGTGCTTAAAGCATTATCAAAAATAATTGCTTAACACCGTAATTTAATAAGGCGCCCAAGCTTTAGACGCAGCAAGCTTGGTGTTATGTGGTTTTAGAGGTTTCATGTGTTCAAATGTTTAACCGGCTTCCAATACTCTGGAGATGAAATTTATGATCGACGTTGTAAGCGTTGTGGTTTGATAATTAGTATTGATCATATTGATTGTCCCCATTGTCATGGACTTTCAGATTCGGAAATGGTTTATATGCTAAACCAGAGAATCGAAAATGAAGAGGGAAACTCTAAGCTTGGATATATATTCTCCATAATAGGGCTGGCTATTGTTGTATTTCTCTATTTTGCAACATGATTCTTAGTTAATTTTCGGATTCATAAGCTAAGTGTGACACATTTTAAACTTAAGCAAAGTGAGCTATCAGAATCCTCATTGGGCCCCTTTACCTACCCCGCAATTACACTCATAGCATTAACCATAATCCCAATTGATATCAGCCAGTAAGTGGATGGTGGTTTACTTGCAGTTTTGGCGGTGATTGATCTCGGTACATCAGGTATTCTAGTAGGCTTGAGTTATTATTTCTTGAAATTTCTTTATATGAACTTTAAGTGAAAAATATATGAATATTGTAAAATCATTTTTCGCAGTCAGTGTATTTATATTCATGGCAATAGGCTTGAATGGATGCGGAACACTTACCAAAAATAACGCCCCAAAAAATGACGCTTGCCAATGCTTTTGGATGGAAAATTACTCTGGTCAATATAAGTGGGTGCCGTTTGAATCAATTCGGGCAACGGAAGGTAAAATTACCAAAGCGGAATGTTATGCGCTGGATAGTTGCGATGGTGGGTTAGGTCATTCGGGTGGTGGTTGCTATAAGTGGGCCTTAGGGCCAGAGAATAATAGGGTGCCATGGTAAAAAGCACCTTGGAATTTGGGATATAAAAATCCATTGCCAAGTTAATTGATTCGATTAGCCCTTAAAAAATTGCTCGGTGAGCAAGACATCCATCCCCAAAAAAAGCAAAGAAACAGCAGTAGTTCTTTAGGTATTCATTTATGCGACTTTTAAAAATAGCTTTTCATCCTAATGTGTCACCTGAAGATATCTCAGCCACCAGTCATCATAAAATCATAGAGCGTCACGCTGCACGGGGCATTGTGCTTAGGGGTGAAAAAATTCTTCTGTTATACACACAGCGCTATCACGATTACAGCCTGCCAGGTGGCGGTATTGATGAGGGTGAGGATGAAATAGCGGGCTTAGTGCGTGAGTTAAAGGAAGAAACTGGCGCGCAAGGCGTGCGCAATATAAAAGACTTTGCCCGTTATGATGAGTACCGCCCTTGGTATAAGGGCGATGCTGACATAATTCATATGATCTCCCATTGCTATGTATGTGAGATTAATGAAGCGCTGGGCGATACTTCATTTGAGTCCCATGAGGTGAGTAATGGCATGACGCCAGTGTGGATGAATATTCATGAGGCCATTGAACATAATGAAGGGGTCATTGCCAATAGTGATAAAAAAGGGCTTTCCATTGAAAGGGAGACGTTTTTATTAAGGGTCATAGTGCAGGAATTAGTGGCTAGTTAAGCGGTATAGAATGTATGGCTTTGCCTAATAAACGTGTCCTATGCTCACTCTTTTTTCATAAGCTGGCGGCGCCATTGTCATAACCTCTGTGGGCCAATAAATCCATTCACTTAAAGGGTCATAAATACGCTAAAATAACCGGCTATTATCTTCTTTTTGAGCCCTTTATATTAATGAGCACTGACACTCCCCAAGTCACCGAAATTGCCAAATTTAACGAACTAGGTCTTATTCCTCCCTTACTGGCGCGCTTAACTGAGTTGGAATACCAACAGCCAACACCCATTCAAGCGCACGCTATTCCAAGTATATTAGCTGGGCGTGATCTAATTGCAGGGGCCAATACTGGTTCGGGTAAAACTGCCACCTTTGCTTTGCCACTGTTGCAAAAGCTCTTTAAAGAGCAGGGTGAAAAATCATCAACTAATCATAGTGGCAACTATGTGTCGGCGCTCATTTTGGTGCCAACTCGCGAATTGGCCAAACAAGTGGCTGACAGCGTTAGGTCTTATGCGGTGCACTTTAACGGTCAAATCAAAACCGTGGCGGTGTTTGGTGGTGTGTCGGCCAATACTCAAATGCTCGCGCTTCGCGGTGGCACCGACATATTGGTGGCGACTCCTGGTCGATTATTAGATTTAATCACTAGCAATGCTATTAAGCTTGATAGGGTAAAAACCCTTGTGCTAGATGAAGCCGATAGAATGTTAAGCCTAGGCTTCACTGAAGAGCTATCGGCGCTGTTGGCGCTAATGCCTAAAGCATCTGGGCCGACACCAAAACAAACCTTATTGTTTTCAGCCACCTTTCCTGAGCAAGTGCAGGCATTAACTGCGCAATTGCTAAACAACCCTGTTGAGATACAAGTACAAAACAGCGACACCAGCACTTTGGTGCAGCGAGTTTTTACGGTGAATAAGGGGCAAAAAACAGCGCTGTTGGCGTCTTTAATTAAGCAGCACCAATGGTCACAGGTGCTTATTTTTGTGAACGCTAAAAACAGCTGTGAACACCTAGCTGAAAAACTTTCTAAGCGTGGCATTAGCGCAGAAGTGTTTCACGGTGATAAGGGCCAAGGTGCTCGTAATCGTGTGCTTGAAGCATTTAAAGCCGGGGAGGTTGAAGTGTTAATTGCCACAGATATTGCGGCCCGTGGTTTAGACATTGAAAAATTACCCGTGGTGATTAATTTTGATCTACCCAGAAGCCCATCAGATTACATGCACCGTATTGGTAGAAGTGGCCGTGCCGGTGAAGTGGGTTTGGCCTTATCGCTTATTGATCATGAAGATTATCATCACTTTAAAGTCATTGAAAAGAAGAACAAAATCCGTCTTGAACGTGAGCAGGTGAAAGGCTTCGAAGTGAATGAGGCCTTGGTGGCATCGCTTATTGAAAGTTTGCCAGCAACTGACAAACCCATGGCTAAGCCTGAAGGCACCGGTAAGAAAAAGGCCAAGAAAAAACGCGAAACCATATCATCAGTGAATGCTGATATTTGGTCGGGCTATTCTAAGCCTAAATAAAAAAAGTATTTGAATGCCTCTGTTAGATATTTAGCGCTCTTATTAACCTGTAAAAGCCTAAATATTATCCTGTCGCCAGCCAGATTATGAGTCTGGCTGGCGTGTTCACTTTTATATACTCTGCTTTTAAATCGTATTGAATCTAGAATTGAAAAATGTGATTTTGAGCTTCACAGCTTCAACCTTTTTGGCGTGAATGGTGGCGATACATTTAACGCCGCTATCTGTTACTCTTTGTGGCTAATTAAATTTATAACTCTTTTATTGTGGCGTTTAAATTCTTTTTAACGGGTGTAACTATGCAAAAATCACAAAACGTTTTTATTACAGGTGCATCATCGGGTTTGGGTAAGCAAATGGCAAAAGAGTTTGCCAGCCGGGGCTATAATCTTGCCTTAACGGCGCGTCGGGTGGACATTTTAGAAACCCTTAAAGAAGAACTAGAAAAAGAGTTTAGTATAAAGGTGTTTGTGGCCAGCCTTGATGTGCAAGACTCACAACAAACCACAGACGTGCTGGCAAAGGCGGCAAAAGAGCTGGGAGGCATAGATAAGGTACTGGCCAATGCAGGCATTGGTTATACCGAACGCATCGGTACGCCAAATGCTTTTGAGCATGCAAGGCAGATGATCAATACCAACGTCATTGGCGCCATGGCCACCATAGACTCAGCCGTGCAGCTGTTTCGTCAACAGGGCCATGGCCATATTGTGGCCATTAGTTCGGTGGCGGCCTTTAGAGGCATGCCAAGTTCCTCTGCTTATTGTGCGTCAAAGAGTGCGGTGACGACTTATACCGAGGCGTTACGGGCCGAGACACATAAAGAAAATATAGATGTGACGTTATTATCGCCTGGCTATATTGATACGCCTATTAATCAGGGAGCGGCCAGCCGTCCTTTTTTAATTGATTTAGAAAAAGGCGGTAATATATTGGTGACGTTAATTGAAAAGAAGGTAAAGCGCTCAACGGTGCCGTCTTGGCCTTGGGGAGTGGTGGCAAGATTATTGGCTTGTTTGCCAACTGGGTTGTTAGTGCGTGCGGTAGGATAAGTCATTTATTTAATGGCGCGCATACAGACAAGTATGTGGTCAAATTTATAGACTATGATGAAAAACCATAAAGAAAAGCGAGAATGGCGGTAAGAGTTTTAAAATAAAAAGGCCCGAATATTATTCGGGCCTTTTTGACTGAAAGTTTAAGGAATTAACCTTCAACGCCAGCAGTGGCAACGGCTTCAGTTTCAGGTGCTGCTTCTTCCGCTTTTACTTCAGCGGCTTCTGTAGCAACCACTTCAGTGGCTTCAACAGCAGGAGTGGCAACGGCTTCTACTACAGGTGCAGCTTCAACAGCAGGAGCGGCAACGGCTTCTACTACAGGTGCAGCCTCAACGGCTGGTGCAGAAACAACAGCGTCTTCTCCACAAGCGGTAATGGCAATAACAGCTAATACGATGGCTACTTGCTTTAACATTTTGATTCCCCAGAATTAAATTATTATGTGTTTAAAAAGCGAGGCTAAGATTAATGCATAAAAATTAAATTAAATATGAACCAATTACGAATTATCAATATTGTCATAACTGATTAGTGAAATTGTGATGCAGTACTGCTTGATTGGCGCAACGGGGCCAGCGCTAGAGTGTGTTTTTGCAGTTGTGACGGTATTGATGATTATGAATGGAGGAGAAGAGAGAGAAAACAAAGCCCACGGCTTAAGGTTTTTTTAAAACACTGTTGTGGTCAGTTACCTAACGATCACTTTTAGAATATAGATTATTCTAACAATTGGGTGTTTCTCCTTAATAGCCCTGCAGTAATCAGTAAAAGCAGATAAAAGGCACCGCTTCCCGAACTTGAAGTAGTCTCTTCGTCATCTGTATTGCTTGTATCATTTTCGCTGTCGCCATCTTCATCTTCACTATCTTCCACTATGACGGAGATGGCATCAGTAGAAAAACTTAAATCATCAATGGCCAGCATATTACTGCCAAAAGCACTGACCGTAACCGAGGCCATTAACGCATCTCCTTCATTTAATGTTTTCTCAATATGCAGCCAGCTGCCATTCACTATGGTGCTGGTGACGTCTTCAATTACTGCATCAGTGCTGTCGATAATTTGCACTTGGCCTGTGCTGCTGGCATTACTGGTGCGAATATAAAAATCTAAAGAGGTGGCGTGGGAAGAAAAGGTAATGGTACCCACACCTGTGCTGGTGCCTCGGTTAGTGGTGCCAGCTGGGTCTAGCATCCATGATTTCGTGCCTGAATGGTAAAGTGCACCGTTGCCGATGGTGAAAGACGTGCCACCACTGAAAGTAGCCGACAAACCGTTGTTGGTGACGGTGAAATCTTGAACGGTACTAAAGTTGGTGCTTTCAAAGTTGGTGGTAAAGTTTGCGGCATAAGTGGTGGCTGACTGGAAAAGTAGAATAAACAGCAGCCATAAAAGCCCATAGCATCGAATGTAAAAGAGAAGGGCGTTAATGTTTTGTAGAAAGTGTGTCATAGGTTATCCCTATTCATATATGTGCAAAGCGAGCCTTGTGAGTACTGATAACAATTGAGTTTTCTAGCCAGTGAAACTCATAGGTGTTCAATAGTGATGACACTAAAAGTTTAGCGGATAGGGGGCGTTTGGGTGGGTATTTGGGACACTGCTTAGATGATTAACTAATAACCTATTATGTATATCATCTAAGTAACTCAGTTTGCATTAACGAGATGCTGAATAAAGGCGATGTAGGCTAACCTACTACTTTAAGCACACACCAAGGAATAATAAAAAACATGGCGTTCATGAGTTTGTAAAACCCCATTAATAAATAATGAGTTTTCACGATATCACTGCTGCTTAGCTTAAAAAATTTATGGTGAAATGCGATCACGCCGGTTTCTCGGTTTATGAGCATTAAAAACCAAAATATTAAAAATAGCGTATTAATAACCGCGCACCAGCCTAATACAGAGCTTAGAATTTCTAGGTACATGACCATCCCCTTAAAGCGTTATTGTTAGATGTTTTCTTTTTACTTTACCAATGGAACATAAGTAAGCTTAGGCGATGGGCAGGAATTATTCTTGAGGTAGGTCAGTTTGGTTCTTTGTTTAATGTGTTGTTTGGCAGTTCATTGACTAAACCGCTAGATTAGACGACGGGTAAGTCAAAATCCACTAGACGATAGCCTTGCTCATTCACTTTTAAATACCAGCCTTGTGTGTACCAATCACCCAATACGATGCGCTGGGCATTGGCGCCGTCTAGATCAAAGTCGTGTATGGCCGGGCGATGAGTGTGGCCGTGTATTAATCGGGTCACATTGGCATTTGTGAGGGATGCATCTACTTCACTTTGGGTGACATCCATGATGGTTTGTTCTTTTTGGGCATTGCCTTTTTGGCTTTCATCGCGGGCTTGGTTTGCAAAGGCCAGCCTGTCTTCAAGGCTTTTCCCTAAAAACTGTGTTTGCCATTCTTGGCTGCGCACCATTTCTCGAAAGGCCATGTATTGCGTGTCTAGGGTGCACAGGCTATCGCCGTGCATCAGTAATACTGACTCATCATTTAATGTGATGATGCTAGGGTCTTCAAGTAAGGTGATATGGGTATCTTTGCAGAATTGCTTGCCAATTAAAAAATCGCGGTTACCGTGCATGAAAAACATCTTCACGCCGCGCTCGCTGGTGGCTTTTAAAAGGCTTTTTATACTGTCTATGTAAGGGTGGGGCACATCATCCCCAAGCCAGTAGTTAAAGAAATCTCCTAAAATATATAGGTGATCACCGTCTTGTGGCTCGAGCATAAAATCAAGAAACCCCGCAGTTATGCGGGTTTCTTCGGGAGCTAAATGTAGGTCGCTAATAAACCAATGAGTCATAAAATATCTTTTGGTACGGGTATTAATACAATCTTAATATCATAGCCATTATTTGTTTTATGGGTTTAACCGAACAACATTCTAGCTATACATTTTCGCTGGGTCGTAATGAATTACTTAATTAATTCAGCTGATTCAATTTTAATTGGATCAACCGGCACATCTTGATGGCCCATACGCATGCCAGTTTTCACGCCTTCAATGCGCTTAACCACGTCCATGCCATCGGTAACTTCACCAAATACGCAGTAACCCCAACCTTCAGCGTTTTTACTGGTGTGATCTAGGAAGTTGTTGTCTTTAACGTTAACGAAAAACTGGCTAGAGGCACTGTGTGGGTCATTAGTACGGGCCATGGCAATGGTACCGGCCTTGTTAGATAGGCCGTTGTCGGCTTCGTTTTCAATAGCAGGGTGTTTGCTGGTACGTTCAGACATTTCTTCTTCCATGCCGCCGCCCTGAACCATGAAGCCTGGGATAACACGGTGGAAGATTAAGCCGTTGAAATAACCGTCTTCAACGTACTTGATGAAATTTTCAACAGTTTTAGGCGCTTTTTCAGCATTTAGAGTTAATGTAACGTCGCCAAATGTGGTTTTTAGAAGAACCTGGGTCATGAATTCACCTTTTGTGTGGGCTTGATATTAAAGGCTGGCTATAATACGGCTTTTGTTTCACGCCCGCTAGTTAAAGAGTGCCAGTAAAATGGGGCTATTCAACTGGGCAATCACCATATTGAGTTAAATTGATGACTGAAGAAAAAGCCAAGCCTGCTAACTTTATTGAAAAGATCATTCAGGATGACTTGGCCAGCGGTAAACATGACAATATTCAAACTCGCTTTCCACCTGAGCCAAATGGTTATTTGCACATTGGTCATGCAAAAGCAATTTGTGTGAATTTTGGCCTTGCTCAACAGTTTGGCGGCCAATGTAACTTGCGCTTTGACGACACCAACCCAGAAAAAGAAGAAGACGAATACGTACAAGCCATTCAAAGCGATGTGAAATGGCTGGGTTTTGATTGGGCGGGTGATATTCATTACACCTCTGACTACTTTGACCAACTTCACGAATGGGCGGTTTACCTTATTAAAGAAGGTAAGGCCTATGTCTGTGATTTATCGGCTGAACAAACCAAAGAATACCGTGGTAGCTTTGAAAAGGTGGGTACCAATAGCCCGTTCCGAGATCGTAGCATTGAAGAGAACCTAGCGTTATTTGAAAAAATGCGCTTAGGGGAATTTGACGAGGGCGCTTGCGGCTTGCGCGTTAAAATCGACATGACTTCGCCTAACATGAGCATGCGCGACCCTTATATTTACCGCATTAAAAAAGCCACTCACCATCAAACGGGTGACAAATGGTGCATTTACCCAAGTTACGACTATGCCCATGGCCAGTCGGACGCCCTTGAAGGCATTAGCCATTCCGTGTGCACCTTAGAGTTTGCCGATCACCGTCCTTTATATGATTGGTTTATTGAAAACTTGCCTGTACCAGCGCAACCACACCAATACGAATTTGGCCGCTTAAGCATTAACTACACAGTGACATCTAAGCGTAAGTTACGGGCTTTAGTAGAAGGCAAAGTGGTAAATGGTTGGGATGACCCCCGGATGCCGACCATTAGTGGTATGCGACGTCGTGGTTATACCCCTGCTGCCATTCGTCATTTCTGTGACTCGCTGGCCGTGTCCAAAACCGATGGCACCGTAGACGTGGCGCAGCTTGAATTTTTTATTCGTGATGACTTAAACCAAAATGCCCCTCGTGGTACGTGTGTTATTAACCCGCTTAAAGTGGTGATTAATAATATGGCAGCCGATCACAGTGAAAACATCACTGTGCCTTTTTTACAGGATCGCCCTGAAATGGGTGAACGAGACGTGCCGTTTAGCTCGGAAATTTATATCGACCAAAACGATTTTAAAGAAGAGTACAGTAAGAAATTTAAGAAAAAATTCTGTGTTGGCAAGCGTATTCGTCTTCGTCATGGTTATGTGATTGAAGCGGAAGGCTTTGAAAAAGACGAGCAAGGTAATATTGTTCAAGTAAACGCCAAGCTAATTGAAAACACTTTAGGTTGTGACCCTGAAGACGGTGATAAACCAAAAGGCGTGGTGCATTGGATCAGCTGTGCTCATGCAGTAGAAGCCGAGCTACGTATGTACAAGCGTTTGTTTAGCGATGAAAATCCAGATGGTGGCAATAAAGACTTCATGGAATGCTTAACGCCAGATTCATTAGAAGTGACGACCGCGTTAATTGAACCCGCTTTAGCAGGTGTGGCGCCAGAGTCGGTTTTTCAGTTTGAGCGTGAAGGTTATTATGTGGCTGATCGTGTAGATCATAGTATCGATAAACCCGTATTTAACTTAACCATTGGTCTTCGTGAAGATAAAGGATTGGCCAGCTAATGTTATCCATCTACAACACACTGACCCGTAAAAAAGAAGAATTTAAACCGCTGGTGGCTGGTAAAGTGGGCATGTATGTTTGCGGCATGACGGTTTATGATTTCTGTCATATGGGCCATGCCCGCGTGATGGTGTCGTTTGATGTGATCGTGCGTTACCTTCGCCACCAAGGGTACGACGTCAATTATATTCGTAATATTACCGATATTGACGATAAAATCATCAACCGTGCAAATGAGAATGGCGAAGATTTTAATGTTTTAGTTGATCGCATGGTTGACGCCATGAATGAAGACTTTGCTAAATTAAATGTTTTAACGCCAGACAGTGAGCCAAAAGCCACTGATCACATTCAAGGCATTTTAGACATGACGCAAACCCTTATTGATAAAGAGTTTGCTTATGTGGGCAAAAGTGGCGATGTTTATTATCGCGTGCGTAAATTTGAAGGTTACGGAAAATTATCGGGTAAAGTTTTAGAAGAACTTGAATCGGGTAGCCGTGTTGATGTGGTGGAAGATAAAGAAGATCCATTGGATTTTGTTTTATGGAAAGCGGCAAAACCCGAAGAGCCATCTTGGAGCAGCCCTTGGGGTGAAGGACGCCCTGGCTGGCACATAGAATGTTCAGCCATGTCTACCTGCTGCTTAGGCAATAACTTTGATATTCACGGTGGCGGACCTGATTTAAAATTCCCTCACCATGAAAACGAAATTGCCCAAAGTGAAGCGGCCACCGGTGAAAATTATGCCAACTCCTGGATGCATGCCGGTGCGCTGCGCATTGACGGTGAGAAAATGTCCAAATCACTGGGTAACTTCTTTACCATTCGCGACGTATTAAAAGAATACGATGCTGAAGTGATTCGATTCTTTTTGGCCAGTGTTCAATACCGTAGCGAAATTAACTACAGCCAAGACGGTTTAAAAGACGCTCAAACAAAACTAGACCGTTTGTATAACGCCCTTAAAGATTGTGACTTATCGGTAGAAGTACCAGCAGATGATGCCGCAGTGATTGACTTTAAAGGCCGCTTTGTACAAGCCATGGACGATGACTTTAATACACCTAAAGCCATTGCTGTGTTGTTTGAATTGGTCACGCAAATTAACAAAGCCCAAGGGGATGTTAAAAACCAATTGGCGGCATTATTGAAAATGCTGGCGGATGTACTGGGTTGTTTGCAAGCCGATCCCGAAGAATACTTCAAGCAAGGGGTTGAGTTAGACGATGCCTATATTCAAGACATGATTGAAAAACGCAAGCAAGCTAAGAAAGACAAAGACTTTGCCCTAGCCGACAAAATTCGTATGGATTTGGACGCACAAGGCATTGAGTTACAAGATAGCCGTGAAGGCACTACTTGGGTCAGTAAATAGGTACAGGATGTACTGTACCCTAGAAATGCAGGAGCAATTTTCTAGGGTTGAACAGATGCACTGCATTCTAGAGATTCAAGAATAATTTCTAGAGTGGTTTTGTAATAAAATTGAATTAAGCGCCTTGGGCGCTTTTTTCATTTATGGCTCCATTGAGTTAGGAACCCCCGTTCAAATATGCCGCTCAGTTGTTAAAAGTTTTTTTACAGTCTGGGAAGGCAGCTCCCCAAATAGGGTTTTATAATCTTTTGAAAACTGGCTCAAATGCCAAAACCCCCAGTGTGAGGCAATGTCAGAAATAGAAATGTTTTGAGTGTTGCAGTGCAGTGCGCGACGTACACTATTTAAGCGGCTGATTCGTAAAAATTGCAGTGGTGTGACCCCTAAAATAGTTTCGAAACTGTATTGAAGCGTGCGGCGGCTGACATTCGCTATGTCACATAACTGGCTAATAGTGACATTCTCAGCGATGTTTTCTTTTAAGAACTCTCTGGCCTTTAATACCACGGCCTTACGATGTTGAAAGCCTACCTGGGTATTTTTTTCTTGTTTATATGGCTGTTCTCCCTCTACAAATACTTGGAGTAGGGCCATGATTAAAATATCTTCATGGGAGGCATGCCAACTGGATTGATTGTTGAGCAGTCGTTGGAAAATAAAGTTCAAGTTTTGTAATGTTTTGGGGTTTAGAGCCAGGTGATCTTGTTTAAATAACGAAGACCAATTTATATCCAATTGCTGTACGTTGGCGGCATCCATAATTTTTTGTTGGCTAACTACTAACCCATAAATATCAAAATCCGCAGGGGTGACTAATTCGAAGTCATTATCCCCTGGGCGGCACATTATATGTTGCTTGCTGATTTTATGACCATTTATACGACTTTCTTGGTCTGTGTTGTGTGGTAAGCCTAGCCAAATAGAATCGGACCACACATTACAACTTTGACGCATGGCTTGGCTGGTGTGCTCTTTAAATATCTGCAGCTCATCCAGTTGTACCTCGACTATGTGCCCATAGAATTTCCCCGCCCCCATCTGATCATACTGTTGTTGCCAGTTGGTTAAATTATCTGCGTGTTGGTCTGCATCAGTGGCTTCAAACCATACCCTTTGTTCAGCCCCTTCATGCTTGCACTTATTCGGTGCCATTTCTTGTGTTGATGCATTCATTTGGATACTGCGGCCTAAGATTGTTATTTTTTTCAGTGATTAAAACAGACTTTTATCTTAAAAACTTTGCCGAAATTTGATAACGCAGCCAATTTCAGTTTGTTATCTTTGTTTCATTAGATTTTAGTTTGCATGAAGTATTCCAATGGAATCAGCTTAACGACGCTAGGTCGTGTTAAGCAATAGCTTAGAGTTTTTGAAGGTAATAAATGAATACCGAAAGCGTTAATAAATCAAAATACAGATATGTACTGGGCACACACACATATATTTTTGCCGACCTAAAAGAAGTAATGGCCAAGGCGACTCCTGCCCGTTCGGGTGATCGTTTGGCAGGGGTGGCAGCCGATAGCGCGCAAGAGCGCGTGGTGGCACAAATGGTATTGGCAGACATACCTCTTAAAACTTTTCTTAATGAACTGCTGATTCCATATGAAGAGGATGAGGTGAGTCGTTTAATCATAGACTCACACGATGCCAGTGCTTTTTTAACCATTAGTCATTTAACAGTGGGTGACTTTCGCAATTGGTTATTGAGTGATTTAGCCACGCCACAAGTGTTAGCAGAAGTTAGATCCTGTATCACCCCTGAAATGGCAGCAGCAGTTAGTAAAATAATGCGTAACCAAGATTTAATTATGGTGGCGAAAAAATGCCATGTGACCACGGCCTTTAGAAATACCATAGGACTGCCGGGGCATTTATCTACACGATTGCAACCCAATCATCCCACGGATGATGTAACCGGCATAGCCGCCAGTTTATTAGATGGTTTGTTGCATGGTAATGGGGATGCGGTTATCGGCATTAATCCCGCGACCGATAATGTTGATCAAGCCATTCATCTAATGAAATTAATGGATGAAGTGATTCAAAAATATCAAATTCCCACCCAGTCTTGCGTGTTAACCCATGTGACCAATACGTTAGAGGCCATTGAAAAAGGCGCCCCTGTGGATTTGGTTTTCCAAAGCATTGCCGGTACTCAAGGTACTAATGCAAGTTTTGGGTTTGATTTAAAGGTATTAGAAGAAGCGCAGCAGGCGGCGGTGTCTTTGAATCGCGGCACGGTAGGTGACAACGTGATGTACTTTGAAACCGGCCAAGGCAGCGCTTTGTCGGCAGGAGCCCATCATGGTGTGGATCAGCAAACCTGTGAAGCAAGAGCCTATGGTGTCGCGCGACAATTTAAACCTTTATTGGTTAACACGGTGGTGGGATTCATTGGCCCTGAATATTTATTTGATGGTAAAGAAATTATTCGTGCCGGTTTAGAAGATCATTTTTGTGGGAAGTTACTGGGCTTGCCCATGGGGTGTGATGTTTGTTACACCAATCATGCGGATGCCGATCAAAACGACATGGATAATTTACTTACCTTGTTAGGGGTAGCAGGTTGTACATTTATTATGGGTATTCCAGGCTCTGATGACATTATGCTGAATTATCAAACCACGTCTTTTCATGATGCATTGTACGCAAGGCGAGTTTTAAATTTACAAGCCGCTCCTGAATTTGATCAGTGGTTAAAAGCCATGAAAATTTTCAAGGATATAAACGGCTTTGTATTGCATGACGGTGTTCCCAACGCCTTTTCTAATTCTCTTGAGAATATTTTACAAGGCTCTCATCATGAATGAATTACTTGAACGAGATAAGCGCAAGAAAGGCACTAATATTAGTGAAGTGAATGTTGGTGAAAAAATTAAAAAAGATAGCCTAGAAGTCAATGATAATTCACCAGTAACTAAGCAGCCTTGGCAAGCGTTGAAGCAATTTACTGCAGCACGTATAGGTTTAGGTCGGGCGGGTATCAGTGTGCCGACTGAACACTTATTGGCCTTTCAGTTAAATCATGCACAAGCGCAGGATGCGGTGCATGAGCCGCTAAATGTATCGGTATTGCTAAACGATATTGAAACGAAATTAAATGCCATAGGACTGCCTAAAGCAAGCTTGGTCATTCGTTCACAGGTTACCGATAGAATGCATTACTTGCAGCGTCCTGATTTGGGGCGACGGTTAGATGATCAATCTGTTGATGAATTAAAAAAACATCAAGCACCGAAAGATAATCCTTATGATCTGGCCATTGTCTTAGTCGATGGTTTGTCATCTTTGGCCATCCAAAAAAATGCCCCCCCATTAATAAAACTCTTGCTTCAGCGATTAGCGCAACAGCCTTTAATAACGCCGGGAAATGCCATCTGCCATTTAGCGCCTTTAGTGGTGGTGCAACAGGGCCGAGTGGCCGTTGGTGATGAAGTGGCGCAGTGCCTTAATGCAAAGTCAGTGTTGGTTATGGTTGGTGAGCGCCCCGGGTTAAGTTCACCTGATAGTTTAGGGATGTATTTAACCTGGGCCCCTAAAGTGGGCTTAACCGATGAATCTCGTAATTGTATTTCTAATATCAGGCCCGCTGGTTTGGAATATACACAGGCGCTCAATAAACTTTGGTATTTGTTGAGTGAAAGCCATCAGCGAAAATTAAGCGGTGTGAATTTAAAAGAAAGCGCGAAAGAGCAGACAGGTATGGATTTACTTAAGTCTAGTAAAACCATAAGAAACTTTTTAATCAGTTAACTCATTAAGGGCAGTGGTTGATTTATCACTGCCCACAAATGGCACATCTTAATAATTTGAAATTTCAACAATGAAGAGCAAGGTGGTTTTATGTCAGAACAAACGCACAATCAGGAATATTTGGCCAAAAGGCAATTAAAAAAAGGCAGCGCCGGTTGGCTGCTGTTAGCTGGCTTGGGAATATCTTATGTGATTTCAGGAGATTTTGCCGGTTGGAACTTCGGCATAGCAGAAGCCGGTTGGGGGGGCTTTGCCGTCGCGTCGTGTTTAATGGCGGTAATGTATTTTGCTCTTGTGTTGTCACTGGCTGAAATGTCAGCGGCTATCCCCGCTGCAGGTGGTGGTTACAGTTTTGCCCGACAGGTTATGGGGCCAGCCGGAGGGTATTTAACTGGCTTAGCCATTTTAATTGAATATGCGTTAGCGCCAGCCGCCATTGTCATTTTTATTGGCTCAGCATTTGAAGAACTCACGGGTTTTAATGGCCCTTGGGTATATGCTGGATTCTATAGCGTTTTTATTGGCATGCATTTAGTGGGCGCAGGGGAGGCTTTAAAAGTCATGATGGTGATTACGGCATTGGCGATTTTTGCCATTCTGGCCACCGCCGTGGCTTTGATTGGTGATTTTGATTCAGCGTTGTTATTTGATATTGCCGCCACCGATGCCGCAGGGGCGTCTACTTTCTTGCCCATGGGTTGGTATGGTGTATGGGCCGCTTTGCCTTTTGCCATGTGGTTATTCTTAGCAGTGGAAGGTGTTCCTCTGGCGGCTGAAGAAGCTGAAAATCCAGAAAAAGATGTGCCCAAAGGCATCATTGCAGCCATGTTGTTTTTGTTAATCAGTGCTGTGTTAGTGGTGGTGTTAGTCGCGGGAACCGCCGGAGCAGCTGCCATGGGACAAAGTGCTGTACCACTTGTAGACGCGTTAAAAGCCACCGGTAGCAATAACCTAGCGGTGGTGGTGAATGTATTAGGCTTAGCAGGTTTAGTGGCCTCATTTTTCTCTATTATATTTGGTTACAGCCGTTTGGTGTTTGCTTTGTCTCGTGCAGGGTACTTGCCTAAATTTTTATCCTTGACCAGTAAACGTAAAGCACCCACGTGGGCATTGATTATTCCTGGGGTGTTGGGTTTTATGGCATCTTTAAGTGGCGAAGGAGACTTAATGCTGGCCATGGCGGTAGTGGGTGCCACGATCTCTTATGCGCTTATGTCAGCGAGCCATATTTTATTACGAGTCAAGCAACCTGACTTGCCTCGTCCTTATAAAACCCCAGGAGGTGTATTCACTTCTGGATTAGCATTGGTCTTGTCTTTAGTGGCCCTGACAGGTGTGTATGCTTTTGACCCGCGCGCATTTAATTACACCATGATTTTATATGTATTGGGTGCCTTGTATTATTTCTTTTATAGTAAAAATCAGTTGGTGGCTAAAACGGCGGCAGAGGAATTTGATTTGTTGGCCGCGGCTGAACTGGACTTAGAAGAAGACAGTGCCCAGAGCGACTCTAAAATTAAAGCCGCGTAATAGCGTTTAGTTGAAATGGTGTGGCGGTTAAATGGTCGTTACGCTTTAAAAATTCATCTATTAAAAAGCCAGCTAATCGCTGGTTTTTTAATAGATGATCCCAAATTTTATAAAAGACCTAATAAAGGGTTAGGATTGTTTTACTAATAGGCTGATGCTCATGGCGATACAAACGGCGACGGTCATATAACGTACAAATTCATTCCCTTTTTTAACCACCATGGCAGCGCCTAAGCGTGATCCAATAATTTGCCCAAACGCCATGGCTAAACCCACTGCCCATAAAATTTGACCTGACACAATAAACACCACTAGTGAAAATATATTGGTGGTGAAATTTAACAGCTTCGCGTGAGCGGTGGCTTGAACCATGCCCATACCACGCATTTTTGAATAACCCAGCGTAAAAAAAGTGCCCGTACCGGGACCAAAAAAACCATCATAAAAGCCCACGCCCGTAGCGACACTTGCGTTAAATTGTTTTTCATTCATCTTAGCTTTTTCTTGGGGTTGGCCAAAATTTTTAGAAAATACCATGTAGATGGCTATGGCGATAAGTCCGTAGGGCATGATCAATATGAGAATTTTACTGTCGAACATTTGAATGGCTATGGCTCCTAGAATAGCCCCAATGGAAGTGGCTAATATTGCCCATTTCTGTTGTTTGGGTGATACCAAATCTGCTTTAATAAAAAAGCGTGTGGCGGTAAAGCTGCCAAAGCAGGCCTGTAATTTATTGGTGGCAATGGCTTGCACAGGCGGTACGCCAGCAAATAGCAAGGCTGGAATCGTGAGCAGCCCACCGCCCCCAGCTATGGTGTCGATGAAGCCTGCAATTAGGGCCACAACAGCCAGTATCGAAAGAATTTCTAAACTTATTTCCATTGAATTTTTTTGTCTTATAGGGGTTTAAAAAGTGCATTAATGCCAGTTTTAACTGGCCTTAATGGGGTTACTTAAGTGCTTTAAAAGATTCGATTATGTTAGCGGGAACGGGGCAACTTTTAGATTGTTGATAGTCGTAGTAAACAATAAGGCCTTCTCCCTTTGCGGCAATGCAGTCTTGAGATTCACTGAAGACTGCGTATTGCATAGTAAAGCGTTTTTCACCTGTGACTAATTTGTCTAAATCGGCAATGCGAGTGGCGATGCTGATGTTATCTGGAAAGGTAAGCGGCGCTCTAAATTGACATTGTGTGCTGGCCAAAATAGGGCCCACTTGAGTAGCCACTTTGTGAGTGTTTACGCCACTTCTCTCAAAAAATGCCATGCGTATATTTTCAAAATAACGAAAATACACAGTGTTATTGATATGACCAAAAGCATCCATGTCACCCCAGATCACATCTTGCTGAATGGATAATGGGAAGTCTTTTAAAAAAGCCGCTTTGTTTTCGGTCATGATGGTTCCATTACCTCGGAATTGCAGAGAGTCTAGTGAGAATAGAGGATTCAAGGGGGCGGTATTGTAAGGGGCTTATGCATGGCTGGCTAGGGATGACGGTATAGTTGGTGACGATTTATGAGCATGCCTTTTATGGCACCTTGTCAGAAAGGCCGTAAGTTTGTAGAAGTTGTGTGAGTTGGCCATTGCCTTTAATTTTTTGGAGCATTTTATTGACCTGATTAATCGAAAGAGGGCTCGTTTTCCTTATTAATATGGTGTGATGATAGGTTTGATCTCGAATGGTGGAAGTGAGTATTTTTGACTTTAAAGTAGGATCTTGTTTAAAACGGCTATACAAATAGGATTCGGTGACGATGCCAATCTGAGATTTCTTGGCAAGGATCTGATTAATGAGGGTACTGGGGTGGTTCACAAGGTCAATATTGTAATGGGCTTTTAGCCAAGATTCATCCGCATTGAAATCAGCAAACCCGTAGTGATAGCCTAATATGCCCAATAAGGTTTTTTTCTCTAGGGCTTGAAAAAAGCTTTGATCTTTTAATAAACTCTTAGCGGTAATGTACACTTCGCCCCCATGTAAAAAAACATCACTGGCGACCACTGCTTTTTCTTGCCAACCCCATTTTTTGCTTTCAAAAAATAACGCATCAAATAAATGGCGGTCAAAATCCATGTAGCGCCGCTTAGGGCTAGTGTGAACCAAGGTGAAATGAAAATCAGATTGTTGTTGATTAAGTAAGTGGATTAAGTCTGGGGTTAATCCTAGGGGCTTATTTTGTTTGGTTTTAATAAAAGGTGCAAAGAGATAGGCTCCCACCTTAATTTCTATCGGGGGAGCACCATAAGCCCCCTGTAGGGGCCACGAAAATAAGGCTAATATTAACAGTAAATGCAGCTTCATCTATTAAATCTAGTCTTGTACTCAGCGAAGCGCTAGTTGAGTGAGCGTCTAAATTAAATGGTTCCTTTGCGGCTCGGTTTTAGGTTCCAAATGCCCGCAATAATAATGAGCGAACTGCCAATAATAGTACTGACCAGCAAGTGTTCTCCCCAAAAGATAAACCCCAATATTGCCCC